>NZ_NKIS01000039.1:0-1348 GCF_002278815.1 Novosphingobium sp. PASSN1 | reverse complement strand
CCGTGCCCGCCGGTTCGGTGAGCGCGGACGCGATCTCCGCCCTCCAGAACCTCGGCTTCAAGCCCGCGACCGCCAGCATGGCCGTGGCCGCGGCGGTCAAGGAACTGGGCGATGATGCCGGGCTGAACGATCTGGTGCGGGTGGCGCTGAAGCGGGCGGCGGGTTGAGGCTTGCGCTATTCCTTCTCGCGGCAGCGGCAATGGCGCCAAGCACCAGCGCGTTCCCGTGCTCGCTTGCAGTCAGAGAGCATCCTATCCTTGCCTCTCATGCACCAGTTTCGACTAAGAGCGGGATCACAACCGTCCGGATCGCCATATCGGAAATTCTACTCCCAGAACGATTTGGCAGAACGCAAAATCCCTTCCAGCATATCTGGTTGGGCTTGCGGGGACACAAGCTGGTTGAGGGGACCGAAACAGTATCGCCAGAGCTTGTGGAAGTGGTCGGGCAGATCAACGTGATGTGCTTTTACCCCAGCGACGCATACAGGACACTTCCGGATGGGCGACTGGTCGTCTGGATCTCCGGCAAATTTCAGTCCGGCAACTCGTTGAAGTTGCACCTTCAACAAGCAGGCTCGCCGACTGACAGCATCGGCAGCGTCTGGCGACTGGCGCGTTGGTCATTGGACGACGACGGTGACGCAGTCGCTTTGCCTTCACCCGCGCAACAAGCTATAAACTCGCCATGACCGACCTCAGCTTTTCAATTCCCGACGAGCTTGCCGGCCCCTTGAAGCTGCGGATCGACGACTGCGGCTACGGCAATGCCGGCGAGTATCTGCGAGACCTCGTGCGCCGCGATCTCGAAGAGGCTGCGGACACGGCATGGGTGCGTGCCAAGGTCGAGGAAGGCCTTGCCTCCGGAATCGTTGACAGGGACCCGACTGAAATCATCGAAGATATCATCGCAAAGCGCCGCGCACAGCGTGCCTGATGTAAGGCTGAGCGAGGCAGCTATCGCCGATCTGGTCGAAATTGACGCATTTGGTGCCGAGCACTTCGGCGACGATGCGGCAGACGCCTATCAGCGCGGGATCGACAAGGTGCTGACTCGCCTCGAAACGTTCCCCCTGAGCGGGGAGCTACGCCCCGGCTATGGCAACGACATTCGCTGCGTGGTTCATCGCAGCCATCGCATTCTCTACAAAGTTGAAAACGATGGCATTGTAATCGCCCGCATTCTTCATCATTCCCGCGATGCGGCGAAACATCTCAGGCCATGACCGACAACCCCATCCTCACCCCCCGCCGCCAGACCGAAGATCCGGACGCGGCGCTGCGTCCCAAGACGCTCGCCGAATTCGTCGGGCAGGAAGCTGCGCGCGAAAACCTCCATGTGTTCATCG
>NZ_NKIS01000022.1:0-22253 GCF_002278815.1 Novosphingobium sp. PASSN1 | reverse complement strand
CTCGCCTTGAATAGAAAAAGACCACCGTTCCCGCTGGCTCCCGGGCAAACTAGCCCACCAACCGGACATACCTTGCGGCAAGTGGAACGATACGGACGTTGGTGGATGGTAGCGGAGGAGGGATCCAAATATTCAGCTCAAACAACTGATAAAATCTATTTTTATTGAGTATTAACGCAGACTACCCCCATCAATACCTCCGCTCGCCCATGGTCTGCGATGACGTGTTTTTATTTTTCGGCGGCCAGAGTGCAATCTGTTGCAGTGGGGTATTTTTCCAGCCATTCCCAACCAGAGTTACCGGATGATCGAAGGCTTTACGTTAAATAGTTGGCTGAGCGATCGGCTCCAGGAGCCGACCTTGGTTGAACCAGTTACCCCATTCAAGCGTGGCTTATTCGACCGCTTCGAAGCTGCGCCATGGTCAGCCCGATGGATCACCTCAGCTTAGTAGAGGCCGTTGATCGTCTTTGCCAAAGCGTTGTCATAGTTGTCGCCGGCGCTGCCAACCGAGGGCTCAATCCCTAATTCGGCGAGGCGCTCGGTGTACTTGATGGACACGTATTGCGATCCACGATCGCTATGGTGGATGAGCCCGCCACAGAGGGACGGTGACGTGATGTCGTGGACGACCTCCGCACAAGCGTAGCTGTGCAAAGATGTGGTCGTTGTAGGTCCACGTCTAGGAGTCGTTCAATGGGGCAGGAGGTTGTCACCGTCGGATTGGATCTGGCGAAGAATGTATTCCAAGTGCACTCCATCGCGGACGATGGCGCATTGCTAATACGGCGCAAGCTGCGTCGCTCCGAGGTGATCCGGTTCTTCGGGGAGTTGCCCCCTTGCCTGATCGTCATGGAAGCCTGCGCATCGGCACAACACTGGGCGCGCGAGCTAATCGCGATCGGCCACAAGGTGCCCCTGATGCTCGAGCGCAACCCGACCAAGATCGCGACGGTGGTGCTAGCCAACAAGACAGCCCGCATCGCCTGGGTCGTGATGACGCAGATGGAGGTCTATGCCATCGCCGCATAGATCGCTCGACACTGGCGTGAAGGGATGCGTTGGAGCACCTCTGTAGTAATGACCAACCGGTCAGACCGGGGGTTGATGAAATCCAGAGGGTCACAGCGCTTCGAGCGCACTGACGTGATTAGGGAGCCAGCCTGCGGACTTCATCAAGGCCAGCAGCCATCAGGCGCTGCACGAACAGGCCGAACGCATGGATGCACCCGACCGAGGTCTTCATTGCCGAAAAGCTCTTACGCAGCGGAGGTCGTCCACACATGGACCTACAACGACCACATCATCGCACAGCTATGCTGGTGTGGAGGTCGTCCACGACATGACGCCAGGCCGGCAAGCATAGAACCGCCAGATATTAAATGAAATTCACGTAGAATCTCGATAATTTTTAAAAATTATATTAATATGCAATTATATAATGCACATTCTTCGATCTAATCACCCCTTCGGCGTCGCTTGGCGGTGAATGTTGCGGAAGCTGCGGCTCTTAAACAGCCACTTTCCTTCGCGCTTAACACAAAGATCCTCATAGTGCCCGCGGTCACGCAGCGTAAGGCCGCTCTGATCGTAGATTTCAGAAGTCCAGCTGCGGACCCGCGCCGTATCGCCTTCCACCTCGATCGAGCCAGGCCAAGCTTCGAACATGATACCGGGAAAGCCCTTCATTGCCTCCACCCACATCGCCACGATCGCCGGGCGGCCGCGAGTGGTGCCGATTTCGGGGTAATCGGGGAGCGACCATTCGGCATCCTCGTCCCAGGTCGCACCCCACGCTTCGGCATCGCATAGCGTTACTGCATCGGCATAGGCATCGAGCAGTTCGCGGATCGCGATGCGGTCTTCGATCGGGCCGGTGAAGGGCATAGTCGTCTCTCCTGCACATAATTTATCCAACGTGACACTAGCTTCAGCCAATCCGCGCAGCACCTGTGCGATAAACGAGGTGCACACCGCGAGGCTTAGCAAACTGCTAGGCAGCGATCGCGTCTTTCCGTGCCACTACCGGGCGCGGGAGAACGACTATGAACGGCGTGTGGGACTATATCATCGTCGGTGCGGGTTCAGCGGGTTGTGTGGTTGCCGAACGGCTGAGCGCCGATAGCGCCACGCGCGTGCTATTGCTCGAAGCGGGCGGCGAGAACGGGTTCTGGAACCGGCTGCCCAAGGGCGTCGCCAAGCTCGTCACCAACCCGGACAAGATCTGGCTCTACAACGTGACCCAGCCGCGCGAATCCGGTGCGCAAGCGGGCGGCGAAACCGGCGAATTCTGGATCCGCGGCAAAGGCCTTGGCGGTTCTTCCTCGGTAAATGGCATGATCTGGAGCCGGGGCGAGCCCGCAGACTACGACGCGTGGGAGCGCGACAAGGGCGCGACCGGCTGGAACGGCGCGACCATGACTGCGGCGTTCAAGGCGCTGGAGGACCACGCTGCCGGCCCGTCCGAACTGCGTGGCAGCGGCGGACCTGTCCACGTCGATCCCGCGATCTACACCTATCCGCTCGCCGATCAGATGATCGCGGCGGGCACCGCTCTCGGCCTGCGCCATGTTGACGATCTCAACGGCAGCACCGGTCCGCGTGTCGGGCTCTACAGCCACAATATCCACCATGGCCGCCGCCAAGGCGCCGCCGACACGTTTCTGGCACCCGCGCGCAAGCGCCGCAACGTCACCGTCGTCACCCATGCCCTGGCCCAGCGAATCGTGTTCGACGGGCGCCGCGCCGTGGCGATCGAGGCAGATGTCGCCGGGCGGCCGATGCGCTTTGATTGCGCGGGCGAGATCATCGTATCGGCAGGCGCCATGGAAAGTCCGCTTCTGCTTCAGCGTTCGGGCATTGGTTCCGCTGAACGGCTGCAGCAGGCGGGCGTCGCCGTGGTCGCGGAATCTCCCGACGTGGGCGAGCGCATGATCGAGCATCTCTCGATCTCGCTGCCTTACCGCCTGGAGCGCGGCAAGGGCACACACCGCAGCTTCCATGGCCTCGGCCTTGCGGCTGCGATGGCGCGCTATTTCGTGACGCGCGGCGGGATCATGGCGACGGGCCCCTTCGAGGTTGGCGCCTTCTGCAATGTCCACCATCCCGATCGACGTACCGATGCACAGCTCTATCTCGGTGGCTACACATTCGCGCTGGGCGACGAGAACAACCCCGTCCCGCTCGACCAGATCGACCGCCGTCCGGGTGTCACGATCTATGGCCAGCTGCTTCGCCTCACGAGTGAGGGCAGCCTCGGCATTACCGGTCCCCGCGCCTCTGATGCGCCGGAGATCATGCCCAATTTCCTTACCACCGAAAACGACCGGCAAAGCGCGGTGGCGCTGGTGCGCAAGATGCGTGCCTTCATGGATTCGCCGCCGCTGGGTGACCTTCTTGGCGAAGAACTGCTGCCCGGCCGCGGAGTGGAAAGCGACGAGGACATTCTCGCCGCGTTCCGCCGCTATTCGCAGTGCGGCCTACACGCCATCGGCACCTGCCGCATGGGCAGCGATAACCGCGCCGTGGTCGATCCGCGCTTGAGAGTGAATGGCGCCGAAGGCCTGCGCGTTGTCGATTGCTCGGTCATGCCGGGGCACATCACCGGCAATACCAATGCACCGGCGATGGCTCTCGCCCTGCGCGCGGCAGAAATGATCAAGGAAGACCGGCGGACCGCAGTCTGAGGCCGACCGGTTCAACGACTGAGCGAGATATATCCGAGCTGCGCGGCCTTGAACACGGTCTGGCTGCGCGTCACCGAATTGAGCTTGATCGAGGCGTTGTGGATGTGAAACCGCACTGTTGCCCGGCTGCGCGCCATGATCATGCTAATCTCGAGATCGGTCTTGCCGACCGCAGCCCAGCGCAGGCATTCCACCTCGCGTTTGGAAAGCCGGTTGCCTGGCGGCAGCGCCTGAACGGATCCTTTCACATGGACATAGCTCGCAATGAAGGTCCGCGCGTAAACACCCAGCGCATCGCTGTGATCGTGGAACAACTGCGTCAGGTCGATCAGATACCGGTCGATCGGATTGAAACTCACTGCGCCGATCTGACCGAAGGGCAGATGCACCGGCACAACAATCGCCGCGCGGGTCATCGCGCGCTGCTCGAACTCGGAAAGGTCGATATCGGCGAGGTAGTGGTTGGGATGGCGGGTGCGAAATCCGTCCGCGTTCACCCAAAACGGCTCGCTCTCAAACCGGCATGCCGTGGTGATCGGCGAATTTAGCGCAATCCGCGCATTACACCACCAGACCTTGCCCTCCTGCCAGCCGAACACATCGCGTGCGAGAATGTTGTCTTCGACATCGACCGGCGTGCGCTTGTCGGCAATGTTGTGGGCAGGGGCTGCACGCAACCCTATCTGCAACGCCAGAGTGTGCAGTGCCTCGGCAGCCCGCCGGATATCCTCGGATCCGCTGATCCGTACCGAGTTGATCGTCTCGATCGACAGGTCCATAGCGTTCCTCTTCCGTCGACGTCCTCTAAAATCACCCAGCGGAGGAGGCAATCCACTTTTGCTTGCTTGGGCGCGATAGTGAACACAAACGCGCAGCAGAGTCGGCACAGGGTCGGGCAGCCTCAGTCGCAGGCCTAGGTGATGAAGAGATCCGCCGCCTTGATCGCGGCGATAGACTCGAAGTCTTCGAACACGCAGGTTGGCACGCGCGCGTCCTCGGCCGGCAGCTTGAGCAATTCGAGCCGGGCGACGTCCATATCGCGCCAAACGCCGCCGCACATCAGCACGCAGCTGCTCCGGGGCGGATGCGCCTCCTGCCCTGTTCGCTCATTCCTGTGCTGTCCCAATCCTGCTGGCGCAGCCAGTGCACATCCGGGGACTTTGCCAACCCTTGTGGCGCGGCCCCCCGTCCGCGTCACCCCCGCGCAATGCATAGGTTACAGCGGGCATGGTGTTACGTCATTCTTCCTCGGCACCTGCTGAAAAGTGACAGGGTTTCAGCACGGCAGCAGCGGGAGAGAACGGGAACATGAGCGAATTTGGCAGCCAGCGGCTGAAGGGACGCGTTGCATTGGTATCAGGGGGTCTGCGCGGGATCGGCGAGGCTTGCGTGGTGCGCTTCCTGGCCGAAGGTGCGGAAGTCGTACTGACCGATCTCGATGCCCCCGATAGCGAAGCCGTCACCGCGGCGCTTGCCCGGCATGGCCAGGCGGCGAGCTACGTCCGGGCCGATGTCACCCGCGCCGAGGACTGGGAGCACACCCGCGCCCATGTTGAGGCGCATCATGGCCGCCTCCACATCCTCGTCAACAATGCCGGCACCGACCTGACCGGCCCGGTCGAATCGCTGACCGACGAGGGTTGGCGGCGGATCATGGCGATCAATGTCGACGGCGTGTTTATGGGCACGCGCGCCTTCGTTCCGATAATGGCGGCGAGTGGTGCCAATTTCAAAGGCGGGGCCTCGATCATCAATGTCAGCTCGATCATGGGCCTTGTCGGGATGAGCGAGGTTTCCGCCTACAATGCCAGCAAGGGCGCGGTGCGAATGTTCACCAAGGGAATCGCGCTCGAGTTTGCGGCCAAGGGCATGCCGATCCGCGCCAATTCGCTCCATCCCGGCTTCGTCACCACCCCGCTGCTCCAGCAGGGTTTCCAGCGCTGGGTCGATAGCGGTGCCGCCGAAAAGGCGCAGGACCTCGTCGACATGGTCGCGGGCCGCACGCCGATTGGCCGCCTCGCCGATCCCTCGGAACTGGCCGCCGCCGCTTTCTTCCTCGCCAGCGAGGACAGCTCCTATATGACCGGCGCCGAACTGGTGATCGACGGGGGATGGACCGCACAATAACAATAACGCTCGACAGCGTATGCTGAATTCGATCCTCAAACGCTATGTCGAGCCCAGCGCGGGCAAAAACGGCGAGGCGATGATTGCGGGCAAACAACCTGCGCCGCCGGATAGGCCGCGTCGGTCGCCCCAAGCACGGCGACATCGACCTTGCGGTCTCACTAGCCTTGCTTGCTCTTCACTCGCTCCGATCCATTCTGTTAGCACGGACCGCCAGACGGGAAAGTCATCCCGCAAGCGCGCCAGAGCCGATTTCTCGCCTGCTGTGCAGCGGCGTCAGTCCTTGCCCAGCACCATGTCGTTGAGCAGCTCATGGAAGCGCTGGATGCGCTTCTCCTGCATCGGCAGGATACAGCCCTTGAAGCCGCGCGAATTGAGACCCTGCTGCTGGCTGGTGCCGATCGAGAGATCCTGATCCGCGACGAAGCCGAGCGTCACGCCCTCGCCATAACGGGTATGGTAATGCGCCGCATCGTGGCGCAGCGGCACCATGCCGATCGGCGTTTCAACTTCCTGCATCCCCTCCACCGGCGGATAGAGGCACCAGTGCTGAAAAATGCACTTCTCGGGGTCGGTCGGATGCGGCTCGGTGCGCAGGATCTGGCATTGTTCCGGCGACATCGTCAGCGTCAGGTTGGGGAACATCGTGCAGTGGAAATAGTCGACCAGCTGCTGGTCGGTCATGTCGGGATAGTTGGCATAGCCCCGCTCCGGCCCGAGCTTGCGCTTGGCCGCGATCACTGCCGCGCGGATGTCGCCGGTGCGGCCATTGTAGTCCGCCGGATCGATCCCCCATGCGCGCGCGATATCGTCAAGCGGGGCAGGCACTTCTGCGGAATGAAAATCCTTCCGCGTCGTCGCCTGATGGCCGATCATCCACATCGCGTTGTGCCCGCTGGGATACATCTCGAACAGCGTGGTCGGCAGCCCATCGTTGATAAAGGTCGCCAGCTCCGGATGGATCGTCGGAAGGTGATAGCTCTCGTTGAAATTGTCACGGATGATCTTCCAGTTGAAGTCCGCATCCGCCGAGAGGTTGAGCACGCGCACCCAGTTCTCGAGCCCGTAGTTCTTGAGCCGCTCCGGGTAGGGATCCAGCCATGCGAGCAGCGGCTTCACATCATCGTCCATGCACCAGAACACGAACGGGCCCCAGGTCTCGCAGCGCAGTTCGGTAAGCTTCACCTTGCCGCAGGGGTTGCCCCCCCCGAAGTCGTCGGGATCCTGCACGGCGGAAAGCGTGCCATCGAGATCGTACTGCCAGCTGTGATAGCCGCAGACGATCTTGGGTACGCTGGCGACATCGCCCAGCACGAGGCGATTACCACGGTGCGGGCAGGTGTTGTAGAAGGCGCGGATCGAACCGTCCTCCTGCCTGACCATGATCACAGATTCCTTGCCGAAATTGTGGCGGACGATATCGCCCGGTTCCTCGAACTCGGCGAGGACCGCTCCCAGATGCCAGACCTTGGGCCAGAGGTGCCGGTTTTCGAGCTCCATCCATTCGCGCGAGATGTAGCGGTCGGCGGTGATCACATCGCCGCGTACCGGCATGTCGAACTCGGGCGAATAGCGCGAGGTATTCTCGGGAGCATTCATGGCACAATCCTCGTCATGCTCTGGCCAGGCGTTCTCGCCATCGGGCGATCCTGAGCATTTCCCGTGATGTAGCGCGGCCGGCGGCACCGGGGTACCTGCAGCTTTGGCTAGCTCACCCGGAATAAACTGTGACGAAGGCCAGTTTACCGAGACCCGGCGCTCGTCCAGAAGACCGCGCAAGTTTGGGGAGAGAGCCATGATCAACCGCCGCATCGTTTTGGCCGCGCGCCCGCAAGGCGTGCCCACGGCTGATACGTTCCGAATCGAGGAGGCGCGGGTCCCGGAACTTCGCGAAGGCGAAGTGCTCCTGCGCAACCGCGTCTTCGCGATCGATCCTGCCGTGCGCGGCATGCTCGATGATGTGAAGAGCTATCTGCCGTCGGTACCGATCGGCGGGCTGATCCCCACAATGGTGCTCGGCGAGGTCGTGGCCTCCCGCAACCCCGATTTCCGCGAAGGCGATTTCGGCCGGGCCTTCATCGGCTGGGAGAACTATTCGGTCATCGCGCCGAATTCGGTCGCCTTTGAGAACGTGTCGGTCGCGCCGGACTTGCCGCTCACCGTCTACATGGGTGCCGCCGGGTGGTCGGGCATCACGGCCTATGTCGGGCTCAAGCGCTATGGCGAAATGCGCGAGGGCGACGAAGTTCTGGTGAGCGCGGCGGCCGGTGCGGTCGGCTCTGTCGCCGGACAGGTCGCGCGCCTCTGCGGCTGCCGGGTGATCGGCACCGTGAGCACCGCCCAAAAGGCGCGCGCAATTGTCGAGGATCTCGGCTTTCACGGTGCCATCGACTACCGCGCCGCACCGGATCTAGGTGCCGAGATCGACCGGCACTTCCCGTCCGGCATAGATCTCTATTTCGACAATGTCGGCGGCGCGACGCTCGACGCGGTGCTGCCCCGGATGAAGGCCTTTGGGCGTATTCCGGTCTGCGGCATGGTCTCCAACTACAACCACCAGACCGATCCCTACCGCATCGCCAATATCTGGCAGGTGCTGGTCAATCGCATCACCATGCGCGGCTTCCTCGCCTACGAGGCAGCGGACCTGATCGAGGAAGCGCAGGCCCGGCTGACCGGCTGGATCCGCTCGGGCGAACTTGTCGCCACCGAAAACGTTGCCACGGGGATCGAAGCTGCGCCTGAGGCATTCATCCGACTGATGTCCGGCCAGACTTCGGGCAAGACACTGGTCCGGCTCGACGACGCCGTGACAACACTTGCCGATTGGCGCGTACCGGGCGCCGCCTGAACTTTCCCTAGCCCCAACGCGACCGGCCGCGTCACCACACCGCGCCAATTGTCGTGCACGCACTCTCAACCGGAGAATGGGTGCGTGATGGATCTGGGGCTCAAGGACAGGAAGGCCATTCTGGTCGGCGCCATTGGCAGGATCGGGCGCAGGGGCCACGCTGAAGCGCCAAGTGGTTCCGCCAACTTCGGCGAGGGCAGTGATGCCGGTTGGCATGCCGCGATGCAGGACGATATCCGTCCCATGCGCTGCGGCAGCGAAGGCCTCCATCGTCAAGTCCGATGCAGGCTCGATCATCCGCATCATCACGACCGGTGCGGTCGAGCCCCTCAGGGGCATGCAGCCCTACAATGAGCTAGAAGCGGCATGCCCCATTCATCCGATCTGTCGCAGACGCTCGCGCTGCAGGACGCGCGCGTCAACTGCATCACGCCCGGTCGAGCAATGACCGAGGATAGCCCTTGGACTGAGCTCAAGGACAACATGGCCCCCCTTTTCGAGAGCCGCATGGCCAATATCCCGATGGGCCTGAACGCCATCGGCGAGAAAATGGCGCGGGCATTCGTGTTCGGCGCGTGAATTGCCTGCAAGGCGATGGCAGATACGATCATTGCCCTCGATGGTGCCTAAACCAGGCAGATGCAGTCCTGATTCGAACCAAAACACTCATTCCAACTCGCCAACCTGTGACATGTCGCAGTTAACTCCCTCCTGCGCTGCATTGCATACGCGCAGCCGACATAAGAAACGGCGGCATGCATGCCGATCCGGGGGGAGTTGATAATCATGCGTTCTGCGTTTGCCCGCAGCTCGGCTGTTGCCGCGCTATCCACATTTGCGCTCTTCGGTTTCTCGGATGCTGCCCTTGCACAGGCCGCAGCAGATGCCGGTGCCTCGGCAACTGCAAGCGGCGACAACGGCGACAGCGGCCAGATCATCGTTTCGGCCCGCCGACGCTCGGAAACGCTGCAATCCACTCCGATCGCGATCACAGCGATCAATACGGCCGCGCTTGAGAACAAGGCCTCGGTCAATATCGGCGACCTTCAGGGCGCAGCGCCGGGCCTGCTCATCACCCAGCAGAATTCAGGCGCACAGGCGGCAAACCTGTCGATCCGCGGCCTCACTTATGCCGACGTCGAAAAATCGCAGACCCCGACCGTCGGCGTCGTCATCGATGGCGTGACGATCGGCACCAACACTGGCCAGCTGCAGGATACCTTCGACATCGGCCAGATCGAAGTGCTGCGCGGGCCCCAGGGCACGCTGTTTGGCGCCAACACAATCGGCGGCGTCATCAGCATCGAACGCAGCAAGCCGACGATGCAAACCGGAGCCAAGGCTGAGATCAGCTATGGCAAGTGGAACACTTGGGCGGGCAAGGCGATCATCAATCTGGGTGACGGCCACAGCTTTGGCGTGAAGGCCTGGTATTCGCACAATGCTTCGGACGGCTACTATTTCAACACCACCTCCAAGACACGCACCGGCGGGAGCAAGAGTGACAGCTACGGCGCCTCGTTGCTGTTCAGGCCCGACGGCTCGCCCTTCGACGCGCAGTTGACTGTCGAAAACCTCGAACAGTCCTTCGTGCCGGTCAATGTCAGCCTGACCAAGCCCGGCGAAGCGTTCTACGGGGTCGCTACGCCCATCAAGAACATCGACGAAATCTCCGGCCTCCCGACCTATGCCACCTACAAGGCACCGGCGGCAACGCTCCGCATGAACTACGAGATTGGCGACGTGAAGCTGACCTCGATCACCGGCTGGCGGCACAGCAACGAAAGTCAGACGCAGGATTTCGGCACCAATTCGCTCTACTATGTCCTGCGTCAGCAACAGTATACGCAGTGGAGCCAGGAGCTGCGCGCTTCCGGCAAGATCGGCAGCACGTTCGACTACGTAGTCGGCGGCTTCTACTTCAACTCACACTACAATTTCCTGCAATACACCACCATTGGCGGCGGCAATGCCCTGCTCAACGCGGCTGATCCGGCAAAGATCGCGCCGGGTTATCAGATCGAATACGCCAAGACCGAATCCTATGCCGGCTTTGGCGACTTCAACTGGGCGTTTGCTGACAAGTTCCGTCTGAGCTTCGGCGGCCGTTGGACGCATGACCTCAAGATCCTGAACAACGGTTTCCAGGGCGCACCGTTCCCGCCGGGCAAGGCGAACTTCTCGAAGTTCACCCCCAAGGTGGGCATCGACTTCCGCCCCAACAACGACACCTTGCTCTATGCCAGCTGGACCCGCGGCTATCGCTCCGGCGGCTTCAGCCCGCGCGCTGGCGACGCGATCCGCGCCCAGGTTGCCTTCCAACCCGAAACGATTGACAGCTACGAGATCGGCACCAAGCTCGATCTGCTCGATCGGAAGCTCCAGCTCAACGTCGCCGGATTCGTTGCCGACTACAAGAATACTCAGCAGAACCAGACGATTCCCTGCACCTGCGCAACCGGCAACCAGACCATCACCGGCAACGTGCCCGGCGGTGCGCTGATCAAGGGCATCGAGGCGGATGCGACACTGCGCCCGGGTGCGGGCTTCAAGTTGACCGCCAGCCTGTCGCTGATGGATTCCCACTTCCGCAACTATGTCGTTGGTGGGCTCAATCCGGCTGGTGCCATTGTTCCGTTCGATTTCACCAACAACAATCTCATCTATGCCCCCACTTTCAGCGGATCGCTGGCGGGTGAACACAGCCTGCCGACCAGCTTTGGAAGCGTCGTGACCTCGCTCCAGTGGCGTCATATCAGCCCTTATGACCAGCAGATCTCGATCGCTGGTGTTTCGGGCAATCTCGCCACTGGCCCCATCTTGGTCAGCGGCAACGATCCCCGTGTCCGCACCAAAACGCAGGATTTGCTGGATGCCAGCCTGACCGCAAACTTCACGCTCGGCGGTGCTGATGCCTACGTGCGGGTCTATGGCCGCAATCTGGCCAATGTCCAGACGACCACGGCGTCCTTCACGGTTGCCCAGTCAGTCACAGCTCCGGGTGGGGTAACCGGCCTTTGGGCCTTTGCCTCGGCGCTTGAACCGCGCACCTTCGGCGGCACGCTCGGCGTCAAGTTCTGATCCCAAGCAATAATTTCTGAACCATTAAGACTAAAGAGGCGCGGGCATCGGCCCGCGCCTCTTTAGCGTTGCTGAAGACGAAAAAAATACGCTGCAATCAAACTTTATCTCAAGACTACACTGAATTACCTTTAGTGCATTTTTCGATCAATCTAGATCATATCCGCATGAGCTGAAGTAGTTGACGCATTCATCTGGCTGGAAGATGTCGATGAGCCTTCTGAGTAGCCCCAAATGTTCTGACGACGGACAGGTGCCGTTTGGCTGAACGAGCAGGAACAGCCCCTCGCTATCGGAGAGCTTGTAAGCCCGGTCGGTTGGCTTCGCATTTCGGGCCTGAGTCTCTGTGAGAGGCATTGGGGGTATCGCTCCTTTCCGGCACTCCGCGAAAATACCCCCAAATTACCCCCACACCAAATCTGGCTGCATGGGGACGGCATCGGGCAAATGCGGACGCGAATCACCCGCAACCCTCTGCTTTCTCTTGAATTTTCGGAAAAATGCGGAAGCGCTTGGAAGCTACCGGACCCGAGGTTGGTAGCGGAGGAGGGACTCGAACCCCCGACACGCGGATTATGATGCTAATGCTGGTCCAAACCGACTAATGATTTCAATGAGTTATCGATGTCGATTCTGGGCCGTGTCTGACGCCGTGCCACTTTACCGTTTAATTTCAGATGCTTGACCGTCAAAACCGTGCAGCACACCCCAAGCACCTGACAACAGCGTTTTCCAGCGGCTGACAGCCCCAGAGCGCATTGGAGGCTGCATAGCTGTTCTGACGCTGCTCAGGGAGTGTCATGGCGTTCGTCGGGCAAATTTGACCCACTTCACGAATGGTTGTGTGACGCGACTGATTGCCCCCCACATCAGGTCGCTTGCTGCGGCGCGCCCTGCACCATCACAAACAGTCAGTTTAACAGACCATTCCCGATCACGTGGGGCGACGCGCTTTCACCTTGATACCTTCGATCTGCTTTGGGTCCATCACCGGAAACAAGCCCATGCCTGCATGCTCAACAATGTGCTTCGCCTCCTTGTAATAACGGCTGACCGTTGCTGATTTGCGATTTTTGGTGTCCGTATCGTTGGGATCACCATTTACCTGAATGCCCGCAGCATCAGCGATTTGATGAAGCGAAAGGTCAGGTTGATCGCGTCGGATGCGATAGACACGGTAGCGTTTGTGCAAAGCTGCCAGCACCGGTTTGCCGATGACTGGGTAGCGGGCGCGGCTTACCCCCTGTTCCGATTTGAAGGCATCAGCGTTCTTGCTCAGCAGCTTTCGTAGGCCCGCTAAAGTCTGCTCAATGTCACCACGAAACGGGATGGAGACCAGCAAGCGATCCTCCAAAGCTTCCTCGGAAATTGGCGGCATCACCACTTCTATGCCACTTTCTCGGGGCTCGCAGAACAGATAGCGGCCCTCAGTTTCCCACCATTCGCGGAAACCCATCTTGAAAACCCGCCTAAAATCGAAGGCGACTGTGCCGGGGCGTGGTCCAGCGCCAGACATCAAAAAGTCGCGGATGGCTGGATTTTCTCGAACGAAGAGCCACCAGTAATAATAGGCCGAACACTCCCAGCCAGCAGCTCCTGTGAAAGGTGGCTTGGGCAATTTCCCCAGTGACACGTCGTCAGGCATTTCGCGTTCCATGAACGGTGGCGCCTGACGAAACACGAAGATCGAGTGGTTCTGCCGATTGAAAAGCACCTGCTTGTGCATCTGTCCCCCACCTGCGCCCGTATCGGTTCGTTCAATCGCGACCTTAACACCATAGCGCCGAGGCAAATCCAGCCAAATCCGAATCACCCGCGCTTCTGACATTTGGGTCAACGGCACAGCAGTTCCGCTGCGTCACATCCAAAGCCCCGCATATTTGCCGGGTAGGTTAGAAGGACTACCTAAAATGATTAATACCAACACAAATGCCATCACCCTCGACAACGCGCTGTTCACACTCAGTGATATTGAAACTGCACGCATAAACTGGGAAGCGGGCAGCTACAAAAAGAGCAATGAAGAACTTTACAGCGTACTTGATCGTTGTCAGACTTTTTATCAGCAGATCAAGATTATGAAAGCAGGTAAGCGCAAGCTTATCAAGACCATCGACGTAATGCTGATCGAACGCGGTATGCCGTCTCAGAAAAACACAAGCCTCACCACAAAGGTCGTGCGCTTTGTTTTCGGGGACTGTGGCAAGCGAGCTTTCACATATGCCACCGTCATCAATGTCGCAGACCTCGAAAAGCCCGACACGCAGAGCATGCATGCCTTCATTACTGATCGCGGCGGAATCGAAGAAATTCGCAAGACCGCTAATGGCCAGCCTTCGCAGAAGGAAAAGCGCGCAAAACTGATCGAAGGCGGTGAAGAACGTGTCGCCAGTGCTCAACCCCTCCTTGGGGGTATCACACTCATCGACGATCTTCAGCCCGACAACGACAACGGGCTGGAACTCATGGCGGTGCTGATGCGCAAAGACGCAGATGGCACGGGCAGCATTGTTTATCGCTCGAACAACGAGACGATCATCAACTCGCTGCTCGCCGCGTACGAGCGCGACGCAATCGCTGACGATGAGAATGCGACGACTGATGCTGCGCCGGGCAAGGCAGCAACGTCTCGTGCGGCCACGATCAAAGAAGCTGCTGCGGTCTAACTAGCAAAACTCAGGGTGGGCCATTGCGCCCACCCTCCATCTATCAAGGAATTTATCATGAAAAACAATCACAAGTACAATCCCAAAAAGGTCGACGATCTCGTCATTGGCGATCCAGACACCCGCCAACGCATCGCCGAATATGCCGCCGGCATTCGCAACGAAAATCTAATTCTGCATGGGCCAGCCGGCACAGGAAAGACCACTGCTGCGTCGGTAATCGCTGGCACTCGCTGCGGCGATCCCGATCTGGCTAGCACTTACATTGGCGCAGATTTCACCGCTGACACGTTCGACAAAATTCTCAATGATTGGCAGTGGCAGCGCATCAGGGGCGTTGAGGTTCCCACTGTCATCATCGACGAGATCGACCAAATTAAGCCCATCGATCAGTACCGTATGCGACGCTTTGTCGAGCAGCACACCTGGGGCAGCATCATCGGTACGACCAACAGGCACTACACCATGGATGGTCCGCTCGTTGATCGTTTCGATCAGGTGGAACTGCCGCCCATTAGCACTGATGCGTGGATCGAGCGGGCGAGCACCATCCTCGATGCCGAAGGCGTTTCTTACACGCCTGACATTGTGCGCAGCATTGTTGCGACAAGCAATGGCAGCATCCGCGACACCATGCGCGCAATCGACGACTACGTGATCGCGAAACGCAACGTCAATCAGTCGGTTTAACCGACTAACCTGCGCGGGTTCGAAGCTCGCCACACACCAAAACCAACAATCTCGGTCTGCACATTTCGATCAGCACCCTGCTGTTCGAAGATGGGCAAAGCTTTGCCCTGTGCAGACCAATTTATCAAAAAAAAGGAATATTGTAATGATTTCAATAAATGTAAAGCCGAAAACCGCACAGATCGGAGGCATAGATTTTATAATGTCTGATGCAAATCAAAGCGATTTGATCAGGCTTACTCCGATTCTGAAAACTCTCATCAACCATGTTGATCTTAACTTGGCGACATGGAGCTACGACACCTCAACTGAAATGCTGATCGCGACCGCCATTCATGATACGCTTTTCGTAGATCCGGCACTCATACTGCCAATCTTGAATTGTTCTTGGCAGGCTGCCGAGAAAGCTATTGCAAACTACAATCTGGTCGGCCTGACAAATATCAGCCTCACCAACGTGGAGCTTTACACCAAAGACTTCGAGTGGGAATCAGTTTTCGACATCCCGGGATTAACCCGACTAATTTAGTCTGCGAACCCAGTGCAGCCGTCGGCAAGATGCGGGCGGCTGCATGTTCGGTATCCCACTGGATAGTAGGCCACCGCCTATCTCGATGCCAGTAGCTAAATAAGAGTATGAGATTTTATGAATTTTCCACGTTGAAGCCGATCAAGCCCCTGAACCCGGCGCAGTACGCCATTGCCTCCAAAAAGCGTCAGGTGGATCAAGCGCGGGATAGCTTGAAGCGCGAGAAGGATGCGCAGAAACGCAAGAAAGAGCAGGAGACGTACTGGAATAAGCTGCGCAAGGGCAAAACCATTCCGGCATAGGCTGTGACTAGTCGGCCATAAATCAGCGACAGCAGCATTATGCTGCTCAGACCACAGCATTCTTGCGCGTTTCCGCATCAAGCGTCGTTGATTTGAGAACGGATTCCATCAAATATCTGATTTTATGCGATTTTATCGCCTTTCCGGTAGGCCGCCGGGTCGCCTGACCATATACTGCCATCATCGACAACGACGATGAAAGGCAGGCCAAATGAGCCAGTTTGCAAAGTTTACGCTGAAGACGTTGGATCGCCCCCAATCCAACAATCACATTGAGCATCGGCGCAGCCGCCTCATTGCCGCCATCGAAATCCAGAAGCTGGTGCTGGCGGCAGCCATCAAGGGAGACAGCTATACGCTGCCCGTTAAATCCGAAGGCAAGCAGCCCAAGGCGGTCCGCGCATGGTTCGTGGCGCAGGACGGCGGCTACTATGTTCAGTGCCGGTATGGTGCGCGGCCATTGCTGCTCGATGGCACCAGCAATGCCCTGTTCGTCAACAAGCTCTCTGAGGTTGGTGCGGCACTGGCGGCATTTGAAGCTGCCACGAAATCCGGCGAGCTTGATGCAGCCATTGCGGCAACCTCCAAGCGGAAGAAGGCCTAATGGCCGCCGACGACGCTGCAAAAATTGCCGCGCTCAATGATGCTGCCCGCACCACGCTCACCGGCTGCCGCGTGGTGATCACGCAGGGCATTGCCAACTTGGGTGATGTGGGCCAGATTTTTGAACGGGTCACCAGCTACACCGACTTCAATCAGCAAAATGATCCTCATGGCGAGCATGACTTCGGCAGCTTCGAGTGTGCGGGCCAGCTCGTGTTCTGGAAATTCGACTACTACGATCTTGATCTGCTCATGCACTCACCCGATCCAACCGATCCCACGGTGACCTGCAGGGTGCTGACGGTGATGCTGGCCCAGGAATATTGACTGCGTTGCACAGGGTTCCGCGCAAATGCGGGGAACCCATGACCTGCAAGATTGCCCCTTCCTAGATTTCGGATCGCGCAGAAATTGCAGCGCGGATTTTCACGTGCATGCATGCCTTTCCGGTTGATCGATTATCCTTATGAAAATAATATGTTAAAATGGACCCTTGGGCTGATTTCTTAGAGCCACATCGCTTTGCTCTGCTGATTGATTTGCGCGTGGCACTGCTCGCTCAATGACAGGAAACGCCGCCCAAGCTCGCGGTGATCGGTTTGTTTAACCAACTGATTGCCGTAGTGCTGTAGCTTGCTTGCGCAGATGGCGATGGTGGCCACGCTGGGCTCGGTGCCTTTGAACCGCACGGAACGCAGGTAGCATTCGCTGCGCCCCAGCCAATCCCTGCTGAATTCGCCTTCGTTCGCCACCACATTCATGCCGCGCAGCATGTCAAATATCTCCGTTAGAACCGTTTTCTCCATGTTTTTTGCCTCTGTTACTAAATAGCTATGAAGGCAGAGCTGCTTGAAACTGCACTGTATTTAGCGCCCGACTGGGCAAAACAAACGAGGCAAAGGCTGGCGCGCCGACTGATATGCGCTGCTGAATCCGTTCTTGGCATGGCCGCAAGGCATTGTGACGGTAGGCAAGGAATTTCTCGTTATTCCGCTTCTGCGCACTACCCATCATGCGAACCATGCTGGATGCCTTAAGGTTGTCTCCCCGCAGGTCAGAGGAGAATATAACTTGCGCAGTCGTAATGGTGGATAGCGCAGAAATGCGCCAATTTTTCAGGCTTAAAATTTTTATGGCTGAAGTGAGTGGGATGCCACAGTACCCCACAACGTCACCGGCGAGAGCTACCGATATGGGCTGCTGGTGATGTGCGTTTGACGAGCACGTAATGAGGAGATCGCAAAACCTGCCTCCCTTGGTTTATCCAAGTTGTGTCCATATCGGTTGTTTGGGTACCTCAGCGAAAGGTCCGTAACAGGGGTCACGCCGGAAACGGCGTGGCTTGTTCCTCCTAGCGAAAGGCCTTTGGGATTAATCAGATGAGAAAGAAAAATACCGAACAGCGTCAGCTGTGAGGAGATTGAGCTTCGCGAAATCCTTCATGCATCCCCGCAATATCCACATGGCATCCGTAATCCATGTTGGATATTGGCGTCACCTGATTGATCGGTCACATATCGCCAATGATCCACTTTGAGCCCATAACCGATGATGAACCCGAGCTTGTGCATTCCCCCATGCTCAAGGCGGCATTGCTGACACTGGGCTATATCGAGGCAAATGGGCCGATTGGATTGACCCCATTGAAGGCGCTCAAGCGGTATTTCGTGGCTTGGGCAGCTGAGGCATTCGATTGGCCACATTATACGGCCGCAGAGCTGTATGACATGAACAAGGTGCTCAATGAGCCAGATTTTCCGCCGTTAATGATCCTCCACGATGTGCTGTTGAGCGCGAAGCTGGTCAGGCATTACAAGGGTGCGATGCAGGTCACGAAGCAGGGCAAGCAGCTCAAATCGCATCCGGCGGTGCTGTGGATCGTCCTGGCCACGCACCTGCTCTGCGTCCTCGATCACGGCCAATACACCCGATATGGCGATCAGCTGGACGGCGACTGGGGCATATTGCTGGGCGTCATCAATCAAGAAGCACAGGTGGCTGTCACCAAGGAACGGCTTTGCGCAGCACTGTTCGGGGTCAGTGAAAAAGAGATGCTGCGCGACTACCGCCTGACCGGCACGCTCTACATCCATGTGCTGCGGCCACTTTGCTGGGCGGGGTTGCTGGAGGAACAGCGGAATGGTCGCGGTCTGGAACGTACACGGCACTTTGTAAAAACACCCTTGTGGGCTGCGGCACTTCCCATTGCGCGAGCAAACGACGAAGCAGCGCCCACCCGGCACTAACCTAATGAAATCGTACTTCTATTAGGTTTCAGCTTACCTCGTTGAAATCATTGATGGCTTTGCAGATCAACGACCGGTTGCCCGCACATAACCTAAGAATATATACCCATATAACTGATTATATGAGGTTTTTAGGAAATGAAGCAGGCGCGGACACTCAATGAGGCAGAGCTGAAGCTAGTCATGGCGCACTGCGCTACGCGGCGACATGCAGCACGGGATAGGGCGATCATTATGGTCAGCTTCCACCTCGGGCTTCGAGCCAAAGAGATAGCGGCGCTGACCGTTTCAGATGTGCGTGGCGATGATGGGCAAATCCGCAGCCAGTTCACATTGGGCGCTGAGCAAACCAAGGGCGGCGTGACGCGGACTGCGTACCTGAACCAGAAGCTGCGCCGGGAACTGCGTTCATTCGTGCCCCAGACAGCCTTGGCCACTGATCCGCTGTTCCCAAGCCAAAAGGGCGGACACTTCTCGCCGAACACCATGTGCCAGCTGTTCCTCGACATATACGCACAATGCGGCCTGACAGGTGCGTCCAGCCATTCCGGCAGGCGCTCGTTCATAACCCGGTTGGCAAACAAGGGTATCAACGTCCGCTTGCTTGCCGCTCTTGCGGGTCATTCCAGCATTCAGGTCACGCAGCGGTATATCGACGTGAACCCCGATCAGCTGAGTGCCGCTGTTGAGTTGCTCTGACTGACGACGAATGGTCGTGTGACACGACCGTTCACGGCAGCACCCCAGCCAGCTGACGGCTCTCATGGCAACGGAGTAGACGGCTGCAGTACAAATCGTGCCATACACCTCCAGCAGAGCGAACCAGAATACAGCCTACCAACAGCCTTGAACATCTGGATGCCTGGCGCAAAACTCATCGGCCTTTTTCATCTGATCATCTACATAAGCCTTACCTTCCGAGCTCAGATTGTCGTATTTTTCTTGAGTGTCAGACGCCATGCTGTTACGGATGGAAGACGAGGAACCGCTGTAAGTACTACTAGATCCGGCACTGTATCCACCGGAGCCGCCAGCGTCAGAGGCCACGTTGGATTCTGAGGCTCTGGAGGCAGATGGCGAGCTAGGTTTTAGAAATACATACCCCAATAAAGCTAATAACATCAGGGCAAGTATGATGCCACCAAGGCCACTACTCCCGCCAGAATTTTTTACCCCACCTCCACTGGATAGGTGCGAACTAGAACTCCCACCCTTTTTCAACTCCTCAAATGCAAGGTGTGGGCTGATGTATTTTTTAAGAATAACTCTCATCTCTTCAGCCTCAGCCTGAGATAAGACAATCTTTGATATTTCGACGATCGTGTCATTAGAAATAGGATGATCAAGCTGCGATTTAGAGTGAAATGGAAAAATATTTTTCAAATCATCCCCCAATTCCCAAACTCTGGAAATCCAACCGTTATCTTTAACCTCTTGGCCCTCTGATAAATATAGCTTACCATCCCGACGAAAACAATGATATCTGTTTTCCAATAATGGCGCATATAAATTCACAAGAGGGAGAATTTTTAAAATCTTTTCTAAAGAATTCATATAATTCCATATAGTCATATTTCTATTTTTATCATTAGATAACAATGTTTCACGGTAATAATTTGTCTCTTTCAGAAATTTTCGTTCTATAATTTTTTGAAAAACTTCATCATTAGATCTCGGCATTTTCTCATCAGGGATAATGTCTCTAATGTAATTAAATACAACTCTCTCCGTTTGGCCATTTACAAACTGAATTTTCATATATTCAACTAGGTCATCAACCCTCTCTCTCAGTGGAATTGATTCATTGAGGGAAGCGAAATAATCTCTTGCGACCTGCTTTTTTGATTTCTGGTTGTCCGACATTTTTGATGCTTCCCCACTGTTACGTTAGATGCCAAGAGTTTTCATCCGTGCCGAACGGTACTCATCATCACTAATTACACCGCGATCCAGCAAACTCTTTAGCTTTGTCAGTTTCTGCTCAATCTCGTCAGCATCAAATGTCACTTGACCGTTTGGCGACTTCGCAGCCTCCGGCTCGCTTACAGTTTCTGGGCGAGGATCAAATGACCGGCATTTCTTGAATATTTTCAAGGCACCTGCCTTCGAGACGACCGATGACGGTTTAGACTTCGCCCATGCCTTCCGCACCCCATCCTCTGGGATAAGGGCCGAGAAGTATGTTGCGAGCGCATCGACAACCTCATCGGCTGTCCCAGACAATGATGATAGCTGGCGAATTTGGTGGCTGGTGGCCGACAATGCGACCGCGACAACCTCGGCCATTTCGAGATCGCTCTCCACCTCCAGATCGTAGTGCCGCCATTTGATCGTATTGAGGCTGTCTAAGGCGACCTGGAGATGCCGAAAAAACAGATCTATGGCTTTGGCTTCGGGCGGCTTACCGAGATTCTTCGTCAGCTTGAAAATCGGAAATGGCCTCTGCTTTGTTGAACGGCCTTTGATCGGTTCAGGCAAGACCGCGTAAGCGTCAGACTTGGCCTTGGTTGCGGCAGCCGGCAACGCAGCAGCGGATGCCGCACTTCCGACCGGTTGAATTGCTGTTTGAGCAGAGGCGTTCAAGAATCCTCTAAGCTGCTCAAGCTCAAAAATCGAAACGTCGCCAAGCAAAAACTGATGGTTTTTGAATGTGATCGTGATGGTGTAGCTCTCTGAAACGCCATCACGGCCTGCGCTGGCGCCCGATGCGCCAGCTCCTGCGCCGACGACAGTTCCTAAAGGTCCTGCAATAAGAAATCCGAGAATTGCGCCTGCTGCTGCTCGAGGTAATCCATCCCTGCCAGCGACGGCGGCAACGGCAGCGTTATGCCGCATAACTTCAATCTGCCGAACGTTGTCGGTGAGATCGTAGCATTTCCTAGGATAGCCGCGTTCTATCTGCCCATTCAATATCGACCAGCGACCACTGGATTCTTTTGGATATCTAACGTCCATGCTTGACCCCCGGATAAGGGTGATAGGCCCGGTCCAAGCTGTCAATAAGCGAAAAGGCTCTAACGCATGGACTGGCGCGGGCCTCCGCCCTCATTTCCACAATCAGTCGTGTCACACGACCATTCACGACCACCGCCCAGCCAGCATGTCCTTCCTGAGCCGGGGCGTGAGGTGGCTGTAGTGCCGCTCAATCATGGCAATCGAGGTGCCCATCTGCCTAGCCAATGTGTGAACGTCCATGCCATCATTGAGCAAGGCCAAGGTGGCATAGGTGTGGCGCAGGCTATACAGGGTGCGCTGCTGCCCAGTGCGCGGACATTCCAGCAAGCCCGTATCCTTGAGGAAGGCTTTGAAAGTCTGACGAAGGTTCATGGACACAGTGCCGTCAGGCTGTGGACCGGCGTGCAAAAGGGACCCCGTTAGCGGGGTGATCGGCGTCTAAAAGGGACCCCTCATTCCGATGGTGTAGCGGGCCGCCTGGTTTTCCAGGTGGCGAGATCGGGATGTTGGTGGTGGA
>NZ_NKIS01000011.1:0-174288 GCF_002278815.1 Novosphingobium sp. PASSN1 | reverse complement strand
TCAGCAATTCGAACACGTTCTGGGGTTCGGCCGTCACCACGCGGCTTGGCGGGACGTTCCAGTCCAGCTTCCAGACGCCGCTGTTCGCGCGTTATGGCATCTCCGCCACGTCTGCGCAGAACCTCGCCGCGCTCGCCCCGGACAAGCGCGGCGCGTTCTTCGTCGATCTGTTCGATGGGCTCAACGGGTTCACCGGCTTCGATCAGGTGGACAACTGGATGCTGCAGACCAAGTGGTCGCCGCATCTCAGCAACGTGCAAGGGCGCGGGGCCGGGGTGACCATCGGCCTTGTCGACACGCGTCTTTCGGCCAGCGAAGCCGATATCATGGCCCGGGTCTCCTACAATGGCGGTGCGACCACATATTCCAACGTGCATGGCACGGCGGTCGCCAGCCTGCTGGTCGCGGCGCACAACGGCCGCAACATCATGGGCATCGCGCCCGGCGCGAACATCGCGACCTACAATCCCTATGATGCCAGCGCCACGACCTCATGGGCAAACGCTTCGCGCGCGATCGATGCCGTCGCCGGTGCCGGTGCCAGCGTCATCAACTTGTCGCTCGGCGAACCGGGCGTGGCCTTTTCGCCCAAGTGGGACACCGCGCTGCTGCAGGCGACCAAGGCGACAAAGGTGGTCGCCGTCATTGCCGCGGGCAATGATGGGCTGACCCAGACCAAGGATATCATGTGGACGCAGCCCAAGCCGATCGCGTTTCTCGTGGTCGGTTCGGTCGATGCCAACAATGTGATTTCGACCTTTTCCAACCGGCCGGGCAACGCGTGCCTCAAGGTGCTCGGTGTTTGCAACACCATTGCCGCGTTCGGGCAGGGCGGTCCGCTTCGGAACTACTTCCTCGTCGCGCCCGGTGAGAATGTGCTCGCCTCCAACGGTCAGGGCGGGGTTGCGCGCTATTCGGGAACCTCGCTCGCCGCGCCGCAGGTGACCGGCGCGGTCGCGCTGCTGCAGGGCCGCTGGCCGTGGCTGAAGGCTTTTCCGCTGGAGACTGCGCAAATCATTCTGCGCTCGGCCAAGGACCTTGGTGTGCGCGGGGTCGATCCGGTCTATGGCTGGGGGCTGCTCGATGTCGAAGCGTCGCAGGCGCCGCTCAATTTCAACACCCTGATCTATTACACGGTCCGGAACGGCGTCTCCACGGCGCGGACCGTGACCGCCGTGCGCAGCAGTACCAATCGGGCGGCATGGGCGGCGCAGGGTGCCTACATCAGCGCGTTCGAAATGATCGGCGGCACCTCGCGCGATTTCATCCTGCCGATTGCGCCCAGCCTTGTCGGCGCGAAAGTCGGCACGCTGTACTTTCAGGATTTCGTCTACAACCGGCTCGTGGCCTGGGCTTCTGCGCCCGCGCTGGCCAATGTCGGCGGTCATCTGACGCTGAGCGATACGGGCCGCGCCGCCGCGCTGCCGGTGGCCGCAGGTTTCAAGGTGGCGCTGCGCTCGCGGCTGGTGCCGGTTGGCCCCAGTGAACGCGCGGCGCGCAATTTCCGCGCCGAAAACAGCCTGACCATCGGTGATGTGCGCGATCGGTTCAGCATCACCGTCGGGCAGGGCGCCAATACGCTGAACGCGCTGCAATCGGGCTTCGGGCTGGAAAGCGATTATGCCCCGCTCGATGGCGGCGTGAACCCGATTGCCGGGTTTGCCTCGGGCGGTGCTCATGCCCGCGCCAGCGTCGCGGTCGTTTCCGGCCTGCAATTGACTTTCGGCAACAGCCGCACCCGCCGCGATCCGCTGGACGGTGCTGGCCGCAGCATTCGTGATGGTTTTGGCCGTGATGGCTTGGACCGCGATGGTCTTGGTTCCGTGCAGGGCCGCTATGTCGCAGCGGCGCAAAGCGTCCGGCTCGATTATGCGCCGCGCACGTGGCTGAGCCTCAGCGCGTCGCTTACCAACCTGACCGAAGCCGAGGGCCTGCTCGGCGTGCGTTCGGAAACGGCGAACGGGCTGATCGGCGCATCGCGCACGCGGGCGATCACGCTGGGCACCAGCCTTGAGCCGGTACGGGGGTTGCTCGTTTCCGCCTCGGGCACGCGCAGCAACAGCCGCAGCCGCGATGGCGCGGCGGCCTTGCAGACCAGCGCGGGCGGGATCGAGGCTTCGGCCTTTGCGTTCGCGATTGCCCGGTCCGGCGTGGTGCGCGGCGCCGATCAGCTGCGCCTGTCCGTATCGCAGCCATTGGCGATCATGCGCGGCGGGATCGATCTCACCACGCTTGGGGTGATCGACCGCGAAACCGGCGCGCTGGGCGCGGTGAAGCAATCGCTCTCCGTGCGGGAACGCGCGCGGCTGGTGGGCGAAGTGAACTACGGTGTGCCGCTGCAAGCAGGGCTTGGCGAACTGACGCTGTTCGGCCGCAGCGACATGCGCCCCGAAGCGCGCAATGCCCAGGGCGTCGCGCTGGGCGCGCGCATTCGGATGGTCATGTAGGCATCTGGGCCTAGGCCTTTAACCGAATCTGAAGGCTGCAAAGCGCATGTCGAAGGTCAACCCTGTGGACCCTTGGCATGCGCATCCGATCCGGCTGGCTGATAGTGCTGTGGCTATGGGCGTGGGCGCTGCCTGCGTCCGCCGCACCGACGCCTGCGCGCTTCGAGCAGGCCATCGCCGCCGCACGCGCCGCAATGCTGTCCGATCCCGCCAAGGCGCTGCAATGGGCGCGCGGGGCTGTGATCGCAGCGGCACCGATAGCGGATTCGCGGGAGCGCCTGCTGGCGCAATCGCAGGCCCACTGGCTTGAGGCCGAAGCGCTCAACCGGACAGGCCAGCCCGATGCGGCAGACAGCATTGCCAAGGCCGCGCTGGGCGTTGCCGAGCAGCAGGATCCCGGATCGAAGCTGAACGGCGACCTCCTCGCCACCATCGGCCAGATCGCGCGCGCCAAGGGCGATGTGGTGGCCGCCCTGTCGGTCTACCAGCGCGCGTTTCATTTCTTCGAGGCCAAGGGTGAGCGGCGTTCGCAGGCCAAAGTCCTGCAATACATCGGCACGCTCTATTTCGAGGCGGGCGATTTCGAGCGCATGCTCAAGTACTATGCGGATTCGGCGGAGCTGTTCGACGATCCCGCGATCCGGGTCGCCGCGCGCAACAACCAGGGCGATGCGCTGATCGAACTCAAGCGCTATGATGAGGCGTTTGCCCGCTATCGTCAGGCGCTCGAAATCGCGCGCGCGATGGACAGCGACGATCTCGTCACCAGCATTCTCATCAACATGGCCTCCGCGCAGATCCGCGCGGGCAATCTGAGTGCGGCAGAGCAGCTTGTCCGGCAGGGGCTGGCTTCACGGGGCGCGCAGGATCCGGAGCAGGCGGCGTTTCTCCACGGCGTGCAGGCGCAGATCGATTGGACCCGGCGCAATATCGCCGCGGCGCGGGCCAATCTCGATATCCTGTTCAAAGGGCACGATCCGGCGACGACAAACCACGAATACGTGGATTTTCATGATCTTGCCAGCCAGGTCTATGCTGCTGCGGGGGCCTATCCGCTGGCGCTCGCCCATGCCCGGGCCTATCAGCGGCTCGATGAGGAACGCCGCGCGGTCATGGCGTCGACCAATGCCGCGCTGATGGCCGCGCAGTTCGATTTCGCCAATCAGGAACTGAAGCTCTCCCGCGTCCGCGCCAAGAAGCTGGAAAGCGATGTGGCGCTGCAGAAATCGCGCGACCGCTATAACCAGCTCACGTTCTATGGCCTGATCGGCCTGCTGGCGATCGCCGGGATGGTGGTGTTCGGCCTCGCCAAGGCGCTGAGCGCGATCCGCCGCAGCCGCAACGAGGTGCGGCGCGCCAATATCTCGCTGCAGGATACCAACGCGGAGCTTGAACGCGCGCTGGCCGCCAAGACTCGCTTCCTCGCCACGACCAGCCACGAAATCCGCACGCCGCTCAACGGCATCCTCGGCATGACGCAAGTGCTGCTGTGCGATGCCAGCGTGACCGGCGCGGTGCGCGAACGCGTGAAGACCGTCCATGCCGCTGGCACGACGATGAAGTCGCTGGTCGATGACATTCTCGATGTTGCCAAGATGGAGACCGGCGGGGTCACGGTCGCACCCGAACCGACGCGCTTGCGGCCGCTGCTGACCGGGGTGATAGATTTGTGGCAGAGCCAGGCGGCGGAGCGCGGGGTCGCGGTCAGGCTGGATCTGGCGGGCTGCGCCGAACTGGTGATGTGCGATCCCCGGCTGGTCCGGCAGATTGCGTTCAATCTCCTTTCGAACGCGGTCAAGTTCACGCAGGCGGGCGAAGTGCGGATGGCTGTCACCAGCGCCGATGGCCAGCTCAGGATCGCGGTGTCCGATACCGGCATCGGCATCGCGGCGGAGCACTTGGGCGATATCTTCAAGTCGTTCCATCAGGTCGATAACAGCACCCAGCGCCAGTATGGCGGGACTGGCCTTGGCCTTGCCATCAGCCGCACGCTGGCCCGCGCAATGGGCGGCGATATCGCGGTTGCCAGCGAATTCGGCAAGGGATCGACCTTCACGCTCACCCTGCCCTTGCCGCAGGACGGCGAAAGCACCGGTTCGGCTGGTGAGCCGCAGGCAGAAGCCGCGCCCGCACCGGCGCACGCTGCCACGCCGCGCGGCGTGCTGCTGATCGAGGCCAGCCCGCTGGGCCGCAATGTCATGGCCAAGGCCATCGCGGCGGACGGCGCCGAGATCATCGGCTGCGATGGACCGGAAGCCGCCGCGCGTGCGGCAGGCGATGGCATCGCGCTGATCGTTGCCGATGTGGCCTCGCTTGGCGGCTGGGACGGCCTTGCCGCGCTGCTCGCGCAGCCGGCGTGGTCTGGCCGGACCGTGCCGGTGCTCGCGATGGTGCAGGGCGCGATTGATGAAACTGTCACGGCGCAGGCCGCCCGGATCGGTGTTGCCCGGCTGCTCTCGCGCCCGATGTCTCCCGCAACCTTGCGGTCCAACGTGATGACCACGATCCCGGCGCTGACTGCCGCCGGCAACGAACCAGGAAAAGTTGCAGCATGACCTATCAGGGCCAGATCCCGACCGCGTCTTCGGCTGAAACCCCGGCGCAAGATGCGCAGGCGATCCAGATCAAGGCGCTCTACATTGAGGATGATCCGATCAACCGGCTGGTCGTGCGCGATATGCTGGGGGTGGTCGGCATCGGCTACGAGGAAGGCGTCGACGGGCCGGATGGCCTCGCCAAGCTTGAAGGGGGCGAGTTCGATATCGTGCTGGTCGATCTGCGTATGCCGGGGATGGACGGGCTGGAAGTCACGCGGCAGATCCGCGCGCGCTGCGATGCCAAGGCGGCCGTACCGATCGTGGTGATCACCGCCGATACCGGGTCCGGCATCCAGCAGGATTGCCAGGATGCAGGGGCGCAAGACTTGCTGCTCAAGCCCGTGGCGATGCAGCCGCTGCTCGATACGATCTGCCTGCAGGTCCTGTCGTCCAACCCTGACATGGAAATGATCTGAGAGCGCAAGCAGTCACTCCGCCGCGCGCAAGGCAACAGCCGGCCTGCATAGAGCAGACCGGCTGGGCCCGGCGGTGGGATTGCAGTGCCGTGCGCGGCTCAGCAACCCGGGCTATCGTCGTGGCCGTGGCTGTGGCCATGATCGTTGTCGTGACCGTGATCCTTGTCGTCATCGCGATCATGATGGCCGAAATGGTGGCCTTCGTTGTTCTTGCCCTTCTCATATTCGTGCCAGTCGCGCGGCCCTGCGTGGCGGCGATTGTCGAACTGCCCGCGATTGTCCCCGCCGCGCTCATACCTGTCGCTGCGTCCGCGGCTGGCAAAGTCATCGCGGTTCGTCCGGGCGGAGCTTCCAACGTTGACCGAGGCGCGAACCGGGGCGGGAGCGGGCGCGCTGAAGCGGACGGCAGCGGGGAAGCTCTGGGAGGAGCGGCGCGCTTCGGCATGGGCGGTACCGGCACTCAGCAGTGCAGCGGTGGCAAGGGGCAGCAGCAAGCGGTGAAGAGGGGGCATTGCGGGGTCCTTCTCGGTTGGATCCCGTTCGTGTTGGGCCTGAGTCCGTTGAAACTTCTTGTTAGGGCCGGGTTATCAATCATGGTTGATTTCGCCCTAATGCGCGGCCCCGCAAGGCGCTGAACGGCCCGAACGCCGGTCTTTTGCATGTGCGAAACGGCGTTAATCGCACCGCTTCGGGGCTATCTGCGGGGAGCAAAAAGTTAAGCGGCGCGCGCGGCCCATTGCGGTTTGAGGCAGCCCTTGCGAAACGTTTCGGCCATGACCGAGGAAGAAATCGCCCACGAACTGACCCGCCGCCGCTTCTACAAGGCCGAGCAGGAAGCCGGGTTCGTCGAATCGCACGAATGCATTACCCCGCAGCAGCAGGACCCGGCCTATCGGCTGGCTTTCCGCGACATCGATTTCCTGCTGCGCGAAGAATTGCGCCCCGTCCGCTTCCAGCTCGAACTGCTCAAGCCGGAAATGCTGCTCGATGAAGCGGGGATCGGCTCGACGCTGGTGATCTACGGCTCGGCGCGCATTCCCGCTCCTGACGCAGCGGAGGCCCGGCTGGCTGCGGCGACAACGCCGGAGCAGCGCAAGGTGGCCGAGCGGCTGGCGGCCAAGGCGCGCTATTACGAGGAAGCGCGCAAGCTGGCGCAGATCGCCAGCCGCAGCGCGATCGTGGAAAATGGCCAGCGTCATTTCGTGGTCTGTTCGGGCGGCGGGCCTTCGATCATGGAAGGGGCCAATCGCGGAGCGGCGGAAGTGGGCGCGGAATCGATCGGGCTCAACATCGTGCTGGAGCACGAGCAGAGGCCCAATGCCTATGTGACGCCGCACCTTTCGTTCCAGTTCCACTATTTCGCGCTGCGCAAGATGCATTTCCTGCTGCGCGCGCGGGCGGTGGCGGTGTTTCCGGGCGGTTTCGGGACGTTTGATGAACTGTTCGAACTGCTCACGCTGGTGCAGACGGGCAAGATGAAGCCGGTGCCGATCCTGCTGTTCGGCGGCGACTTCTGGGGCCGCGTGGTGAACTTTCAGGCGCTCGTCGAAGAAGGCGTCATCGGCCAGCAGGATCTTGACCTGTTCCGCATCGTGGAAACGGCGGAAGAAGCCTGGTGCCACATCACCACGTTCTACGGGCTCGACGTGCCCTAGCGGACGGCAAAGTGCCCCAGCGGGCCGCTCCCTGCGCCAAAGCCGGGCGCAGCGAGGAGGGCGGCGCGCACGAACTGCCGCGCCTCGGCCACCGCGTCCGCCAGCGAAGCCCCGCGCGCAAGATGCGTGGCGATGGCGCTCGATAGCGTGCAGCCGGTGCCGTGGGTGTGGCGAGTTTCGATGCGCGGCGCGGTCCAGACCACGTCTTCTGCGCCTGGCACAGCCAGCCGGTCGGTTACCTCCGGTCCTTCGGCATCGCCGCCTTTCGCCAGCCATGCGATCCCCCGCGCCCGCAGCGCCGCGTCGCCGCCCAGCGCGGCCAGTTCGGGCACGTTCGGCGTGGTCAACGTGGCGAGCGCCATGAGCCGCTCGAAGGCCGCAATCGTCGCGGCATCGGCCAGCGCCGCGCCGCTGGTGGCGATCATCACCGGATCGAACACCACCGGCACGCCGAGGCGCTCCAGCCGCTCCGCCACCACGGCGGCGATTTCGGACGAACCCAGCATTCCGATCTTCACCGCATCGACGCCAAGATCGCCCACGCAGGCATCGATCTGCGCGGCGACCATCGCGGGGCTGGCCGCCTCCACCATGCTGACGCCGGTCGTGTCCTGCGCGGTGAGCGCGGTAATGGCGGTCATCGCGTAGCCGCCGAGCATCGTGATCGTCTTGATATCGGCCTGAATGCCCGCCCCGCCGCCGGAGTCCGAACCGGCGATGGAAAGGACGCGGGGGACAGTCATCCCTTGTACTTTCGCACCGCCGATGGGGGGTGTTTGGCGTGCAGCGCCTTGGCCCGGCTGGGCCGGTCCATCAGCTCGCCGCCGCAATTGGGGCAACGATCATCCAGCGCCTCGGCGCACTCCGCGCAGAAGGTGCACTCGAACGAGCAGATGAACGCGCCGGGCGCTTCCGCCGGAAGATCGGTGCCGCAGCGTTCGCAATCGGGGCGCATTTCCAGCATGACGGGTGCTCCTTCAGGCGGCCTTGCGCACGGCGTCGCAGATCATCTCCACCACCTGTTCGACTTCGGCGGCATCGTCGGCTTCGGCCATCACGCGGATGACGGGCTCTGTGCCCGAAGGGCGGATGACGAGGCGGCCGCGCCCCGCCAGCTGCGCTTCTGCCTGCGCAATCACCGCCTTGACACTGTCGGCTTCGAGCGGCTTGCCGCCTGAAAAGCGCACGTTCTTGAGGAGCTGCGGCACGGGATCGAACAAGTGCAGCGTCTCGCTCGCGGGCTTGCCCGAAGCGATGAGCGCGGCCAGCACTTGCAGCGCGGCCACGGTGCCATCGCCGGTCGTACCATGATCGGTCAGGATCATGTGGCCCGATTGCTCCCCGCCCACGTTGAAGCCGCCCTCGCGCATCTTTTCGAGCACGTTGCGATCGCCCACCGCCGCGCGCACAAGATCGAGGCCGAGGCCGTTGAGATAGCGTTCGAGGCCAAGGTTCGACATGACCGTGGCGACCACGCCGCCGCCGCGCAGCGCGCCAAGGGCATGCATCCGCCCACCGATCAGCGCCATGATCTGGTCGCCGTCGACCGTCTGGCCCTTTTCGTCGACCACGATCAGCCGGTCCGCATCGCCATCGAGCGCAATGCCGATATCGGCGCGCACTTCGCTGACGCGGGCCTTGAGCGCATCGAGATGGGTGGAGCCGACGCCCGCGTTGATGTTCTTGCCATTGGGTTCGACGCCGATGGCGATCACTTCCGCGCCCAGTTCCCACAGGGCGGAGGGCGCGACATGATAGGCCGCACCATTGGCGCAATCGACCACGATGCGGAGGCCATCAAGCCGGACATTGTGCGGGAGCGAGGCCTTGACCGCATGGATATAGCGGCCGCGCGCATCCTCGATCCGGCGGGCGCGGCCGACATCAACCGCATCCGCCAGCGCAAGATCCTGCGCGAGCATCGCCTCGATGGCGAGCTCGTCCTCATCCGAAAGCTTGAAGCCATCGGGGCCGAACAGCTTGATGCCGTTGTCCTCGAACGGATTGTGGCTGGCCGAGATCATCACGCCGACATCGGCGCGCATCTCACGCGTCAGCAGCGCCACGGCGGGCGTGGGCATCGGCCCCAGCAGCACCACGTCCATGCCCACACTGGTGAAGCCTGCGGTCATCGCGTTTTCCAGCATGTAGCCGGAAAGGCGCGTGTCCTTGCCGATCACCACGCGGTGGCGGTGATCGCCGCGCAGGAAATAGGTGCCCGCCGCCTGGCCCACCTTCATTGCGGTTGCCGCCGTCATGACCCCGGCGTTGGTCCGGCCCCGGATCCCGTCGGTGCCGAAAAATTTGCGTGCCATTGCCTGAAACAAGTCCTTGCGAGAAGCGCCCATCGGCGCGGATTGCCATATGCCCCTACACGCTTAATGTCACCGAGCCATGAACCAAGCGATTAATGATCCATCATCCGGTGAGGCCCCTAGCGGCTTTGTCCTGCCACCGATTGCGCAAGTGCCTGCGCTGTGGACGTTCGCGTCGCTCGCCATCGGGCTGGGTGGGGGGCTGGCGCTGGCGTTTGCAGCTCCGCAAGCCTTGCCGGCTGTGCTGATGGTGTCAGAACCGATTGGCGATTTGTGGCTGCGCGCGCTGCAGGCAACCATCGTGCCGCTGGTGGCGGCGCTGCTGTTCACCGGCACGGTGCAAGTGGTCGCCACGGCCAATGCCGGGGCGCTGGCGCGGCGCAGCCTTGGCCTGTTCCTCGCCGTGTTGGGGCTCAGCGCGGCGACGGCGCTTTCGCTTACGCCGTTTCTGCTCACGCTCATGCCGATCCCGGGTGAGGCGGGGGCCGCGCTGCGCGCCACGCTGGCCGCGCCGCCCTCCGGCCCGCTGCCGGGCATGGCCGAATACTTGCGCGCCATCGTGCCGACCAATGTGATCGACGCCGCCGCGAATGACCGGATGCTGCCGATGATCCTGTTCGTGGCGGTGTTCGCGCTCGCCAGCACGCGGATCGAGGCCCGCCAGCGCGCGATGCTTGCCACGTTTTTCGCCGCCATCGCCTCGGCCATGCTGGTGGTGATCGGCTGGGTGCTGGCGGCAGCGCCGGTGGGCGTGCTTGCGCTCAGCCTGACGGTCGCGGCCAAGACTGGCTCCGCCGCCATAGGCGCGCTGGCGCATTATGTGCTGGTCGTGATCCTCACCGGCTCCGCCGTGCTCTTGATCGGCTATCTCGTCGCCGTGCTGCTGGCGCGGCTTTCGCCGCTGGCATTTGCGCGGGCGATGGTGCCGGTGCAGGTCTTCGCGCTGTCCACGCAGTCCTCGCTCGCTTCGCTCCCGGCGATGCTGGGGGCGTGCAGCAAACTCGATGTGCGGCCCGCCACGTCCGAATTCGTGATGCCGCTCGCGGTCGCCTTGTTCCGCGCGACGAGCCCGGCGATGAACCTTGCGGTCGTGGTCTATGTGGCCAAGTGGTACGGCGTGCCGCTGACCGCGCCGATGCTGGTTTCGGGCTGGATCATGGCGATCCTCGTCTCGCTCAGCTCGGTCAGCCTGCCCGGCACGATCAGCTTCATCGCCTCGGTCGGGCCGATTGCCATTGCCATGGGCGTACCGGTCGCGCCGCTGGCGCTGCTGGTGGCGGTGGAAGTGCTGCCCGATCTGATGCGCACGCTGGGCAATGTGACCAATGATGTGGCGGTGACCGCGGCGGTCGACCGCTGGAACCGGGAAAGCTAGCCGGAGCGGGCGGCAGCCGTCGTCGTTCCGGGGCGGAACAGCGGTTCGCCCAGCAGGAAGCCGATCACGTTGGGGCGGCCAAGATTGTCGAGCATGGCCTCGAGGATCAGCAGGATCGGCACCGAAAGCAGCGCGCCGGGCACGCCCCAGATCCACGAGAAATAGCTGATCGCGAGCAGGATCGAAACCGGGCTCACCGTCAGCCGCGCGCCGAGGATCGCGGGCGTCACGAAATTCGCCTCGATGGCGTGGAGCCCGAGGAACGCAAGCATCGGGACGATACCCACCGCCACCGAACTCGCGGTGCCCAGCCCGACCAGCGCGAGCAGCGCCATCATCGCCAGCGGGCCGAGGTAGGGCAGGAAATTGAACACGAACGCGAGGCCGCCCCACATGATCGGCGCGCTCAGCCCGAAGGCATATGCCCCGCCCGCCACGATCACGCCGACGCCGAGGTTGATCAGCGCAACCGTCAGGAGGTAGCCCGCCACGCGGTCCTGCACATCGCGCATGACGCGGGCGATGCGCACCGATGCGTTGGCGCTGTGGCCATCGCGGGCAAGGCGGCGCTGCACGCGCAGGCGCGTGTCGATCATGAAGAACGTCATCAGCAGGGTGACAAGCACTTCGAGCACCACGCTGGGCGTGGCAAAGGCGACCTGTTCGATCACCGAGGGGCTGGCTAGCACCACTTCGCGCGGGCTGTGGCCCATCAGGCGCGCCAGTTGGCGGTTGAAGTCATTGATCCAAGCAAGATTGCCGCGCAGTTCGGCAAAGCGGCGGCTGACGACCTGCAGCATGTCGGGCACCTGATCGACCATCGCGAACGCCGGCTGGAGGATCAGGCCGAGCGCGGCGACGATAACGCCGGTCATGATGAGGAGCGCCATCAGCGCAGCGAGCATGCCGGGCAGGCCGATGCGGCTCAGCCGATCAGCCAGCGGGGCGAGGATGATGGTCATGACCAGCGCCGTCACCGGCGGCAGGAACACCACCGATCCGATCGAGAGCACGAAGGGCAGCGCGAGGAACAGCCCCGCCATCAGCAGCAGCACGATTGCCGATTGCAGCCGGGCGCGCGTGTCGCCCGTCCATTCGTCATGGGCACGGGGCAGGACGGCGGGGGCTTCCAGATCAGGATCGGGCATATCGGCCATGTCCGGCGTTCTGCGCCTCGCGTGTGGCGGGATCAAGGCCGGACAGGCGTATTAACGTCTTGTTCGCCGTGCAGATAAACCGCCCCAGCCTGCTCCCCCGGCCTGCTCGCTCAGCTTGCGAGGCTTTTCCCGTAAATCACGTATTCCTTGTTGACCTTGCTATCGATGGCATCGGCGATGGCGACCATCCCCTGATTGTCATCGAGGATCCAGCCGATCTCGCCGCGTGAGGAACCGTAGCGAGCGACAGCATTGCGGCGGATGTATTCGATCATCATGAAAGCGAGCTGGCTTGCAAGGCGGGAGGCCTGCAGCCGCTTGCGCACACCCATCAGCGGCACGCGCATGGTGCGGCTTTGCGGTTTGCGCAGCCACAGCAGCAGCTTGGCCCAATTGAACGGGAACAGCGATCCGCCCATGGGTTTGAGCACTTCGTTAAGATCGGGCAGCGTCATCATGAAGGCCACCGGCTCGCCGTCGTATTCGGCGATCATGATGAGGTCTTCGCGCACGATCGGTTTGAACTTCTTGCCCGCATAGGCAATCTCGGTATCGGTGAAGGGCACGAAGCCCCAGTTGTCCGACCACGCGTCGTTCAGGATATCGAGGATCAGCTTGGCCTCGGCATCGAACTTGCTCTTGTCCACGCCGCGGGTGCGGATGCGCGGGTTCTTCTCGCCCGAGGCGACGATGCGCTGGATGAGCGGGGGGAACTCCTTCGAGATGTCCAGCTCATACGTGAGCAGCGACTTGGCGGGCGCATAGCCCATGGCTTCGATATAGGGCGGATAGCGCTTGCTCTGGTGGCCCATCATCACGGTGGGCGATTGTTCGAAACCGCGCACCAGCTGGCCCGGTTCTTCCCAGATCGACATCGAGATCGGGGCGAGCACGCGGGTCATGCCCTTCTCGCGCAGCCAGTCCTCGGCGCGGGCGATCAGTGCCTTGGCGACGGCTTCGTCCTCGGCCTCCATCAGGCCCCAGTTGCCCGTGCCCGGCCCCATCCCCTGCACCGGGTCCATTGCGGTGGCGAGCTTGTCGATATGCGCCGAGATGCGCCCGACCACTTGTCCGCCGCGCCGGGCGAGGAACAGCTGCACTTCGGCGTGTTCGAAGAACGGGTTCTTGCCGGGGGTGACGAGTTCGGTCGCTTCCATGCGCAGCGGCGGTACCCACGCCGGGTCCTGTGCGTTGATGCGATAGGCCAGGTCCACAAAGGCAACGCGATCGGCCTTGCCGGAAACCGGGGTGATGACTACTTCGCCGCTGTTCGTTGGGGTTCCGGCCACGATCTTGCCTTTGTTTGGAAGTATTAGGGAAAAATGCAGGGCTTGCCTGCGTTGGCCCGGGCCGGATTGTCAAGCCGGACACGGCTCAAAGGGTCTCTGGACAAGCAGTCTTGGGTCTATCAGGAAATCATCGCATGTTCGCCTCCCCCTCGCTCGAAACGGCCCCGCAGCCGCTAGCCGCTGCGTCCGGAGAAGCCGTCATTCTGGCGCGCACGCCAGATGACAAGGCCATGCTGCGCGCCGCCGTCGAACTGACGCGCGATCTGGCCGAGGCCAAGCCATCAGTGTTCTGGCCGGATATGCTGGCTTCGGCGCTGACGGGCTATGGCGCGTTGGCGGGCGCGATCCTTGTCCGGAACGCATGGGCTGCGGCGGCGCTGGGCGTGCTTGCGGCGCTCGCGCTCTACCGGGCGCTGCTGTTCATCCACGAGCTTTCGCATATCCACAAGAACGCCCTGCCGGGCTTCCGACTCGGGTGGAACCTGCTTGTCGGCATTCCGCTGCTCACGCCCTCGTTCATGTATGAAGGCGTGCACCCGCTGCACCATGCGCGCACGCGCTATGGCACGGTGGAAGACCCGGAGTATCTGCCGCTCGCGCTGATGAAGCCGTGGTCGCTGCCGGTGTTCCTGCTCACCGCGCTGCTGCTGCCGGTTGCGTTGCTCGTGCGCTCTGCCGTGCTGGTGCCGCTGGGTGCAGTCATCCCGCCGCTGCGCCGCCTTGTCTGGGCGCGCGCCTCCGCGCTCGCGATCAACCCTGCATTCCGCCGCCGTCCGCCTGAAGGCGAGTTCGCGCGGTTGGTGCTGTGGCAGGAAGCGGGCGCGGCGGGCTGGGCGTGGTTCCTGCTCGGCTGGTCGGCCACGCACGGCTGGCGTCCTTTGCTGATCGGGATTGCCGTGATCGCGCTGGGCGCAGTGCTCAATCAGGCGCGCACGCTGGTGGCGCACTTGTGGGAGAACGAGGGCGAGGCGATGACGGTGACGGGGCAGTACCTCGATTCGGTCAACGTGCCGCCGCCGGGCTGGGCCACTGCGCTGTGGGCACCGGTCGGCCTGCGCTATCACGCACTGCATCACTTGCTGCCTAGCGTGCCCTATCATGCGCTGGGTGAGGCGCATCGCCGCCTGACCGCTGAACTGGGGCAAGGTTCGACGTACGACAAGTCTAGCTATGCCGGGTTGTTTCCGCTGCTCGGGCGGCTGGTGCGCAGCACCATGCGTAAGCGGTCCGGGAGTCAGCGCCCCAGCGCGACGTAAACGCCGACGGCGATCACCAGCAGGGCAAAGCCCTTTTCGACCACGCCGCGATGGTTGGCGAGCGCCGCCGTGCCCTTGATGCCAAGCGCTGCACCCGCTGCGCCGCCGATGGCGAGCACGCCGACCAGCGGCCAATCGACATAGCCGGACAGCGCGTAGGACGTCGCGGTCGTTGCCCCCAGCGCGGCGACGATCACCAGCGAAGTGCCGGAGGCATAGCGCATCGGCATTGCGGTTGCCGCGATCAAGCCGGGCACGATCAGAAAGCCGCCGCCGATCCCGAAGAACCCGGCCAGCAGCCCAGTGCCGAGACCGATGGGCACAAGGCGCGGGAGCAGATAGCCTGCAGTGGTGGCTGTGAGCCGCACGTCGGCCCGTTCTTCGCCCCGGCGCGGGCGCAGCATCGCAAGGCCCACGCCGATCATCAGCAAGCCGAACAGCATCAGCAAGCGCTTGCCATCCAGCGCTTTGCCGATCTCCGCGCCGATACCGGCACCGATCACGCCGGCCAGCGCAAACACCCCGGCGCAGCGCCACTTGACCGTGCCGGCGCGGGCATGGCCGGCAAGGCCGACCAGCGCGTTGAGCGTGACCGCGACCGCGCTGGTGCCCACCGCCGCATGGGCGGAGGAGACGCCGACGGCGTAGACCAGCAGCGGCGTCATCAGGATCGATCCGCCCGCGCCGAGTCCGGCGAGGATCAGCCCGATCGCCGCGCCAGAGCCCAGTGCGGCAAGGATCATGGCCAGCGGCATCGGCTCAGACCGTGGATCTGGCCGCCGGGCGCCGGTTCCACGGCATCGCGGCGAGGAGCTTGGCCATGCCGCACCAGCCGGTGATCCCGGCAAACATGAGGCCCGCACCGACAAACGCTGAAAGGCCGAGAAAGGCGGGGTGGAACAGCAGGCCCATCACAACGCCAAGCAGCACGAGCGCGCCTGCGGTGATCTGCACCTGCCGCATGATCTCCAGCGGAGCCTTGCGGTTTTCCGCCACCGGCAGGCCCGCCGCGCGCCACGCATCGAGTCCGCCTTCAAGCAAGTAGGCCGGGCATTCGCTCGCGGCGGCGAGCCGCGCGGCATTGGCCAGCGTGCGCATGCCGCTGCGGCAATGATAGACCACGGCAGGCGCATCGCCGACACGGTTGAGTGCATCGACAGGGCGGTTTTCTGCACCGGGGATGCTGGCGCGGGCGTGCTCGTCGGGGCTGCGGATATCGATCAGGCGCGCGCCTTTGGCGACCAGCAGGCGGGCTTCGTCGGGGGTGATCACGGGCAGGGTCATGGCTTCAGTCCTTGGTGTGCGATTGTGTCGGGGCGCAGTAGAGTTGGTAGAGCGTGGCGAGCAGCGCCTCGATCCGGGCATCGGCGATCCGGTAGCGCAGGACTTGCCCTTCGCGCGTGAAGGCGACGAGGCCTTCCTCTCGCAGCCGCGCCAGGTGCTGCGAGAGCGCCGATTGCGAAAGGCCGACGCGCTGGGCGATGTCGCCCACTTTCATGTCTCCCGCTTCGACCAGCGAGCAGAGCACCATGAGCCGGTGCGGGTTCGCCAGTTCGCGCAGGATCGCGGCGACCATCGTGGCGTTGGCCTCGAACGTGGCAATTTCGAGAGGGGGGTGGGTCAACATGATGCTTATATATCAGGACTTGCTAATTTAGCAATACCTAATATAAAGGGCTCTCGAAAGGACCCTGTGATGCATGCCAGCCCCGAAATCCTCGCCTTCTTTGATGAGCCGACTTTCACCGTGACCTATCTCGTGGCCGATCCTGCCACCGGTGCTGCTGCCGTAATCGATCCGGTGCTCGATTTCGATGCCGCCTCGGCACGCATCGGTTCGGCCTCAGTCGAAGCGGTGCTGGCGGCGGCGGCGGCGCGTGCCTGGCGGATCGAAATGGTGCTCGAAACCCATGCCCATGCCGATCACCTCAGCGGCGCAAAGCTGATTGCCGCGCGCACCGGGGCGTGGATCGGTATCGGCGCGCATATCGGTGAGGTGCAGGCCACGTTCGTGCCGATGTTCGGAGCGGATGACGTGCTGCCCGATGCCCGCGATTTCGACCGGCTGCTGCATGATGGAGAGATCGTCCCGCTCGGCAATCTGGCCTTCACCGTGATGCACACGCCGGGGCACACCGCGGCCTGCATCAGCTTGCGCATCGCCGACGCGGTGTTCGTGGGCGATACGCTGTTCATGCCGGACTACGGCACTGCACGGTGCGATTTTCCGGGCGGCGATGCCCATGCGCTCTATGCGTCTATCCGCCGCCTGCTGGCGCTGCCGGACGCGACGCGGATGTTCCTCTGCCACGATTACAAGGGGCCGGGCCGGACCGAATTTGCTTGGGAAACGACGGTTGCCGAGCAGCGGCGCGCCAATGTGCAGGCGCATGATGGCATCGACGAGGCCGCTTTCGTGGCGCTGCGGCAGGCGCGCGATGCCACGCTCGCCCCGCCGCGGCTGCTGCTGCCTTCGATTCAGGTGAACATTCGCGCCGGGCGATTGCCACCCGCCGATGCGCACGGCGTGCAGGCGCTGCGCTTGCCGCTGCGCGCGGGCGATGAAGGGGCCGCTACTCTTCTGTCCTGACCAGCACCGTCTCACCGATCAGCAGGAACAGCAAGAACGGTGCCCATGCCGCCAGCAGCGGCGGGTAGCCGCCGAAATTGCCCATCGCGAGCGCGGCGTTGTCGACCACGAAATAGGCAAAGCCCAGCGCCATGCCGATCACCGCGCGCACGAACAGCATGCCCGAGCGCGCCAGACCGAACGCAGCGACCGCGCCGAGCAGCGGCATCAGCAGCGCGGAGAGCGGGCCGGACAGCTTGTGCCACCATTTGCCTTCCAGCTCGCTGGTGCGATAGCCCGCGCCGCGGATGGCCGCGATGGATTGCGAGAGGCGCGTGATCGATTCGCCATCCGCATCGGCCTTGCGGATCACCACTTGCGCCGGATTCACGCTCCGCGCGAAGATCTGCGCGTCCGGATAGGTCAGGCGGCGCGCGCTTTGCACGTCGAAGCCGGAGGGGCGGCTGAAATGCCAGCCCGGCTTCGCATAAGTCGCCTCTGGTGCGCGCACGATCTCGGTCACCATGCCGGCGTGGTCACGGCGATACCAGCTGACGTCGGTCATGCGGGTGCCTGCGCCGATCCCCTCGACCGCGCGCGCAAACAGCAGGTTGCTGCCATCCTGCAGCCAGACGTTGGTCTTCACCGCGCTGTCACGCGGGATCGCGCCGTAATCGACCGCCTGCCACGCCTTGAGCATGGCGGTGGAGCGCACCACCACACGCTCGTTGAACGCAAACGTCGCGAGCGAGGTGACCGCCGCGACGAGGAACAGCGGCGCCAGCACCTGGTGCGCGGAAAGCCCTGCGGCCTTGAGCGCAATGACTTCGCTGTTCTGGTTGAGCGTCATCAGCGTGATGATCGTGGCCAGCAGCACCGAATAGGGCAGGAACCGGCTGATCAACTGCGGCACGCGCAGGCCTGCATAAGTCAGCAATTCGCCCTGCCCATTGCCGGGGGCGGCGAGGATGCGGCCGCTTTCGCTGAGGAGATCGAGCATCTGCAGCACGAGCACGAGCATCAGCAGCACAGCGACGATCCGCACCCCGAACATGCGCCCGATATAGAGCGTGATCGTGCGCGAGGGGAAGAAATCAAGCTGCATCGACAGCTCCAGAGCCCGTGGACGCCTGCGGCTTGCGGGCGGCAAACAGCTTCATCACCGCGCGCGTGATCTTGGCAAAGGCGGTTTCCAGCCCGCCGATGGGCTGGCCGCCGGGCACATAGGCCAGCCGCCAGTACATCGACACGATCAGCGCCGCGAACAGCACGAACGGGCCCCACAGCGCCAGCGTGGGATCGACCCGGCCGAGGCTGGAGACGTCCTGCCCATATTCGTTGACCTTGTGATAGGCGACCACCATCACGATGGACACGAACACGCCCAGCGCCGAGCTGGAGCGCTTGGGCGGCACCGCCAGCGCCACCGCCAGCAGCGGCAGCAGGAACATCATCGCCACTTCCACCAGCCGGTAATTGAGGCTGGCAATGCTCTGGTAGCGCGCGGCCTGCGTGGAATCCTTGCTCCAGCCGATGCGCAGCAGTTCGGGCAGGAAGTATTCGCGGTCCCGCTCGCCGCGGCTGCGGAACTGCTCGATCTTGGGCAGATCGATGGGCAGGTCATGCGTGGCAAAGGTCAGCACGCGGGGGGAATTGATGCCGGGGCCATCCTGCACGATCTGCCCTTCGGACAGGCGCAGTATCACCGTGTCCGGGTTTTCCTTGTTGGCAAAGAACTGGCCCTCGCGCGCTGAGATGACCAGTACCTGCCCGTCCTTGCTGGCGATCCGCGCAAAGATGCCGCGCAAGTCCCGCCCTTCGTCGCGGCTCGAATCGACACGCAGCGCGGTGCGGTCCTGCAGCGTGTTGAACTCGCCCACCTTGATCGAGGCCCCCAGCGCGCCCGAGCGCAGATCGAACTGGAGCTGTTCGTAGTAGTAGCGCGAGAGCGGCTGGAGATAGCCGACGATCAGCAGATTGAGCGCGGCGAGCACCACGGTGAAGAGATAGGGCACGCGCAGCAGGCGGGTGTAGGACAGGCCCACCGCGCGCATCACGTCCAGTTCCGATGACGTGGCAAGGCCCCGGAACGCGAGCAGGATGCCCAGCATCAGGCCAAGCGGAATCGCCAGGCTGGCGTATTCGGGCAGGAGATTCGCCAGCATCTTGAACACGACGCTGACCGGCCCGCCCTCGGTCGCCACGAAATCGAACAGCTTGAGCATCTTGTCGAGCACGAGCAGCGACGCCGCGATCACGAAGACCGCACACATCGGCACGAACACGAGCCGGGCGATGTATCGATCAGTGGCGGTAAGGAATGGCAAGGTGGGGGCGGCTCGCTGGGACCGGGAGGACGGCTTCGGTTAGCCCGGTTCAGGGCCCGGCGGAAGACGAAATCACCTATTGGGCGACTGCCCCGCGAATCACGCCTTTTCGAGCGTGCACTGCAGCGGGTGCTGGTTCTGCCGGGCGAAGTCCATCACCTGGTTCACCTTGGTCTCGGCGATCTCGTACGGGAAGATGCCGCAGACGCCGACGCCCTTCTGGTGGACATGGAGCATCACGCGCGTGGCCTGTTCCAGATCCATGCCGAAAAAGCGCTTCAGCACCATCACGACGAATTCCATCGGGGTGTAATCGTCGTTGAGCATCAGCACCTTGAACATGCTGGGCTTCTTGGGGCGCGTGCGGGTCTTGGTGGCAATGCCGACCTGATCGTCACCGTCGTTGCCGCCGCCAGCCGGATCCTTGGGCTCATCCGCAGCGCGCACGGCGACATGCACCGCAAATGCGGCACCATAGGCGGCACTAAAGATCTCAGGGCCCTCAAGGGCACCGTGGTTGGCGGTCATGTTCATGGCGTGAGCGCAATATCGCATTGCAGGGCGCTGCGTACAAGAGGCGGGTCAACACTTGGCCTCAAAGTCCGGGATCCGGACCTGCTCCAGCGCCAAGTCTGGCAAACGTCAAACGGGCCGGACAGGAAATCCCGTCCGGCCCGTTTCGTGTTTGCAGTCAGCCCGCGCCGCAGCGCGAGCGAACCTCGCCGATCAGGCGGCGTGCTTGATCTTTTCGACTGCGAGGCTGACGCGGTTCGAGATCGGCTGGAACGCTTCGCTGGCGAGCTTGAGCATCGCTTCGCTGTTCTTCGAGGTCGCGGCCATCGCGGCATCGAACTGCTTGCGCATCATCGCGTTCTGCTTCTCGAAGAATTCGGCCGGCGACTTCACCGAAGCGAGTTCCTTGATCTCGGCCTGCATCGTCTCGACCACGGTCTTGGTCTCGGCGGCATAGCTCTTGGTCATTTCCTGCAGGCCGGTGGCGAGGATCTTGCTCGATTCCACGACGGCTTCGACGTTGCCCTTGGTGAAGGCGCCCATGTCGCCCATCGCGGCCTGGCTCTTTTCGAGCGCGGCCTTCGCCTTCGCGGCGGCTTCCTTCATCGCGGTCTGGATGGTTTCGGTCATTTCGGTGGTGCTTGCGGTCATGATGGTAAAATCCTTCTGCGTGGTGGCCGCGCTCTTCGTGGAGGCGGCTTGCTTGTTGCTGGTCTTGATCAGAGTCGTGTTGGGCTTGGCGGCGGCCTTCACGGCGGGCTTTGCAACGATCTTTGCTGCTTTGGCCTTCCGCACGGGCTTTGCCGCCGACTTTACCGGCACGTCCGCAACCGCTGCAGGAGCAGCAACCTTGCGGGGGCGGCCGGGCTTGCCCTTTGGCTTTTCGGGAGCAACCTCGGTGATTGCTGCCTCAGGCGCTTCCGGCTGCGCGAGCGGTGCGGCCGGAGCAGCTTCGACCACGACGGCCGGCGCTGCTTCTGCTGCGCTTGCGATATCCTGGATCTCGTCTGCCATGGCTGTAATGCTCCTGCGCCGGACACGGCCCTTTCACACAAACCAACAATCTGGCGTGGCAAAGGATCGTGCTGCACTGCACAAATTAAGAGTGCGGGCGCGAAACGTCAAGTCCCATTGTGCACTGCACAATAAAAAGAAACGCCCGAAACGGCACTCACCATGACGGGCCAATGTGCGCTGGCGGCGCGGCTCAGCGCGTCTTCACATAACGCCCGGGCGCATCCTCGATGACCGCATCACCCCGGCCGCCGGGCGCGCGCTTGCCCTTGGCGGGCACCGTGGCAGCGTCTTCAGCGCGAATCCATGCGATCCAGTCCGGCCACCAGCTGCCCTTGGTTTCGCGCGCGCCTTCCACGAATTCGGCCAGAGTCGTGGGCGTGCCATCGTTCAGCCAATACTGGTACTTGCCGGCCTCCGGCGGGTTGACCACCCCGGCGATATGGCCCGATCCGGCCAGCAGGAACCGCCACGGGCCTGACAGCAGCCGCGTCAGTTTCCACACGCTCTCCGCCGGCGCGATATGGTCCTCACGCCCGGCCTGAATGTAGCAGGGCGTGGCGATCAGCCTGAGGTCGATCGGCGTGCCGTCGATCTCCAGCGAATCGGGCATGACCAGCCGGTTGTCGCGGTAGAGGTCTTCGAGATAGGCCTTGTGCCACTTGGCCGGCAGGTTGGTGGTATCGCCGTTCCAGTGCAGCAGGTCGAAAGCCGGATAGTCCTCGCCCAAAAGGTAATTGCTGACGACATAGTTCCAGATGAGGTCGGTGCCGCGCAGCAGGTTGAACGTGGCGGCCATGTAGCGCCCATCAAGATAGCCGTCGGTCACCATGCTCTCGAGCATCTTGATCTGGCTGTCGTCGATGAAGCTCTTGAGATCGCCCGCCTTCTCGAAATCGACTTGCGCGGTGAAGAACGTGGCCGAGCGCACTTTGTCCGCCTCGCCGCGCCGCGCCAGCAGCGCCAGCGTCGCGGCCAAGGTGGTGCCTGCCACGCAATAGCCGATGGTGTGGACCTGCGGCACGCCGAGGCGCTCCCGCACGACGTCGATCGCCTCCACTTGCGCGCGAACGTAGTCGTCCCACAGGATGTCGGCCATCGAGGCATCGGCCGATTTCCACGAGACGACGAACACAGTGAGGCCCTGCTCCACCGCCCAGCGGATGAAGCTCTTCTTCGGGTTGAGATCGAGAATGTAGAACCGGTTGATCCACGGCGGGAAGATCAGCAGCGGTACGGCCAGCACGTTCTCGGTGGTCGGGCTGTACTGGATCAGCTGGTAGAGCGGGGTTTCGTGCACCACCTTGCCGGGGGTGATCGCGATGTTGCGCCCCAGCTCGAACGCCTCGGGGTCGGTGTGGGTGAGCTGGCCCTTGCGCACGTCCGCCAGCAGATGCTCGACACCCTTGACGAGGTTTTCGCCGCGCGTTTCCAGCGTGCGCTCGATCACCACCGGGTTGGTCATCGGGAAGTTCGCCGGGCTGAGTGCATCGACCACCATCTTGGTGAAGAACTGCACTTGATGCTGGCGTTCGGGCGTCAGGCCTTCCACGTCCTCGGCCATGGCCGTCAGCCGTTCGGCGAGCAGCAGGTAGGTCTGGTGCAGAAGCGCGAACCATGGCTGATCGTGCCAGCGCGGATCGGCAAAGCGCCGGTCCTTGCGGGGGAGCGGCGCGTCCTTCGCTTCGGATGCAGCGGAGCCGATGCCATAGCGGCCGAGCACGGTGGTCCAAAGCTCCAGCCCGTCTTCCCACAACTTGGCCTGCGTTTCGGCCTGCGCCAGCGGCATCGCGGAATACCAGGTGCTGAACAGGCTGGTCCAGCGCGCGGGATCGGCAATGCGCGCGGCCACCGGCTCGACCTGACCCACTTGCTCCGCGCCGAAATCGAGCCACATCTTCTGAAGCTTGGCCGCAGACATCGCCCAGTGCTGCATGTCCGCAGGCCCCGGCGGCGGGGTGGACGCGGTCGGCAGGAACGGCGCGAACATCGCCTGCATCGCCTCTCCCTGCTGGCGCATGAGATCCTCGATGACGGTGCTGTCGATTGGCAGTTCCGGCGTCTCGGTCGGCGTTGCGGGCTCGGTCATGGTGATGGGATCCCTGTTTCGCTTGGCCAGTTGCACTCGCCACCATCCTATAGCGCCGATTGCGGCGCTTGTGATCCCTTCCGGTTTCCATGCTGTGACGATTGTCGTAAGGGGCCTGATGGCGCGGTACTTTTGCTGCGCCACAGGAGTGCGAGAAACCACCGTGACCGAAGAATTCTACCGCATGAAGCGCCTGCCGCCCTATGTCATCGCCGAAGTGAACGCGATGCGGGCCGCCGCGCGCGCGCGCGGGGCAGACATCATCGATCTCGGCATGGGCAATCCCGATCTTCCGCCGCCCGCGCACGTCATCGAAAAGCTGTGCGAAGTGGCGATGAAGCCCGATGCGCACGGCTATTCGGCGTCCAAGGGCATCCCCGGCGTGCGCAAGGCGCAGGCCAACTATTATGCACGCCGCTTCAATGTGGAGCTGGACCCTGAAACCGAGGTCGTGATGACCATGGGTTCGAAGGAAGGGCTCGCCAGCCTCGCTACCGCGATCACCGCGCCGGGCGACGTGGTGCTCGCGCCCAATCCCAGCTATCCGATCCACACCTTCGGCTTCATCATCGCGGGGGCAACGATCCGTTCGGTGCCGACCACGCCCGATGAACGCTACTGGGAATCGCTCGACCGCGCGATGCGCTACAGCGTGCCGCGCCCTTCGGTGATCATCGTGAACTACCCCTCAAACCCGACGGCCGAGACGGTGGACCTTGCGTTCTACGAGCGACTCGTGGCGTGGGCGAAGGAAAACAAGGTCTGGGTGCTGTCGGACCTCGCCTATTCCGAGCTCTATTTCGACGGCCAGCCGACGCGCTCGATCCTCGAAGTGCCGGGGGCGAAGGATGTCGCGGTCGAGTTCACCTCGATGTCGAAGACGTTCTCGATGGCCGGCTGGCGCGTGGGCTTTGCGGTGGGCAACAAGCAGCTCATCGCGGCGCTGACCCGCGTGAAATCGTACCTCGATTACGGTGCGTTCACGCCGATCCAGGCCGCAACCTGCGCCGCGCTCAACGGCCCGCAGGACATCGTCGAGCAGAACCGCCTGCTCTATCAAAAGCGCCGCGACGTGATGGTCGAGGCGTTCGGCCGTGCCGGGTGGGAAATCCCGTCTCCGCGCGCCTCGATGTTCGCCTGGGCGCCGCTGCCGCCAGCTCTGCGCGAGATGGGCAGCCTCGAGTTTTCCAAGCAGCTCCTCACCCATGCCGAAGTCGCGGTTGCGCCCGGCGTCGGCTATGGAGAGGACGGCGAGGGCTATGTCCGCATCGCGATGGTCGAGAACGAGCAGCGCCTGCGTCAAGCCGCGCGCAACATCCGCCGCTATCTTTCCAGCATGGGCGTCAACGCCAGCGCTGCCTGAATAGCGAGCACGAGCAAACCAGACATCAGCCGGAGAGGGCCATGAACTTCCACGACCGCGTCAGCGTTACCATCGAAGACCACGTTGCTCATGTCCTGCTCGACCGGGCGGACAAGATGAACGCGCTCGACGATGCGATGTTCGAGGCGATTGTGGCGGCGGGTTCGCACCTGCACCACACCAAGGGCGTGCGCAGCGTGGTCCTCTCCGGCGCAGGGCGCTCGTTCTGCGCCGGGCTCGATCTTTCGAGCATGGGCAACACCGATCGCTGGGGCGCCAATGGCAGTGGGGGCGGCAACCTGACCGACCGCACCCACGGCAATGCCAACCGCGCGCAGCAGGCCGCGATGGTGTGGCGCAAGCTGCCGATGCCGGTGATCGCGGCGGTCCACGGCGTGTGCTTTGGCGGCGGTCTGCAGGTTGCGAGCGGGGCAGACATCCGCATCGCCCACCCCGATGCGCGCATGGCGGTGATGGAAGTGAAGTGGGGCCTTGTGCCGGATATGGCGGGCTATGTGCTGTGGCGCGGCAACGTGCGCGATGATGTGCTGCGCGAACTGACTTACACCCACCGCGAGTTCAACGGTACCGAGGCCACTGCCTTCGGTTTTGCCACCCATGTCGATGCCGATCCGCTAGGCCGCGCGATGGCGCTGGCGCGCGAGATTGCGGGCAAGAGCCCGCATGCCGTGCGCGGCGCCAAGCTGCTCACCAATCGCACCGCCTATATGGACGAGGACGAGATCCTCATGGCCGAAAGCGTGGCGCAGCACGAACTTATGTATTCGCCCGGCCAGATCGAGGCGGTGAAGGCCGGTATGGAAAAGCGCGCGGGCGAATTCGGCGATCCCTGATGGCGCTTGCGGGGCCAACCTGAAGAATCCCGTTGCGGCCAGCCCGGCGCTCGGCTAACCGCGCCGCTCCACGCTGATGCGCATCGAGGCCCGATGGCGGAGTGGTGACGTAGCGGACTGCAAATCCGTGCACGCCGGTTCGATTCCGGCTCGGGCCTCCAGAATCCTGTTTGGCGATGCTCGCTGACAGTTGATAAAACCACTAATTTCCGGTAGTTATAAGGCATCCGCTGGTTGTCAGCGGGTGCCTCTGAATGCCTATAATTGCAGGTGTTGGGGGCCTTTTTCTGGGGCCTTTGAAAAAATCCCCAATGAGCCGAGGCCCCTTATGGCGCTGACCGACACCGCGATCCGAAATTCCAAGCCCAAGGCAAAGCCCTACAAGGTCACAGACGGGCAAGGCTTGTATCTCTTGGTCAATCCCACAGGCAGCAAGCTGTGGCGCGTTAAATACAGCATACACGGCGTTGAACGGAAACTTGCCTTAGGCTCATACCCCGAGATCACTCTGGCAGAAGCGCGCGCCGGTCGAGACGCAGCCCGCAAGCAATTGGCCCATGATGTGGATCCCAATTACGCCAAGCGGCAGGCACGGATCGAGGCGAGCATTCGAGCAAGCTGCACCTTTGCTATCGTGGCTGAAGAGCTGATCGACAAGAAGACCCGTGAGGGGCTGGCAGAGCCTACGCTGAAAAAAATGCGCTGGTTCGTGAAATTGCTCGGCACCGATTTTGCGAACCGCCCGGTTTCCGACATCACACCGCAGGAACTTTTGCACGAGTTGCGGAAGCACGAGCGCAGGGGTCGTTTGGACACGGCAAGCCTGCTACGAGCCTTCGCCAGCCGGGTGTTTCGTTATGCTGTTGCGACGGCGCGAGCGGACCGTGATCCGGCCCAATTGCTGATCGGGGCATTGACAATTCCAAGGGTCAAGCATTTTCCCGCGATCACCGACCCGGAGCAATTTGGCGGACTGTTGCGGGCAATCGATGACTACCAAGGCGATCCCGCTGTCATGCATGCGCTCAAACTTGCGCCCCATGTCTTCCAGCGTCCGGGCGAATTGCGCCAAATGGAATGGGCCGAGGTCAACTTTGAAAAAGCTGTCTGGACCATACCGATAGCAAAGATGAAAATGCGCCAGCCGCATTCGGTGCCATTGTCCCGGCAAGCCCTTGCGATCTTGACGGACATGAAATCCCTGTCCGGTTCAGGCCGCTTGGTCTTCCCTTCGATCCGCACCAGAGCAAGACCGATCAGTGATAATACAATGAATGCCGCTTTGCGGCGCATGGGTTTTTCCAAAGAGCAGATGACCGCCCACGGCTTCCGCACCTCCGCATCATCCCTCTTAAACGAATCGGGCAAATGGAATCCCGATGCCATTGAGCGCGCCCTTGCGCACATGGTGGCAGGAAGTGTTCGGCGCATCTATAATCAGTCAGCTTATTGGGGCGAACGCGTCCTAATGGCCCAGTGGTGGAGCGACTATCTGGACGAGCTGCGAAAGGGCGGAAGCAGATGACAAGCAACCCCGGTGCAGGATGGAAGGTCTTCGCTGACGGGGAAGATTCCGAAAACGTACCGCTCTGGCGAGCCTTGGCGCAATTCACTGCTGAGGACTTGGACGAGGGCTTGAAAGCAAACGCGGTCGTCATCGGAAAGGCGCAGCCCGTCGCGTCACGGTACTACAACATGGCATACGCCGTCAGTATGGTTTCGGGGTTCCTGCTCACCATCTCACTGGCGGGCCTTTTGCTCTCACCGACAACCCAATCCGCAAACCTGTTTTCTGCTCTTACCCTGGCGGCATTTGCCGCCACAGCGGCTCCACATGTCTGTCGGCAGCTCTACCAATATGGCTTTAAGACCCCGGATGTGCCTCTGCCGCTACCGCACGCGCCGGACCCGCACTTTGAGGGATTTCTGGGTATTCTCCAAAAGGCATCAGGCCCGCGCGCCTTTTACATATCCCGCTTTGGCAATCGGCGAGTGTTCCTCGACCGGCGGCAGTTTTTCGGCAAGCTGCGATACTTCCTGTTTTCCGAGCACAGCGCAGATCGCGCATTTGTCATGCGCTTTCGCACAGGTCACTCCCTTCCCGGCGACATTTTCCTTCACCGCGACGACGTTGACAAGATGCTCGCCATGGCGAAGCCGAAGCGCAAAGGGGGGCCGGGCAGGAATAGCAAATACCGCTACGAGGATGCGATTATCGCCCTGTTCGGCGATCCTAGTTTACAGACGATAGACCTGAGCGACCGGGTGGCAGCGATGCGCGCCATCAAGGAACGGCTCTCTTTCTGGTTCGAAGCCAACGCCGACGAGTCTGGTGACGTGCCGCGCGGGGATCAATTGGCCCCCATTGCCGAAAAAATTATCGCTCAACTGAAAAAATCGCAGGCCATCAGGCAAGGCTGACGGGTAGTTTCGTTTTTCGGACCCGCTCTGTCATTTCTGAGCGGCACCTGACATTTCTGTCTTGGCGATCAATGGCAGATTTCTGCGGCCTTCCCATTGCTGGACGACCCACCGGCAACCCTGTGCAACCTGACATGTCTCTCGCCGCGAGTCGGCATTCAAGGAGACGCACATGGAACTACTGGCAATCTCTATCAACGACACCGCCAAGGCTCTCGGCATCGGGCGGTCGTCGGTTTACTCGCTGCTCAAATCGGGCAGGCTTGACGCGATCAAGATTGGCAGGCGGACCCTGCTGACCACCGAATCCATCATGCGATTATCGCAGACCCGAGCCGACATCTGAGCCGCAAGCGTTCGGTGATCACGGCCCTGTTATCGGTTGGGTCACCCCGCGCCTGCGTTTTCCTCACCATCAAAAACACCCGCAATCGTGATTCCACGAAAGGATGCCCCATGTCCATTTTCCAGCGCGCCATGGACCGGCTTGCCGATTTCATCTGGACTGGCCGCAAGGTCAATCTGCGCTTCACCGCCGAATATCGCACCGCCTGCTATGCGATACCGATCATCAACAAGTTGCTCGCTGAGGGCGAGGACGGTGACACATACCGCACCGCGCTAATCCCGTGGCATGAAGCCGAACGACCGCCCATTGCTTCTTATCAGGGCGACACCTCTCGTTGCCGGATTGACGGGCCGTGGCAGATCGCAGGCCGTGACTGGCTCCCACTTGGCGGTTTGATCCTGTCACCCGGCGTTACCGCCCATCTCGATCCGTTCGAGGCTCAGGCGCTGCGCGAGAAGATGCAGCAGGCGATAGAAGACGTCATTCGGGCATGGGTGCGCGATCATGATCTAACCGCCTTGCCGCCCGTCCCAGAGCATTTCGACCGGCGCAGCGCCGACCGGAAAGCCAAAGCGTTGATCGCCGTTCGGACATCTGGCGAGCAGATTTCCGCATCAGGCACTACCGCCACCGATGATAGCCAAGATTGCTGTCCCGGCGAACTGACCGACGCCCCCTGCGACACTTGCCGGAAAGGGCCGGACCATGGCTGACCTGACAATCTCAAAGGCAAGGTTGAGGGGCTGCGATGCTACGCATCGAGCCAGCAATTCAGATACACACCTCACGCACGGGTGCATGGCGCAATTCCGCCAGTTTTCGAGGGCGCGCCGAGGGTGCGCGGCAACGGCCAATCTCCAGAACCGCGCGCTTGCTGCGTTTTTCGAGGGTGCGCTGCGCACCCTCAGGGAGGTGGCGGCATGAGACCCGTCCATCATTCTGTCCGCCTGCCCATTGCAGTGGACAAAGCGCTTCGGACGCTGGCCGAGAGGCAAAAGATCAGCGTTTACGCGATGCTTCAGCGCAGTGTGAAAGCCGGAATTGCTGCGCAGATAAACCCTCCAACACGCGACACCAGCAATCAGGAAATGCTCGCCGAACTGGCATCGGTCAGCACCCGCATGGTCGATGTCGAGCGGATGCTTGACCGCGCACTGTTCACCGCCTGCGCAGCTTATTGTTATGCGCGCCATGCGGCGTTGGGTGCGCGAACGTCTGATGAGGCCGTCACCGCCGAGATCAACGCAGCCTATGACCGCCAGCGGCGGCGCGCGCAGGAGGGCCGGGAATGAACCAGTCTCACGACCGGCGCGCCCATGCTGATGCCCTACGCCGCCACAACCGAAACAATCAGGCCGCGCGCTTCCGGCGGCAGGCCAATATCATGTTGGCGTCCATCGCAATGGGCGCAGTCGCAACACCTTATGTGCTTTTGGACCAGCAGACGATGCAGACAGCGGGAACATTCGCTGTCGCCAAGGCAAAGTTGTGGTTTGCCCAAGGAACGGTTGTCGATCCGGCTTTGACGATCAGCCTGGACGGACAAGCCTACGCCGTTCCAGCCCGCGCAGTTGCCGCGCACCCCTATTACGGCAGCGCTGCGCATAGCGTATGGGCCTACGGGATATTCGGCAGTTCGCTGGGCTTTGCCGGATGGCTGGCGTGGCTGTTGCTGTTGCGCGGAGCCATCGCCCAGCGACGCGACCGCGCTTTGCAAGACCGGGTGATTGCCGGAACTTTGGTGACGACCGAGGCGGCGCTGGCAAAGCTGACCTATACTGAAGCCGACCCCCGAGCGCTCACCATCGGCACGGTCCCCCTACCCCGCAGGCTGGAAACCCGGCACATGGCTATGATCGGCACGACCGGCAGCGGCAAGACCACCGCCTTGCGCCAAATGCTCGACGGCATCGAAGCGCGCGGCGAAGCTGCCTTGGTCTACGACACGAGCGGCGAGTTCGTTGCACATTACTACCGGCCCGAGCGCGGCGACGTGATCTTGAACCCGTTCGACGCCCGGTGCGCATATTGGTCGCCCTTTGCCGAGATTGCCCACCCCGCCGACGCCGACCGCATCGCCCGCCAGCTTATCACCGAGACCGGGCAAGATGACAGCGACGCGTGGCTGGACACCAGCCGCATTTTGGTCGCCAACATGATCAGGGCGCTCTGGCGCGAAGGCAACGCCACCTTGCCCGCTTTGCTCCACGCCTTGCAGGACCGGACCAAGGACGACCTGAAAACATGGCTGGCGGGCAGTTCTTCGGCGCGCACCTTTGCCGACGACGCCGACCGGGCCACGGCCAGCGTGCTGTTCATGCTCGCCAAGGCCGCTGACCTTGTCCAGTTTTTGCGGGTTGATGGCAGCGGAGGCACGCCCTTCGCTTTCCGGGATTTCATCCACGGGCTGGACAAGCGGAAGGGCGCAAAGCCTTGGATATTCGTGCCCCGTAAGGAGGATTATTTCGAAGCATCCAAGCCTTTGCTCGCCTGTTGGCTGGAGTGCGCGGCCAGCGCAGTGCTGGGCCTTCCCCCATCAGCCGACCGGCGCATCTGGTTTGTGCTCGACGAGCTGGCTGACTTGCCGCGCGTCGATAATCTGGCGCGATTGCTCCCCGAAGGCCGCAAGTTTGGCGCGGCGGTGATTCTGACGTTTCAGGCGCTGGGCCAGATGCAGCACCGCTACGGCCCGAAGATCGCCGGAGCCATGCTCGGTTGCTGCAACACCAAGCTGTTCCTGCAAACCATCGACAGCGAAACCCGTGTCTGGGCCAGCCAGACCATTGGCGAATGCGAGGTCGAAATCCAGACTATGACCGACGCGCTGGCCGACGACGATGACAAGCCCCGCACCACGCTTGGCAAGATACGCAAAATGCGGCCCGCCGTTCTCGAAAGCGAACTGCGGCTGCCCAAGTTCGAGGGTTATCTGCTGCTGCCCGATGGCTTGCCGGTGGCCCGGATCAGCCTCACCGCTGATCATATCGCACGCCATGGCCCAGCCCGTCAGCTGGGATTTGTGTCCGGCGATATTGGGGCCACCCATTGGCAACCGCCATCGACCACCACGCCAACAGCTTCACCACCGACAAAGCCTAGCGGCAGCAAGGGGCCAGTCTGATGGTCGCATCTGTGTCCGCGCTGACCAGTTCGGGTCAGGCCGCCAGCTACTATGAATCCGCTGGCGAGTATTATGCCAACGGCGGCGAGTCCCCATCAGAATGGCAGGGCAAAGGCGCAGAAGCGCTGGGTCTGTCAGGCGATGTGGACCGGGACAAGTTTCGCGACTTGCTGGACGGCAAGGTTGCCGATCAGCAGTTGGGCACGACCCGCGACAGCAAATTGGAGCATCGTCCCGGTTGGGACGTGACTTTTAGCGCGCCCAAGTCTGTGTCGATCATGGCCGAAGTTGCGGGCGACCGGCGATTGGTCGCGGCACATGGCGCAGCGGTGAAAGCTGCGCTTGCCCATGTCGAGCAGCACATGGCCGCAACCCGCATCCGAGACGGCGGCGCGGTGAACCGTGAGGCTACCGGCAATCTCGTAGTCGCCAGCTTTCAGCACGGCACGAGCCGCGCCCAAGACCCGCAGCTTCACACCCACAATGTCATTCTCAATGCCACCAAGGGCGAGGACGGCACTTGGCGCAGCCTTGAACCGCGCGCGATCTACCAACTGCAAAAGCAGATTGGTGCGATCTACCGGCAGGAGCTGGCCTTGAAGGTCCGAGAACTGGGCTATGAGATCGTGGTGGGCAAAGGTTCCATGTTCGAGATCAAGGGTGTTTCCCCTGAGGTCATGGCAGCATTCAGCACCCGCAGCGCCGAGATCGAGGCTGCACTTGGGGAACGCGGCACGTCCCGGGATGATGCGACCGCCGCCGAAAAGCAGGTTGCCGCGCTCGACACCCGGCAAGCCAAAGTTGCCGCCGATCCGGCGGCGCTTGTCGCGGACTGGCTCGATACCGCCAGTGCAGCCGGGTTCGGGCCGGAAGCAAGGCTGGCAATGGTCAAAGCGGCCGAGGCGATTGCAGGCAGGGGCGACCATCGCACCACGATAGAATTGCAAGGTGACAGCGCCGCGAGCCGTGCCGTTGCCCATGCCGCCGACAAGCTGGGCGAACGGCAATCGGTATTTTCCGTTGCCGCCTTGCACGAGGAGGCCGGGCGCGTATGGCTTGGCAAAGTCAGCTATGCCCAGATCGGGGAGGCCATTGCAGCGGCGACAAAGCAGGGCGAACTGATCGACCGCACCCACATCGACCGGCGCGGCGCGGAATTTGCCGGGTTCACCACCCGCGCCAATGTCGAGACCGAGGCCAAATTATTGCGGATCGAGGCGGAAGGGCGCGGCGCTCTATCGGCCATCGCATCGCCGTTGGCCGCAGCCAAGGCTGTAGCCAGTGCATCGGCGCAGGCCGAGCGGAGCGGCCTTGGCTGGAATACCGACCAGCGCACCGCCACGCAGCAGCTCTTGACCAGTCGCAACCGCATCACCGCGTTGCAAGGCTATGCTGGCACGGCCAAGACCACCACCGTTCTGGCAACTTTTGCTAGAGAGGTCGAGGCGCAGGGCATCCCAGTCGTCGCACTCGCTCCGACCGCATCGGCGGCAATGGTCTTAGGCGAGGCGCTTGGCGCGCGCAGCGACACCGTTGCACGGCATCTGTTATCCCCAGAGCGCCCAAGTCAGGGCCAACCCGCTGCATGGATTGTAGACGAGGCGTCGCTGTTATCGGCGCGCGATACGGCCAGACTCTTCGACCTGGCGGAAAAGCAGAACGCCCGCGTCATTCTTGTGGGCGACGTGAAGCAGCTTGGATCGGTCGAGGCAGGCGCTGCCTTTGCGCAGCTGCAAGGCGCAGGCATGGAAACTGCAAAGCTGGGCGAGATCGTGCGGCAGACCAACATGGCAACCAAGGACGCCGTGCTGGCATCCATCGAAGGGGACGCTCGAAAGGCCCTTGCTGCGCTGGACCGGGGCGGCGGCAAGATCATCGAGAATGCCGACCGCTCGACACGCTTTGCTGCCATCGCCGAGCAATATGCCAAGCTGGACAAGGCCAGCCGTGCCAGAACCCTTGTCATTGAGCCATCGCGCGAAGGGCGTGACACGCTGACCGCTGACATTCGGGCTGCGCTTGCCAAATCCGGCGCGTTGACCGGCCCCGTCGTCACCATGCAAAGCCTTGCCAACAAGGGGCTGACCCGAGCCGAGGCTCGCGACCCGATGAGTTACGACAAGGGCGATGTTGTTCGGTTCACCCGCGACTATGCCGACAAGGGCGTTGCACGCGGCGAAGCCTATCGCGTCGAGAGCATTGACCCGGCGAAAGCCGCCATCACCCTCAAATCAGATGACGGGCGCGAGGTGGATTGGCGCTTGCGGCAATGGGGCGCGGGAAGCAGCCAGACATTCGCGCAGCAATCGCTCGAACTCAAAACCGGCGACAGCATCCGGTTCACCCGCAACGACCGCGAGGCAGGGCGGATCAACGGTGCGCGCGGCGAAGTGACCGCGATTGATGTGCAGGCCCGCACGGCGGAGGTTCGCAACCCGCGCGGCCAGACCCAGACCTTGAACCTTGATGCTGCCCGCGACCAGCACATAGCCCATGCCTATGTCGAAACCGCCTTTGCCGCCCAAGGCCGCACCGCCGATCATGTCATGATCCATGCCGATAGCAAGGCGACCAACCTGATCGACCAGAAGTCATTCTACGTCGGCATATCCCGCGCCAAGGAGACGGTTGCGATCTTCACCAATGACAGGTCAAAGCTGGTGTCCGCCATCAGCGAACGGGCCGGACTGGTGCAAACAGCCATACCGCAGGCGGCTATGCAAACGCCAACAGCGAGGAAGGTTATGGAGGCCGGGTTAGGTTAATCCGGCATGTCGGGTCACCGCAGACCGTATGGCGTCACTTGACACCGTACGAATTGTCGGAGTAGGAACGTCCATGAAGATCAGAAACGTGGTCCACAAGGGATTGCGGCGATTCATCGAAGTTGACGATGAAAGCGGCCTTCAACCCGCCGTTGTCGCCAAGGTCCGGCGTATCGTATCCTTCCTCCAAGATATGGAACGAGAGGACGAATTGCGCACCGTGCCAAGTTGGAAGGCTCATATGCTGACCGGCGACCGCAAGGGCCAGAATGTTTGGGAGATTGGGAGCCTGTTCGTCACCAAGAATTGGCGGATGACGTTTCGGATCGACCGTGACGAGATCGAAATCATCGACCTCGACTATGAAGATTACCACTAGGAGGTGGGCATGAGTGCGATTGCAGGCATCCGCTTGAGGAACCCGGCCCATCCCGGCAGCTTCATCAAGTATGACATCATCGAACCGCTTGGCCTTTCGGTCACGGCGGCGGCAGACGTGCTGGGCGTAACGCGCGCCACGCTATCGACCTTACTCAACGAGCGCGCGCACCTGTCGCCCGAAATGGCACTGCGGCTCGAAAAGGCCTTCGGCGTGTCAATGGACACCCTCATGCGGATGCAGAACAGCTACGACATCGCGCAGACCCGCAAACGCGCAGATGAGATCGAGGTCATGCCGTTCAGGGGTAAGCCGATTGAACCACAGGCAGCGGCCTGATCGACCTCAAGTCATTCTCGCGGGCAGCAATGTCCGCGTCTATCGCTGGCGAAGCGGAAACCGGGACGAGCTGAAAACAGCAGTCACGGATTTCTTCTTGGTCGAACAGGCCGTCACAAGGGCTTTGACGGCAGTGATAGCGGCCTGCACGTCTGCTTTGACAATTGGCTGTGTCGGATTGTGTGACAAGGGATTGAGGATCAGCTTTTTGTGCTGGTTTAGCCCGCCAATCGCCGCCTTGCGACCAGCGTCCGGCGCTGCATGAGCGGCAGCTTTTTTCAGAAGATCGTCGAGCTTTATCTTTTGCGGATCATCCGCATAGGCAAACAGGATGTTGTGATTCCGGCAATAGCGCCGCAGCGCCAATTCGCACGCGGTGCGTGCGTAGTTTGCGGCCGCAGCGGGCTGAGGAGGGTTTTCGTCCAGGAACCTCTTTGCTTGCTTCAGAGTTTCGTCAACGAGGTTTTCGCTCGAATTCCAAACCGATGGACGCAGCAATCCGTCGCCATCGACACTCTCGTAAATCTCGACGCACTTCCAAGGCTTCCCGAGTAACTGCTCCCGCGCCATTTCGAACCAGAAGCGATCATGCGTGAGCAGAATAATCTGCCAGTCCTTAAACTCAGTGGCGATCACTTCTAGCACCGGACGGCGGTGCGAATGATCAAGACTGATGAGCAGGTCATCGAACACCAGCAATCGCAACGCATCATCGGTCGTTGGAACGCAGGCCATCCGACCGGCAAGGTAGATCGCAATGGCAAGCGCGGATTGCCGTCCTTCGTTCAGGAAGCTCTGATGTGCTGGCGGCGTATGATCGCGGAAATTCACATTGGCAGTGAGCGTGACATTCCGGAGCGTCTTACGCTCCGCGTCGTAGTTGACTCCATAAAACGTGAAGCCGACAAGTTCGAGCGCATCTTGCGTCAAAACATCAACCAGCCGCCGGAGAAGCGGCTTTGCCTGCCCTTCAAGCGCCGTGATCGCCTGACCCATGCCATCATTGAATTCGTCCAATGCCGTTTGAAGGACGGCAACAAAATTCTTGGGCCGTCGCTGACCTGAACCACCGGCATATTGCTCGGTACGTGAGAAGGCATTGGTGACGGCCTGCCAGAGTTCGCCCACATTCCTTTTCGCCCCACCGGTCACCGTCGCTTCAAAGTCGGCGATCAAGTGCGCCACAGCAACATGGAACAGTTCGGGTTTGTCATTGGGCGTTGCGCCCGTGTTCATCTCGATGAGCCGCGTGTGGCTAAGGAACGCCGATTTCCGGGCGACATCTTGTATGTCTGCCGTGGGATGTCCCGCCGCCGACCAATGGTACTCGGTCTTATCAGTCAGGGTCACGCGCACGCTGGGTTGAGGGGGATCAGTAAAGACATTGTGCAGCGGCATGATGTCTTGCGCGGAGGATGAAAACAGGCCGCGCAACGCTCGGTAGATTGACGATTTGCCTGAACCGTTTTCGCCGTAGGCCAGCATGTTGCAGCCATCCAGCACTATGTCCGCCGGAGCCAGCGCCGGAAAGGCGCGGAAATCGGAAATCTGGATTCGTTCAATACTCACACCACTCACCGCCCCGCTCCCCCATACCGCAATCCTGCCATGCTCTCGATCCGGCTTGCGGCCCTTTCCACCAAGCTCACGTCCACCTGCGCCGTGCCGCCCTTGGCGACATGGCGCTTGAGGTATTCGGCAGACTTCGTTTCCAGCCCTGCCCGCCGCGCAACCAGCCATGCCACGGCTTCGGCTTCCATTTCGCAGATGTGTTCTTCCAGCCCGCGCCGGTTGGGCCAACCGCTGTGATCGTGATGACCGCCGCATTCGCCAGTGTGGCCGCAAAAGATGTGGCCGAGTTCGTGGGCGATGGTGGCCAGTTGCTGGGCCGGGGTCATCCGGTCATTGACCTTGACGCGCCAGACCGGAATCCAGCGCTCCTTCTTCTTGGTCTTTTGGGAGATGCGCGGCAATTCGCTGGAAACGACAAAGCCGTGTTCCTCGCCCGGCCTGGGCTGGGGCACGGGCAAATCCAGTTGCCCCTGATAGGCGGCGGTTCCGGCCAGATTGAAGCCCATCCGGTCCCGTTCGATATGCACGCGAAACTGCGTGGATTTGAGGCAAGCGTCGGATAGCCGGTCCAGCGCAGCGGCAATATTGGCAGGATGCACCGCGCCGGTTACCGCGAAAGGATCGTTCATGGCCTCCCGGTTGATCGGCGGGCCGGTGTCTTCGATGTCATAGACATGGACCACCGGCGCAAAGGGCATCAGGATGATGATGGGCCGGGCATCGGCCAAAACGTGCCGCCCCGCCGTGCGCCATTCCTTGGCCGAGGCGACGGCGGTGGCCCCCCGGCGCTGGATCTGGATCAGGCGCGCGTTGAACACCGAATGACGGCGGAAGCGCGCGCAGAATTCCATGAATTCGATCAGATCATCGGGCTTTTGCGTTTCCAGCGAAGCATAGAACAAGGCGCTCAATTGATCCGCCACGGGAGGACCGGCTTCGGGCGGCGGCGCGGCTTCCGGTTCGGGAATGGGGGCGGCAGAGGCAGCGGCGGGTTCGCGGACCAGGGGCCAGCGCCACCGCCAGCCCGCCATCAGCCGCGCCCTTCGATGATGCGGATCGCATCTATGCTCTGGAGATCGAACAGCGTGGCATAGAGCCGCGTAGCGGGATCGGCGAGCTGGGCTGACCATGCGTCGGCGGCGGCGGCGAGCGCTTCGCCTTCCAGCCCGGCGAGTTTGTCCAGCCCAGCCTCACGCGCCGCCGCAAAGGGCGAAAGCCCGCGCGCGGCCAGCTCTTCGGGGAAGAAGAGTTCATAGACGAAGGCGTTGAGGAGGGATTCTAGGCGGTTGCAAACGGCGAGTTTTCCCGCTTCGCGACTGCGTGTGATTACAATGCCCATCAACGCCAATGTTGCCTTTTCATCTGGCGACATATCCGGGACAGGCACGGTGAGCATCCTGTCTCTGAGAAAACGAGGACGGCCACCATTAAAAGGATCGCCGTAACTCGAAAACCGCATCCGGTAATAAAAATCCATCGGCTTCGACATCAATACCGCCAAAATTGCCCACGGCTCCTCAGGTATAAAAATGAATGCCGTATTGTTAAGGCAGTATTTTTCCGTGTCAACGAAGGCATGCAATTCAGTTGATGTCTCGTTATAAGCAATTTTCTCTTTATCAAATTCAGACCAGTACGCGCATGAACGCAACTCCCACCAATATTCCCCCTTATCGCCTCTAGCTTTCAATTCTTCGCGCCATTTTGATAAGTGCTGGTGCAGTGTGGGGTATGCTTCCTTGAAAATAGCTTCTGCTGCTGATTCCTTTTTGCCAGACCATGGCCAGCCGCCGCGAACATTAGCTCCTGAAGCAATAGCAATTACGTGCTTCCCAGAATATCTGTGGCCCCATCGCTCTATTTCGCCACCGTCAATCCAAGGCCGAATTAAACCGGCTGCAGAATCATGACCGTCGATGAGTTTTTCTCGTTCAACATCATTGATGAGAAACGCCTTCACGAAACCAGTTTTGATGCCCAGATAGAAACGGTCACCGACAACGTGTTTCAGCTTTGTCGGCATTGATTCCATAGAATCTGCAATTTTTCGATATTCCGTTGACGCGAAGCTCCAGCCATTTGCGTCAAGTTCGCTAGGTTTGATGCTAGGCTCAACGTCGCGCACCATTTGGCCGACCTTAGCAATGTCATCGACGCTCTTAATCGTGAGCGCGCGGAATGGCTCATCCCGCCCTTCAGCATTTACGCCAATGTAAACCGTGCTGTCCACCGCCGCCTTGAAAACCGGCATTTCTCCGAAATCAACAATGACAACAGGCTGGAGGTGCTTGCTGAGCAGTTCCCGGCTTGGCCCTCCATATCCGGCGCGCATATAATTGTTCGAGGTAATGAACGACATGACACCGCCACTGACCAAAAGGTCTTTTACCACTTTAAAAAAATAGGTGAGCAGGTCAGATGAGCCGGAGAAGAATTTCGGGTAGTTACTTTTCAGCGCTAATTTCAGTTTTGGGTCGATTTTTCCAGCACGGACATACGGCGGATTTGCGAGCGCGATGTCGAAATAAGTGTCATTTGCGGACCGTTTGAAGCCGAACATCAACACTGGGTCAAAAAATGGTGCGAAGTTGTTTTGGTCGAATGGCCGCCACTGGGCGACGAGCTTCACCTCGTCACTAGAAAGCGCGCGATCATCCTTAAGCAGTTGCACAAGCTGCTCGATAAGGTCGTCGATCCCTTTTTGGATTTTACGCTTGGCAGCGCCATTGGCGGCTGTGAACAGAGAGGCGAACTCCCCGCGTAGCTTACCGAGGGTAACGTCGATTTGCTTGTCTTGCAGCTCCATCTGCCCCTTGCGGTGCAGCGGGGTCAGCGTGTTGGCGGCAACCAGCTTGGTTTCCAGATTGGGCAGCGGGGTGATGCCGCGATTGGGGCGGGCATCATCGGCCTTCTGCTCCACCGCCAGGCTGATGAAGCAGCGCAGCTTGGCGATCTGCACCGCGATGGGCTGAATATCCACACCGTGAAGGCAGCGTTCGATCAGATAGAGCTTGCGCGTGTAATCGGGATAATGCCCGCTGCCAAACGCGGCATCGAACTTGTCGAGCTCTGCCTGCGCGGTGGCCATGGCTGCCTCACGCTCGTTGGGCGCAAGCACGGCTTCGGCGCGGGAGAGATTGTTTTCGTAATAGGCGCGGTTGCGGGCCTTCCACTTGTCACCACCGGGATCAAGCACGGCCAGCGCATGAACCAGCTTTTGCAGCAGCCCAAGCGGGAACGCACCAGACCCGACCGCCGGATCAATCGCCTTGCAGCTTTCAATCGCCGCGATCAGCGCATCGACCTGGGCGGGGGTGAAATCATGCGTGCGGCTGGCAAAATCGAGCAAAGCGCGCAGGCGGGGTTCCACAAGCGCCTCCCCTTTCGGGGACGTGTTGGGCTGGGGCTTGTTCCCGGTCGCTTCCAGCCCCAGCTCACCCGGAGCGGCCCCGAAATCAAGACCGGGTTCGGCAGGCCGGATGCCGCCTTGTTCGGGCGCGGGCGCGATTTTGGGCATGAGATAGGCCAGCAGCGCCTCATCCACCATGAATTCCACCACTTCGCGCGGCGTATAAAAGCTGCCCGATTTGTTGCGCGCGGTGGTCTTGGTATCCTCGTTGTAGGAGGCGAGCAGGTTTTCAAACACCTTGCCGAGCAGTTCGGGATCGAGCGCGGCTTCCTCTTCCAGCGGGGTGTTTTCCTCGATGGTGAACTTGTAGCGTTCGAACAGGTCGATCAGGCCTGAGACGTTGCGCGGGCGCACGGCCTTTTCGTAATATCTCGAGAGATCGACGGCATCCTCGCCGCCGTAGAAAATCCGGTTTTGCAGTTTGGGCTGCTTGTCGGGCTGATCGGAGAAGCCATCGACGCGCAGGATCAGGCGCTGGCGTTCCTTTTCCGCGCGGGCCTTGCGTTCATCCTCAGGACTGGTGATTTCGGTATCAAGGCATTCGAACAGGCCGCCATTAAGGAACGGCACCTGATTGAACAGCGCTTCCGCCGCGTCCTTGTCCGCAAACTTGGCCTCGTGCCGGAAGACGTGGTGGCCGAGGTAATCCTTCGATTGGCCATCCTCCTCCTTGCGCCAGCGCCGCTGATCCATTTCAGTGTTCAGCGTGGCAAAGAACAGGTTTTGCAGCACGGCCAGATAAAAATCATGGCCCGCCGGCGTGGATTGCGGCGGGGCCTTGAGCAGCTTGCCAAGGGTGTCGGCACTGAACAGATCAAGCGGGACCAGCCCCTTTTCCTTGATGAACCACACGAACATCAGCCGCGTGAGCAGCCGGATCAGGCCAACTTCCTTGCCGCCATCATCGGCAGGCTGGCCCTTGGGAAAGGTGACCAGTTCTTTCTTGGTGCTGGCCCAGGCGAACCAGTCCGCCAGCTCGGCATAGAACCGCTTGTTGAGTTCCGCCGCCGAAAGCGTTTCGATCCAGCGATCATAGAGATCGCGGAAATCAGCCGGGGCCTTTTTGCGAGCGATGGCAGCCAGCGAGAGATCAGCCAGAATTTCCACATGGGCGCGGTGCGGCTTGGCCAGATCAATATCCTTGACCAGCGAAATCCGCCCACCCACGACATCGCGCGAGGGATCACGCCGGTTCGCGCGCCGGTCGATCACCGCCAATGTCGCTTTACCCGCATGGCGGAACAGGATGATCGCTGGCATGGCAAAGCCGCGATTGAACTCGCGCACAATGGTGACGAGTTCGCGCCGGGACCATGTGCCATCGTCAAGATCGACGGCAAGGAATACGAAGCTGTCAATCGCGCCGCGCTGGAATGTCGCCCCTGTTTGCGGGGCGGTGTTGCGCGAAAGGGCGGGCAGTTCATCGCCGGTAAGCTGGAACAGGAAATGCACCGCACGGATACGCGGCAGGCTCTCTGCCAGCTTGGCCGGATCGATGTTCAGTTCGGCGATGAACCTGGCAGGGCTGGTATCAATCGCCAACGTCTTGGGGCTGGCATAGCCGATGCTACCGAGCAGCCGCGATACAGTGGTTTCGAGATTGCCAGAGGCAAGCGCGATGGCAGCGTCCCTGAGCTGCGGCAGCGTGTCGGTCGCATGGCTCATGCCGTTTCCCCTTCACCGCGCACGATCAGCCAGGTGATGAGTTCAAAATCCCCTTCGTGGCGCGGCTGTGCGGTTTCATCCGCCAATTTTCCACCACGCCCTGCAGCCAAGGCACCCAGTGCGCGCGTGGCGTAGCTGGCGCGGATCGAGTTTACTGCTGCAATGGCCAGCTTGTCATAGGCTTCCATGTGCTGGCCTTTGCCCGTCTCCGCATCAAACGCCTGGCACAATGCCTCAAACGGTTCACTGCGGCCAAGACACAATGCGCGCATCGCATCGAGGATGGTCTTGGGTGAAGCGAAGCCATGGCGGATCGAGCCGTCATCACGGACATAGACAAGAAAGAAGGGATCAAGACCGCCGACCGCTTTCTCGCTGCCTTTGGCGATGTCGCCGTTTCTTTTGAGGCAGAAAATGACGCCGGGATCGAGCGTGCCGCCTGCGATAGCGACGGGTGCAATCGCGCTGATTCCGATAGGTGCTGTGCGCAGTTCTTCCTCGTTTTCGCGGGCGAACTGGAGAAGATCGGCGCGAAAATCCTCCAGCGAGAATTCAGCGAGCGTTACACCCTCTTGCCCATCTTCCAGATCGAAAACTTCGTCCTTGAGGCGAAGCAATTGCTTGTCGCGCCATTGTAGATCAGCCTCGGCAGCTTCCTTGGCATCGGCAAGGATGTTGTCGTCACCAGTGGCAGACAGATCGACCAGCGCCATGCGAGCTTCTACCCGGCCCTTGAGGTTGATGTAGTGGTTGAGATCGGGCGTCGGCCAGAAATTGACCATTTTGATGCGATCATTGAGGCTGCCGATACGGTCAATCCGCCCGAACCGCTGGATCAAGCGCACCGGGTTCCAGTGAATATCGAAATTGACGAGCAGATCAGCATCCTGAAGGTTTTGCCCTTCGGAAATGCAGTCCGTTGCGATCAGCAGGTCAATTTCCGCATCCTGTTTCAAAGCCTTCATCCCGGCGCGCTTCTTGGCGCGCGGCGCAAAGTTGATCAGAATGTCCTGATAGCGCGCCTTGCCAAACGTCGCCTTGGTGGCACCGCCGCCAGTGACCAGCGCCGCGTTCAGGCCAAGTTCCTTTGCGAACGGCACAAGCTGTTCGTAGAGATATTCCGCAGTGTCCGAAAATGCCGTGAACACGATAACCTTGCGATTGGCCTCACCGGAACGGTTGGTGGTAGGGTTTGTCGCTTTATCGGTCAGGATTTTCTTGAGGTCTGCGAGTTTGGCATCGCGCGGCGGCGTTACTGCGAGCGCGGAAACCCGTAGCGCATCGAGGCGAGCACGATCCGCCTGCAAGGCTTTCGCCCAGTCATCGATTTTCATGTGCGCAAGGTTGAATTTCAGCGCACCACCCACTTCGAACGCTGTTTCCAGTTCTTCGTCCCCATCCGTTTCGTCAGGAAGTTCAGTGTTAGCAAGGGCATGGACATTACCCGCTTGAAATTCGCCAATATCGCGCAGCCGCGCGTCGATACGATCACACAGCCTCGCCATTGACGATGCGAATGAATTTACCGAACTTTCTAGCCGCTTGAGCAAGCCGGTTTTGATGATACCGATCAGGAAGCGTTCGCGGTTGCCCTGATCGAAATTCCCGCCGGGATCATAAAGGTGACGCTTATCGTCGTTCACATAACTGATGGGATTATAGAGAGCTAGCTTCAGGTCGCTGATTTGATCATGCACATGCGCGAATGCCGGAAACTGGCCCTCAACATCGATTTGTGAGAAAATCGATACCGGACGGTCGCGGGTTGGGAAGTGGCCAATGGCGTCCATGGCCGCCGTATAATGCTTCTCCACGTGCTTGCGGGAACGGGCAATGGTGACGCCATCAAGCAGGTTAAAAAGCGCGGGAGGGAGCCGACCGATCAGCGCATCGCGATCCTTGCCACCTGCTTTGATCCAATCCTTGAACTTGCGTCGCGCATCGCCGATTACCCCACCAAGATTGTTGACGCCGAGTTCGGCAAAGGCGTCAGGCTTGCTCGCCAGCATCAAATCGAGCTGGCTTTTCAAATCCGATAGATCGTTGTTCACCGGCGTTGCCGAGAGCATCAGGACTTTGGTTTTGATGCCCGAGCGGATTACTTCGTCGAGTAATTTCTCATACCGTGTTGTGCGCCCCGGCCCGTTTTCGTCAGCCGATTTTCCACGAGATGCTGTCCGAAAATTATGAGATTCGTCAATGACGACGAGGTCATAGTTCCCCCAATTGACAGTCCCCAAATTGATGTCCCCGACCCTACCAGCGGTTCGCGTCAAATCAGTATGTGACAGCACGGTGTAAGAAAATTTGTCCGCCAAAAGCGGGTTCGTCTCGTTATTATTTTGCGCGAGAAACTCGGTCCAATTGTCCCGCAGTTTTTTCGGACACAAAACCAGAACACGCTGGTTTCTAAGCTCAAACCATTTGATTGCGGCAAGCGCGACATAGGTTTTGCCCAGGCCGACGCTATCTGCGAGGATGCATCCATTATGCCGGTCTAGTTTCGAAAGCAGCGCCCGCACACCATCGCGTTGAAACTCAAATAGCATTTGCCAGATTGCGGTTTCGGTAAACCGCGCATCGTTGAGCCGCTCTTCCTCAAGCGTCTGATCCGAAAGGAACTTCCCGAAAAGATGGTAAAGCGTTTTGAAATAGACAAATTCGGGGCTGTTATGCCGATAAAGGCGTTCTAGCTGGCCCAACACTTCGTCGCGCACGTCTTCCGTCAGCGATTCATCCGACCAGATTTCATCAAACCATTTCCGCAAATCGTCGCGATCCCGGTCGCTATCAACGATGAGGTTTAGTTCGATATTTGGTTCGTCGGTGAAGCCCAACCCTTTGAGCGTGAAGTTCGAACTGCCAACCATTGCATGTTCACGGCGTCCATCGTCGACGTGAAACAATTTGCCGTGAAGCAATCCTGCACGCTTCACGGATCGGACTTCCACCCGAGAGCGTATCCAGTCTGCACAACGCGATGCAGCGGAACTTTTGCGCATGCCCTGTGTCAGGGTCAGCCCGTCTTCGTCCAATGAAAATGCCGGAGGGCAGAGGCTATCCGAATCGATGCTATCGAGAAACCTCGGTTCGCCAAACAAAAACCGCAGACCTGCAATTTCATCTAGAGTTTTCGCCATTTGGTCATAGGCAAAGCTCGTGAAATAGGCAGAAACGATAGACAACTTACTGTCGGGTACGGCCTTTGAAGACAAAAATTTATGTGCGGGACCACGAGCACGATTATCTCTGATGCCTGAAAGGGAGTTTCCGTCGCTCATAACAATCCCTGATCTACACCGAACTTACGGCGACATTTAATTTTCAATGAGTCAAAATTGCCCTTTGACAAGTGCGATGTTGTTCGTGGCACCTCTTTGGTTAGTATCCCGAATATCGGCGTTTGGATCGCTCTTCCAACCATTATCGAACCACGCATTCGAGATGAAAAGCGCGTTCGCTGATCATGGACCTTGCCGTTGAGAATTCTGCAGTGCAAAAAGATGGCTCTGAAAGCTCAGCATCAATCGCAGCAATGACTGCCTTGCACAATTGCCCAACGCGTGCCCGTACAAACGGCGCACCAAGCTGAGCATCAGTGGCGAACCGGTCCCAATGGCGCGATTCAATGTCGTTAAGTACACCCTTCCCGCCGATTTTCATCGCCAACTTTGGGGACAGTTCGGCGTAGATAACTGTTGAAAGCAGATCATAAAGCGGGGCGAGCGTGATCGCTCCTTGCTGGTGCAGAAGGCTGAAATTCTTGGCGTGAGCATCGGCATTGCCAATGATCAGGTTGAAGATGGCAGCGTCGAGCAGCCGCAGAATGTCGCGCGGCGGGCGGGTTGCCGCGCGGCGCAGTAGGGCAAAGCAGTCTGGAAAGTTTGGCCCACCCTCACTGGCATATTTGCGGTGCGACGGGACGCCGAGGGCTTGCGCGAAATCCTCCTGATGGAGGCGGATCAAATCGCCCGCTGGACCGATGGCGCGGTCATAGCGCGTGATCAGCAGGAAAGACCGGTCTTGAACGGTGCGCATTTCGACCGGGGCAACATCCAGTCCGACCGCCCGCGCCAGCGACATGCAGAAATATTCGTTTTCCGTGGTGCCCGCGAACCTTGCAATGGGCGGCTTGAGGATGTGGCTGGTTGGCTGTCCCGGCGCTGGCAAGGCGATTTGACCGTCGATCACCAGCACCGGCAGCTTGGATTGTGCGCCTGCCAGTGAAAGCCGCAGCCCGTCTTCGCCCGCCAGCATCGGGCGCAGCGGCAGATGGTCGAGCAGTCGCACGAGATCGTCATCATTGAGCAATTTAGGGGCGGCGGCGCTTGGCGGTGCGGGCATTTCGCCTTCCGGCAGAAGTGTCAGCGCGCCTGCAACTTCACCGCCCAGATATTCGAGCAGCCTGAATTCGTTGTCAGCCGAGACGCCGAGCGCGCGGGCAATCGCGGTCCGCTGGCCTTCCTCTGGTAAGATGCCCCCGAAAAAGGGCTGGCAGGCACGGCGGTTGAACGGTTCGGCCTGTTTGGGCAGAGAGAAGGACAAGGCCGGTGCCGTGGCGTCTGCCAGCCATGCCGCGTCATAGGCGAATTGCGTGTCGCCATCGGGGCCAAGGTAGAGACAGCCGGTGACGCGCCCATCCCACCAGACTTTCAGTCGGTTGCTCATGCGCCGCCCGTAGGCGGCGTTATGGCAATGTCGCAGCCCAAGGTCGTGATGACGCGCAGCACCTTTTCAAGCTGAAGCGTTGGCTTGCCAGCTTCGAGATCGACGATGAAGCGAATGCCAACGCCGCTCACTGCCGCAAGCTCTGCCTGCTTCAGCTTCTGCGCCTTGCGTTCGCGGCGCACGATGAGTCCAAGTGAGGTGCTGTCCATGTTACCGAGCGGGACATTGCAGCCAAAGGCGGCAATTTGCAAGTCTCATTTTACCGAGCGGTAAAACTTGAGGGATTTTCGGCGAATGTATCCGCCATATTCCCGTTCAGGAAACTGCTCTCACCTTTGAGCAGAGCGCCGCCAGCGGCGCACCCTTTCCATGTTTCGAGGAAGAAAGAGGCGCTGCCTCTCTCTCCCAGCAAGGTGCCGCTTTGGGGCCGTGGCTCACTGCGCTGCGCCCGCACCACCCCCGGCACCGGACCTTGCCCCCACTCTCTCCGCCCCTCGCCGGGTCGGCAGGGGTCATGCGCGGCATGACCCGCTGCGCGGATTGGAAGGGAGCAAACACCATGAACAAGCAAGACCCCCATAACCGGATCACCGACCGCATTCTGGCCGAACTGGAACAAGGCACCCGCCCGTGGCTCAAACCGTGGAGTGGCGGCGACATGGCAACCACCGGCAGAGCGCGGCCACTACGCGCCACCGGTCAGCCCTATCGCGGGATCAATGTCCTTTTATTGTGGATCGAAGCGCAGGCGTCTGGCTTTGTCAGTCCCTCGTGGATGACCTACCGGCAGGCGCAGGCATTGGGTGCGCAAGTCCGCAAAGGTGAAAGCGGCGCAGCGATTGTCTATTACGGCGACAGCAACAAGACCGTTCGCGACGAAACCAGCGGCGAAGACAAGGCTCAGTCGTTCCGCTTTCTGAAAACCTACACCGTTTTCAACGTGGCGCAGATCGACGGACTTCCCGAGCGCTTCCTTATCATACCCGAACCAACGCCCGAGGCGGAACGCATCGAGACCGCCGAGGCATTCTTCGCCAGCATTCCCGCAACTGTGAACCATGGCGGCGACAAGGCTTATTACATGCCGTCAGCCGACCGCATCCAGCTTCCGCCTTTCGCAGCTTTCCATGACGCCCAGAGCTACTACGCGACCCGAGGCCATGAAACCTTGCATTGGACCAGCCACAAGAGCCGCCTTGATCGCAGCTTTGGCCGCGAGAAATGGGGCGATGAAGGATACGCCCGCGAAGAACTATGTGCGGAGCTTGGCGCAGCATTCCTTGCCGCAGACCTTGGCATTGCCCTTGAGCCGCGCCCCGATCATGCCAGCTATATCGCGAGTTGGATAAAGGTCCTGCAGAACGACACCCGCGCCATTGTCCAGGCTGCTGCCTATGCCGAGCGCGCCGTAGCATACCTGCACCAACTGGCGCGCACCGAGGACGCGAAAGAGGCAGCATAGCCGCCGATGATCGAGGCCGCCCCGAAAAAGGGCGGCCAGTTCATTTGGCCCGCACCACCACCCCGTGATTTTGCCGCTCCCTTCGGTCGCGGCTTGTGCTATCCTATTGTTTGTCCAGTGTGATTCCAGATTGCAGGATCGCCGAACTGTGGCCTTATTGGGGGCCTTTCTACAACACCCAAATCAATAACAAACTGAAAAAACAGTCCTAAATTGTCAGAATTCGATTCCGGCTCGGGCCTCCATCTTCCTCTCACGCGTTCGGAATTGTCCTTCGTTGGAGCCTGTACGCAGGGGGGACAGGCGCGCCTGAGGGATACGTCTCAAGGCCAATTGGCGCACTTACCATCGCCGCGGCCAGCGCCACTTGCGTAGAGGCACCGAAACAAACTTTTCAGCAAATTTACGATTTGGAAGGCCGTCTGCGCGCATGGACGGAGCTTGGGTATCTTGCGTGCTCATGCCCTGACCATCGCTGGCTGGGCAGCGGTGCGCGGCAAAGTCCATTTGCTGGAGGAATGTTGCCACATGCTGCGCCGGTCGAAAGCCATGGGAGGCACCGTCAGAGCCTCGCTGCGATCGCTGATCGGCAGCTTGCTGCACGATACGGCGGGCAACACGCTGGGCATTGCCCTTGCCACGATCATTCTGCTCGTGAGCCTCGCGGGTAGCGGCACCGATATGGCGCGCGCCTATATGACCAAGACCAGCTTGCAGAACGCCTGCGATGCGGGCGTGCTGGCAGGCCGCAAGGCGATGGCGACGTCTGGCACATACGGCACGGCGGAGACGGCGAAGGCGAACAAGATGTTCAACTTCAACTTCAATCCGAACGCCACCAACGCCGATTCGATCACGTTCAGCACCTCGTCGACAGGCACCGGTGCGGTGAGCGGCACGGCCTCCACCGTCATGCCCACGGCTGTGATGGGCCTGTTCGGGTTCAAGAACATGACGCTGACGGTGGAGTGCAGCGCCGAACTGCAGATGGCGAGCGCCGACGTCATGTTCGTGCTCGATACCACCGGTTCGATGGCGTGGACGCCCCAGAACGTGAACGTCAACAGCGGCCCCGGTTCCAAGATCGTTGGCCTGCGCGCGGCGCTCCGCGATTTCTACAAGACTGTTGCCGCCGCCGTGGTCGACAAGACCAACACGCGCATCCGCTTCGGTTTCGTGCCCTATACCGCAACGGTGAACATGGGTGGCCTCGTCGCTTCGGGGGCGCTGCCGACGAGCTATTTTGCCGATACCCAGTCGTTCCAGACTGCGCTGGCGAAGTTCGATACGCCGGTCTACGTCGGCACGGCGGGCTCTCCGGTTCCGGGCACCGAGACGTATGGTTCGAACATCACGTCAGCCAACTGCACCAACTGGGGCAAGAACACGTGGCCGACCAACATCGGCACGCCGGTGAGCGGCGGCGGCTCGCCCCCCGCAGACACGACCAGCACCAGCTATTCGTGGCGTTCCTGGACGCTGGTCTCCGGCAGCGGCTCCAGCGCGCTCGGCACTTGTGTGCGCAATCGCACGGTGACGACCACGACTTATGTGACCCGCTATCAGTTCACCAACTGGATCTTCCAGGCTGCGACGGTCGATGTGTCGGCGTTCAAGGGCATGGGCACGGTGCCGGTGGTGACGAACATTTCCTCCACCGCGACAGTGCCGACTGCGGGCACTTATGACATGCCTTCGCTGGCCGCGCTCAATGGCACGCCGGGTGTCACCGGGCTGACCACGACCAACACGAAGTGGGATGGTTGCATCGAAGAGCGCCAGACGGTGCAGAACCTTGCCATGAACCCGGTGCCGAGCGGCGCAACCGACCTCGATATCGATTCGGTGCCCACCAACGATGCGACGCGCTGGAAGCTCTATGAAAACGATCTGGTCTGGTATCGCGGCACTGGGCTCGGCCCGCGCACGGCCACGTCCATCCCCTCGGGAGTCGCACGCGAAGGCTCGCAGTGCCCGCCGCGCGCCATGCTGTTCACCGAAGTCGATACGACTGCGCCAACCGTGGTGCCGACCTGGCTGGATACGTACATCAACACCCTGGTGGCCGCAGGCAGCACCTATCACGATCTCGGCATGATCTGGGGCGCGCGCCTCGCAAGCCCGACCGGCATCTTCCAGTCGAACGTCACGGAGGATTCCACCAAGTATCCTTCGGTCAGCCGCCACATCATCTTCATGACGGACGGTGACATGGCGCCGACCATCGACAGCTACAGCGCCTATGGCGAGGAAATGTACGATAACCGCGTCGCGCCTTCGGGCACGAGCAGCACGACCCTGACCAACTATCACAACAACCGCTATCTTGCGGCCTGCACGCGCGCCAAGAACCTTGGCTACACGATCTGGGTGATCGGGTTCGGCACCTCGCTGACGACGCAGATGACCACATGCGCCACGGCGGGACGCGCTTATTACGCGAGCGATACGACCGCGCTCAACAACACCTTCAAGTTCATCGCCGGCCAGGTGGCCGACTTGCGGATCAACAAGTGATGTCTCATCCAGTCCCTCGTCGTTCGTTGTTGCGCCGCCTGCTGCCCCGTCTGCTGGACGATCGGCGCGGGGTGAGCGCGATCGAGTTCGGCATGACCGCGCCGATCCTGTTCCTCGTCGTGTTCGGCACGCTGCAGGTCGCGCAGAGCTACTATGTCAACACCGTGCTCAACGGCGCAGTCAACGCGGCCGCGCGCAAATCCTCGCTGCAAAGCGGGCAGACCAGTGCGACCGCGCTCGACACGCTCGTTTCGACGATGGTCAAGTATGTGATGCCCACCGCGAACGTGACCTTCACGCGCAAGAACTACGCTGAGTTCACGCAAGTCGGCAGGCCGGAGGATTTCACCGATACCAACAAGAACGGTGTCTATGATGCGACCGAATGCTTCGTCGACATGAACGGCAACAGCCTCTGGGATGCCGATATGGGCAAGACCGGCCTTGGCGGCGCAAACGACATCGTGGTCTACACCGTCACCGTTAGCTACAAGCAGTGGTTCGGATTTGCGAAGATGTTCGGCCTGCCCGAATATCAGACCATTCCTTCGACCACGATCCTCAAAAACCAGCCGTTCGCGACCCAGGCGACCCGCACGGGGGTTTCGAAATGCCCATGATCGCGCGCCTTGTCCCCAGCTTGCACACTGCGCCCCGCACTCCGGGGCGGCGGCTGCGGCATCTTCTCGGGCGGATTGCGCGGGACACAGGCGCAACCAGTGCGATCGAGCTTGGCCTTGCCATGCCGTTCCTCATGGGCCTTGCGCTGACAGGGACCGAAGTGGTCAGCCTTGCGCTTATCCACGTGAAGCTCAACCAGCTTGCCATCACTGTGGCGGACAACGCCAGCCGCGCCAAGCAGACTCAGGTCAACGGCGCGCCGCAGTTTCGCGAATACGATGTCAATCAGGTGTTCCGTGCCGCGGCGCTGCAATCCGAGGATCTCGGCATTCCGGTGCGCGGGCGGATCATTCTTTCCAGCCTGCAGGTGAATGGTTCGGGCGGGCAGTGGATTGCCTGGCAGCGCTGCTGGGGCAAGAACACCTGGCCCTCGCGCTATGGCACCCAAGGCACCGGCATCACCGGCACGGCGTTCAAGGGCATGGGCTATACCTCGACCAAGATGACCGCGGACGCCGGCACCGCGATCATGTTTGTCGAGATCGCCTACGACTACAAACCGTTCTTCCTTGGCAGCATCCTGCCGGCGAAGCTGATCCGCAAGGAAGCCGCGCTCTATGTGCGCGACGACCGCGATCTGACACAGATCTACAACCCCTCGCCCACGCAGCCGGTCGCGACCTGCTAGGACGCCTGCGCGGCTTCAGGTTCGGCTGAGGGTGCGGGGACGAACTTGCTGATCAGCCAGACGATGGCGGCAAACCAGATCGCCCCCAGCACGACGGCGAGGAGTACCTGCCGGAAATCCTCTCCGGCCTGAATCACCGGTGCGTTGAACACGGTGATGAACAGCATCGTGCTCTGGTTGCAGACCAGCGCCGCCCGCCCCGCGACGACAAAGAATAACGCGCCGATCATCAGCACGAGCGCCAGCACGATGAGCGCCGGACTGCCCGTCGCCGTGCCGGTTTGCAGCAGGAAGCTCATGCCCGCGCCGGTCAGCGCACCGATCAGCGCGCCGGGCAGGGCCTTCAGCGAAAGCTCGTGCAGCGCCGACCACGCCCACAGCAGCAGGAAGCCGGCATAGAGCGGCGTGACATGGAGCCAGGCTCCGAGTGCCACGAACCCGGCAACCACGAGGATCACCCCCAATGTCACAATGGCGGCCTGCCCCAGAGGCAGTTGTTTCGGCGCAGCAGCGCCTGCAGTTGTCGACATGATCACACTCTCCCGCCGCGTCCGGTGCGGATCGTGCCGCCCGGATCACCGGGCAAAGTTCGCGCGGGGCAGATGTCCTGTCAACCACGGCGTCACATTCAGGCCCTTTGCGCCGCTTCCTGCGCGGTGCTAATCGGCCCGGCATGATCCCGCAGCTTGACCCGTTTCACGCCATCACCATCTCAGCGATAGCCCAGCGGCTCATGGCGGAGGGGCGCTCTGTCATCCGCATGGAATATGGCCAGCCTTCCACCGGCGCTCCGGCCGCGGCGCTCGCCCGCGCGCGGGCCGTGCTGGACGAGGAGGACAAGGGCTACTGGGAAAGCACGCAGCTGCTGGAGCGGCTGGCGCGCCATGTCGAGGAGACCACCGGCGTCGCCATCTCGCCCGACCAGATCGTGCTGACGTGCGGCGCTTCGCCTGCGCTGGTCATCGCCTTGTCGTTGCGCTTTGCACCGGGCGCCCGGGTCGCGGTGGCGCGGCCGGGCTATGTCGCCTATCGCAATACCCTGCGGGCGCTGTCGATCGAACCGGTCGAACTGCCATGCGGGCCAGACGTCGGCTATCAGATCACTGCTGCCGCGCTGGCCGCGCTCGATCCCGCGCCCGATGGCGTGATCATCGCCAGCCCCGCCAATCCCACGGGCACCGTGATCGCGCCGGATGAAATGGCCGCGATTGCGAGGGTCTGCCGCGCGCGGGGCATTCGCATCGTTTCGGATGAGATCTATCAGGGCATCACCTATGGCGCGCCCGCCAGCTCGATGCTGCCGTTCGATCCGCAGGCCATCGTGGTCAACAGTTTCTCCAAGTATTTCAGCATGCCGGGCTGGCGGCTGGGCTGGCTGGTCGTGCCGGAGGAACTGATCGATCAGGCCCGCGCGCGGATGGGCAACCTGTTCCTCACCCCGCCTTCGCTCAGCCAGCATGCCGGGCTCGCCGCGCTTGATTGCGCGGAGGAGCTCGATGGCCATGTGCGGACTTATGCGCGCAACCGCGATCTGCTGCTGGCGGCGCTCCCGGCGATGGGTTTGGCCCGCATCGCGCCGCCCGATGGCGCGTTCTATGTCTATGCCGATGTTGGCCATCTGACACAGGATTCGATGGCCTTCTGCATCAGGCTGCTGGAGGAAACCGGCGTGGCTACCGCGCCAGGGATCGATTTCGATCCGGTCGACGGGCACCGCTTCGTGCGCTTCAGCTTTGCGGTTTCAACCCCGCTGGTGGAAGAAGCCATCGCGCGCATGGTCCCGTGGTTTCAGGCCCAGGGAGAATTGGCGCAGGGCTGAAACGAAAAAGGGGGCAGCCCGCAGGCCGCCCCCCTCCGCATTCCGGATCAATAGCTTAAAGCGCGATGGCGAGCGATGCGCGGCCGGTGTAGCCGGTTCCGCCGCCCTGCATCTTTTCATAGCCGCCGCTGATCTTCCACGTGTAGTCAAGCCCGCCCTGGATCAGGCTGACTTCGCCGGTCCACGCCGAGGGCAGCTGCTGGCCCGAAAGCGTGAAGCTGTCGCCGCCGCTGGCGGCACCGCGGTTGAACGTGGCGATCGTATCGCCCACTTCGCCCGAGATGCGGCTGCGGCGGCCGCCTTCGACTTCGATGGTGAAGGGGCGGTTCTCGTAGTCGCCCGGGGCGGTGCTCCAGCTGGCGACCAGCGTCGTGGTGCCGTTTACCACCTGGCTCGTGCGGCCAGCCAGCGTCAGCGCCAGCGGGGCGTTGCCCTCTTCGGTGTAGCCGTTTTCCTTCAGGCGGAAGTATTCGATCGTCGCGCGCGGCTTCAGCTTGAAGTGATCGCCGACGGCAACCGTGTAGGACAGCCCGCCTGCGCCGGAGATCAGCGTGCCCTTCCACTTGCCGCCCGCGCCGTAGCCAAAGGCCTGGCCATTGACCGTGCCGCTGAAGGTTCGCGTCGAGGTGAACGAGGGGCGGCCATAGCCAACCCGCGCATAAGCATAGAACGGACCCGAGGCGAGGCGCCAGAACGCCGCCAGTTCGACATCCTTGACCTTGACCTTCTGCGTGGCATCGGTGGTCGAATTGCCCGAGAAATAGGTGAACGAGCCGCCGACATGGCCAAAGCCAAGCGCCTTCTCGAATCCGAGCGAGAGACCGCCGCCGCTGTTGCTGTAGCCTGCCGTGACACCGGCGGTCTTCTTGCCCTTGAAGTAGATCGGCTCCAGCCAGGCGCCCGCGCCGCTGATGGTGAACCAGCTCGAATCATCATCGATCCGCCGCGCGGCAAGGCGCGTGCCGCGCGCGAGGAGATCGAGCGAACCGCCCGCGTAATCGGGCAGCATCTGGTTGAACTGGGTCTGCAAGGTTGCGGTATCCGCAGCCTGCAACAGGCTCGTCTGCAGCAGGGTGTCCTTGCCCGCGTTGGCGATGATCGCGTTGTAGGCCTGCGATTGCGGCACGTTGAGGCCGATCTCGCTCGCGGTCTTGCGCGCGATGGTCAGCGTCACGTCGTTGCCAACGGCAGCCACCGTGCCCTTGAACAGCACCGGCAGGTTGAGCGCCGAAGTGGCGACATTGGCGCCGCCCGTCAGCGTGCCGGCGCTCAGCACGGTATAAGTGCCTTCTGCCTTGGCGAGCGAGGTGACCGTGGCCGCGATCTTTGCGCCGCTGGCGAAGTTCGCGGTCGTCGCGACCAGCTTCGACGAAGTGCCCGCCGCGCCGTCGACATAGACGCCCAGCGTGCCGGTCGCGCCGACATCGAGCGACTTGATCGTGGTCGTCGTCGCCGCGTTGGCGCCGAAGGTGCCGCCGTTGACAGTGACCGCCAGCTGCGAGCCGCCGGTCACGGTGCCGCGATAGATCGCCTTGTCGGTCAGGGTCAGCGTGCCGATCTGGTCGTTCAGGATCAGCGTGCCGGTGAAGCGCGAATTGGCCGCCATCGCCATCGTGGCCGTGCCCGTGCCGAAGTCGATGTCGCCGATGTACTTGGCATCGTCGGCCAGCTTAACCGTGTCGTTACCGGCGGCGAGGAACGTCTTGCCGGTGATCTTGCCCGAGCCGACGTCGAGCGTGTCGTTGCCGCTGCCGGTGTAGATGTTGCCGGTGATCGTGGTGTAGACCTTGGCGGTATCGGGATCGTAGCCGGTCGCGTCCTTCTCGGTCTTCTGGGCGGCGGCATCGGTGGCGTTGAGGTACTGCTTGATCGTCACGCCCGAGGTGTTGGACGAGACGTCGATCGCGGCGAGCTGGTCCTCGCTCGAACCCGTCACCGAAATGTCGCCGGTGTTGTCGATCGCGGTCAGCGTGCCGGAAAGGTCCTTGATCGCCGCCGAGGAACCGATGCCCGGCTGGCTGATCACGGCGCTGATCGTGCCGCTGTTGTTGAGCGAGCCGACCGTGGAACCGGCATTGATGAGCACGCCCACCGCGCCCGAATCGACGGTCGTCGCAGTCACGCTGCCGCTGATGCCGATGCCCTTGGTCAGCGTGACATTGCCGCCCTTGCCGCCGATCACGACCGCCGAAGCGTTGGTCGAGCTGAACGTGGCGCTCGCGGCCACGCTGCCATCAATGGCAAGCGAATAGGTGCCGGTGCTGCCGGCAACGCCGCCAACGGTGATATTGTTGGCGCCGCCGATCTGGAGCGCCGGGCCATTGCCGACCGACTGGATCGAGCCGGTCGTCTCGGCGGTGGAACCGCTGCCCGAAGCCGTGGTCACGATAATGCCGCCGCCCACGTTGCCGTTGATCTCGACCGCAGCCTTGCCGGTCGAGAGCGCGCTGCGCGGCAGGGTCTGCGTCGAATTGTCGTCTGCGGTGTAGGAGGCGTTCTGCGAAAGCGCGCCGTTGATCTTGACCGAGCCGCCGACATCGCCGTTGACGACCAGCGCCTGCGCGCCGCTGCCGACCACGCCGATAGTGCCGCCCGCGTTGACGTTGCCGGAAACAGCGCCGGTGCGCACGCCAACGGAATTGTCGCCCTTCACCTTGATCGTGCCGGTGTTGGTCAGCGATCCGGTCAGCGCCGAATCCACTGCAATGCCTGCCGAATTGAGGCCATCGACGGTGATCGCGCCGGTGTTGGAAATCGTGCCGGTGTAGGTGCCGCCCGGCGCGACGCGGATGCCATAGCGCCCAGTTGCCTGCGCGATCGGGCCTTCGGGGATGCCGTTTTTGTCGGTATCTGGCGGGGTGAAGGTTTCGAGCACCTGGATCGTGCCCGCGTTGGAGATGTTGGCAGTGGTCCCGCTCTGGACGAGAATGCCGGTCGCGCCGTCGCCCGCGCCCATGTCGAGCTTGCCGCCGTCCTGCACCGTCACGTCCTTCGATGCATCGACGGTGACCGCAGTGCCGGTGTCGAGCTTGATCGAGCCGTCCTTCGCGACCGTGACCGCGCCAGCGGCGGACGTGAGCAGCGGGGCCGTCGTCGCGGTGCTCACCGTGGTGTCGGCGAACGCGGGGCTGGCCCCTGCCAGCAGGGCTGCCGTCATCCCGACCGGGGCGGCAGTGGCAAGAAGGCGAGCCGCGTGCTTCAGAGTGCGGGCGATCGGGGCTTTGCTGTCCATCGGTATCTCATCATCCGGCATGGGGAACGCCCGCCGAGATGGCAGGCAGCGCCCGTGTGGTAACCTGTCCGGCAGGCCGCGTCATCGCGGGCCGGCATTCATCGGTGCAAAATCGCGCTGAACCTTCCCGTTTCGTCAGGTTGTCCGATGCGATTTGCGCGCGTCTTAACGCGATTCTCCGCCATGGCTTAGCGGAAAATTTCAGCAACATTGCTGAGTTGTAAACTCTCCGTTCAGGTCAGGCGGTTCCCCGCAGAACTGCGTGCCGAACGGGCGCTCCGGAAAGCCCTTGCGAGGCGCTGCGAGGGTGGCCATGGTGCAGTTTCAACGCATCGCACTTGGTGCCAACACGGAAAATTGCCCAGTGGCAGGACGCATTCTGCTCGTCGAGGATGATCCCCAGATCGCGGACTACATCATGTCCGGGCTCGGCGAAGAGGGTTTCACCATAGACCGCGCCGACAATGGCCGCGACGGCCTGTTTCTGGCTACGGACAGCCAGTTCGATCTCGTCGTGCTCGATCGGATGCTGCCGGGGATGGATGGGCTGGCGCTGCTCAAGGCGATGCGGGCGGCTGAGGTGCCCACCCCGGTGATCATGCTCTCTGCGCTCGCCAGCACCGATGATCGCATCGCCGGGCTTACTGCGGGGGCGGACGATTACCTCGGCAAGCCGTTCTCGTTCGGCGAACTGCTCGCGCGCATTCAGGCGCTGCTGCGCCGCTCTGCCGGCGGGGTGCAGAAAGTGCAGGAAACCACGCTGCGCTGCGCCGATCTGGAACTTGACCGGCTGATCCGGCAGGTGCGGCGCGGCGCGCGCAAGATCGCGCTCCAGCCGCGTGAATTCCGCCTGCTCGAATACATGCTGATGCATGTCGGCGAAGTCGTCACGCGCACGATGCTGCTGGAAGCCGTTTGGGACTATCACTTCGATCCCGGCACGAACGTCATCGATGTCCACATCAGCCGCCTGCGCCGCAAGATCGACGACGGTGAGGAGAATGCCCTGTTCCACACCGTGCGCGGGGCGGGCTACCGGCTCGCCGCCGATTGATCAGACCCGTGGCTACGATCACTCCTCGCCGCTTGTTCCGGCGCGGTCTCTCGCCGACGATGGTGCGGCTGGTGACGGCGATCTTCGTGCTGCAACTGGTTTCCAGCGCGCTCGTGACACTGTTCGTGCGCGGGCAGATGCTCGATGTGGTGCGGGTAGACCGCGAACGGCAGGTCACTGAAGTGCGCGATGATCTGCTGGCCGCCTATTACGATGGTGGCCGCGCGGAACTGGCTGAATTCATCACGTCGCGGCGCGGCAGCGGGGCAGACCCGGCGGTGTTCGTCGCGCTGGTTGGCCAGGGCGCGCCGGTGCTGAGCAATCTCCTGCGGGTCCCCACGCTTGCAGACGGGCCGCGGCCCCAGCGCGTCGTGGTGCGGCGCGGGCCGGACCAGCCGCCCAGCGAAGGCCTGGCGCTGGTCGGCCAGCTGCCCGATGGCGAGCGGCTGGTGGTCGGCGTCGTCAGCCTGACCGAGCGGCGCATCGATGTCGCCTTCGCCGCTACGGCAGAGCTGACCATCGCGGTCGCGGTGCTGATGGCGCTGGTCAGCGCGCTCGTGATCGGCCTCGTGATCAGTCGCCGCACGCATCTGATCGCCGAAACCGCGGCGGAACTGGCCTCAGGCAACTTCGGCGCGCGCGTGCCGATCGAGGGGACGGGTGACGGGTTCAATCACTTGCGTCAGCAGATGAACCTCATGGCCGAGCGGATCGGCGAGCTTGTCGGACAGCTCAGCGCGGTCTCGGGCGCATTGGCGCACGATCTGCGCTCGCCGGTCACGCGGCTCTCGGCGGCGATCGATGTGGCGCTGGCCCGCGTGGAAGAGCCGCGCGCGGTGGAAGCCTTGCAGGCCGCGCGCCTCGATGCCGATGCCTTGCGCGCCATGCTGGAGACGGCGCTGGATATCAGCCGGATCGAAGGCGGCGCGGTGGAAGATCGCCGCCAGCCGATCGATCTGGCGGCCCTCGCGGAAGACCTGGTCGAACTTTACGATCCCCTGGCCGAACAATCGGGCGTGCGGCTGGAAACCCGGCTTGAGCCGGTGACGGCGGCGGCCGACCGCGAACTCGTCTCGCGCGCACTCGCCAACCTCATCGACAATGCGCTCAAGTATGGCGGCAACGCCATCACCGTCAGCACCCGGCTTGAGGCAAGCGCCGATGGGGAACGCTGGGCCGAGATCGCGGTGGAGGACAACGGCCCGGGGATCGCTGCGGCCGACCGGGCGCGCGCGGTTCAGCGGTTCGTGCGGCTCGATGATGCGCGCACCCGGCCGGGCGGTGGGCTGGGGCTGGCCATGGTCACCGCCGTCGCGCGGCTCCATGGGGGGAGCCTTGTGCTGTCGGATTCGGCGGCTACTGGCGATTCAGGCGGCAAGGGCCTGCTGGCGATCTTGCGTCTGCCCGCCTGAGACCTGATCTGTCGAGACGCGGCCCGTCCGCTCCAGCTTGCCCCAGCCGATGCCCAGCCCTTGCAGCGCCGCGCCCACCGCGCGGATCACCACGCCGTACATCAGCTGGCGATAGACGAAGCGCTGGCTGAGCAGCAGCAGCGGCGGGAAGCGCCGTTCGCGTACATCCAGCCTGTAGGCGACCCAACCACAGATGAGGTCGATCACGGTGAACGCGGCCCAATAGAGCGCCATGCGCAGCACGTCGGTCTGCGTCTGCGCCCAGCCGTGTTGCATCACCCGCACCGCCGTGCCGATGATCGAGACGGCGAGCGCAAGATCGATCAGCGGGGAAATCAGCGCGAACAGGATCTGGAACAGCCACGCCTGCGGCATGCCGACGAACGACAAGCCTGCGGGCTTGCGCGCCCACAGCACCGCGCGGTGCTTCCACAGGCATTGCAGCGTGCCGAAGGCCCAGCGGAAGCGCTGCTTCGATAGCGCGCCCAGCGTCTCGGGGGCTTCGGTCCACGCCACCGCGTCCTCGTCGTAGCACACCTTCCAGCCCGCCCGCTGGATCGCGATGGTGAGATCCTGATCCTCTGCCAGCGTATCTTCCGGATAGCCGCCGACTTCGCTGAGCGCAGATCGCCGCCACGCCCCGACCGCGCCGGGCACGACCATGATCGCACCGAAGCGCGTCAGCGCGCGGCGCTCGATATTCTGCGCGGTGATGTATTCCACCGCTTGCCAGCGGGTGACGAGATTGACCCGGTTGCCGACTTTGGCATTGCCGGCCACCGCGCCGACGCGTTCGTTCTCGAACCAGCGCACCAGCCGCGCGATGGTCTGCGGCTCGAACTGGGTATCGGCATCGAGCGCGACGACGATCTCGCCCTGCGCGACCGCCAGTGCGCGGTTGAGTGCGGAGGCCTTGCCGCCATTGACCATGGTCATCAGTCGCACGCGCGGGTTGCCGCCGAAGGCCGCCGCCACAATGGCGCTGGTGCGGTCCTTCGAACCGTCGTCCGCCACGATCACTTCCATGTGCGGATAATCACTGGCGAGGATGCGGCGCACGGAACTCTCGATCACGCGCTCCTCGTTATAGGCGGGGATGATCACGCTGACCAAGGGCTGATACCCGTTATCGAGAGCGGGCCGCTTTCTCCGATCCGGCACGAGCGCGAGGCCCGTGAGGCCCAGCGCGCGGATCACGCCCAGCGCAATCGCGAAGAAGAAGCTCCAGTTGAGCGCCGCCAGCAGCAGCGCGAGCGCCGAGAACATGGCGACATCGATGCGCACCGCAGCCAGATCCCAGCCCTTGACCTGCGGCATCACGTCATCCCGCTTGAGGCCCGCCAGCGTGGAGGCGGGCACCAGCCGGTAGCCATCGGCCTCCAGCCGCTCGATGATGTGGGGCAGCGCCAGCACGGTCTGCTCGCGGTTGCCGCCGCCATCGTGCAGCAGCACCACATTGGCGCTGCGTTCCGCCGAACCGTGCTCGATGGCGTCCACCGCGCGATTGGCAATGTCGTCGGCGCTGCGCTTCATCCAGTCGCCCGGATCGGCGTGAAGCCCGACCACGGTGTAGCCTTGGCTCTGCGCAATCAGCGCAGGCCCGAGCTCATCGGCGGTGGTCGGCTCGGCATCGCCGAAATAGGGCGCGCGGAAGAGGCGGGTGGAGCGGCCGGTATAGGCTTCGATCAGGCGCTGCGTGGCGTTGAGTTCCAGCCTGATCCCGGTGGCGGTATCTTCGGCCATGTTGGGGTGGGTGTAGCTGTGATTTCCGATCTCGTCCCCACCGGCGACCATGCGCTGCAGCAGGCTGCGCCCGGCCACGCCGTTTTCGCCGATGATGAAGAACGTGGCGGGCACGTGATAGCGCTCCAGCACCGCCAGTACCTCGGGCGTGTATTTGGGATCGGGGCCATCATCGAAGGTCAGCGCCACCAGCTTGGGCCGGTCCCCCGTTCGGCGCACGACATAGGGCGTGGGCAAACGGGAATAGCGCTCGTCATCGATCAGGGCCGGTTGACCGGCTGATGCGGCCACGAAATGAACTTCGCGGCTGCCGGCCTCGGGCACAGCGTCGATGCGCAGGATCTCGCCGTTGCCTTCGACATCCACGTTGCTGGCTTGCTCGATGTGGGCCAGATCGGGGCTTTTCCCCCGTCCTTCGCGCCAGGCCTGGAGCACGTCCCAGAAGCCCGGATCTTCCGATCCCAGCCGCCACAGCGCAACCGAACGCACGCCGAGCCGCGAGAGCATCTGCATCTGGTTCCAGCTGGCGGCGGCGTCCAGCATCCACACCTGATGGCGCGCCGCAGGCGTCGCGGCGTTCTGGTCTTCATCGTCGGTATAGCCGAAGCCGGTGTTGCCGCTGGCCTTGTCCCACTGCGGCGCGGCGCCGCTGTCGTGTGCGGTGAGCCAGGCTTCCTCCACGGTCTGCACGTCTGCAACCGATTGGCTGTTCGCGCCGCCATGCCAATCGTAGGCATAGTTGCCGAGCGCGACGATCACCTTATCCGACGAGAGCCCCTTGAGCTGGTCGGCCAGATGGCCTGCGAACCAGCCGATCGAAGCGATCGGACCGGGCTGCCCGCTCTGCCAGTGTTCGTCATAGGCCATCAGCACGACCTTGTCGGCCACTTCGGCCAGCCGCCGGGCCGACCAATCGGCATCATCGATCGGCATCGTCACCGCCACCACCCGGTGCTTGGGCGCAAGCCGCGCGTGAAGATCGGCGAGGAAGCCGCGCAGCGCGGCAATGCCGGGCTTGGGCAAGTTCTCGAAATCGACCATCACCCCGCCATCGCCTGATCGGTCGAGCGCGGCGTCGATCTGGCTGACCAGCGCGGCGCGGCGGGCCGGGCTTGCCATCAGCGCAGTCGCGCCCGCGCCATCCCACTTTGCGTTCGCTGCGTTCTGCAGCACCGGCACCACCAGCGGATGATGCAGCGCGGAGGTGAGCACCCGGCGCATCGGGGCATCCTCGGTGACCACGAGGTTGCCGCCTTGCCCGAGCGAAAACAGCGTTGGCGCGACCCAATCGAGCTGGCCGACATGGTGCGCAAGGGTCTGGGCGCTGCCGTCGGTCCACGATGTGTAGAAGCCCACGTTGAGGGCGTGGCCGCCGCCATGTGCTGCCGGTGCGGCGGCACGGCGGCCGAACAGTTGGGCCAGCTTGTGCGAGATGCGGCTGACCTGTGTTTTCAGCGGGAAGGGGGCCTGCCGTTCGAAGCCGAGCGGCAGCGGCGCAGCGGAAGGCACCGCCACGACGGTGGTCGCAAAGATCACGGCGGCCACCAGCAGCACGACAAGGCCAATGAACGCGCCGCGCCGGGTCAGGCGGCGGCGGCGGCCAGTGGGATCGAAGAAGATTGGACGAGACACCTGGCATTTCCCTGCGCTGTGCCGGACGCGGCATTCGGGCGCGCCAAGGCGCAAGGCCCCGCGCGGGATCGGTCTGCCGCAGCCGGATGGGTGACGATGGACGCCGGACAGGCAATCGGAACAGGGGACCGTCACGTCACGATTCCCGTGACAGACGTCCATCGTCAGGGGCCGCTCTAGGGCAGGGCCGCCGTCCGTCCCGTGATCGGATCATTACACTTTGGCCATCATTCACCGCATCTGCCCGCATGACCATCTGGGCGGCTGCGGGCGCGCGCGCCAAGGGACCGGCCATGTTCCGCATGACCACCCGCCGCGCTGCGCTTGATCGACTCCGGCAGTTCGTGCCGCGCGCAGGCGCGGCTTATGCCGCCGGGCGCAATACCGATCCGGGGCCGGGGCGGCCCACTGCGGTCTCGCGCCTGTCCCCCGCCATCCGCCACCGCCTGCTGACCGAGCAGGACGTCGTCGCTGAAGTGCTGGCCCGGCACAGTTTCAACGCTGCGGGCAAGTTCATTCAGGAAGTGTGCTGGCGCACGTACTGGAAGGGCTGGCTCGAACTGCGCCCCGCCGTGTGGCTGCGCTTCCTTGCAGAGCGCGATGCCGCGCGCGATGGGGCAGGCGGCAGCGCCGACCTTCTCTCGGCGGAAGCGGGCAACACCGGGATCGATTGCTTCGATGCCTGGGCGCGCGAACTCACCGAAACCGGCTATCTCCACAATCACGCGCGGATGTGGTTCGCCTCGATCTGGATTTTCACGCTGCGCCTGCCATGGGCGCTGGGGGCCGATTTCTTTCTGCGCCACCTGATCGATGCCGATGCCGCCAGCAACACCCTCTCGTGGCGCTGGGTTGCGGGGTTGCAGACGGCGGGCAAGACCTATCTGGCGCGCGCGGACAACATCACCCGCTACACCGAAGGCCGCTTCGCCCCGCGCGGGCTGGCCGAGGAAGCGGCGGCGCTCATCGAACCGCCGGTGGGGCCTGCGGGCACCCTTGCCGCGCTCGAAGCGCCCGATCTGGCGGCACCGAGCCTGCTGCTCGTGCATCATGAGGATCTCCACCCGGAATCGCTGTTTGCCGCCGATGCCCCGATGCGCGGCGTGCTCGCGGTATGCGATCTGGCGCTGCTCTGGGGCGATGCGGCGCGGCGGTTCGTGGGGGAGGCCACCGCTGATGCCGCTGCCCGCGCAGCGGCGCATTTCGGCTGCGGGCCCACGCTGGCGGATGCGCTCGATGCCGAGACACTGATCGCCGCCGCGCAGGCCGCAGGGGTGCGGCAAGTGCTGACACCGTATGCCCCGGTCGGCCCGGTGGCCGATGCGCTGGGGCTGCTCACGCCGGTATTGGCGGCGCAAGGGATCGCGCTGCGCCCGGTGCGGCGGCGCTGGGATGCCGGGCTGTGGCCCCATGCGCGGCGCGGGTTCTTTGCGTTTGATGCGGAGATCGAAGGCCATTTGCGCGCCGATGGGCTGCTGTGAAGCGGCCGCTGCAGGTCGTCTGGTTCAAGCGCGATTTGCGCTGTGTGGATCATCGCCCGCTGTCGCTGGCCGCAGCGGCGGGTCCGGTGCTGCCGCTCTATATTGCCGAACCGGGCCTCTGGGCCGAGCCGGATGCGTCCGCCCGGCAATGGGATTTTGCCGCCGAAAGCCTTGCCGAAGTGCAGGCTGCGCTCGGCGCGCTGGGTCAACCGCTGTGCGTGGTGCGCGGCGATGCTGTCGCGGTTTTGCGCAAGATCCATGAACGCCACGGCATCGCCGCGTTGTGGAGCCACGAGGAAACCGGCAACGGCTGGACTTATGCGCGCGACAGGGCGGTGGGCGCATGGGCGCGCGAGGCGGGCGTGGTGTGGCAGGAAGTGCCGCAGACCGGCGTGGTCCGCCGCCTCAAGACCCGCCACGGCTGGGCGCGTGGGTGGGATCGGCGCATGGCCGAAGCGCTCACCGCGCCGCCTGCCGCGCTCGAACCACTGGGCAGCGATTGGCCCACCCGCATTCCCGCCGCCGCCGATCTCGGCCTTGCGTCCGATCCCTGCCCGCAGCGCCAGCGAGGCGGACGCGCGGCAGGCCTTGCCACGCTGGCCAGCTTTCTGGAGCGGCGCGGGCGGGATTTCCGCTGGCAGATGTCGAGCCCGGTGACGGCGTTCGAGGCCAGCTCGCGCCTCTCGCCGCACCTCACCTGGGGCACGCTGTCCCTGCGCGAAGTCGCGCAGGCTAGCAGCGCCCGCCTCAAAGGCCTGCGCGGCGATGAAAGCGACTCGGCGCGTAGCTGGCGCGCCTCGATGATCTCGTTCACTGGTCGCCAACACTGGCACTGCCACTTCATGCAGAAGCTGGAGGATGAGCCGCGCATCGAATTTGCCAATCTCCACCCGGCCTACAACGGCCTGCGCCCCGATGTGCCCGATGCCGAGCGGCTGGCGGCGTGGTCCGAAGGCCGCACCGGCTATCCGTTCGTCGATGCCTGTATGCGCGCGCTGGCCGCGCACGGCTGGCTCAATTTCCGGATGCGCGCGATGCTGGTTTCCTTCGCCAGCTATCAACTCTGGCTGCCGTGGCGCGCCACCGGGCTGCATCTGGCGCGGCAGTTTGTGGATTACGAGCCGGGCATTCATTGGAGCCAGATACAGATGCAATCGGGTACAACGGGGATCAACACGATGCGCGTCTACAACCCGGTCAAACAAGGCCACGATCAGGACCCGGGCGGCGTGTTCGTGCGCCAGTGGGTGCCAGAGGTGGCCGATGTGCCCACGCCGCTGATCCATGAGCCATGGCGCTGGGATGGCGCGGCCAGCCTCGCGTATCCGCCGCCCATCGTCGATCACGTCAAGGCCGCCGCCGCCGCGCGCGAGGCGCTGCACGCGGTGCGCAAGGGATCGGGGCATCGCAACACCGCCAGCCGGATCGCGGAGAAGCACGGCAGCCGGAAAGCGGGGATGCCGATGACCGGTCAGAAGTCGCGTCGCCGTACCGAGGCCACCGCACAACTGGCGCTCGACCTGTGAGCCGCCTTGTCCTCGTGCTGGGCGATCAGCTCAGCCCCTCGCTCAGCTCCCTGAAAGCGGCGGACAAGGCGCGGGACCGTGTGCTGATGGTCGAGGTGAGCGAGGAGGCGACTTATGTGCGCCACCACAAGAAGAAGATCGCGTTCCTGTTCAGCGCGATGCGCCACTTTGCCGAGGAACTGCGCGGCGCTGGCTGGACGATCGATTACGTGAAGCTCGATGATCCGGGCAACACCGGAAGCTTTACCGGAGAAGTTGCCCGCGCGGTTGCGGCTCAACAGCCGGACAGCGTGCTCGTCACTGAAGCGGGCGAATGGCGCGTGGCGCAGATGTTTGTGGGCTGGGAAGCCGCGCTGGGCCTTCCGGTCGAAATCCTCGCCGACACGCGCTTCGTCTGCCCGCTCCCCGTGTTCCGCGAATGGGCCGAAGGCCGCAAGGCGCTGCGCATGGAATATTTCTACCGCGAGATGCGCCGCCGCACCGGCCTGCTCATGGAAGGCGACAAGCCCGCAGGCGGCGAGTGGAACTATGACGCCGAAAACCGCAAGGCCGCCGCGCCCGATCTGTTCATGCCGCGCCCACCCGTGTTTGTGCCCGACGCGATCACGCAGGAGGTCATGGCGCTGGTGGAGGCCCGCTTCGGCAATCACTTCGGCGATCTCGAACCCTTCCAGTTCGCCGTTACGCGCGCGGATGCGCAGGCCGCTTTCGCCGCCTTCGTGAAGCGCGCGCTGCCGCGCTTCGGCGATTATCAGGACGCGATGCTGGAAGGCGAGCCGTTCCTCTATCACGCGGTGATCGCGCAATATCTCAACTGCGGGCTGCTCGATCCGCTGGCGGTCTGCCGCGCGGTGGAGGCGGCATGGCAGGCAGGGCGCGTGCCGCTCAATGCTGCCGAGGGCTTCATTCGCCAGATCATCGGCTGGCGCGAATATGTGCGCGGGATCTATTGGCTGACGATGCCGGGCTATGAACGGCGCAACTATCTGGAGCACACCCGCCCGCTGCCCGCATTCTACTGGACGGCCGAGACCGACATGGCCTGCGTCCGCGCGGCTGTTACGCAAACCCGCCAGCACGCCTATGCGCACCACATCCAGCGCCTGATGGTGACGGGCACGTTCGCGCTGCTCGCGGGGATCGATCCGCACGAACTCCACGAATGGTATCTCAGCGTTTATGCCGATGCCTATGAATGGGTGGAATTGCCCAATACCGTGGGGATGAGCCAGTTCGCCGATGGCGGGATGCTGGCGTCGAAACCCTATGCGGCGAGCGGGGCCTATATCAACCGGATGTCGAACCACTGCGGCACCTGCCGCTATGACGTGAAGCAGCGGACGGGGCCGAATGCCTGTCCGTTCAACCCGCTCTACTGGGATTTCATTGCGCGGCACCGGGGCAAGATCGGCGGCAATCCCCGCATGGCGCAGATGGTGCGGACGTATGACAAGTTCGCGGATGACGAGAAGGCGCGGATTGCGCAAAGCGCGGCGGCGGTGCTGGCAAAGCTGAGCTAGGGCCTGCTCCTAAGGATTGCACTCGGCGCAGTGCATGGGGTTGGCGGTGAGGGCCGCAACCGGGCGTTCCTCGGTGTGGTCGCAGCGTTCGCAGGCCCACACTTCGGCGCGGGTCAGATGGGTGGGGCCGCTGCACCATGCGCAGGGCAGGCCGGGCACGCGTCCGGTCATGGCAAATCCGGGCCGTGCGCACCCGGGGCAATGGCTGCGGGAACGCCGCACAAGATCGATCATTGCCCGCCGGATTGCTCGCATCCGGCGCGGATTGCGGTGCGCGCGCATGTCGGTTTCGATATGCGCCGCGCCGGTCAGCGCGATGGTGCGCGAAAGCACGGCGGCAAGCTCGGCCTCGCTGGCAATCGCCTTGAACAGGGCAAGCTGCGGCGCGGGCTGGCCGTCCAGCACGCCCATCACGATCACGCCGTGCCCCGGAAACCCTGCTTTCGCAGCAAAGGCCAGCCCGGCTTCCACATCCGCCACCACGTCATGCGCAAAGTTGGTGGCCATCGTCGCATGGTGGCCAATCAGTTCCCGCCCGGTCTCCCGGTCGATCAGCAGCACCAGTTCGCGGTTCAACGCGGCGAAGGGCAAGCCGGGGTGTGGGCCGAAGCTGCCCTCGCTGGCCAGCCCCACGCGCGCCTCGGGCATCAGCCTGAAGGCAGCGGCGATTTTGGCCCGCGCCGCATCGCGCGGGGCTCCGGCGCGCGCCACGTCGCGGCTGAAGGTGCCGAACACGTCGGTATCGAGCCCTTCGGCGACGCGCGGGTCCAGCCCGAGGAAACCCGCGGCAAGGGGGGCCAGCGCCCGCTCCTTGCCGTGCATCGTCGCGAGCACGGCCCGCGCGCCGTTCATGCTCAGAACGCCATTTCCGCCGGGGCCTGCGCCCGCGCGGTGTCCGTCACCCGCTCCCACTTGAGATCGCCGGCATAGCGCCACGCCAGCTGCCCCGCATCGTCGATGGCGAAGAGGTGCAGCCACTTGTTTTCGAACAGCACGCGCACATTGGCATGCTTTTCGAGCACGGCGGTCATCGCCTCGCGCGGGGCTTCGATGCACACCGAAAGGCGCAGCGGCTCGTGCATCAGCTTGTGCCCATCGTGCACCGATTGCCACGGCAGCCCCGCGCGCAGCGGCCCGCCGTTGCCTTCGATCACGCCGATCCCGCCGACCACGTTGTGCAGCAGCTTGTTGCCGCCGCCAAACAGCGCGGGCGCCACGCTCGAACCATAGTATTGCAGGCTGATCCAGCTCGCCACGACGACCGGGGCGGTCATGATGAGCTCCAGCACGCCGAAGCCCTTGTCCTGCTGCCAGACGTAGTCATGCAGGAACGCGCGCCCTTCAAGGCTGCGGCCCGCGGTGCGCGCGCGCGGCGCGGCGATGAAGGCCTTGCAGCCCGCCAGCGCCCATTCGGCCCGCGTTTCCGACCAATCACGGCTGCGCTTGATCACGCTGGCATCGCCTGCCGCGCGCGGCAGGCGCAGCGCGCGTTCGCTGCGGGTCAGCACCGCCGCTGCCGCCAGCCAGCCTTGCGCCTGCGCGATGGCCTCGCGGTGCGCCTCGCTCGGCTGGTCCTTGCTGTAGAGCGTGACCGTGTCGGTGGTCGTATCGTGCAGCGCGGGCACGAACAGCGTGGCGGCGGGGATCACGATGCCCCGGTCGAGCAGCCCGGCGCGCACCAGCGGATCGTTCAGCAGCCCGGCCAGCAGCCGCGCGTTGACCTCGCCCGAATAGCCGCCGCACGCGCCGCAGTGGAGCCCGCTGGCATGGGGGTTGTTGACCACATTGGCACCGTGGCCGATGAGCAGGACCAGCGGTGCGAAGTCCGTGGTGAGCGACATTGCGCCAAGGATCGAGGCCGCCATGCCGATGCGCGTTGCTGCATCGGGCGCGGGATCGGCGAACGGCTTGGGGTCGCGCGGCGCGGGGTTGGCCTTGAGGCCCAGCGCGTCCTTGATCAGCTTGCCGATATAGATCGGCCCGGCCGCCTCGACGAAAGCGAACGAGGACACCGCCGCCAGCTTGAACCGGCCCCAGGCCCGCGCCGCGCGGGCGGTGTGGCGGGCATGCGTCGCGCCTTCTCCGCCGGTGCGGCTGGTGAGCCCGGCGTTGAGCAGCACCGGCAGGCGGTGCTCCGCCACATCGGAAGCGAAGCGTTTGTGCGAGGCGGTCAGCCCGAAGAACCCGGCAAAGCCGAGCGTCTGGATGCGCCGGTCGAGCGATTCCAGCGCGCGGCGGAACACTTCGGAGCGCACGTCGATGCAGAACGCGGCCTGCAGCACCGCAGGCTCGCGCTCGAAGCCCGCCACCGGCGCGCCGAGCGTGTTGGCCAGAGCGGCCTGCCCGGCACGCTCTGCCGCTTCCTGCAGGATCGCATCGACGATCATGTCCTCGTCCGGCTCCACCGGCAGTTCATGCTCGGCCATCGCGGCCAACCAGGCATGGCCGATCTGGGCTGAATAGCGGTCCAGAAGCGCCTGTTCCCACAGCAGGCGGATGGTCAGGAAATCGGTGATCGTCTCGTCGCTGCGGCCCGCGAGTTCGGCCTGCCACAGTTCATAACGGGCCACGTGTGCCCAGCCGCCCAGCGTGACGAGCAGGCTGTGGAAGTACGTCTCCAGTGCGGCAGGCGGCAGTTGCAGCCCCGAAACCGCATCGGCCAGCGCTTCGGCGGCGCGTTCCGGCGCGTCTGCCACGAACGCGCCAAAGCCCGTCAGGCCTGCGATTTCCGGCGTCAGATCGTGGGTGGCGACAGCCTGCCATGCAGCATAAGCGCCCTTGCCGCGCGGCGCGGCCCATAGCGCCTGGCCCTTGTCGAAATAGCCGCCCGCCCACGCACCGAAGCGTTCGGCGATCACGCCGGGCCAATCGATGCCCGAAGCCTTTGCCGCCAGATCGGCTACGGTGGGTACGGCGCGCGCGGGTGGCGTGTCCCGCGCGATGGCGGCGTGCAGCGCGGCGAGTGAAGCGGGCTTTCCGGCATGGCGGGAAGCCGCCAGCGCAGCGGCCAGCGCGGCCTCGGTGATCGCGCCGCTGGCGATCTGTTCCCGGTACCACGCGCGCGGCATGGTGACCGGCGTGCCGGAAACGCGCGCCATCAGGGCGGCGGTTTCTGCGAGCGTCAGGCCGGACTGCCCAAGCCAGGGGTTGACCGCAACGCTGGAAGCCAGCGGCCACACCGGCGGGATCGCGCGCGCCGCGCTGTCAGCCGCAACCTTGAGCTGCGCGATTGTCTGGCTGTTGTCGGTGGGGATCATGAGCATGGGAGTGATCCTTCGGGAAAAGATGGATGGAGAGGGCGGCTCAGGCGGTTCGTTTCAGATGGGCCGCTTCAGGATCCAGCCGCCGAGCATCCGGTCGAACATGGCGTTGGCATAGAGGCCATTGGACAAGTGGACGCGCAGGCCTGCCGCCGCCGGGTGATAGGCCCACAGGGGGAACATCGATTGCGCCACCGCGACGAGGCCGAAGCTCAGCACCGCCAGCACCATCAGCGTCCATTCCAGCGGACCCGGCGCCGGGGTGGCGGGCAGCGTGCCGGCAGTGAGCGTGAGCGCGATCCCGTGCAGCGTGAAGTAGCCGATCGAGGCCGCCACCGCGTAGACCGCCATGCGCCGGGTCAGCGCGCGGGGGGCGCTGTCGGCCAGGCCCTGCGCGAAAAGGTAGGCCACGCCGAAGATCAGGATTGCGCCCAGCGCCACGGCCTGCGGCGACTTGCTGTGGAAGCCCGGGATCGCTGCAAAGGCGAAGGTCATCAGGCCGTAGATCGCCAGCGCCGCAAGGAACGCGCGGCCAACCGCCGCCGGGCGCGGGATTGCCACAGGCCCGGGCCGCTGCGCCGCCGCGATCTGCTCCACCGCGCCGCCCGAAGCGAGGAAGGCATGCGCCTTGTAAAGCGAGTGCAGCACGATGTGCAGCAGCGCGAGCGGGAACAGCGCGAGGCCGCACTGCATGATCATGAAACCCATCTGGCCAATGGTCGACCACGCCAGCGAAGTCTTGATCGCAGGCTGGGTGAGCATGACAAGCCCGCCGAACAGTGCAGTGAAACCGCCGATCATCACCAGCACCGCCAGCACGCCCGGTGCGAGCAGCATGACATCGGCAAAGCGGATGAGGAGGAACCCGCCCGCGTTGATCACGCCCGCGTGCAGCAGCGCGGAAACCGGGGTGGGGGCTTCCATCACTTCGGTCAGCCAGCCGTGGAGCGGGAACTGCGCGGACTTGAGCAGGGCCGCCAGCGCCAGCAGCCCGGCCGCGGCCATTGCGGTGTAGCCACCCGTTCCGGCATCTGAAGAGATCAGGATCGCGGCCAGATCAGCCGTGCCATAGGCGGCGAACAGCAGCAGGGCCGCGCCGATCAGGGCGGCATCCCCGGCCCTTGCGGTGAAGAACTTCTTGCGCGCGGCACGCTGGGCGGCGACCCGCTCGGGGTAGAACAGCAGCAGCTTGTGCAGCGCGAGCGAGGTTGCGATCCACGCCCCCACCAACTGGACCAGCGAACCCGCCGTCACCAGCAGCATGACCATCGCCAGCGTTGTCGCCAGCCATGCCATGAACGTGCCCTGCCGCGCCTCGCCATCCAGATAGACGCGGGCATAGCGCACCACGATCCAGCCGATGAAGCTCACCAGCAGCAGCATGGTGGCGCTGATGAGATCGAGCCGGAACGCTAGCAGCGGCAGGGCCGGACCTGCTGCTGCAAGGGTGAGGGTGGCGGCACCGCCGGTGCCGAGCGTGACCATGGTGCCAACCGCAAGCGGCAGCGCCAGCAGCGCGAGCAATTCGATCAGCGCAAGCGCGCTGCGCCCGATCCGGCCCGGCTGGGCAAAGCCGAGCGTGGAGGCAAACAGCAGCAGTGCAGGCGGTGCTAGAACGGCGAAGGGCATAGTCTGGGCTCCGGTCGAGGGCGCGGCGAATTCGAGCGGCTCCTAGCGAAACCTGAGGTCAGCAAAAAATTCATTGTTTAGCCGATAACGTTCGCTTTAAATGAACGATATGGCTGAACTCAATTACAACCACCTCCGCTATTTCTGGGCTGTCGCGCAGGACGGAAACCTCTCGCGCACCGCAGAGCGGCTCAATGTCTCGCAGTCCGCGCTATCGGTGCAGATCCGCAAGCTGGAGGACCGGCTGGGCCATGCCTTGTTCGAAAGGCGCGGCCGCGCGCTGCACCTGACCGAGGCTGGCCGCATCACGCTCGATCACGCCGATGCGATTTTCGCCACGGGCGATGAACTGCTCGGCACGCTCAAGGAAACCGGCACGGCGCGCCAAGCGGTGCGGATCGGTGCGCTCGCCACGCTGTCGCGCAATTTCCAGATCAGCTTCGTGGAGCCGCTGCTCGCGCGGACCGATATCGAAGTGGTGCTGCGCTCGGGCAGCCAGGGCGAATTGCTCAACGCCTTGCAGTCGCTTGCGCTCGATGTGGTGCTGACCAATCAGGCCCCGGTCACCGATGCGCTCACCCCGTTCATCGTCCACAAGCTTTCCCAGCAGCCCGTCAGCCTGATCGGCACGCCCGCGCTGCTGGGCGAAACGCGCGCCGTGGCTGAACTGCTGCGCCGCCACCCGGTGATCCTCCCCATCGCCGGCAACGGCGTTCGCGGCGGGTTCGATGCGCTGGTCGACCGGCTGGACCTCAGGCCCCAGATTGCGGCCGAAGTGGATGACATGGCGATGATGCGTCTGATGGTGCGCGAGGGCCACGCGCTTGGCGTCCTCCCCGCCATCGTGGTGCGCGACGAACTGGGTGCGGGAACGCTGGTGGAAGCCGAAGGGCTGCCGGGGATTGCCGAGACGTTTCTTGCCGTCACCACCCAGCGGCGGTTTCCCAATCCGGTCGTCCGCCAGCTGATCGACCGGGCGATGCAGGACCGGTTCGATCACGCCTGAGGGCCTGATCCTGGCGCCCATCCCCCCCGGTTTGACGAACATCCCCGACCGATAATTGCAAATTCAGATCAAGTTAACATTGATCTAAATCAAAATAGAGATAAAATATTTATCCTTTAAAAGATAGTAAATAATTCCCACATCATTGATCAGGAGGTGAGCCAACTATGGCCATTGATGATGTGGAGCCGAGCGCGGCTGTTGGTCTTGGTGGAGCGATCTTGACCCTTGATCGCAGCGGTCTGGCCGATCTTTTGATCGGAGACCAGGATTGGCTGCTGGCGCGGCTGGAAGACATGGAGGTGATTGTCGTGCGGCAGGCGTTCTGCCCGCAGCGGCCGCTGCTGTCCTTCGCCGATCGGCTCGATGCGGTGCTCCACGGCCCGCTGGCCCCAGCGCGCGTGCCGCAACCCGAGGATTACCTCATCGTGGGTGATCCCAAGGTCTCCGCGCTGGCCGAATATGTCCGCAATGGCCGCGTCTGGGAAAGCGACCACGTGCTTGGCCGCGCGCCCGGCGGGGTTTCGATCATGGCCATTCCGGATGGCGGTACCATCACCGCACCCACCGAATTTGCCTGCACTGCCGCTGCGTGGGACGGGCTCAGCGGCATCGAACAGCGCGACCTTGCCGCGCTGCACGTGCTGCACGGGTTCTGGCACGATCGGCTCTATCACGAACGCGAACCGCGCCATGAAGCGCTGATGCAGTGGATGGCCCGGCAAAGTGCCGAACTGCCGCTGGTCCAGCCCTTGCCGGGAGGCCGCCACGGCCTGCTCGTGGATGATACCGCGATCCAGATCGCGGGCATGGAGTTTTCCGAAAGCGAGGCTTTTCTCGGTGCCTTGCGCCAGTGGGCGACGCAGCCTGCGTTCGTCTATCGCCATACCTGGCAGCCGGGCGATCTCGTGATCTGGAACAGTGCTTCGGTGCTCTATCGCGAACTGCCGCGGCTTGAGAATCCGATCTGGAAAATGTCCCGCGTCCGGCGCTGAACGGGCGTCAATCTGGCGGGATCGCAGGAACCCGGTCGGTGCATAACCGGCCGGGTTTTTCGTGCAGAATCAGTTGATTTTCGTGGTCATTTCGGCACCAAATCACCCCGGCTTGTTATCAAAGCGGTATCAATCCGCATCGGCGAATCAGTCGGTTTCTGCTGAAACCTACTTAGTGAAAAGCCGTAGATCAGCGGTTTATTCTACACCCCGCCATGCTGGATTGCCCCCTTGCCGATGAATGCCTTAGCCCTCTTTCCAGCCATCACCACCGACAAGGTCTGGATCCACGACCAGCTTGCAGGATTGCTCGAACGCGTGGCCGATCATGTGCCGGCGATGGAGATCGCCTATCGTGATCTCAGCGGCCTTCTGCCCGCTGCGGCGGACCGGCAGGATGCCCATTCCGCAGCCGGCGGTGATGCATCTTCGCCCTGCGCTACGCGGGCGCGATCGGATCAACTCGTGGGTGAGATCGAAGCTGCCGAACTGGTGGTGATCGGGGCACCGATCGGGCACCACCCGGTCTCGCCGGCACTGGCGGAATGGTCGCGCCGCGCGGCGACCAGCAAGGGTTATGGCGCACCGCTCTATGCCATGGGCCTCCATCCCCAATTGCAGGCGTGGTTCAGCCACGTCATCCGCGCCGATCGCACCTTCCGCTACACGGCGCAGGGGCCTCGCGGCTTGCTGGGGGGCAAGAAGGCACTGGTGCTGGCGGCCCACACCGGGCCCTGGCACAGCGAAGCGATGACCGCGCATCAGGTGCACTGCATTCACACGCAGCTGCAGTTCATGGGGATCAACGAGATCGCGACCATCGTGTCGGATCGCGATGCAAACCCCGCCCGCCGTCCGCGCCTCTGGCAGCCGCAGATCGAACCATCCGGTGGGCCCCAGCTAGAGCCGCGTATCGCGGCCTGAACGCCCTGCCGAAACGTTACACGATAAGGCCTATTCCCATTCGATCGTGCCCGGCGGCTTCGACGTGTAGTCGTAGACCACGCGGTTGATGCCCTTGACCTCGTTGACGATGCGTGTTGCCACCCGGCTGAGGAACGCGGCGTCGAAGGGATAGATGTCGGCGGTCATGCCATCGGTGCTGGTCACGGCGCGCAGCGCGCAGACCGCATCATAGGTGCGGAAATCACCCATCACGCCCACGGTGCGCACCGGCAGCAGCACGGCAAAGGCCTGCCAGATCGCGTCATAGAGCCCGGCGTTGCGGATCTCTTCGAGGTAGATCGCATCGGCCTTGCGCAAGATGTCGCACTTCTCGCGCGTCACTTCGCCGGGGATGCGGATGGCTAGCCCCGGGCCGGGGAAGGGGTGGCGGCCGACGAACACGTCCGGCAGACCCAGTTCGCGCCCCAGCGCGCGCACTTCGTCCTTGAACAGCTCGCGCAAGGGCTCGACGAGCTTCATGTTCATGCGTTCGGGCAGGCCGCCCACGTTGTGGTGGCTCTTGATCGTGACCGAAGGCCCGCCGGTGAACGAGACGCTCTCGATCACGTCCGGATAGAGCGTGCCCTGCGCGAGGAAGTCCGCGCCGCCGACCTGCTTGGCCTCCGCCTCGAACACGTCGATGAAGGTCTTGCCGATGAACTTGCGCTTGGCCTCGGGATCGGTGACCCCGGCCAGCCCGCCGAGGAACAGCGCAGAGACGTCCTTGTGGACCAGCGGGATGTTGTAGTGCCCGCGGAACAGCGAAACGACCTGTTCGGCCTCGCCCATGCGCATCAGGCCGTGATCGACGAAGACGCAGGTCAGCTGATCGCCGATCGCCTCATGGATGAGCACCGCCGCGACCGCCGAATCGACGCCGCCCGAAAGGCCGCAGATCACCCGGCTGTCGCCCACAGCCGCGCGGATCTCGGCGATCTTCGTCTTGCGGAACTCGGCCATGGTCCAATCGCCCGCGCAGCCGCACACGTGGCGCACGAAATTGGCGATCAGCTTGCCGCCATCGGGCGTGTGGACCACTTCGGGGTGGAACTGGGTGCCGTAGTAGCGCTTTTCCTCGTTCGCGATCACCGCGAAAGGCGCGCCATCGGACACGGCCACGATGCGGAAGCCCGGCGCGAACTGCGTCACCTTGTCGCCGTGGCTCATCCACACCTGATGCCGCTCGCCCGGCTGCCACAGGCCATCGAACAGCGCGCAAGGCTCGGTCACGGTCAGGAAAGCGCGGCCAAATTCGCCCGCATCGCCCGGCAAGACTTCGCCGCCCAGCTGCTGACTCATCACTTGCTGACCATAGCAGATGCCAAGAATCGGCAGGCCGCTGTCAAACAGAACTTGCGGTGCGCGGGGGCTGCCTTCGGCGGGGACGCTGGCGGGCGATCCGGACAGGATGATGCCCTTGGGCTTCATCCGGTGAAAGGCGGCTTCGGCCTGCGTGAAGGGGGCGATTTCGGAATAGACCCCCGCCTCGCGCACGCGGCGCGCGATCAACTGGGTAACCTGGCTGCCGAAGTCGACGATCAGGATTGATTCCGGGAGGCTCGATTCTGAAGGCTGGATGCTCATGGCAAGCCGATAAAGGCGTGCGCCTTTCCTGTCCAGCGAGGCGGCAAAAAAGGCTATCAGCACCGATTGCGCGGCGTGCATGTGGTTTAGAAAATGTTTTATCTTTGAAACATTCGTGCTTCACCAAAGGGCATATTCCGAAAAAATCCTGATATTTCAGTCAATCAGTCTCATTCTCGCACTGATTGCAAATCTTGCAATTGCACTTGCCTTGTTCGCACTTGCAGCAGGCGGGGGAAGTCCTATTTGCGCCCTCGTTCCGAACGCTCCTGCAATCCACCACCCTGCCGGCGCGAAACGAACGGGAGAGGTCCCCTGAAAGAGCCGAAAACAGGAGGACACCATGCGTAACTATACTTCAGCAATCGTCTCGCTCGTTCTGGCTGCTGGCATCAGCAGCATGTTCTTCGGCGCCACGCTCGTCTGAGCGGGCCCCGATGAACGGGCGACACCCGGAAAACGGCTGCCTTACCCGTTAAGGCAGCCGTTTCTGTTTTTGCGGTCAGCTCGCTATCAATGGGGGCCATGACTGCTCCCATCATCACTCGTTTCGCCCCCAGCCCCAATGGCCCGCTCCATCTGGGCCACGCCTATGCTGCGATTGTTGCGCATGATCGCGCCGCGCAGGAAGGCGGCCGGTTTCTGCTCCGGATCGAGGATATCGACGGCACGCGCAGCCGCGCTGACCTTGCGGATGAGTTCCGCGCCGATCTCGAATGGCTTGGCCTGACGTTCGCGGAAGTTCCCGCCCAGTCCACCCGCATCGCCAGCTACCGTGAGGCGGCAACCAACTTGCGTGCGATGGGCCTGCTCTATCCTTGCCGTTGCACCCGCGCCGAAGTGGCGGCGGCCGCCACGCTGCACGGGCCGGACGGGCCGATCTATCCCGGCACCTGCCTGCGCAATCCGCCGCTGTCCCCGGCCGATCCGGTCTGGCGGCTCGATGTCGAACAAGCGGCGGAGCTGTGCGGCCCGCTGACCTGGTTCGATGAGCAGCGCGGACCGCAAAGCGCGCGGCCTGCCATGCTCGGCGATGCGGTGATCTGGCGCCGCGATGCGCCCGCCAGCTATCACCTTGCCGCCACGCTTGATGATGCGGCGGACGGCGTCACCGTGGTCACGCGCGGCGCGGATCTGTTTGCGGCGACGCACGTTCACCGCCTGCTGCAAGTGCTGCTCGGCCTGCCCGAACCGCGCTGGCATCATCATGGCCTGCTGGCAGGCCCCGATGGCCGCAAGCTGGCCAAGCGCCGCGATGCGCCTTCGCTGGCCGACCGCCGCCGCGCCGGAGAGGATGGCCGCGCGCTGGCTGATGCCTTGCGCCATACCCGCTTTGACACTGGCATTTCGCTAAACGAGAGCCTAGACCTCCTGCCATGACACTCTTCTTCGTTCCCGTGATCCTCATCCTGATGGGGCTGACCGTCTGGTCGCTGATCCGCGGCATTGGCGCTTTTCTCAACAGCACAAAGGCGGATCTGGAGGGGGATGGCACCCGCGCCACCGAAATGCAGCTGCTGCAGAACAAGATGATGTTCAACCGCATCAAGTATCAGGGCCTTGCCGTTGCGGCGGTGGCAATCCTGCTGCTGTTCACCCACGGCGGCCGCTGAACTCCTGATTGACCGTGGTCAAGCTCAACAAGATCTACACGCGCACCGGCGACGATGGCACGACCGGCCTCGTCGATGGCTCGCGCCGTGCCAAGCACGATCTCCGGCTCGAAGCGATCGGCGAAGTTGACGAGCTGAACAGCGCCGTCGGCTTTTCCGCGCTGGCACTTGAGGCAGACCGGGGCGCGGCGCTGCGCCGCATCCAGAACGACCTGTTCGATCTCGGTGCCGATCTCGCCACGCCGCTCGGCGATGTTGGTGGTGCCGATTTCACCCCGTCGGAAATGGTGCTGCGCATCGTGCCCGCTCAGCCCGCGCGGCTGGAGGCAGAGATCGACGCGCTCAATGCCGCGCTCCCGCCGCTCACCAGCTTCATCTTGCCCGGCGGCAGCGAAGGCGCCGCGCGCGTGCACCTTGCCCGCGCCATTGCCCGCCGCGCCGAACGCGCCGCCACTGCGCTGGCTGCGGCAGAGCCGGTGAATCCGGCTGCGCTGGCCTATCTCAACCGGCTTTCGGACTATCTCTTTGTCCTCGCCCGCGCGATCAATGCCGGAAATGATCCGCTTTGGGTCCCGGGCGGATCAAGGTAGTCGCTCCCAATTCTGCTGCTTCCCATGCGCGCCAAACCTGACTAGGCAGCGCGCAAACGTGCAATCAGGCGGGATACAACACATGCAGACAATCGCAGTCATCGGTGCCGGGCAGATGGGTTCGGGCATTGCTCAGGTCGCAGCCGCGTCGGGCAAGACGGTGCTGCTGTCCGATGTCTCGCTCGCGCTGGCCGAAGCCGCCCGCGCGAAGATCGAAAAGGGCCTGATGAAGCTGGCCGAACGCGGCAAGATCCCGGCGGAAGACGCCATTGCCACCGTTTCCCGCATCATCCCGGTGGGCGATTATGCCCGGTTGGGCGAAGCGGACCTCGTGATCGAGGCCGCGACCGAGCGTGAGGATATCAAGCACAAAATCTTCGAAGCTGCCGGCAAGCACCTCGCGCCCAGCGCGATCATGGCCACGAACACCTCGTCGATCCCGATCACGCGCATGGCGGTTTCCTCGCCCGATGCCGCGCGCTTCATCGGCATCCACTTCTTCAATCCCGTGCCGCTGATGAAGCTGGTCGAAGTCATCCCCGGCCTCGCCACGTCGGTTTCCACGATCGAGGCGGTGCGCGGCTTCGTGGCCGATATCGGCAAGGAAATCGTGCTTTCGCAGGATGAGCCGGGCTTCATCGTCAACCGCATCTTCGTGCCGTTCATCAACGAGGCGGCGTTCGTGCTCGGCAGCGGCACCGGTTCGATCCTGGATATCGACAAGGGCGTGAAGCTGGGCCTCAATCACCCGATGGGACCGCTCGAACTGGCGGACTTCATCGGGCTCGATACCCTGCTCGAGATCATGAAGATCTACCTCGCCTCGACCGGCGATCCGAAGTACCGCCCCGCGCCGCTGCTGCAGAAGTATGTCGAGGCCGGTTGGCTCGGCCGCAAGTCGGGCCGCGGCTTCTATGACTACAGCGGCGAGGTTCCGGTCCCGACGCGCTGACGGTCTGCGTGGTCGCTGCCCCGGCGGGTCACTCGCTGGGGTCGACCGCGTAAGGTTCGGCTGGGCCAGAATCGTAGTTTGACGAGTAGCCGTCGCGCACCAGTGCGGGGTCCGAGGGATCATAGCCGCCGGTCTGGCGGGCACGGCGGATCTCGCGTTCGGCTTCATATTGTTCGTGGCGCTCGCGGGCTTCGGCCATGTCCGCCTCTGTCGCCTGTGAATGCCCGATTTTCACCTTGGTTCCCACCAAACCAAGGACCAGGCCGCTCAGCAGCATCATCGCCAGACCAACAAAGATGCGCCACCGGATATAGGCCAACAGGTCAGACACGGTGAGAGCCTCCGTCAAAGCAAAACAATGCCTCAGTATATGGCGCAAGCGTGGTTAAGGATTCGCCAACCTGACCGGAAGTCCCGCCAGCACGCGGTGGGCCGGATCAGGAGCCTCGTCTGCGCGGCACGCCTGTCCGCTGCGCAGTTGATCCCGAAAATCTCTCAGTACATCGCCTAAGTTATTGCTACATAAGTGTTTTCCGTGAAAGAACAAACCGGGAATTCTGTCAGGGTGGCGGCATGCAAACGCCCTCTGTCTTCCGGCAACCAGCCGCTTTCGCCGCCGCGCTCTTCGCGGTTCTCGCTCTTGGCCTGGCTGCTGGCGCAGCGCCCACCCAAGCTTCCGGTACGCCGCGTCTCGCGCAAGCTGCAGACCGAGAGGCTGCTTCCTTCACCCAGTGCGCGGGGCCGGCACGGGTCACCTGCGTCGTTGATGGTGATACGTTCTGGTATCGCGGCCTCAAGATCCGCATCGCCGATATCAACGCGCCCGAACTGTCGCACCCGTCCTGCGCGCTGGAGGCGCGGCTGGCAGTGGCCGCCACGCAGCGGCTGACGGACCTGCTCAACGCTGGCCCCTTTACGCTGGAATCCGGAGTGCGGGAAACGGACCGCTATGGCCGCGCTCTGCGAGTGGTCCTGCGCAGTGGCCGCAGTCTTGGCACCGTGCTTGAGGCCGAGGGGCTTGCCGAGCACTGGCAGGGACGGCGCGGAGACTGGTGCGCCGTGTGAGAATATCAGGCGGCGCGAAGCCCGCTGATGCCCATCGCGCCGCGATCCTGTCCTGAAAGTCCGTCGAACACGGCGTCTATGATTCGCGCCAGCTTTTCTTCGCTCAGCCGGTCCATGCTCATGCTCATCAGGCCGATGTTGCAATAGGGCTGAACCATCTGGTTGATCAGGCTCAGCGCCATGTCGATCTCCAGCCCGGCGAAGAACCCTTCACCCATCGCCTCGGCGATGATCATGCTGAGATAGTGATCGGCCAGGTCGACATAGCTGCGCACTTGCTCGAAGTATTCGTTGCCCAGCTCGACATACATGTCATGCGCCACCGGATCGGCCCGGTAGGCATCGCGCATCATCACGAAGCGCCGCGCGAAGAACTCGTACATCTTGCGGCGTGGCGGCAGCTCGCTGGCGACCACCGCTTCCATGATCGCGACCTTGGGGCGGAACCAGTATTCGGCGACCGCTTCGAGCAGCGCCTCGCGGCTCTCGAAATAGCGCTGCACTTGCGCGGGAGACATCCCGGCCCGCACCGCGACTTCCTGCATTGTCAGCGCCTGCCCGCCGCGCTCCTCGATCAGTGCGCAAGTCACCTCCACCAGGCGCGCCTGCACGGCTTCGATATCGGTCTGTGCGGGCGGCATGCTATGGTCCTGTCACCGGAGCGGGCTAACTGACATTCTAGGGATTGCGGCAGCCGGTTTCAATCGAGCCACCGGCGATTGATCGAGTCCGGTCTGGTGCTGGCAGAGAAAGGGGAAGCAGGGACATGGCGATCACGGGCAAAACGCGCCGCAGCGGCAAACCTGCCGCTACCTTCCTGCTCACCGGCTTGCTTACTGGCTTTTTGGCCGCCTGCGCCGCGCCGCGCGCCGATCTTGACCCCCGGCTCGCCCCTGCGCCCGCTGCTCCGGTCGAAGTTGCCATCCTCGCGTTCAACGATTTCCACGGCAATCTCGAACCTCCGCGCCAGAGTGTCGGCGTGCCGGATGGGCAGGGCGCTACGGTGCCCGTGCCCGCAGGCGGTGCGGCGTGGCTGGCTAGCGCGCTTGATGCGCTGCGTGCCAAGCATCCCCGGTCGATCACCGTCGCGGCGGGCGATCTCATCAGCGCCTCGCCGCTTGCGTCCTCGTTGTTCCTCGATGAGCCGACCATCGAAACGCTCAGCCGCCTTGGTCTTGATTACGCCGCTGTCGGCAACCACGAATTTGATCGCGGCACGGGCGAGCTGCGCCGGATGCAGGCGGGCGGCTGCGAAAAGCTCACCCAGCGCGAACCCTGCCAGCTCGAACGCTTCACCGGCGCGCGGTTCCGCTATCTGGCCGCCAGCACGCTGGGGCCATCGGGCACCCCGCTGTTTCCCGCCAGCGCCATCCGCACGCTCGGCACAGGCGCGCAGATGGTCAAGCTGGGGGTGATCGGGCTGACGCTCAAAGCTACGCCCACGCTGGTCAATCCATCGGGCATTGCCGATCTGACCTTTGCCGACGAGGCGGACACCATCAATGCCGAAGTGCCGCGGCTCAAGGCGCAAGGGGCCGATGCGGTGATCGTGTTGATTCATCAGGGCGGCCGCACCACCGGCGCGCCCGATCCCAACGGCTGCGCGGGCTTCGATGGTGAAATCCTGCCGATCCTGCGCCGCCTTGCGCCCGAAGTCGATGTCGTCGTCTCGGGGCACACCCATGCCGACTACATCTGCGAGCTGCCCACCGCCGATCCGGCCCGGCCCGTGTTGCTCACCAGCGCGGGGCAATATGGCAAGGAACTCACCGAAATCACGCTGACCATCGATCCCGCAGCGCACCGCGTCACCGCCCGCAGCGCGCGGAATCTGATCGTGCAGTCGGAAGGGTTCACGTCGGCGAAAGGGCCGGTTGCGCTTTCAGCGCTTGTGCCGGGCTATGCGCCGCGCGCGGATATTGCGGCCTATGTCGGGCGCTATGTCGCAGCCGCAAAAGCCTTTGCCACCCGGCCCGTGGGTGCATTGTCTGGCCCGGCGGGGCGGGGTGAAGCCGGCAGCATGGACCAGGGCGGACCGCTCGGCAATCTCATCGCCGATGCGCAGCTGTTCGCTACGCGTTCGGCTGGCGCGCAGATCGCACTGATGAACCCGTTCGGCATCCGCGCCGCGCTGGTTCCGGCCAGCGATGGCACGATCACGTTCGGCGATATCTATCTCGCCCAGCCGTTCGGCAGCGCGCTGGTTACGGAAGCGCTCACCGGGGCGGAGATCAAGGCCGTGCTCGAACAGGGCTTCGACGATGTGGGGCCGGAGCAGGCGCTCGCGCCGTCTGCCGGATTGACCTACCGGATCGACCGCGGCGCCCCGGTGGGCAGCCGCATCAGCGCGCTCATGCTTGGCGGCAAGCCGCTCGATCCTGCGGCCAGCTACCGGGTCACGATGAACGGCTTCCTCGCGCAAGGCGGCGATGGTTTCACCGTATTCAAGCAGGGCAAAGACACGGTCATCGGCCCAACCGATATCGAGGTGCTGGAAGCATGGCTGCGCAGCGCGCCCCTGCGCAGCGTACCGGCGGAGCAGCGAGTGACCGGAGGCTGATCTAGCGCTTCGGCGGCCAGGGAATGAAGCCCGAAGTGCGGCGGACGTATTCGGCATAGTCCGGCCGCCGCTGCACGAGGCCCTTTTCCAGCAGTGGCTTGCCCGACCAGCGGGTGAGCGTGAAAGTCAGGAACACCGGCCCTGCCAGCGAAGCCAGCGCAATCGGCAGACCCGCCTCGCTTGCTGCCAGCCAGATGCCCCACCACACGCAGGCATCGCCGAAATAATTGGGATGGCGGGTATAGCGCCACAGCCCGGTATCCAGAACCTTGCCCTTGCTGGCGGGGTCGGCGCGAAATCGGGTGAGCTGCGCATCGCCGATGGTTTCAAAGCTGAAACCCAAGAGCCACAGCGCGCCGCCTGCCATGGCTAGCGGCCCGATTGCGGCATTGCCGCTGGCCAGCACGCCCAATTGCGCGGGCAGGCACGTCACATAAAGCAGCACCGCTTGCACCGCGAAGACTTGCGCGGCCGCCGCGCCATACTTGCCCGCCTTGCGCGCCTTGCCCAGCATTCTGGCGTAGCGTACGTCTTCGCCATGCGCGCGCCAGCGGGTGTAGAGATGCCAGCCCAGCCGCGCGCCCCAGATCACCGCCATCGCCGCGATCAGGCTGGCGCGCGGGCCTTTGTCTGCCGCCTGCGCCCAGGCCGAAGCCGCCAGCACGGCCATCGCGCCGCCCCACACCGCATCGATGAAGCTGACATCGCCGATCCGTGCTGCCGCGCGCGCGAGCAGCGCCATCATCACCGCCAGCGCCAGCGCATTGATCAGCATCGCTTCCGGAAGGCCTTCAAGCATCGAACATCCTCGCAAAGTCCTTGATCCCGCGTTCCGGGTGCTTCGGCGTCACGCTCTGGTAGATTTCGGCGACCTGCTGCATGTCGGCTTTGTAATCGCCCGTCGGCATGATCGCCGGGCCAAGGCCGCCGGTCTTGCGGCCATAGTCCATCAGTCCGACCACCATCGGCACCTGTGCGGCCAGCGCGATATGATAGAAGCCCGTGCGCCACTGGGCCACCGCGCTGCGCGTGCCTTCGGGCGCGATGGTCAGGGCAAAATGATCGCGCCGGGCAAATTCAGCGACCATCGCATCGACCACGTTGTGCCGCGCCGAACGATCGATCGATATCCCGCCCATATCACGCATGAAGCCGCCCATCGGCCAGCGGAACAAGCTGTCCTTCGCCATGAAATGCGCGTCGATCCCCAGTTCGTTCACCAGCCCGAGGAAATAGACGAAATCCCAGTTGGACGTGTGCGGCGCGGCGATGATGACATAGCGCCCGCCCGGGGGCGGCGTGCCGACCGCTTTCCAGCCCTGCATCCGGTAGAAACCCAGCAAAGCGCGCTTCACCAAGCGCGAGGACAGGCTGGCCTTGTCGCCGCCCGGACCGCTATCCAGCACCCCTTCGCCCATTCACTTTTCCCCTTTTACCCCACCGTCTAGCCGGGACCATTTGGCTTGTCGAAGGGAACAAAGGGCGAGACGAAACGGCCGACCTGTCCTTTTAGCCAAGTTTGACTATTATAAGCATGGCTATTATGTGCGCGCTTATGCAGAACAACATCGCCTTCCTGACCTCGGACGTCAGCCGCCTGCTGCGCAAGCGCTTCGATGTCGTCAGCCGCCGCTTCGGGGTCACCGGGCCGCAGTGGCGCATGCTGGCGGCGCTACGCCGCACGCCGGGGATCAACCAGGGTGCGCTGGCGCAGTGGCTCGAAGTGGAGGCGATCACGGCGGGCCGGATGATCGACCGGCTGGAGAAGGCCGGCATGGTCGAGCGCCGGGCCGATCCCAATGATCGGCGCGCCTGGCGCATGTTCCTGACGGATGCGGCCATACCGCTGCTCGATGAACTGTTCACCTGCGCCACCGATGTGTTCGACGAAGCGCTGCAAGGCTTTGCGCCCGAGGAAAGCGCGCTGCTGCTCGCCTTGCTCGAACGCGTTCGCGCCAATCTGCTCGATGAAGCGCCGCCGGAAAAGGCACACGAACCAACTTTGGCCGAAGGAGCCCTCGCTCATGGCTGAGGCCGATCCCTTCAAGCCCGCCGCCGCAGACGTTGCGGTTGCAGAGCGCCGCAAGGCCACCCGCGCGAAGCGGTTGCGGCTCGTCGTCCTGCTGCTCGTTCCCGCGCTTGTCGTCGGTGGCACGCTCCTGTGGTGGTTCGGCAGCCCCGGCGAAGTCTCGACCGACAATGCCTACATGAAGCAGGACATCGTCTCGATCGGCGGCGAAGTGAACGGCCTCGTCGTGGCGGTGAACGTGCGCGAGAACCAGCAGGTCAAGGCGGGCGATGTGCTGTTCCGCATCGATCCCTCCTCGTTCGACGTGGCGATTCGCCAGGCCGATGCCCAGATCGCCGCCGCGCAGGCCAATGTGACCGCGCTTTCCGCCGATGTCGGTGCCAATGCCGCCAATCTTGCCGGCGCGCGCGACGATCTCGCTCTGGCCGAGGCGCAGTACGCGCGCGAAAAGGCGCTCTCGGACCGGGGCTTCAACACCCGCGCCCGGATGGATGAAGCGCAGCACGCGGTCGCTTCCGCGCGGGACCGGCTGGCTGCAGTCGGTGCCGAAGTGAACAAGGCCCGCGCGCAGCTCGCGACCGGTGCACAAGTGCCCGGGCTCAATCCGCATGTCGCCGCGGCGCAGGCCATGCGCGCCAAGGCTGCACTCGATCTGACGCGCACCGTTGTGCGCGCGCCGGTCTCGGGCCGCGTCACCCAGGTCAATCGCCTGCAGGTCGGCCAGATGGTGTTCACCGGCGTGCCGATGCTCTCCATCGTCCGTGCGGGCGGGGCGCGGGTGGAGGCGAACTTCAAGGAAACTGATCTTGCCCGCATGCGCCCCGGCCAGCCTGCCGAAGTGAAGCTCGATGCCTACCCCGGCCTCACGCTCAAGGGCCATGTCGATAGCATTGGCGCGGGCACCGGCTCGGAGTTTTCAGTGCTGCCCGCGCAGAACGCCACCGGCAACTGGGTCAAGGTAACGCAGCGCGTGCCGGTGCGCATCGCCATCGATTCGTCGAGCGGGGACAGGCCGCTGATCGCCGGCCTGAGTGCGAACGTGACGGTGCATGTCGGGAGCAAGTAAGCAGGCGCAGCAGCCGGCAATGCTGGTCAAGCACCGCCCGCTGCTGTTCACCGCGGTGATGGCGGCGATGATCATGCAGGTGCTGGATACCACCATCGCGAACGTTGCCCTGCCGCATATGGAGGCCTCGCTCTCGGCCACGCAGGAAACCATCAGCTGGGTGCTGACCAGCTATGTGCTCGCCTCTGCCGTGGCGCTGCCGCTGGGCGGCTGGCTGGTCGATCGGTTCGGCATCCGCCTTGTGTTCACGTTGTCGGTCGTTGCGTTCACCTCCGCTTCGATCCTGTGCGGCCTTGCGCAGAACCTTGAACAGATGGTCGCATTCCGTGTGATCCAAGGGGTGGGCGGCGCGTTCCTTTCGCCGTTCGCGCAGACGGTGATGCTCAACGCCAGCAGCGCGGAGGAACGGCCGAAAATGATGGCGCTGTTCACCCAAGGCGTCATGCTTGGCCCCATCGCCGGGCCGCTGCTCGGCGGCTACATCACCGAAAGCTATTCTTGGCGCTGGGTGTTTTTCATCAATGTGCCCATCGGGATCGCCTCGGGCCTCGTGCTGTGGTGGCTGCTGCCGCGGGTCCCCGCCATCCGCCGCCCGATCGACATGACCGGCTGGCTGCTCGTTGCCCTCGCGCTCGCCTCGTTCCAGCTCATGCTCGATCGCGGCCCTTCGCAGGATTGGTTCGGCAGTCCGGAAGTCGTGCTCTACGGGGTGATCTGGGCCTGCACCGGCTGGATGGCGGTGGTGCATCTGTTCACCACCGAGCGTCCGCTGTTTCCGGGGCGGCTGTTTGCCGATGCCAATTTCGTCGCCAGCCTCGTCTTCATGTTCCTGATCGGCTGCGTGATGATGGCAGTGCTGGCGCTGCTGCCGGGCCTGCTGCAGGGCATCTATGGCTATCCGGCGGTCGATGCCGGTTGGCTGCTGGCCCCACGCGGGCTGGGCCTGCTGGCAACGATCTCGCTGCTGGGCCGCTGGATCACGAAGATGGACCCGCGCATCGCGCTCACCATCGGCATGGGGCTTTCGGGCTGGTCGCTGTGGCTGATGTCGGGCTGGTCGCCGGACATGCCGATGCTGCCGATCTTCCTGACCGGCCTTCTTCAGGGCGTGGGGATCAGCTTCACGATCATGCCGGTCAATCTGATCGCCTTCGCCACGCTTCCGCAAGAGCTGCGCACCGATGCTGCCGGGCTCACCAACCTGATGCGCTCGATCGGCGCCTCGATCGGGATTGCGGTCTGCACCTTCATGCTCGCGCGCAGCATGCAGGTGAACCACGCGGAAATGGGCGCCCAGATCACGCGGATGAGCGTGCCGTTCGATCTCGACCGGATCACGGCCTATGGCGGCTTGTCAGAGGCGGGGATGCGCATGGTCGATGGCATGGTCAACAAGCAGGCGGCGATGGTCGGCTATCTCAACGATTTCTACCTGATGGGCCTGCTCTGCTGGGCTTCGATCCCGGTGCTGTTCTTCGTCAAGGCGGGCAAGCCTGCTGCAACGAGCGCGCCGCAAATGGCGGCTGCCGCTGATCACTAAAGCGATTGCCGCAGGCTCGCCTGAGGTCTAACGGCCTTCCCATGGCCCTGATTTCCAACCCGAAGCTTGCCTGGATTGTGCGCTGCGGCTGGCGCGGCAAATGCCCGCGCTGCGGCGAAGGGCACATGTTCGCAGGCTGGCTCAAGCTGGCAAAGACCTGCGACCATTGCGGCCTCGATTTCAGCTATGCGCAGACCGACGACGGCCCGGCCTTCTTCGCGCTGTGCCTCACCGCGCTGCCGCTGGTGTTCGTGGTGGTCTATGTGCAGGTGAAGTTCGATCCACCGTGGTGGATTCATGCGCTGACCTCGGTGCCAGTTCTTGTTCTGGGCTGCGTGGCATCCATGCGCCCTTTCAAGGGCTGGCTCGCCGCCTCGCAATATGTGAACCATGCGATGGAGGCGGGCACCGAGGGCCTCTGGGCGGACTTGAATGCCCGCGAGAAGGCGGACGAAAAGCACTAAGCCCTGCGGCCCTAAGTCCTGCGGTAATCCGCCACGATCTCGCCCGCTGCGGCGAGCTCTTCCTCGTGGCTCGCCTCGCGCCAATCCTCGGCCAGCGCCGCTGCTTCCCATTCCTGCATGGCGGGATGGGCGAGCATGTGGTCCACCCATGCCTGCCCTGCACCGACATAAAGGCCATAGGTGCGGATGCGATAGGCCACCGGCGCATAGAACGCATCGAGCGCCGTGAACGTATCGCCTGCCAGCCACGGCCCGCCAAAGCGCGCGAGGCCCTGCTCGAAGATCTCGCGCACCCGCGCCACATCGCGCAGCAGTGCAGCGCGCATCGGGCGCGGCTTCACGCGCACGCCCACGTTCATGGTGCAATCATTGCGCAGCGCGGAAAAGCCGCCGTGCATTTCGGTAACGGCGCATTGGGCAAAGGCCCGCGCTGCCGGATCAGCCGGCCAGACACCTTCGTGCCGGTCCGCCAGATAAAGCGCGATGCCGAGCGAATCCCACACCGTGGTTTCCCCATCCAGCAGCACCGGCACCTGCCCCGTGGGCGAGAACGCGCGGAACTCTTCGTAGTTCGCAGGCTTGGTGAACGGCTCGATCCGGTCCGCGAAGGCAATGCCCAGACCCTTCATCAGCATCCACGGGCGCAGCGACCAGCTCGAATAGTTCCGGTTCGCGGTGATGAGGGTATAGGCCATGGGGCTACTCCACGTAATGCGCAGTGGTCTTGGCGCGCAGGTCTTCGGCGCTCACGCCGGGCGCCAGTTCCAGCAGCTTGAACGGCGAGGCGTGATCGGGCCGCGCGAAGACAGCAAGATCGGTGATCACTATGTCGACCACGCCCTTGCCGGTCAGCGGCAGAGTGCAGGCGGGGATGAACTTGGGGCTGCCGTCTTTGGCGCAGTGCTCCATCACCACGATGATCTTCTTCACGCCGGCGACGAGGTCCATCGCGCCGCCCATGCCCTTGATCATCTTGCCGGGCACCATCCAGTTGGCGATGTCGCCGTTCTCGGCCACTTCCATCGCGCCCAGCACGGTGAGATCGATGTGCCCGCCGCGGATCATCGCGAAAGACTGCGCGCTATCGAAATAGGCTGATTGCGGCAGTTCGCTGATCGTCTGCTTGCCGGCATTGATGAGATCGGCGTCTTCCTCGCCTTCCAGCGGGAAGGGCCCGATGCCGAGCATGCCGTTCTCGCTCTGGAGCGTGACGGTCATGCCTTCGGGAATGTGGTTCGCCACCAGCGTCGGGATTCCGATACCGAGGTTCACATAGAAGCCGTCCTGCAGCTCGCGCGCGGCGCGGGCGGCCATCTGGTCGCGGGTCCAGCCCGTGCTCAATCCATCATGCTTGGTCATCAGCCGACATCCGTGTTGCGAACCGTGCGGAACTCGATCTTCTTGTCATAGGGCGAACCCACGATCAGGCGCTGGACGTAGACGCCGGGCAGGTGAATGCCATCGGGATCAAGGCTGCCGGTGGGCACGATTTCTTCAACCTCAACCACGCAGACCTTGCCGCAGGTGGCGGCGGGCACGTTGAAGTTGCGCGCGGTCTTGCGGAACACGACGTTGCCGGTCTCGTCCGCCTTCCACGCCTTTACCAGCGCGAGATCGGCGAAGATGCCTTCCTCCAGGATGTATTCCTGCCCGTTGAAGGTCTTAACTTCCTTGCCCTCGGCCACCAGCGTACCGACACCGGTCTTGGTGTAGAACCCCGGAATGCCCGCGCCGCCCGCGCGCATCCGCTCGGCCAGCGTGCCTTGGGGGGAGAATTCCACCTCCAGCTCGCCCGAAAGGTACTGGCGCTCGAATTCCTTGTTCTCGCCGACATAGGAGGCGATCATCTTCTTCACCTGCCGCGTGCGCAGCAGCTTGCCGATGCCTTCGTTGTCGATCCCGGCGTTGTTGCTGGCGAAAGTCAGGTCTTTCACGCCAGATTCGCGCACGGCATCGATCAGGCGTTCGGGAATGCCGCATAGGCCAAAGCCCCCGCAGGCGACCAGCAATCCATCGCGCAGCAGCCCGTCAAGGGCGCTGGCGGCATCGGGATAAAGCTTCTTGGCCACGCGAGTCCGCCTCCTTTGTCTCGTCCCGCCTCTCTAGCGCGTGGGAGCAGCTTGTCACCCCAGCGGCAGCGCGAGCAGCGCGGAAAGATCTGCCAGCGCCTGCGCTTCGCCGGTCACCTTGATCGCTGCCATGCCCAGCTGCGCCGCCGGTTTGCAGTTCACGCCCAGATCGTCGAGGTAGACGCAGGCGGCAGGTTCCAGCCCCAGTTTCTCGCACATCATCAGATAGATGCGCGGATCGGGCTTGCGTACGCCCGCCTTGCTGCTTTCGATCACGTGCTCGAACCGCGCGAAAATCTGCTCCAGCGCGTCGCTGCGGTCATGGCTGCGCGCCAATCCTGCTCCGTGCCCGGTCGGCACGTTGTTGGTGATGCACGCGATGCGGTATCCGGCATCCTTCAGCTGATCCAGCGCGCGCACCATGGCCGGGCGCACTGTGCCAGCCAGCACCGCGAGCACGTCCGCGCCCGCAAGCTCATGCCCCGCCGCGCGCGCCTCTGCAGCGAACAGCGCATCGAACTCCGCCGCGCCGATTTCCGCCCGCTCGAACTTTGCCCAGGCGTTGTCATCGGGATTGGCGGCGTTGACCCGGCGGACGAAATCCTGCGGCAGGCCGCGGGCGGCTTCAAGTCGATTGAACGATTCAAACGGAGACGAGGTGATAACCCCGCCAAAATCGAAGATTACTGCCGCAATAGTCCGCTGCGTCACCGTTTGCGCTCCCTGTCGTCGTCCGGGCTTGCGGCATAGCGTTCGGCACGGCGCGCGCAAGGTCAGCAATCAGGGTCAGCGAATTGACGTGGATCATTGGGCATCGATCCGGATCGGGTGTACCATTGTTCAGGACAACAAGCCCGAGGAGAACCCTGATGCGCTCCATTCTCTGCCCAGCGGACACTGCCGACACGCTCAACGACCGGGTTGAAACTGCGCTGGCCCTTGCCCGGGCCATGCGCGGCCATGTTTCCTTCCAGATCGCCACGCCGTTTGCGCAGATGGCGGTGTGGGAACCGTTCGGCGGTGCGGCGCTGTCCGCCGAAGTGATCAATGAAGTCCGCGCTGCCGATGAACAGCTGGGCAGGGATCTCGATGCGCGCCTCGCGCGGGAGGACGTGCCTTTTGACGTGGTGCTCACCGATCAGGGCCGAGTCGAGGGCGTGGCGGCGGCTGCGCGGTTCACCGATTGCATCGTCGCCAGCCTTGATGATCCGGCGCTGGAGGAAGTCGCGCTCGGTTCGCGCTGTCCGGTGCTGGCCCTGCCGCGCGGCGTGCCGCTGCTGGCGTTCGACAAGCCGGTGCTGCTCGCTTGGGACGGCGGCCATGAAGCCGCCGCCGCGATGCGCGCCGCGCTTCCGCTGCTGCGCCTTGCCAGTGCGGTGCACATCCTGATGGTGCGCGAACACGAAGACAGCTTCCCCGCGCAGGACGCTGCCTGCTACTTATCGCGCCACGATATCCATGCCGAAGTACACGAAGTGCCCAAGACCGGCGCGATTGGCGTGACCATCGCGAACAAAGCGCACGAGATCGGGGCCGGGCTGATCGTGATGGGGCTGTTCGGCAAGAGCCGCCTGCGCGAATTGTTGCTCGGCGGGGTCTCGCGCGCGCTGCTCGATACCTCGATGGTGCCGCTGCTGCTGGCGCATTGAGCGCAAGACCTGCCCCTTGGTGAATGTTGCGGCGCAATGCAGAGGCCCATCTGCTTTTGGCATTGCGGGCATCGCATCGAGTCATGGCGCTGTTTAGTGGGATGAATTTCACGTTTTTGCGAGGATTGCACGGATCTCATTGCAAAAACTGCAACCGGTATGACCCATTTCGCACTTGCGAAGAGGGAGGGGTAGTTGCATATGAAAATGGCCTTTCAGGCATCCTCTCCCAAACTTTTCAGGCCCGGTTGGCAACGACCGGGCCTTTTTTCTGCCCTCAGTCCGCAGATCCCGTTTCGGGTAGGTCAGCCGACGCGCTGCAATGCTTGACTGAAACAGCTTCCCGGCGTAACGGCCAGCTTCTGATTGCGGGGCTTTGCTTGCGTTGCCCTGTTCAACCGATTCGAACGAAAAGAGCTGACCGATGAAGCGCACTTTCCAGCCCAGCAACCTCGTGCGTGCCCGCCGCCACGGCTTCCGCACCCGCTCGGCCACCCCGGGCGGCCGCAAGGTGCTCCGCGCTCGCCGCGCCCGCGGCCGCAAGAAGCTCTCGGCCTGATCTCCCAAGGTTTAACGGTTGGGGGATCAGCCGAACCTGCTGCACGAGCAGCAGGAAACCGGCCGGGCATCATTGCGAAGCGCGTCGATTTCCTCGCCGCGAACAACGGAATCCGGGTCGCAAGGCCCGGTTTCGTGCTTTTGGTCAACCCGCTGGCGCGCCCTGATGGGTCGCAGCGCTTCGGGGTCACCGTTACCAAGCGGATCGGTAATGCGGTTGCGCGCAACCGCATGAAACGCCGCCTGCGCGCACTGGCGCGGGAAATCCTGCCAATGCAAGGCATCGCCGGAGCAGACCATGTGCTGATCGGGCGGGAAAACGGCATCGAACGCAATTTTGCGGTCCTGCGTCAGGAACTCGAAGCCGCACTCGCCCGCGCCGCCGCCGGCAAAGGCGATCCGCCGCGTCGGCCCGGTCCAAAGGGCAAGGGCAGAAACCGGTGATCCGTCGCCTCCTCATCGTGCTGGTCCGGCTATGGCAACTCGGCCCATCGGCGGTACTCCCGCCCTCCTGCCGCTTCAGCCCATCCTGCTCGCACTATGCGATCGAGGCACTGGGCAAGCACGGTGCGATTAAGGGTGGTTGGCTGACAGTGAAGCGGCTATTGCGCTGCCATCCTTGGGGCGGTCACGGCTACGATCCTGTTCCCTAGGGCCGGTGCCCTGACGCTCGTTCGGGCACCAAGATTTTACGACGCGAGGCAGAGTGGAAAATCAGCGTAACGTGATCCTGGCGATGGTGCTCATGGCCCTGATGCTGGTCGGCTGGGACGTGGGCATGCGGTATTATTACCCCGCGCCCGCCAAGCCTGCCGCCAATGCCGCAGCGCCTGCCGCTTCCGGCAATGCCCCCGCCGCGTCCCCCACGCTCAAGCCCACGCGCGAAGGCGGCCTGCAGGCTCCGGCAGATGTCGCGCTGGAAAAACAGGATCTGGCGCAGGCGCTGGCCGCCGGTCACCGCGTCGCGATCGATGCGCCGGGGCTGAAGGGCTCGATCAATCTCCTCGGCGGCCTCGTCGATGACCTCACGCTCGCCCGCCACCGTGAGACGCTGGACAAGAACGGCCCGCCCGTGCGCCTGTTCTCGCCCGCCGGAACGCCTGCGCAGCACTATGCGCAGGCTGGCTGGATCGGCCAGAACGGCGTGGCCGCGCCGGGGCCGGACACGATGTGGCAGGCCGATGGCGCGAAGCTTACGCCCGCAACCCCGGTCACGCTCAAGTGGACCAACCCCACCGGCCAGACCTTCGCGATCCGCTATGCGATCGATGCGGACTACATGCTCACGCTCACGCAGACGGTCAGCAATGCAGGCGGTGCGCCTATCGCGGTCAAGCCTTTCGCGCTGGTCAACCGCACCGATCGCACGGCCAGTCTCGATACGTGGAACGTCCATTCCGGCCCCATCGCGGCGTTCGATGGCGCCGTCACGTTCGACAACAACTACGCGGATGTGAAGACGGCGGGCGCGGTCAGCCCCGCAGGATCGGCTAACTGGATCGGCTTTACCGACATCTACTGGCTTTCCGCGCTGGTCCCGGATGTCGCGGGCAATGCGGTGAAGCCCAAGGGCGATTTCCGCAATATCGGCGGCGATATCTTCCGCGCAGACCTGATCTATCCGGTGGCCACCATCGCCCCGGGGCAGACCGCCACGCAGACCGTGCGCCTCTTCGCCGGGGCCAAGGAAAACAACGTCCTTGAGGCTTACGAGAAGCAGGGGGTGACCAACCTCTCGCTCTCGATCGATTGGGGCTGGTTCCGCTGGTTCGAGAAGCCGATCTTCTGGCTGCTCGATTCGCTGTTCCGCGCGGTGCACAACTTCGGCCTCGCGATCATCCTGCTCACGCTGATCGTGCGCGGCATCATGTTCCCGGTGGCCCAGCGCCAGTTCGCCTCGATGGCGGCGATGCGCGCGATCCAGCCCAAGCTCAAGATCATCCAGGAACGCTTCAAGGACGACAAGCAGAAGCAGCAGCAGGAAATCATGGCGCTCTACAAGGCGGAAGGCGTCAATCCGCTGGCGGGCTGCCTGCCGATCTTCCTGCAGATCCCGGTGTTCTTCGCGCTCTACAAGGTGCTCGTGCTCACCATCGAAATGCGCCACCAGCCCTTCTATGGCTGGATCAAGGACTTGTCCGCGCCCGATCCGCTGCATGTGCTCAATCTGTTTGGCCTGCTGCCGTTCACGCCGCCTTCGTTCCTTGCCATCGGCGTGCTGGCGATCCTGCTGGGCGTGACGATGTGGGCGCAGTTCAAGCTGCAACCTGCGGCGATGGACCCGGCGCAGCAGCAGGTGATGAGCCTGATGCCGTGGATGATGATGTTCGTGATGGCGCCGTTCGCGGCGGGGCTGCTGATCTACTGGATCACGTCTAACCTGCTCACCATCGCGCAGCAGAAGTATCTTTACAGCAAGCACCCGCAGCTCTCGGCGCAGGCCAGCAAGGACCAGCTCGATATTGATCGCTCCGTCGCGCGCGATCAGAAGTCCACACCGCGCAAGCCCAAAGCACGATGAGCGAGAACAACGAAGCGGAAGCTGCGGCACGCGCCGAGCTGGAAGAACGGGCGCGGCGCATGTTTGCCGGGCCGGTCACGTTCCTCAAGTCCGCGCCTGCGCTCAAGTTCCTGCCCGATCCGGAGGTGCCCGAAATTGCGTTTTCGGGCCGCTCCAACGTCGGCAAGTCCTCGCTGCTTAACGCGCTGACCGGCCGCAATTCGATCGCGCGCACTTCAGTCACGCCGGGCCGCACGCAGGAACTCAATTTTTTCGAGGTGGGCGAACCCGCGCAGATCCGCCTTGTCGACATGCCGGGCTATGGCTTTGCCAAGGCGCCGCCGTCGGTCACCGAACAGTGGCGGCGGCTGGTGCGGGATTTCCTGCGCGGCCGCGTCGTGCTCAAGCGCACGCTGCTGCTCATCGATGCGCGCCACGGCATCAAGGCGGTGGACGAGGACATGATGCAGATGCTCGATGAAGCCGCTGTCGGCTACCGGGTGGTGCTGACCAAGGCGGACAAGATCAAGGCGAGCGAACTTGCCGCCACCATCGCCCGCACCGAAGCGGCGGCGCGCAAGCGCACGGCGGCTTATCCGGTGGTCCACGTCACTTCGTCCGAGCTCAAGATGGGCATTGCCGAACTGCGCGCCGCCATCCTGGAGGATGCGGCGATCTGAACGATCAGGCCGCGTTCTGGCGCATGCGCTGCTCCAGCAGCACGTCCAGCGCAATCGGCCGTTCGATGAAATAGCCTTGCGCGTAGTGGAAGCCCGCGAGCGTCGCTTCCATCAGCTGCATCTCGGTCTCGATCCCTTCGAACACGCATTCGAGGTTGAGCGAACTTGTGAGGTTGAAAATTGCGCGCACCAGCCGCCGCCCTTCGGCATCGTCCAGCCGCTCTGCGAAGCTGCGGTCAATCTTGATGATGTCGATCGGCAGCATGTGCAGCGTGCTGAGGCTGGAATAGCCCGTGCCGAAATCGTCCAGCGCGATCATCGCCCCGCAAGTCCGCAGCCGCTCCAGCGCCGCGCGGGCAACGTCGAAATCGCCGATCAGCGATGTCTCGGTGATCTCGAACACCAGCCGTGTCGCATCGATCCTGCTGCGCGCTATCCGATCCATCAGCGCGGTGACTGTGCCCGGATCGGCAATGTCGGTCGGGGCAAGGTTGAAGGAGAGCCGTTGGTCCCGTGGCAGGCGGGGCCAATCTGCCAGCACGCGGTCAAACGCGGCCAGCGTCACCGTCCGCGCCATCCCCAGCCGCTCGGCAGTCGAGAACAGCAGTTCCGCCGCCACCGCGCCGAGCGTTGGCGATTCCCAGCGCGCCAGGGCTTCCACGCCTATCATTCTCATCGTGCGGGTGCGCACGACGGGCTGATAAACCATTGCCAGCTCGCGCGTCAGGTCCGCGCTTTGCAAGGCGGCTTCCAGTGCCTGTTCGGAGCGGATGATTCGCTCCAGCTCCGCCGAGAACCGCACCACCCCGCCGCGCCGCGCCTTCTTTGCGTGGTAGAGCGCGAAGTCTGCGCGGTCGAACAGATCGTGCGCGCGTCCGCCGGCTTCGGGCCAGGCGGCCAGCCCGCCAGAACAGCCGACGGAAACGACCAGATCACCCAGCGGGACCGGCTGCTGCACCAGTTCGCACAGCCATGTGCCCATCGCTTCCGCCGCTTCCAGCGTGCCTTCGATGATCAGGCCGAATTCGTCGCCGCCCAGCCGGGCGATCACCGCTTCCGGCCCGCTCGCGCCGCGCAGCCGCTCGCCGATCACTTGCAGCAGCCGGTCGCCCTGCGCGTGGCCGTGAACGTCGTTGATCGGCTTGAACCGGTCGAGATCGATCACGCCGATGCAGAACGGGGGCGCATCCGCGCCGCGTGCGAGCAGAGCATCGAGCCGCGCGAAGAAATAGCGCCGGTTGGGCAGGCCGGTCAGCGGATCGGAATGGGCCAGCCGCGCGTTTTCTTCGGCCAGCCGCTGGGCTGCGGCGCGTTCCTGCTGCAATTCCGCCTGCGAATCCTCCAGCGCGGTGAACGATCCGAACGAATCGCGCAGCACCTTGAGCACCACCAGCCCGACCAGCAGGATATTGAGCGCCATCGCCGCCAGCGTGATCGTGCCGCTGGCCAGGCAATAGGTAAGGAATACCCCCAGCACGATATAGGAGACAATGTGCGCCGCGCGCGGCAGGTACGTCAGGCAGAAAATGCAGCCCATCACCGTGATCGCCACGAACACCGTCACATGGCCATGCTCGGCAGACCCGCCATACTGATCGAGCACCAGCGCCCATGACACGAATCCTGCCGCGAATATCGCTGCCATGAACTCGATCTGCTGCAGCATCTTGCGCGCAAACGCCTCGGTTACCCCGTCCTCGTCGATCGGACGCAGCCATTGAATAAGCCGCAGGAGGCACATCGTGATGAGCGCGCCTGGCAACCACACTGAAATCCAGCGCGGGGCAAAGCCGGTGTGGGTATAGGCCAGCGTGGCCGCGTTCATCGTCAGGATAAGGTACATCGGCGGTAATTGGCGGCGCAGCCGCAGGAACTGCTCGACCAACAACGGACGGCGCACAGGATCATCGCGGGGAATCCCGGGCTGCCCGTGGGGCAGTTCGTCAGGCGTATCAGCCGTTCTTGCCATGAAGCCTTGTGGCGGATGCGGCCTTGTCCCCGCGTTGCATCGGCCATCCGCGCGATTGCGCCTGCCCGGTGCGGAGAAAACTAACCTTATGGCCCCACCTGCTTACCTCGACAGACGCGCGCCGAACGCTTAGGCATTCCGGCCATGAAGCTCGTCATTGGCAACCGCTCCTATTCCAGCTGGTCGCTGCGCGGCTGGCTCGCCGCCCGGCAGTCCGGCCTTGCATTCGAAACCGAGGTGGTGCCGCTCTACGTCGGCAACTGGGACGAGGCCAAAGGCGCCATTCCCACACTCGCCCCCTCAGCGGGCAAAGTGCCGGTGCTGTGGACCGAAGAGGGCGGTGGTGAGGGCGTCGTGTGGGACAGCCTCGCGATCCTCGAAATCCTCGCGGACAAAGTCGGGCGGGATCGCTTCTGGCCCAAGGCGGATGCGCCGCGCGGCATGGCCCGCGCGCTCGTGGCGGAAATGCACGCCGGTTTCCACGCGCTGCGCAGCGAACTGCCCTTCAACTTGCGCATGGCGCCGATCGCCAAGCCGCTCAGCCCCGCCGTGCGCGCCGATGTCGATCGCATCCTCACCTTGTGGGCGCAGGCCCGCGCGCGCTTCGGGCAGGGCGGCCCGTTCCTGTTCGGCACGTTCGGCGCGGCGGACATTTTCTACGCGCCCGTGGTGGTGCGCTTTCGCCAGTATGGCGTACCGGTTCCGGGCTTTGCCGCGGCCTATATGGATGCTGTTTGGGACCACGAATGGCTTGAGGCATGGCGCGGGGCCGCCGCTGAAGAGCCTTGGGCCATCCCGCAGTTCGATGCGGCGGCCGGGGTCTGATCGGCCCCGCAGGGTGCTTCCCACGCCCCCCGTGCTGGTCTAACGCCAGACCATGTCTGACGTACTTTCCCGCACCGCTGCCCTGATCGAGGCGCCCAGCGTCACCCCTGCCACCGGCACCGTGTTTGATGTGATGGAAGCGATGCTCGCGCCGCTGGGCTTCGCGGTCCACCGCTTCCTTGCCGGAGAGCCGCCCGAAGGCCCGGTCGAAAACCTCTTCGCGATCCGCCAGGGCCCGCCGGGCAGCCGCCACTTCGCCTTTGCCGGGCACCTCGATGTCGTCCCGCCGGGGGAGGGCTGGAGCAGCGCGCCCTTTACCGCCGATGTGCGCGAGGTGCCCGGCGGCAAAGTCCTTTACGGGCGCGGCGCGGTTGACATGAAGGGGGCGATTGCCGCGATGGTCTGTGCGGTGGAGCAGATCCCGGCGGAGGCTGGCACGATCAGCTTCATCATCACCGGCGATGAGGAAGGCCCCGCGAAATACGGCACGGTGCCGCTGATCGCGCACATGCGCGAGATTGGCGCGATCCCCGATTTTTGCCTCGTGGGCGAGCCGACCTCGGTCCACCGACTGGGCGACATGGCCAAGATCGGGCGGCGCGGCTCGGTCAACATGTGGCTCACCGCCAAGGGCGCGCAGGGCCACGTCGCCTATCCGCACCTTGCGGACAATCCGATCCCGCGCCTTGTTGCCTTGCTGGCGGAGCTTGACGGGCTGGTGCTCGATGAAGGCAGCGAATGGTTCCAGCCCTCGAACCTCGAGATCACCGATCTCGACGTCGGCAACCGCGCCACCAACGTGATCCCGGCCGAGGCCCGCGCGCGGCTTTCGATCCGCTACAACGATCACCACATCGGGCAGGCGCTGGTGGACCGCGTGACCGAAATCGCCGCAAGGCACCGCACCGAAGTGCGCGCCACTTTGCACGGTGAGGCGTTCATCACGCTGCCCGGCGCGCAATCGGCGCTGGTTGCCGCTGCGGTCGAGGCGGAAACCGGCCTCGCGCCTGAACTCTCCACCACCGGCGGCACTTCGGACGCCCGCTTCCTGCGCGCGCTGTGCCCGGTGATCGAGTTCGGCCTGACCAACGCCACGATGCACAAGACCGACGAGGCGGTTGTAGTGGAGGACCTTGAAGTCCTCACCCGCATCTATCGGCGCATCGCTGAAGCCGCCCTCGCATGAAACCCGTCCGCACCATCGCCGCGTTCCTGGCCATGGCCATGCTGCTGGCCGCACCAGCCGCTGCCAAGTCGACGCGTTCGCTGACCGAGCGCAACCGCGCGGTGATCACGGCGTTCGCGCGCCTGTTCTATGGCGAGCGCGACGTGCGCGCTGCCTTCAAACGCTACGTCGCATCGGACTATATCCAGCACAACGCCAACATCCTTGATGGCCGCGAAGCGGCGATTGCCGCTCTCGAGCCGATGTTCCGGCAGGAAGGCTCGCGCTTCGAGATCAAGCGGATCGTCGTCGATGGCGATATGGCCGTGATCCACCTCCATGGCCGCGCCGGGGCGCAGGGCAATGGCGGTACGGTGGCGGACATCTATCGGTTGAAGCACGGCAAGATTGTCGAGCACTGGGATATTCTCCAACCCATTGCCGAGAAGCCGCTCAACCCGCACGCTTATTTCTGAACGATCAGCGCGCCTTGCGCAGCACGATATAGACGGCCCCGTCGCCACCATGGCGCGGCTGTGCGGGCCTGACAGACGCAATGCGTGCCGAATGGGGGCTGGCCGCGAGCCAGTCGAGCAGCTTGGCGCGGATCGCGCCTCGCCGCTCGCCCCGCAGGTCGTTTTCCGGCACCGGGCGGTGCTTGCCCGCGATCAGCAGGATCACCCGCGCGCCCATCGCCAGCGCCTGCGCGATGCCGCCGTTCAGCCGGTCGTGCGCCATGCCGAGGGTGAGGCCGTGGAGATCGATGGTCACGTCAGGCTGGATCGGCCCGCGTCCCAGCTTGCGGTCCCAGCTCGAATCGAGCCCGCCTGCGGTGAGGGGGCGTACTTGCGTCGTGATCGGCACAGCTTCGGGGCGCGGCGGTGGCACGCGGCCTTTGACGCGTTTGGGCGGCGGAAGTGGCGGCTCGCTGGGCGTGGTAGTCAACGACGCAGGCGCAGGCACGGGCCGTCTGGGATGCAGCGGCGTCACCGTCGCGGCGACCCGCCGCCAGAGCGCGGATTCCTCGGGGCTCAGCCCGCGCGGAGGCGCTCTCATTGTCCTTCCGATCGGGGGCCGCCCAGGCGGGCCAGCGTGCCCTTAGGCAGCAGGATCAGCGCCTGTCCTTGCGCGCGCATACCGCCCGCGACGGTCCGCGCCTGATCGCCCGTGCCCCAGAAGCTGTCAAACCGGTTCGGCCCCTTGATCGCGCCGCCAGTATCCTGCGCCACCCAAAGGCCGCTTATCCCGCCTTCGCCTTGCAGCCAGACTGGCGCGCCCAGCGGCACGAAGGCCGGGTCTGCCGCCAAGGTGGTGCGCGGCGCAATCGGCACGCCCAATGCGCCAACGGTGCCGGGATTGGTGGCTTCGCGGAAGAACACGTAGCTGCGGTTCTGCTGCATCAGCGCGCGGCCTTCGGCCGGATGCTCATGGATATAGCGCAGGATGCCCTGCATCGATCCCGGATATTGCCCGGGTCCGCTGCCGATCAGGCCTTGCGCGCGCATCACGCTGCCGATGCCGGTATAGGGAAAGCCGTTCTGCCCGGCATAGCCCAGCCGCATGACAGTGCCATCGGGCGCACGCAGGCGGCCGGAGCCTTGCACTTGCAGGAAAAACAGCTCGGCCCGGTCCGCTACCCAGCCAATTTCCAGACCCTTGCCCGCAAGCGCGCCGTTCTCGATTTCAGTGCGGTCGAAATAGGGCACGAACCGCCCGCTTTCGTCGTAGCGGCCCAGCGGCTGAGACCCGTCCGGCTGCGGCGCGGCATCGCCCGGCCGGGCGCGGACAATATCGGGGGGCAGGGCATAGACCGGCACATCATAGCCCGGCTGGCGCTGGCGCACGCCCGCGATCTCGGGTTCGTAGTAGCCGGTGACGAGCGCCTCGCCGCGCCCGACCGTGGCGGTTTCGAAATAGCGGGTGAAGAACCCGCTCGCATCCTCGCTTGGCCAACTGGCGGCAGCAGCGCAGGCCGGTGCCCAGTCTTCCGGCTGGGTGAGGCCGCTGGCATCCTTGCGCCGGATCAGGCGCGGGCAACTGGCGGCGAACGCAGCAAGCGCGGCGCGGGTGTTGTCATCGCGAAATCCGAGGCCTGCCGCAACCGGCCCGCGATGGGTGCCGACCAGTGCGGCATTGGGCGCGCGCGGGGGCACTGGCAGAACCGGAGCGCCCTGGGGAATGAGCGGAATGCAGCCGGAGAGGAAGGCGGGTGCGAGAATGGCAAGCCAGACGCGCCGCCCGGCCCGCAATGCCGTCAACGCCGCCACGGGGCTCAGCCTTCGTCGGTCTCGTCGACCATCCAGTCCGGATCGCGCGAGGTGAGATCGCGCGAGAAAGTCCAGACATCGCGGGTCTCGATCGCGTCGTCCAGCGATCCGGCAATGAGGGCACCGCTGGCATCGCGGGTGACCGAGGCGACATCGGCCACGAAGCTGACCGTGATGCGCGCAAGCGGTGCGGCGTAGCTGGCACTCACGATGCGCGCTTCCTCGATGCGGATGAGGTGGGCCGCGATGGTTTCCCCGGCGGCCACGCGCGCGTCGATCGCGGCGGCAAAGCCTTCGGCCACGTCGTTATCGCACAGCTGCGCAAGCTCTTCCTTGTCGCCGCGCCAGAACGCTTCGAGCACCATGCCATAAGCGCCGCGCGCGCCGGCGAGGAACTGGCCGACATCGAACCGGCGGTCTGCCGCGACGATGGCGCGGATGCCTGCTTCGGCGCGCGAATCAAGCTGATGTTCCTGCGGCATCGGCAGCGGGCGCGCTGCGCCGGTGGTCTTTTCCGGAAGCCGGGGGGCGATATTGCGCGGTGCGCTGGCAGGATCGGCCTGCTCGACACGGCGGCGCATCGGCTCCTCGTTCTGCTCGGGCCGGCGGCCAAGCACGGCATAGAGACGCAGGCCGAGGAATGCGGCGATCATGGCGAGAATCACAATTTCAACAATCACAAGGCCACATCCTGCTTGGTCAGGGCGGCAATCCGGCCCGAGGGCCAAAACCACCGCCAACGCGTCATCGTGCCTTATGTGGGTACGAAATACAAATGAACAACGCGTGGACGCCGCCCTGTTTGCCTTGCGGAGGTGGTTTTTCGTCTGCCTCTAGGTGCAGGCGGCTTCCGGCTGTTCCATGCGCGCCCGGCGCAGGCGCGATTGCCCAGCCCTCCGGCAGGTGCTAGGCGCGCGTCCAACTGTTGAAGACCCGTTCCATCCCATTCGCACGAAAGCACGATCATGGCCGAAGAAGGCGATATCATCACTCCGCTCGATCTCGATGCTCCCGCAGCACCCCTCGCCAACGGCGAAGATACCAGTCCGGCCATCGGCCTGATCTCGCAGTACATCAAGGATCTCTCGGTCGAGAATCCGAACGCGCCGGACAGCTACCAGTGGCAGGATGCCCCTGAAGTCTCGATCGATTTCAACATCGGCGCGCGCCCGCTCGGCCCCGATGTGCACGAGATCGAAATGAAGATGACCGCGACCTCGAAGGCGCCGCAGGGCACACAGTATGTCGTGGAATTGCTCTACGGTGCGCTGATCGGCATGCGCAACGTGACCGACGAACAGGCCCACCCGTTCCTCTTCGCCGAAGGCCCGCGCCTGGTGTTCCCGTTTGCCCGCCGCATCATCGCCGATGCCGTGCGCGATGCGGGTTATCCGCCGCTGCTGCTCGAACCGATTGATTTCAACGGCCTCTACATGTCGCAGCTTCAGGCCCGTCAGGCCGAGGAACTGGCCGCCGGCACCGCCGGTCAGGCCTGATCCGGCCGGTTTCATGGCGTACCAGCCATGAACCTCTTGAAGGCGACCGGCACGATTGGCGGGCTCACGCTCGCCAGCCGTGTGCTCGGTCTCGTGCGCGATAGCCTGTTTGCCCGCTATGTGGGCGCGGGCTTCGCGTCCGATGCGTTCCTCGTCGCCTTCCGCCTGCCCAACATGTTCCGCGCCCTGTTTGCCGAGGGCGCGTTCGCCTCTGCCTTCATTCCGATGTTCAACCGCAAGGTGGGCGATCCGGAAGGGCAGGGCCTGCCCGATGGCATTGATTTTGCCGAACGCGCGCTGGCGGTGCTGCTGCCGGTCCTGATCGTGATGACCGTGCTGCTCGAAGTCTTCGCGTGGCCGGTCACGCTGGTGCTGTCCGGCCAGTTCAACGGCATCAGCGCGGATCAGTTCGCCTTCGCCGTGATGCTTTCGCGCATGACGATCCCCTACCTGATGCTGATCAGCCTCGTCTCGCTGTGCGGGGGCATCCTCAATTCGCTGCACAAGTTCTGGGTCAATGCGGCGGCGCCGATCCTGCTCAATGTCACGCTGATCGCCGCGCTGCTGTTGTTCCACTCGCCCGACCCGCTGATCACTGCACGCAATCAGGCGATTGGCGTTTCGGTTTCGGGCGCGCTGCAACTGGCGTGGCTGATCTGGGCCTGCCGCGCGGCGGGCGTTGGCCTGCGCCTGCGGCTGCCGCGCTTCGATGCCGATGTGAAGCGCCTGCTGGCGCTGATCTGGCCAGCTGCCGCCGGGGCAGGAGCCGTCCAGATCAATCTCGTCATTTCCACCGCGCTCGCTGCCTCGCTCCTCGCGCATGGCTCGGTGACGTATATCTACATGGCGGACCGGCTGAACCAGCTTCCGCTTGGCCTCATCGGCATCGGCCTTGGCACCGTGCTGCTGCCCACGATCTCGCGCCAGCTTGGCAGCGGGGACGAGGCGGGTGCGATGGAAACGCAGAACCGCGGCCTTGAACTGGCGCTGCTGCTCACGCTCCCCGCCACGGTTGCGCTGGTGCTGTGCGGCGAACCGATTGCCGCTGCGCTCTTCGGCTATGGCCGCTTCACGCCCCAGGACGCGCATTTCACAGCGCAGGCGCTCGCTGCCTTTTCCATCGGCTTGCCCAGCTACATCCTCGTGAAAGTGCTCACGCCGGGGTACTACGCGCGGCAGGATACGGTGACGCCGGTGCGCTACGCCACGATTTCGATGGCGGTGAACCTCGCGCTCAATCTCGCGCTGATCGTGCCGCTGCAGCATGTCGGCCCGCCGCTGGCCACGGCCATTGCCTCCACCGTCAATGTCGCGATGCTCTACCGCACGCTCGCCGCGCGCGGCCAGTTCGTGCTCGATGCCCGCCTCAAGCGCCGCGTCCCGCGCCTCGCGCTCGCCGCGCTGGCGATGGGGGTGGTGCTGTGGGCCGGGCAGGGCCTGCTCATGCCCTATGTCCACGGCACGTGGTTCGTGCGGTTTCTCACGCTCAGCGTGCTGGTTTCGGCGGGCGGGCTCGTCTATGGGCTCAGCGCCATTCTGCTTGGTGCCTTCTCGAAGGCTGATCTCAAACTTCTCCTGCGCCGCAAGCGCCCTGTATCAGAGTGACCCGTCCCATGCGCATCGTTTCGGGCATCCAGCCCACCGGCAATCTTCACCTCGGCAACTATCTGGGCGCGATCCGGAACTGGGTGGCGATGCAGGATGAATGGACTGCCAAGGGCGGCGAATGCCTCTATTTCCTCGCCGATCTTCATGCGATCTCAATGCCGCATGTCCCCGCCGAACTGCGCGCCGGAACGCGCGAGATGGTTGCAGCGCTCGTCGCCTGCGGGATCGATCCGAAGCGTTCGATCCTGTTCAATCAGACGCAGGTTCCGGCCCACGCCGAACTGCAGTGGCTGCTGAACGGCACCGCCCGCATGGGCTGGCTGAACCGCATGACGCAGTGGAAGGACAAGGCGGGCAAGAACCGCGAAGGCGCTTCGGTTGCCCTGTTCACCTATCCCGTGCTGCAGGCGGCGGACGTGCTGCTCTATCAGGCCACCCACGTCCCGGTGGGCGAGGACCAGAAGCAGCACCTCGAACTCGCGCGCGACATCGCGCAGAAGTTTAACAACGATTTCGCTTCAGAGGACGCGCCGGTCTTTACCCAGCCCGAAGCAATCATTCCCCCCGAAGCCGCCCGCATCATGAGTCTGCGCGATGGCAGCGCCAAGATGTCGAAGTCCGATCCTTCGGACATGAGCCGCATCAACCTGACCGACGATGCCGATGCGATCATGCAGAAAGTGCGCAAGGCCAAGACCGATCCCGAGCCGCTGCCGGGGGAGCTAGACGGCCTGAAAGAGCGCCCCGAAGCGGCGAACCTCGTCGGCATCTATGCCGCGATGGCCGGGATCAGCCAGGCCGAAGTGCTGGCGCAGTTTGCCGGGCAGGGCTTCGGTGCGTTCAAGCCTGCGCTGGGTGAACTGCTGGTGGAAAAGCTTTCGCCGATCACCGCGCGCTACCGCGAACTGCGCACCGATACCGCCGCGCTCGATGCGATTCTGGCCGATGGCGCGGCGCGCGCGCGTGCGCTGGCCGTGCCCACGCTGGAACGCGCCTACGAGGCGCTGGGGCTGCTGCGCGGTTAACGTCCATTGCTGCATTGTCCGGGTGATGCAGGCCTGTAACAAATTGCATCACTTGGCGCGCCACAGTCCGTAATGGCCCGGAAACGCGGGGGTTTTGCCTTCTTGTTCAACGGCCATTCAGCACCTGACGCGTAAGCTTTTACCATGCTACCACCGTGGCGGTGCCGGTTGACAGGGGAGCTGGCTCTTGCACCAAGGAGTTGCCGGAAATGAACCTGATGCCCATGCGTAATCGCTTTGCCCTGATTGCCGCGCCCCTGCTGCTCGCGCTCAGCGCCTGCGCCACGCCGTTCAATGCCAATGTGTCGCGCTTTCAGGCCGAACTGCCTGCGCCTGCGGGCCAGACCTTCGCCGTGGTCCCGCAGGATCCGCGCAATGCGGGCGGTCTTGAATTCGCGCAATATGCCAGCCTCGTCGCCGCGCAGCTGCAGAAGGTGGGCTATGTCCCCGCTGCCAATGCGCAGGCTGCCGATCTCGTCGTCCAGTTCGACTATGGTGTCGACAAGGGCCGCGACAAGCTGCGCACCACCGGTATCGGCGATCCCTACTGGGGTGGCTGGTATGGTCCGGGCTGGGGCGGCTGGGGCCCCGGTTGGGGTGGCGGTTGGGGCCGCCGCGGCTTCGGCGGTCCTTGGGGCTACGGGATGTACGATCCGTTCTTCTTCGGCGGTGCCGGCGGTTACAACAACGTCGATGTCGTCACGCTGTTTACCAGCGGAATCGACATGAAGATCGACCGCCGCGCCGATGGCAAGCGCCTGTTCGAAGGCAAGGCTGAAGCGGCCTCCACCTCGAACCGCCTGCCCTACCTGGTGCCTAATCTGGTCGAGGCGATGTTCACTGGCTTCCCCGGACACAGCGGGGAAACGGTGAAGATCTCGATCGCGCCAGAAAAGAAGAAGCCCTAAAGAAGAAGAACTGAAGCGTTCGGCTCAGCTGGGGAGCGCCGCAAGGCCCCCAGTCGAGCCGAACCCGCCAGCCCCGCGCGCGGTATCGTCCAGCGTATCGACTTCCAGCCAGCTCGCCCGCGTTACCGGGGCCAGCACCAGCTGCGCCACGCGGTCGCCCCGGCGGATGGAGAATGTCTCCGCTCCAAGGTTGATCATGATCACCTTCAATTCGCCGCGATAGTCGCTATCGATGGTGCCCGGCGTGTTGGGTACGGTCACGCCATGCTTCAGGGCGAGGCCCGAGCGCGGGCGGACCTGAATTTCGAAGCCTTCGGGGATCGCCATGGCAAGGCCGGTCGCCACCGCGTGGCGCGCGCCGGGGGCAAGATCGACGTCCTCAGCCGATACGACATCCATCCCCGCCGCCCCGGCTGTGGCGTAAGCGGGCAGGGGCAGGTCGTCATTGCCCGGCAGGCGCTTGACCATCACGGGCACTGCTTCAGTTGAGTGCATCGGCAATCCTTTCGACCAGCGCGGCGGCGACGGCGTCCTTGGGCATTTCGGGCAGGCTCTCTACCCCGTCCGCGCGCACGATGTGCACCGCGTTGAAGTGTCCGCCCATCACGTCTCCCGAAACGTCGTTCGCCACGATCCAGTCCGCGCGCTTCTTCGTCAGCTTGGCCTGCGCATAAGCCACCACGTTCTCGGTCTCGGCGGCAAATCCCACCAGCAGGCGCGGGCGATCTGGCGAAGCACCCAGCCGCGCCAGAATGTCCGGGTTCTCGGTCATCATCAGCGGAGGCACCGCGCCCGAACCATCCTTCTTGAGCTTCTGATCGGCTTCCGAAGCAACCCGCCAATCCGCCACCGCGGCCACCATCACCGCGGCATCGGCAGGCAGCGCGGCGGCCACGGCCGCTGCCATGTCGCGCGCCGTCTCCACGTCCACCCGCGTCACGCCCGGCGGAGTCGGCAGCGTGACCGGCCCGGCCACCAGCGTCACCCGCGCGCCCATCCGCGCGGCAGCGGCGGCAATCGCAAAGCCCTGTTTCCCGCTCGACCGGTTGGCGATGTAGCGCACCGGGTCAATCGGTTCGTGCGTCGGTCCTGCCGTCACCAGCACATGCTTTCCGGCCAAGGGGCCGGTCGGCATTCCGCCCAGCTTCGCGGCAATCGCAGCCAGGATTGCGGGCGGTTCCGGCAGGCGTCCGGGGCCGAATTCGCCGCAGGCCATCGGGCCTTCGTCGGGCTCCATTACCGCGATGCCGTCGCTGCGCAGCGTCGCCACGTTGCGCTGGGTTGCGGGGTGCTGCCACATCCGCACATTCATCGCGGGCACCGCCAGCACCGGCTTGTCGGTCGCCAGCAGCAGCGTTGTCGCCAGATCGTCCGCGATCCCGGCCGCCATCTTCGCCATCAGGTCTGCGGTTGCGGGGCAGACGACCACGAGATCGGCCTGCCGCGAAAGCTGGATGTGGCCCATCTTGGCCTCGGCATCGAGATCCCACAGCGTGGTGTGGACCGCGTTCTCGCTCAGCGCCGCCAGCGTCATCGGCGTCACGAACTGGCTGCCGCTCTTGGTCAGCACGCAAGTCACCGCCCCGCCTTCGCGGCGGATCAGCCGTACGAGTTCGCTGGCCTTGTAGGCCGCGATACCGCCGCCGATGATGAGGAGAATGCGCTTGCCCTGCATGGCCGCGCTTGTGCAATGGCGCGCGGGACGGTGCAATCGTTTTGGTGTACCGCCCTTGCGTCTGCATCCGCGCTGGCCCACGCTGGAACACCCAACAGGAGCTTTCACGCATGCGCTTCATCCTCACCGCGCTTATCTTCCTTGTCGGGATGTTCGACCTGTCCATGGCCGGCTCGTTCCTGTTCACCCCGCAAACCACCGCATCCGGTCCGGTCTTCGGCATCGCGCCCATCGGCACGGCGGGCCTTTCGACCATTCGCGGCGACATGACCTCGTTCTTCGGCGTGGGCGCGGTGTGCATGATGTGGGGCGCATGGCGGCGCAACGCCGATCTGCTGCTGGTCCCGGCCATGCTGTTCGGCACCACGCTGGCGGGCCGCGCGATCAACCTCGCGGTGATCGGCACTTATCCCGGCTGGGCGATGCCGATGGCGGTGGAGGCGGGGCATGTCGTCCTCGCGCTCGCGGCGTGGCGGCTCCTGCCGCACCACAAGCTGGCGGAAATCGCAGCCTAGCCCGCGATTGCGCGCTGCCTGCCCAGCTTCATCACCCAGCGCTGTGCGGGCCGCTCGAACCAGCGGTGCGAGGCGAAGCCGGCCAGCACGCTGATGCCGATGAAGAACACCAGGAACGCAGGCTGCTGCGCAATCGCGCGGGATCCCAATGCGCGATCAATCACCAGCACCAGCGCAAGCTGGATCGGGAAGTGCCACAAATAGACCCCGTAGGACGCATCGCCGAGGTGGCGTGCCGCTGCCAGCCTGCCATCCCGGTCGGCCGTATCGATGGCCAGCACAGCGCACAGCGCGGCGGACGTGCCCGCCAGCGTGGCGCCGTTGCTGGAATGCCAGCTATAGGCCAGCCACAAGGACAGCGCCGCCAGTGCGCCTGCCGCCAGCAGCAGCACCCCGGCGCGCAGCCCGCCTTTCAGCGCCGCGCCATAAACCGCCACGCCGCCGAAGAAGTAGCCGATGCAGGTCAGCACCGGGCCATCGGGCACCTTGCGGAAGAACATTCCGAGCATCAGCACCGCCGCCATCAGCGCCAGCACCGTGGGCGAACGCCGCAGCCCCGGCAGCAGCAGCCAGAACGCGGCATAGGCAAGGATTTCGGTCGAAAGTGACCACGAAGGCCCGTTGAACGATTGGTCTGCCTGCCAGCCCCAGTAATGCGCCAGCCCCAGGCTCAGCAGGAAATGCTTTGCGTCCTGATGGTGGTAGATGAACTCGGTCCCGTTCACCCCATTATACACCGCCTGCAGCCCCGCAACGAGCACGAGGGTGAGGAGGTGCAGCGGCCACAGCCGCGCCACCCGCGCCAGCCAGAACCGCCCCCGCGCGCCGCTATCGGCAAGGTAGACATGCGCGAAGACGAAGCCGGAAACGGCCCAGAAATACTGCACCGCCACGTGGCCATTGTCGAACAGCCACGCCAGCTGGTGATAGAGCGGCGAAACCGCCGCGCGGTTCACATGGAACTGATAGTCAACCGGCGGCACGAAGAAGTGCTGATAGTGCCAGAACAGCACCGCGCAGGCCGCCAGCAGGCGTGACAGATCCAGCGCGTTGAAATGGCGCTTGTCGAGCCGCAGCCCGGGCAGGGGTGGTGCCTTGGCCAACTCAACCCCACGGGCCGAGCAGGATCATCCCGGCACTTGCGCCAGCGCCGATGGCGCCCGCCAGCAGATAGCCCAGCCACTTGCCCGCGCCGCTCCCCGCGCCGATCAGCGCAATTGGCGGCAGCGGCGGATCTTCGGGCGCGCCGCCCTTGGCCGGGAAGCGGTCTTCCACCCGGCGCACCAGATCGGGCAGGCGCAGCAGCGTCTTCACGTTCTCGCGGATACGGTCGGCAATCGCCGCTTCCGGCCCCAGCTCGTCGCGGATCCAGTCCCGCACGAAGGGCGCGGCCACGTCCCACATGTTGATCGAGGGATCGAGCTGCGTGGCGATCCCTTCGACCATCACCATCGTCTTTTGCAGCAGCAGCAGATGCGGCTGGGTCTGCATGTCGAAATCGCGGGTGATCGCAAACAGCCCGTCGAGCATCTGGCCGACCGAAAGCTCGCTGACGGGTTTGCCGCGCATCGGCTCGCCCACCGCGCGCAGGGCGGTCGCGAATTCGGCCACCGAATGGTAGCTCGGCACGTACTGCGCTTCGAAATGGATCTCCGCCACGCGGGTGTAGTTGCCGGTGGTCAGGCCGTAGAGGATTTCCGCCAGCCACTGCCGCGCACGGCGGTCGATCCGGCCCATGATGCCGAAGTCGATCGCGGTGATCGTGCCGTCCGCTTCGATGAACAGGTTGCCCTGGTGCATGTCGGCGTGGAAAAATCCGCCGCTGATCGCCTGATTGAGGAACGCCAGCACCAACCGGCTCGCCAGCGCCTTGCGGTCGTGCCCGGCGGCATCGATGGCGGCGTTGTCGCTGATCTTGATCCCGTCGATCCAGTCGAGCGTCATCACCCGGCCATTGGTGCGGTCCCAATCGATGCCAGGCACGCGGTAGCCGGGGAACGCATGCATCTGTTCGGCGAGTTCGGAGGCGGAAGCCGCCTCGCGCCGCAGATCGAGCTCGCTCATCGTCCAGCGCTTGAAATTGGCGATAACCATGCGCGGGCGCAGGCGCGCTGCTTCCGCGCCGAAGCCTTCAAGATGCGCCGCCGCCCATTCATACGTGTCGATATCGGCGGTAAACTTTTCGCGCACGCCGGGACGTAGCACTTTCACGGCCACCTTGCGGCCGTCGGTCGTCACCGCGCGGTGGACTTGCGCCACCGAAGCCGCGCCGACCGGCTCTTCCTCGAATTCGGCAAACAGGGCTTCGAGCGGCTTTTCGAAGCTCGCCTCGATCTCGCGCCGGATCAGCGCGAAGTCTACCGGCGGCAGCTTGTCTTGGAGTTTCAGCAGGTTCGCCGCAGGCCCCGGCCCTACCAGATCGGGCCGTGTCGCCAGCGTCTGGCCCAGCTTGATCGCGGCAGGGCCGATGGCGCGGAAGGCCCCGGCATAGTCGCGGTCACGGCTCTTGCCGGTCAGCGAGGCCCAGCGCGCCAGCTTGACCAGCCGCCGCACCGGCGCAGGTGTGTTCGCATCGTTCTCGATGCCGATCAGCGCGCCGTGGCGGGCAAGCGTGATGCCCCAGCCGAGCAGGCGGCGAATATGGGTGACGTGGCGGGCCAAGGGGTGTGCCTTAGATCTTCCAGCCCGAGTGGATCGCCACCGCGCCGCCCAGAATCGGCTCGACCTTGGTGTGGCGGAAGCCTGCGCTGCGGATCATGCCTTCGAACTCGCGCATCTTGGGGAAGCGGCGGATCGATTCGATCAGGTAGCGATAGGATTCCGCATCGCCGGCGATCATCTGGCCCAGCTGCGGCACGATCTTGTGCGAATAGAAGTCATAAGCCTGCGCAAAACCCGGCCATTCGGTGGTCGAGAATTCAAGCACGAAGAACCGCCCGCCCGGCTTCAGCACGCGGTGCGCTTCGGCCAGCGCCTTGTCGATCCGGGTCACGTTGCGGATGCCGAAGGCGATCGTGTAGGCGTTGAACGCGCGGTCATCGAAGGTCAGTTCTTCGGCATTCTGGCGCGACCAAGTTAGGCCCTGAATGCCCTGCTTTTCCGCGCGCTCGATGCCGACATCGAGCATGTCCTGATTGATGTCGGACACCGTGATCGCCGCACCGTGCCGTGCCATGCGGAACGCGATGTCACCCGTGCCGCCCGCCATGTCGAGGATCGTCTCGCCCTCGCGCGGTTTCACCCGGCGCACGAAGCGGTCTTTCCAAAGCCGGTGCATGCCCGCCGACATCGCGTCGTTCATCCGGTCGTAGCTCTTGGCGACGGACGAAAACACCGCGCCCACGCGCTCGGTCTTTTCTTCCGGGGTCACCTCCTCGTAGCCGAAGGAGACGGTTTCGGGCTCGGCAGCAGTTGCGTCAGTCATACCCCGCGCCTTTACGTGGGAATTGCCGCAACCGCAAAGCCTGTTAGGTGCAAAGCACGATGCCCGAATTACCCGAAGTCGAAACCACCGTCCGCGGCCTTGCCCATGTCCTTGATGGGCAGGTGATTGCGCGCATCGAAACCCGCCGCGCGGACCTCCGCCGCCCGTTTCCGCCCGATCTGGTGCAGGCGCTGACCGGGGCGCGGATCACCAGCCTGTCTCGCCGCGCCAAGTATGGCCTCATCCACGTGGACCGGGGGCAGACCATGGTGTTTCACCTTGGCATGAGCGGGCGCTGGCGAATCGATCCCGACGAAATCGGCAAGCACGACCATCTGGTGCTGGAAACCGGGGCCGGGCACACCCTCGCGCTCAATGATGCGCGGCGCTTCGGCTCGGTCGATCTGGTCGATACCGCCGCGCTGGAGGCTTGGCCGCAGTTCGCCGCGATGGGGCCTGAACCGCTCGGCCCCGGCCTCACCCCCGCGCATCTTGCCGCCGCGTTCGAGGACCGGATTGCGGCGGTGAAGCTGCTCCTGCTCGATCAGCGAATCGTGGCGGGCCTCGGCAACATCTACGTCTGCGAGGCGCTCCACCGCGCGAAGATCCATCCGGAGCGCGAGGCAGGCAAAGTCAGCCGTGCCGCACTGGCCCGGCTGGTGCCTGAAATCCGGGCGGTGCTTGAAGAAGCGATTCGCGCGGGCGGCTCCACCTTGCGCGATTACGTCCGCCCCGATGGCGAGCTGGGCTATTTCGCCAAGGACTGGCGCGTCTACGGGCGCGAAGGCGAGCCTTGCGGCTGCGGCAAGCCCGTCAGCCGCGTGGCGCAGGGCGGGCGCTCCACCTTCTTCTGTACGCGCTGTCAGAAATAGCAGGGGCCAGAAATAGCAGGAACGGAAACCGGCCTCTTGCGCGGCGCCGCCGGGCTGGCCAATCTCTCCGCCAAAGGGAGAGACCACATATGAAGACGCGTATCACCGAACTTTTCGGCATCGAGCATCCGATCATCCAGGGCGGCATGCACTATGTCGGCTTTGCCGAAATGGCCGCCGCTGTTTCCAACGCAGGCGGGCTTGGCATCATTACCGGCCTCACGCAGAAGACCGCCGCCGATCTCGCCAATGAAATCGCGCGCTGCAGGGACATGACCGACAAGCCCTTCGGCGTGAACCTCACGTTCCTGCCCACGGTCAATTCGCCCGATTATCCGGGCTATATCCGCGCGATCATCGAAGGCGGCGTGAAGGTCGTGGAGACAGCGGGCAACAACCCCGCGCCGTTCCTGCCCTATTTCAAGGATGCCGGGATCAAGGTGATCCACAAGTGCACCTCGGTCCGCCACAGCGTGAAGGCGCAGAACGTGGGCTGCGATGCGATCTCGGTCGATGGCTTCGAATGCGGCGGCCATCCGGGTGAGGACGATATCCCGAATTTCATCCTGCTGCCCCGCGCGGCGGAAGAACTGACGATCCCGTTCGTCGCCTCGGGCGGCATGGCCGATGGCCGCAGCCTTGTCGCCGCGCTGGCACTGGGCGCGGAAGGCATCAACATGGGCACGCGCTTCATCGCCACCAAGGAAGCGCCGGTGCATGAAAAGGTGAAGCAGGCGCTCGTCGCCGCCTCCGAACTCGACACCCGCCTCGTCATGCGCCCGCTGCGCAACACCGAACGCGTGCTGACCAACGCCGCGGTCGAGCGCTTGCTTGAAAAGGAACGCCGCCTCGGGGCTGATATCAAGTTCGAGGACATCATCGAGGAAGTCGCGGGCGTCTATCCGCGCATCATGATGGACGGCGACATGGAAGCGGGCGCGTGGAGCTGCGGCATGGTCGCGGGGCTGATCCACGATATCCCGACCTGCAAGGAGCTGGTGGACCGGATCATGGCGCAGGCCAACGCGATCATCCGGGAGCGGCTGGCGGGGATGGTATAAGCGTTACACGGCAACCAAGCGCGACTTGCGCCTCCCCCCGTGCGGGGGAGGCTGGGTGGGGGTACGCGGCGCTTGCCGTACGGCTCGGTTACCCCTCCCCAACCCCTCCCCGAGCGGGGAGGGGCTTTCATATGTTGATCCTCAATCCGCCAGCGTCAGATCCTCGAACCGGCCAAGGTGGAAGTCTGCCGAGCCGAACTGGTTCTCGATCATCGTGCCGCGCTTGAAGTAGTGACCGATGCCGAGCTCCACCGTAATGCCGATGCCGCCGTGGGTCTGGATCGCGTTCTGGCCCACGAAGTTGAGGCTGCGCGAAACCTTCGCCTTGGCAAGGCTCACCGCCGCCTTGCGCTCGGCAGCGGGCAAATCGAGCTTCAGTGTGCCCATCAGCGCCATCGAAGCGATCTGCTCCACCTCGACGAACATGTCTGCCATGCGGTGCTGCAGCACCTGAAACTTGCCGATCGGCTGGCCAAACTGCTTGCGCTGCTTGATGTAGTCGAGCGTGCCCTCGTGCAGCTTGCGGCTCACCCCGCAGGCCTCGCCGCACACGGCGACAGTGGCTTCATCGACCAGCAGTTCGATCAGATCGATGCCGCCGGGGATATGCGCGTCGCCCGGGATCGCCACGTTCTCGAAATAGATCTCGCTGGCCTGGAAGCCATCCACGGTGGGGTAATCACGGCGCACGATGCCGGGCAGGGTGGCGTCGATCAGGAACAGCTCTACGCCTGCGCGCTCGCGCGTGGACCCGCCGGTGCGCGCCGTGACGAGAAGGTGCGTTGCCCAAGGCGCGGCATAGACCACCGCCTTGTGGCCCGAGAGCACGTAACCCGCGCCATCCGCCTTGGCGGTCGTGCGGATGTTGGCAAGGTCATAGCGGCCCTGCGGCTCGGCATAAGCGAAGGCGAGGACGGCGTTGCCCGCGATGATCTCGGGGATCACCGCATCGGCCATGGCTGCAGGGGCGCGCTTCATCGCGCCGCCGCCGATCACCACGGTTTGCAGGTAAGGCTCGACCGCGATGACCTTGCCCAGCTCTTCCATCATGATCATGTTTTCAAGCGCGCCGCCGCCAAGGCCGCCGTGCTCTTCGGCAAAGGGCGCGCCCAGAATGCCGAGCTCGGTCGCCAGCGCCTTCCACACGCCCGGGTCGCGGCCCTCGGGGCGCAGCAGCATCTTCTTGCGCGTCTCGAAATCATAGGTGTCGGCCAGAAAGCGCGCGAGCGTGTCGCGCAGCATGCCCTGCGTTTCGGTGTAGCTGAAATCCATTGTCCTCAATTCCCAAACTGGGCCGCCGCGGCCTTCAGGCGCGGCGGCCTCATTTCAAATCAGAGCCCCAGCACCATCTTGGCGATGATGTTGCGCTGGATCTCGTTGGAACCACCGTAGATCGTCGTCTTGCGGGTGTTGAAATAAGTCGGCGCGGCGCGGTGTGCATAGTCCGGCCCGATCGGGTGCTCGTTGTCGCCCTCTCCGAAGCCGCGGAAGTAAGGCGCGCCATAGTGGCCCACCGCTTCCAGCGTCAGCTCGGTCAGGCGCTGCTGGATTTCCGAACCCTTGATCTTGAGCAGGCTCGATTCCGGCCCCGGACCCTTGCCGGCGCTTTCACCGGCCAGGCTGCGCAGTTCGGTAAACTCCAGTGCGGTGAGGTCCATTTCCAGCTCGGCGATCTTGCGCTTGAAGAACGCGTTGGCGATCAGCGGCTTGTCGCCGTCCATCTCGGCGCGGGCGATGGTCTTCACCTTCTCGATGCCGCGCTTCGAAGCCGCGACCCCGGCGATCCCGGTGCGTTCGTGCGCGAGCAGGAACTTGGCGCAAGTCCAGCCCTTGTTCTCTTCATAGACGCGCTGCTCCACCGGCACGCGCACGTCTTCCAGCCACACTTCGTTGACCTCGTGCTCGCCGCCCAGCGTGATGATCGGGCGGACTTCGATGCCCGGCGTCTTCATGTCGATCAGCAGGAACGAGATGCCTTCCTGCTGCTTGGCATCGGGATCGGTGCGGACAAGGAAGAAGCCCCAGTCGGCGTGCTGCGCCATCGTCGTCCAGGTCTTCTGGCCGTTGACGATATAATGATCGCCGTCTCGAACCGCCTTGGTGCGCAGCGAGGCAAGGTCGGATCCCGAACCCGGCTCCGAATAACCCTGACACCACCAGTCCTCGCCCGAAAGGATGCGGGGCAGGAACTTCGCCTTCTGCTCGGGTGTGCCGAACGTGTAGATCACCGGGCCGACCATCGAGAGGCCGAAGGGCATGAGGCGGATGCAGTCCGCGCGCGCGGTTTCTTCCGACCAGATGTAGCGCTGCGTCGCGCTCCAGCCGGTGCCGCCGTATTCCACCGGCCATGCCGGGGCGACCCACCCCTTTTTCGCCAGCACCTTGTGCCACGAGAGGAAGTCTTCCTTCGAAAGCTCGTCGCCCTCGTCCTGCTTGCCGCGCAGCTCTGCCGGATAATTCTCGGCGATGAACGCGCGCACTTCCTGCTGGAAGGCAAGGTCCTCGGGGCTGAAATCAAGATGCATGACGCTCTCCGTTTGTGATCTTTGGCCGTTTTCCCGGCCTTGATGCGGCAAGACTCGCAGCCTCGCGAACGAAGCCGGACTCCACGTCTCTTCCATCCTTCCACTTTACGTAAACGTCAAGAGGGGCGTTGGGCCGTTCGCCTCGCCAGCGCGCCGCTTGCCGGATCGGACTGCGTCCGCAGGGCAGGTGCGGCAAGAATGCCACGGTTCCCGGTTCGTGCTTCACGATTGATTCAATCGCTTGCATTTGTGCTTGCAGTCATTCTGCAACTTTGCCAATGACACCCTAACGCAGGCGGTTCGGGTGATCGAGTCGCGGCGTAAGCACGCACAAAAGTGCTCGCAACCGGGAGGATACCTGTGAAGCATTCCGTTATTCAATCGTGTGCATCTGTGTTCGCGCTGGCCGTTGCCGGTCTCGCGGCACCCGTGCACGCGCAGTCGGCCGCGCCTGCTGCCGAAGCCGCCGCGACTGACACTGCCGGCGATACGCTGAGCGAAATCGTCGTCACCGCCTCGACCGGCACCAAGAGCAAGCTCGACAGCTCGGTATCGATCTCGTCGGTCGATGCTTCGGTTATCGCCAACTTCCGCCCGATGTCGGAAGGCGATCTGCTTCGCCTGCTGCCGGGCCTCCAGCCCAACGTTTCGGGCCCCGGCGGTAACGGCAACTTCGCCGTTCGCGGCCTGCCCGTCGCCACGGGCGGCGCCACCTTCGTCCAGCTGCAGGAAGATGGCCTGCCCACCGTCCTGTTCGGCGATATCCAGTTCGGCAACAACGACTACTGGACCAAGTCCAGCCCGATGGATGCCCGCGTTGACGCCATCCGCGGCGGCACCGCTGCCACCCTCGCCAGCCAGGCTCCCGGCGCGGTGATCAACTACATCAGCAAGACCGATCGCAGCGAAGGCGGCTACATCCAGGTCGAGCGCAACCTCACTTACGATTACACCCGCGCGAGCTTCCGCTTCTCGGGCGCGATCGACGACAAGACCCACTTCAACATCGGCGGCTACTACGGCGCGGGCGATGGTCCGTGGCATTCGGGCTACCAGCTCAGCAAGTCGTACCTGATCAAGGGCAACATCACGCGCGAGTTTGACGAGAACCGCGGCTTCTTCCGCGTCTACTTCAAGGCGCAGGACACGCAGGAGCCCAACACCCAGGGCGGCATCGCGTGCGGCAGCCTCTCCGGCGGCCAGGTTTCCGATCTGCAGGCCTGCCCCGGTTTCGATCCGCGCCGTGCGTCGAATTTCTCGCCGTACAACACCAACGTCAACTATGTCGATTTCAACAGCGGCGGCCTTGCCAGCACCCCGCTGAACGGCATTACCACCAATGCCCAGTCGCTTCAGGCGCAGCTGCACTACAAGTTCGACAACGGCATCACCGTCGACAACAACGCGCGCTACACCAACATGAGCGGCGGTTTCTCGTCGAACTTCCTCAGCGTCTCGCCGCTTTCGGGCCTGATCGGTTCGACCAAGAATGGCGGCGTCGTCGCCCGAGCGGTCTATTCCGCCGGTCCAAACCGCGGCAAGGACGTGGCCGAAGCGTTCTACAACAACAACGTTTCGGTCTACACGCGGATCCGCGATGTCGGCAGCTTCGTCAACGATGCCAAGCTCAACTGGCAGGGTGATCTCGGCGCGATCAAGGCCAACCTCACCGCCGGCTGGTTCTACATGAACCAGAAGGTCGCGATGGACTGGCACCCCAACCAGTTCAACGCCTCGCTGACCCCGTCGGCCTCGCCGATCGATCTGCTTGATGCGGCGGGCAACCTGCTCAGCGCCAATGGCTTCACCGGCTACAACAACAACTGGGGCGGCTGCTGCGCCCGCACCTACGACTATACCTTCACCGACAACGCGCCTTACGCCGACTTCATCTTCGATGTGGGCAAGTTCGAACTCGACGCCTCGGTCCGTCACGACATCAACCGCGGCACGGGCTCGGGCATCAATGCCAACCCGCTGACGGGCGATCCGGTGACGCACTTCCTCACCCAGAACGCGGTGAACCCGGTGACCGGCGCGTCGCAGTCGGTCAGCCTGCCCTACTATCTGCCCGATGGCGCGCGTGAGGTGATCAACTACACCAAGGCCACCACCTCGTGGTCGGTGGGTGCCAGCTTCAAGCCGGCGGACAACCTCAACCTGTTCGTCCGCGCTTCGAAGGGCGTCCGCGCCAACGCCGACCGCCTGACCTTCAGCGGCTACTTCAACGCTGATGGCACGCTCAATGCCAAGGGCAACACGGCGGTTTCGAACAACGTCTATCAGTACGAAATCGGCCTGAAGAACCGCGGCAGCATCGGTGGCGCACGCTACACGGTCGAACTGACGGGCTATCACAGCCACTTCAACATCACGACCTTCGAGCTCAGCCAGACGATCTGCCCGATCGTTACCGGCAGCCCGACGACGTTCACCTGCATCATCTCGGACAAGTACAAGACGACGGGTGCGGAGTTCTACGGCACGCTCAGCGCAGGCGGCTTCAGCCTCCTGGCGAACATGACGTACAACAAGTCGAAGAAGCAGCCCTCGGCGCCGGGTTCGGTGTTCCGCCGTTCGAACAACATTCCCGACCTCTCGTACACCTTCGCCGCCAACTACGACTTCAGCGACATGGTGGCGATCGGCGCGAACATCACCGGCGTGACCAGCACGCTCGATGGTGCGGGCAACCAGTGGCCGGGCGGCAACGTGGTCGGCGCGAACATCAAGGTTCGTCCGCTCAAGAACCTCGAACTGGGCCTCAACGCCTACAACCTGTTCGACAAGCTGACCCCGCTCGGGCCGGCCGGCACGGACTTCAATGCGGGCAACGGCCGCTTCGTCGGCGGTATTTCGCCGGTGTTGGGCCGCAACGTCAACGCCTCGGTCCGCTTCAGCTTCTGATGGCTGAAGCCCGCCCGCAAGGGTGAGGTGACTTCAAAAGGGGTGGGTGCGGCCAGATGGTTCCGCACTCACCCTTTTTTGCGTAAGGAACAGCCAGTGCCGGAAACACGGCGCGGCGTAGTGGAAGGGATTTGCGTGGTGAATCAGGGTGATCGCCGGATCCGTTCGGTGCTCGTCGTCGGCGGCGGCTCGGCGGGCTGGATGTCGGCGGCCATGCTCGGCACGATGCTCAAGCGCGATTGCAAGGTCACCCTCGTCGAATCCGATGAGATCGGCATCGTCGGCGTTGGCGAGGCTACGATCCCGCCGATCCGCCTGTTCAACGAGACGCTGGGCATCAGCGAGGCGGACTTCATCCGTGAGACGCGCGGTACCTTCAAGCTCGGCATCGAATTCGTCGATTGGGGCAGCGTTGGCAGCCGCTATTTCCACCCGTTCGGCCCGCACGGGCGCAATTTCGATATGGTGCCGCTTCACCAGTACTGGCTGAAGACGCGCGAGGAGCCGGGCGCGTTCCCGCTCGAAGAGCTTTCGATGGCGTGGCAGATCGCGCGCGCAGGCCGCATGGCGCGCCCCGTGCCCGACCAGCGCTCGCTGCTCTCCACTTTCGATTATGCCTATCATTTCGACGCCTCGCTCTACGCCGCGTTCCTGCGCCGCCATGCCGAAGCGCGCGGCGTCACTCGCGTCGAAGGCAAGATCGAGGGCGTCTCCCTGAACGGTGAAACCGGCTTTGTCGAAAGCGTCACGCTGGAAGGTGGCCGCAAACTGGAGGCCGATCTCTTCATCGATTGCTCGGGCCTGCGCGCGCTGCTCATCGAAGGCGCGCTCAAAACCGGTTTCGAGGACTGGAGCCACTGGCTGCCGTGCGACCGCGCGGTTGCCATGCCTTGCGCCAGCGCCGGTCCGCCCACGCCCTACACCCGCTCCACTGCCCGCGAGGCCGGGTGGCAGTGGCGCATCCCGCTCCAGCACCGCATCGGCAACGGCTATGTCTATTCCAGCCAGTTCATGGAGGATGACAAAGCTGCCGAATTGCTCGCTTCCCGGCTCGATGGCGCAGCGCTGGGCGATCCGCGCTTCGTGCGCTTCCGCACCGGGCGGCGCAAGCAGCACTGGAACCGCAATGTCATCGCCGTCGGCCTGTCCAGCGGCTTCCTCGAACCGCTCGAATCCACCTCGATCCATCTGATTCAGGCCAATATCTCCAAGCTCATCGGCTTGTTCCCGGACCGCGATTTCGGTCCCGCGACAATCGATGAATTCAACCGCATCGCCCATGCCGAAACGGACCGCATCCGCGATTTCCTGATCCTGCACTACAAGCTGACCCAGCGGCAGGACCACGAGCTTTGGCGCTATGTCTCGGCGATGGAGGTGCCGGAAACGCTGGCGCTCAAGATGGAGCATTTCCGCCGCAATGGCCGCCTGATCGCGCGCGAGATGGATCTGTTCGCGCCGCCGTCGTGGCTCGCGGTCCACATCGGCCAGCACCATTATCCCGAAGGGCTCGATCCCCTCATCGAGCATCGCGGGATCGACGCGCGCGAGTACCTCGCCAAGCTGCGCGCCGGCATGGCGGCGGAAGCAGCGCGGTTGCCCAGCCACGAAGCCTATATCGCGGGCCTTACCGGCGCGGCGGCAGCGGCCTGAAGCCAGTGGCTGATCCGGCCACCGCCCCAGCTACCGCCGAAGTGTGGCGCGAACGGGCACGCGCTGCGCGCGCCATGCAGGACATGGCGGGCGCCGATCAGGCGATTGCCGAAGCCGCGCGGCTTGCCCCCGATGATCCGCTGACGACCTTCCTGCGCGCGCAATCGGCCTACGAACTCGGCTACCCCGCCGCCGCGCTGTTCGCCAAGGCGGTGCAGCTCTGGCCGGACAACCCCGACGCGCTGCGCAACCACGCGCTCGCGCTCGCCTCCGAAGGCCATCAAGCAGAAGCCGAGGCCATGCTCGCCCATGCGCTCGCCGCCCGGCCAGACTGGCTCGACGGCCAGCGCGTCCTTGCCAGCTTGCGCTACAGCTACGGCGATGCCGAAACGTATGACGCGGGCTTTGCCGCAGCGGTGAAGGCCATGCCGCGCCATCAGGGCCTCTGGCTCGGCTGGTTCACCTTGCGCGCCCAGCAGCGCGATTGGCCCGCTGCCCGGCGCATCCTCGATGCCGCCACTGCCCAGCTTGGCGAAACGCGCGCCCTCGCGGTTGCCTGCGCCTTCCTTTCCAGCGAAAGCGGCGATCTGGCGCAGGCGCAGGCGCGCCTAGCGGCGCTAACCGGCGCGGACGATGAATTCCTCGCGCTGTGCCGCATTCGCACTGCCCTGCGCGCGGGTGATGCCGCCGCCGCGCGCGATCTGGCCCTGCCGCTCACCGCCACGCGCCTGGCCGGGCAGGTATGGCCTTATCTTTCCACCGCCTGGCGCCTGCTCGGCGATCCAAATGCCGCGTGGTTGGACGGGGGGCTCGATGGCGATCCCGTGCTCCACGGCGTGCTCGATCCCGGCCTTCCCGCAGCCGAGATCAGCGATCTCGCCGCGCTGCTGCGCCGCCTCCACACTGCTTCGCTGCCTTATGCCGAACAATCGGTGCGCCACGGCACCCAGACCGACCGTTCGATCCTGCTGCGCCACGAACCGCTGCTCGGCACGGTTCGCGCGAAGCTGATGGAAGCGCTGCGGGCTTTCGTCAGCACCCTGCCGCCGCCCGATCCGCGCCAACCGCTGCCCCATCCGACTCTGGGCCGCCCGCGCGGGGGGCTGCAAATCTCGGGCAGCTGGTCAGTGCGGCTCGGGGCAGGGGGCTTCAACGTCACGCATAGCCATCCCGTCGGCTGGCTTTCCGCCGTGCTCTATGTCGGGCTGCCGGATGATCCCGGCCCGGCGCCCGCCGGAGCGCTGCACCTCGGGGCGCCGCCGCCCGAGCTTGGCGTGCAGTTGGAGCCCTATGCAGTAATACCACCACGCGCAGGTCAGCTAGTGGTCTTCCCCTCATTCCTGTGGCATGGCACCTATCCGTTCGCGGCGGGAGAACGGCTCAATATCGCCTTCGATGTGGTTCCCACCTCCGCCTGAAGACACCTTGATACGATGACCCATTTACGATGACTGGGCCCAAGACCCTCAAGGAACTCGCCGAGATCGCCGGTGTCACCAGCGGCACGGTTTCGCGCGCGCTTTCGGGTTCGAATCTGGTGACGCCTGCCACGCGCGACATGATCGTGGCGCTGGCGCGCCAGCATGGCTTCACGCCCAACGCTACCGCGCGCAACTTGCGCATGCGCAAGACCAACACCATCGGCGTGGTCATCCCGCTCGGCCACGAAGTGCGCCAGAACATCTCCGATCCGTTCTTCATCACGATGCTGGGCCTCTTGGCGGACAAGCTGACGGGGCGCGGCTACAGCCTGCTCCTTTCGCGCGTTGTGCCCACGGACGAGGACTGGCTGCTCAAGCTGGCGCGCTCGGGCCAGTCGGACGGGATCATCGTGATCGGCCAGTCGGACCAGTCGGCCGTGCTTGACCGGGTCGCGGAACTTTATCGCCCGCTTGTGGTCTGGGGCTCGCATATCGCGGGGCAGGCGCATTGTTCGGTGGGGTCTGACAACTTCCGCGGCGGCGCGCTGGCCGCGCAGCACCTGATCGAGCGCGGCTGCCGCAACATCGTGTTCTTCGGCGATCCGCGCGCCATCGAAATCGGCCAGCGCCTCGAAGGCTGCCGCTCGGTCGTCTCCAAGGCGGATGGGGTGCAGTTCGGCGTGGTGCCCACGCACCTTGTCGCCGATGCCGCGCAGAGCGAGATCGCCAAGTACTTCCGGTCGAAGGCCCACCGCCCGGACGGCGTGGTCGCCGCGTCCGACGTCATTGCCGTCACCGCCATGCGCGTGCTGGCCGAACAGGGGCTGTCGGTTCCTGTTGACGTCAAGGTGATCGGCTACGACGGCCTGCCGCTGGGCGAACACACCATGCCCCCGCTGACGACCATCGCGCAGGATCTGGAGCAGGGCGCGGAAAACCTCGTCACCAGCGTGATCCAGCGCATCGCGGGGGAGGAAATACCCTCCGTCGTTCTCCAGCCGCGCCTGCTGCTGCGGGAATCTACCTGAGCGCCAACGCCAGCGCGCCCAGCAGCCCGGCGTTGTCACCAAGGCCCGGCGGCACGATCAGTTCGTCGATCTTGCCCACCGTATAGCCGCCGTTCGCCGCCAAGGCCTCGGCACGGATCAGGTCCAGCAGGCCTTCCGTTCCCGTAACACCCCCGCCCAGCACGATCCGCGCGGGTTCTATCACCGTCTGGAATGTCGCCAGCGCGCGGCCGATGTACCACGCGATGATCCGCTTGCCGGGATGCCCTTCCGGCAATTCCGAAAGCGATTTGCCCCACCGCGCGATAACTGCCGGTCCGCAAGCGAGCCCTTCGAGGCAATCGCCATGAAACGGGCAGGTGCCCGCGAAGTCCAAGTCCTCCGGATGGCGAGGCATGCGGATATGCCCCATCTCGGGGTGCGAAAGCCCGCGCAGCAAGTGCCCTTCGCTGCAAAAGCCGCCGCCGATCCCGGTGCCGATGGTGAGATAGAGCACCGAACCTAATCCGGCCCCGGCCCCCCACAGCGCCTCCGACAGCGCCGCGCCGTTCACATCGGTATCGATGGCCACCGGCACGCCGAACCGCTCATGAAACGGTGCGGTCAGGCTCGCCCCGCTCCAGTGCGGCTTGGGCGTGGGGCGCACGCAGCCGAAGTTCGGCGAAGCGGGATCGAGATCAAGCGGCCCGAACGAGGCAATGCCGAATGCGGTGTACTCTACGCCCTGCGCCGCGAACCATTCCGCCGCCGCGCCCAGCGTTTCTTCCGGCGTCGTTGTCGGGATGCGTTCCCGCGCGTGGATGGTGCGCTCTGCGTCCGCCACGCCGAGCACGAATTTGGTGCCGCCCGCCTCGATCAGGCCGTAGCGCGCGCCCGTCATGCGGCCACCTCGGCGCGCGTACCATCCAGCACCAGCTTGAACACGGGTGCGGGCACCCCGGCAAAGTGCGCCCGCCGCCACGCGGCATCGCCAAAGTCATTGCCTTTCAGCGAATTGGGGTAATCCACAAAGCCATGCACGGTGAGCTCGCCCGTCACCCACCAGCTATATGTCTGCACCGGTGCCTCGGCCGGATTGCCAGCGACGAGCCCGCTGCCATTGAGCGGCAGCCACGGCCCCTCCATCCGCTCTGCCACCATGCCATACAGCCCGTTCGGCCCGCTGGGGCCATCGGGCGCAAACACCTTCCGCTGCGTCGACCAGAACAGGTAGTAGCGCCCGGCATGGAACACGATGTGCGGCCGCTCCTGCTCGTTGTTGAGCCCGTCCGCGCTCAGCAGCGGCGGCAGCACCGCCCAGCTATCGCCCTCACGCCGCAGCAGGCCTATGCAGCCGTTCCACGGATTGACCGAACCCTTCAGCGAACCGGTGAACAGGAGGTAGTCCGCCCCATCTGCTGGATCGCGGAAATGCGCCGGATCGCGGAAACCCTTGATCATGCCCGGCACGCCTTCTGACGCCGTCACCAGCACATAGTGCGGGATCGGCCCACCCGCGATCTCGCGCGGTGCGCTCCAGCCTGCGATGGTGAAGGCGGCTGCGTCCGCAGTCAGCGTGCCCGTGGTCTCGAACATGCGCTGGGTGAACGTGCGCGGTTCCTCGCCGCGCAGGCCCGATGGTGTCCAGTAGAGCGTCACCGCGCCCGCCTCGGGATCATAGAGCGAAGAACCCGCCCATTCGCGGCTTCCGGGATTGAGGTCGTCCGGCAGCGCGTTGCCATGATCGCGCCACTGCCCATCGCGTTCCGCCATCAGCCGGATGCGGACAATGTCGTGCCGCGCTTCGGGGTCTTCCCCGGCAGGCGCGGACAACACGAACCACAGCGTCCATCCCTCGACCACCGCCGTGCTGCCATCCGCCAATTGCAGCGGCCACAAGTCCCACAGATCAAAGCCGGGCAAGGGATGATGCAGCGCCTTGCCATCGACAAGCGGGATCTGATGGTGCGGCCCCGCTTGCAGCGCGCGCAAGTGCTCGCCGGTCCAGAGCGTGGTCGAGGAAGTGAGTACGGGCATCGAACGGGGATCCTGAAGCAATCGATTGGAAATGGCCGCAGCCATCGGAAAGGCGGGGACGGTGGAAACTCAAGGCATGACGAGGCCAGCCCCGCCGCAAGCGGTTTCGCGCAGCACCAGCGGCGGCGTGCCGTCGGGCTTGCGGTAGGTGAGGGCGTCCAGCACTGCATCGGCGCGGCCTGCCGGGCACAGCGCGACGACCGCGCCGCCAAAGCCGCCGCCGGTCATCCGCGCGCCGCCTTCGGGGCCGATCAGCGCGCGCAGTTCGGCCACCAGCGCATCGATCCGGGGCACGGTGATCTCGAAATCGTCGCGCATCGAACTGTGCGAAGCCGCCATCAGCGCGCCCATGCTGACGAGATCGCCCGCCGCGAGCGCCTCGCTTGCCGCCAGCACTCGGGCGTTCTCGGTAATGACATGCCGCGCCCGTGCCGTGGTCAGCGGATCGAGCCGCGCGCGTTCCAGCATGGCCAGATCGGCATCGCGCAGCGCCGCCACGCCCATCGCCGCCGCCGCTGCCTCGCACTGCGCGCGCCGTTCGTTGTAGGCGCCTTCGACCAGCCCGCGTTCCACGCCCGAATGGACTATCAGGATCTGCGCGCCCGCGGGCAGCGCCACTGGCTGCACATTCAGCGAGCGGCAATCGATCATCAGCGCATGGCCCCCCCGCCCCGCGGCCGAAGCCAGCTGATCCATGATCCCGCAGCGCACGCCGACATGGTCGCACTCGCCCGCCTGCGCCATCAGTGCCATGTCTGCGGGCGCAATGGTCAGGCCCGAAAGCGCCGCCAGCGCCGTGCCGATGCCCACCATGAGCGAGGCGGAGGAGGAAAGCCCCGCGCCCTTCGGCACCGTTCCGCTCACCGCAATGTCTGCGCCGGTCAGCGTGTGCCCGCGCTCCGCCATCGCTGTCGTCATGGCGCGAATGTAGTCCGCCCATGGCTCGGCGGGATTGCCTGCGAATGGCGCGTTGACCGGCCATTCCGCCGTGGCTCCGCCAAAGTCGCAGGCCATCACCCGGATCAGGCCGTCGCTGCGCGGGCTGGCGGCAATGCGCGATTCCACGCTGATGGCGGCGGGCAGCACGAAGCCGTCGTTGTAATCGGTGTGCTCGCCGATCAGGTTCACCCGCCCTGGTGCGCGCGCGAGAAGGGCAGGGCGCGCGCCGAAGGCTGCCGCGAATTGCTGCGCGAGGACGCTCATGTGCCGCTCCTGAAATGCGGGCCGCCACAAGCACGCAGCCGCTCGGCGGCTTGCTCGGCGGTCAGATCGCGCTGCGTCTCAGCCAGAATCTCGAACCCCGCCATGAACTTGCGCACAGAGGCAGAGCGCAGCAGCGGCGGATGGAAATGCGCGTGCAGTCGCCAGTGGGCTGTCGCCTCCTGCCCGAACGGCGCGCCGTGCCAGCCCATCGAATAGGGGAACGGGCACTGGAACAAGTTGTCATAGCGCGTGGTGAGATCGGCGAGGATCACCGCCAGATCGCTGCGCTGCGCATTGGTCAGGTCCGGCAGCCGCGCGACATCGAAACGCGGCAGCAGCAGTGTCTCGAACGGCCAGACAGCCCACCACGGCACGATGGCCAGCCAATGCTCGGACTGGCAGACCACGCGCGGGCCATCCGCTTCCACCTCGACCAGCTCCGCCAGCATGGAGAGGCCCTTCTCGGCCAGCCATGCCGCCTGCGTGCGGTCTTCGGTCGCAATCAGCTGCGGGACATGGCTGGTTGCCCAGACCTGCCCGTGCGGATGGGGGTTCGAACACCCCATCATCGCGCCCTTGTTCTCGAAGATCGAGACCACGGAATAGCGCTGACCAAGGTCCGCCGTCTGCGCGCACCAGCAATCGATCACCGCGCGCAGTTCGTCTTGCGAAAGCTCGGGCAGCGTGCGGCCGTGATCGGGCGAGAAGCAGATCACCCGCGCCTCGCCGGTCGCCTGCTCGGCGCGGAACAGCCCGCTGCCCGCTGCGGGCGCGGGCGTGTCGGCCAGCAGCGCGGCAAAGTCGTTCGCGAACACGTAAGTCCCGGTATAGTCGGGATTGCGCTCCCCGTTCACCCGCGTGTTGCCTGCGCAGAGATAGCAGCCGGGATCATGCGCGGGCGGGCGCGTCACATCGGGCACGTCTTCCGCGCCCTGCCACGGCCGCTTGGCGCGGTGCGGGGACACCAGCAGCCAGGTATCGCTCAGCGGATCATAGCGCCGGTGCGGATGCTCCGCCGGATCGAAGCTCATGATCGCACCTCCAGCACCAGCACGGCCTCACCCGGCATTGGTGGAACCGCAAAGCCGACGCGCGAAAGCCAGCCGCCGTCCATGGTCATCAACTCGCCCTTGTCGGACGCAATCGTGTAGCTGCGCCCCGGCACCGCCATCGGAAGCTTCAGGTTGGGCTGGTGCCGCATCGTCGTGGGCGACGTGCGCGTCACCAGCACGACCATGTCCTCAGCCGAACCATGCGCCTGCCACACGGCGCCGTCACCCACTTCGCCCATCCAGACGCGGCCCTGATGCAGCCGTTCCCGCAGCGCCTTGTAGTGCTCGATTCCAGCCATCAGTTCCTTGCGCTCGGTCTCACCCAGCTTCCTCGCATCGAGTTCCACGCCGAAATGCCCCGGCAGCGCCACGCCGCAGCGAAACGCCATCGATTGCGAACGCCCGGTCGAATGCGCCGGGCTTGCCCCCACGTGGCTCCCCATCACTTCGGGCGGCATGAACTGGAGAAACCCGCGCTGCATCCCCGCGCGCGATACGGCGTCGATGCAGTCCGAGGTCCAGAAGCGGTGCGTGCGCTTCATGATCCCTGCATCGATCCGCCCCCCGCCACCGGCGCAAGCCTCGATCTCCACGTTCGGGAAGGCCGCCCGCAGCCGGTCCATAAGCGCATAGGTCGCCAGCACTTGCGCGCGGTAATGTGGGTGGTTCCCGGCATGGACGAGATCGCGGTTGTGGTCCCACTTGAGGTAGCCGATCGGCAGCTCGCGCAGCAGCGCGGCGATTGCGTCGAACAGGTACGCGCTCACCTCGGGCCGGGCGAGATCGAGCACCAGCTGATTGCGCGCCTCGAGCAGCGGACGCCCATCCACATGCAGCGCCCAATCGGGATGGCGGCGATAGAGGTCGCTGTTGCGGTTGACCATTTCCGGCTCGACCCACAGACCGAATTCCATGCCGAGGTCGGTCACCGTCTTCGCCAGCGGTCCCAGTCCGCGCGGGTATTTGCGCGTGTCGACCGTCCAGTCGCCGAGCGAGGAGGTGTCGTCATCGCGCTTGCCGAACCAGCCGTCATCGAGCACGAAGCGCTCGATCCCGATGCTGGCCGCTGCCCGCGCCAGGTCCATGAGCGCGGCTTCGTCGTGCTTGAAGTAGAAGCCTTCCCACGTGTTGATGTGCACTGGCCGCTTGGCGGCACCTTCAGGCCCGCCCGGCCATGTCATCCGCGCGCGAATGCCGCGATGGAACGCGTGGGCCACGCCGTTCTGCCCCTCGGCAGAGGCCGTTGCCAAGACTTCGGGGCTCTGCAGCACCGCGCCCGGCGCAAGAATCGCTTCGCCCGGGGCCAGCCATTCGCCCAGCTGCCATTGGTGCCGCCCGTCATCGACCCACTCGATGGTCTGCACCGAATTGCCCGACCACGCGATCTGCGCGCCATAGGCGCTGCCATCGCCGCAGGTCACCACCGCGCCGGGGAAGCAATCGTGCGAGGTCAGTCCGCGCCGGTTCTCGCGCCGCCAGATGCTGCGGGTGAGCGGATCGCGCACGGGCACGAATTCGGAATTGTGCCGCCCGGCCAACGAATGGACTTCGGCGGCATCCTCGGGCAGCGGCAGCGCGGCGGCGGCCAGCCACTGCACGTGCAGCGGTGCATCGCCAAGGTTGGAAAGCGCTGTCCGCACGGTCATCACATCGGTCGCGGGATCGAGCGAATAGCTTGTCGTCACCGCGATCTTCGCCACTGTATCATGCAGCACGAAGCGCACGGTCTGCGCATCGGGGCGCTCGACCTTGCATTCGCCCGCCTGAAACGACCAGTCGCGCCCGCCCCGGTCCGCCAGCAGCGCGCTCTGGCCAAACCAGCCCATGCCGAAGCCGGGAAACACCGTCAGCGGCTGATCGAAATGGAGCGAAAAACTCGGTTCGGGCCGCTCGCTGCGCAAGCTGGCAGAAGGGCGCGCGCCGTCCGGCAGACGCGGACCCCAATATCGCCACAGCGGTGCCTCGCCGGGGGGAAGTTCCCACACGGCGCTGCATCCGGGGCTTTCCAGCGCGATGATCTGCGGCGTTGCCTCAGGCATGTGCCAGCCCTGCCGCCCGGCGCGGATCGGGCACGCGCAGCATCGTTACCGCCGCAGCTACCAGCAGCACACCGGCAAAGGTCAGCGCATTGCGCGGGTCTGCGCCGAGCACGTGGTTGTAGATCCACCCGAAGGTCAGCCCGTTCAGCAGCATCGGAATCACGATCATCATGTTGAAAATGCCCATGTATACGCCGGTCCGCTCTGGCGGGATCGATCCGGCGAGGATGATGTAGGGGTTGCCCATGATGCTCGCCCAGCAAAAGCCCAGCGTCACCGCGATCAGTAGAAGCGGGGTGTGGCTGCCGAGGTCCGGCATGGCGAGCGCGGAGAAGATCGGCCCCGGCGCGTTCGCCGCGCCCGATACGTGGGCCAGCGCCGCCATGCCGATGCCGCCCGCAGCAAGGCAGGCCATGTGCACGCGCGAGGCACCCAGCGCGCGCGAGATCGGCACCATCGCGAGCGCCGCGACAAAGCCGACGAGGTTGTAGAACGCGCCCAGTTGCTGCGTCGTCAGCACCGCCGCGCGGAACGCCTCGCTGCTCTTGTCGGCGGTATCGTAGATCGAACGCCCGATCGAAAGCGAGCTGTACGACCAGTAGATCGAGAAGCCGTACCACTGGAACAGGCTCATCCACGCCATGCTGCGCATCGCTTGCGGCATTTCCACGATGGCGCGCCCAATCTCGCCCAGCGTCGCGCCCGCCGAACGCGGGGCGGCGGCAATGCGCGCCTTCTCGTCCTCGCTCAGCGGCAATTCGGGCACGCGCCAGATCGACCACAGGATCGTGGTGATCGAAAGCACCGCGCCGATCATGAACGAGATGTGCGTGATCGTCGGGATATTGTGCGCGTCCACCGCATTGCGATCAATCCCGACCCAGTAGACGAGGATCGAGGGCGAAAGGAACGCAAGGCACTGCGCCAGGCCGGTGAACGCGCTCTGGCTCAGGTAGCCGATCTCGTGCTGGCTCTCGTCCAGCCGGTCGCTGACATAGGCGCGGTAGGGCTCCATCGTGATGTTGTTGCCCGCATCGAGCAGCCACAAGAGGCTCGCCGCCATCAGGATGCTGGCAGAAAACGGCATGAACAGCAGGCCAAGGCTGCACATCACCGCGCCGATCAGGAAATAGGGCGTGCGGCGGCCAAAGCGCGAATTGGTGCGATCAGACAGCGCGCCCACAAGCGGCTGGATCAGCAGGCCGGTCATCGGCCCGGCGAGTTGCAGGATGGGCAGATTGGATTCATCCGCGCCGAGCCAGGAATAGATCGGCACCATGTTGCCCTGCTGCAGACCAAAGCTGAATTGCAGGCCGAGGAACCCGAGGTTCATCTCGACGACACGCAGCAGCGAGAGGATCGGCTTGCGCTTGGTCTCCGTCCGCTCGGTTCCGGTTGGGGTGGCTATGCTCAAGGGCTCTCTCCCGCGCGACTCTCGATGGAGCCTTTGCCCACCCGCTTACCCTAAGGTTTACCGTGATTCAATCGAGTGAATCAAATTGTTTGCGTTCACTCCGCCTCGTCCGTCCACGCCACGGCCGGCTTGGCGCGCCGGTCCACCGTCAGGCGGAACACATCGGGCCGGGAATAATGGCCCACCGGATCGAAATCATAGCGTGCGCGGGCGATTTCGGCGGGATCGATCTCGGCATAGAGCACCGTTTCGCCGCTGTAGTCCGGCCCTGCCAGCACTTCGCCCAGAGGCCCGATGATCAGGCTGCCGCCGCGCATCAGCACGGTGTCGGGGTCTTCGCCCAGCACGCATTCCTGCCCTTCAGGCAGATTGCGCCGCTGCAGGAACTGGCAGGCGGAGAGCACATGGCAGCGCCCTTCGAGCGCGATGTGCCGCATGGTCGAAACCCACCCGTCGCGGTCATCGGCGGTCGGCGCGCAGTAGAGCGTCACGCCCTGGCCATACATCGCCATGCGCAGCATCGGCATGTAGTTTTCCCAGCAGATCACCGCGCCCACGGTGCCCAGCGCAGTTTCCACCGCAGGCAGGGTGGAGCCATCGCCAAAGCCCCAGACCAGCCGCTCCGCCGCTGTCGGCATCAGCTTGCGGTGGTGCGCCATGGTGCCGCTCGCGCCGTCGATGATGAGGGCAGTGCAATAGAGCGTCGAACCCAGCCGTTCGATCACGCCGATCACCACGACCATGCCCGCCGCGCCTGCCGCCTCGCGCACCAGCGCAATCTCCGGCCCGTCCAGCGCTACGGCTGCGGCAAAATACCGTGCAAAAGCCTCGCGCCCCTCCGGCTGCCGCAACCCGATGGGCGCGCCAAACCGCGCGCCCTTGGGATAGCCGCCGATGAAGGCTTCGGGAAACACCGCCAGCCGCGCCCCTGCCGCATGGGCCTCTGCAATCAGGCGGGCGGCCTTGGCTGCGGAAGCGCCGCTGCCGGCCGGATCAGATGCTGCCTGCACAACGGCGGCGCGAAAGGGAGAACTGCTCATGGGCCGCAAACCTAGCAGCGACAATTCGTTCCCGCGATTGCTATCTGCACACTGCGCAAGCTACCAAGCGCATGGGAGAACGGGAGAGAGGCATGAGCGAAGCACCGGCAAGCGGCGTCTGCCTTGTCATCGGCGCGGGTGACGGGCTCGGCGGTGCCATCGCGCGGGCCTTTGCGCGCACCGGCCTCACCGTCTGCGTCACGCGCCGCGCACGCCATATCAATCAACTCGAAGCGCTCTGCGCCGAAATCCGCGCCGAGGGCGGCCAGGCCCATGCCTTTGGCGTAGACGCCCGCTCCGAAGAGGAAACCGCGGCTTTGTTCGATCAGATCGAGCGCGAGATCGGCCCCATTGCCGTCACCGTGTTCAACATCGGCGCCAATGTCCGCTTTGGCATCCGCGAGACGACCGCGCGCGTGTTCCACAAGGTCTGGGAAATGGCCTGTTTCGCCGGTTTCCTCGCGGGCCGGGAAGCCGCGCGCGTGATGGCCCCGCGCGGGGAGGGCACGATCCTGTTCACCGGTGCAACCGGCTCCTTGCGCGGCGGCGCGGGGTTTGCCGCTTTCGCGGCTGCCAAGCACGGCCTGCGCGCGCTCGCCCAATCCATGGCGCGCGAACTCGGCCCCGAGGGCATTCACGTCGCCCACGTCGTCTGCGACGGCGCCATCGACGGCACCTTCCTGCGCTCACGGGTTGAAGACGTTGCCCCGCTTCTCGCTGAAGATTCCGTGCTCAAGCCCGAAGACGCCGCACAGGCCTTCGTCTGGCTGCACCAGCAACCCCGCTCGTCATGGACGCACGAGCTTGACCTTCGCCCTTGGCAGGAGCGCTTCTGACATGACCAAAACTCCCGAAACCCGGACCGTCGAGTTCATTTTCGATTTTGTGAGCCCCAACGGCTATCTCGCGTGGTGGCCCTTGAAAGAGATTGCCGCGCGCAAGGGCGCAGCCATCACCATCACGCCCGTGCTGCTCGGCGGCATGCACAAGCTGACCGGCAATGCGCCGCCGTTCGTCCGCGATGCTGACGTGAAGGGCAAGAACGCCTATGCGCAGCTCGAAATGCAGCGCTTCATCGCCCGCCACGGCCTGACGAAGTTCCGCATGAACCCGGCTTTCCCGTTCCGCTCGGTCGAACTGCTGCGCCTGCTTCTCGCCGCCATCGATCTCGGCTGCGGCGAAGCCTTCGCGGAAGCGTTCCTGCGCGCGATCTGGGAGCAGGGTCTCGATCCGTCAGACAGCGCCGCCATTGATGCCGTCATCGCTGCCGCCGGCCTTCCCGCCGCTGCGCTCGCTGAGGCCAGCCAATCCGCCCCGGTCAAGGACCGGCTCGCGGCCAACACGCAGAACGCGGTCGATCGCGGCACCTTTGGCATCCCCACCTTCTTCGTGGGTGATGAGATGTTCTTCGGCAAGGAACGCCTCGCCCAGATCGAGGAACTGCTGGGCTAGGCGGCCACGGGAATCGGCGGCAGGCCCTCGTCGCCGCGATCCACATCCGGCCCGGCCTGCGTGATCGGCGGTTCAGCCTCGGCGGTCATGTTCCCGCTGCGCTGCTGCGTGCCCCACCGCACCTTTACCCCGTGCAGCGCCGAGCCGACCGCACGGATCACGACGGCATAGAGTAGCTGGCGATAGCCAAAGCGCATCGCCAGCATGCGCAGCACCGGCAGGCGGCCCTCCCGGCCATCGATGCGATAGGCCAAGGCCCCGCAGGCGCATTCCACCACCGAAAAGACCAGCCAGAACGCCAGCATCCGCGTCAGATCCTCTGACATCACACCCCAGCCGTGGCTGAACGTGCGCAAGCCTGCATCGGCAAGGCCCACAACCAACGCCACGTCGACGATCGGTGAGATCAGCCCAAGCCCGATCTGGAACAGCCACGCTTGCGGCAGTCCGAACCATGCCAGACCGCGCGGCTGCCCCTGGCCCATCACGGCGGCGTGCTTCCACAGGCACTGCAAGGTGCCAAAGGCCCAGCGATAGCGCTGGCGGAATAGTGCGCGCACGGTCTCGGGCGCTTCGGTCCACGCGATCGCATCGTATTCGCAGGCCACCCGCCAGCCCGCGCGCTGGATGGCGATGGTCAGATCCTGATCCTCGGCCAGCGTGTCCGATGGGTAGCCGCCCACCGCGTCCAGCGCCGCGCGCCGCCACGCGCCCACGGCGCCGGGCACCACCGTCACCGCGCCCAGCGCCTCCAGTGCGCGCCGCTCCAGCGCCTGCGCCGTGATGTATTCCAGCGATTGCCAGCGGGTGAGCCAGTTGACCCGGTTGCCGATCTTCGCATTGCCTGCCACCGCGCCGATCCCGGGGTCGGCAAACCACGCGGCCAGCTTCGCAATCGTGTCCGGTTCGAAGCGGGTATCGGCATCGAGCGCGACGATCACATCGCCTTTCGCAATCGCCAGCCCCGCGTTCAGCGCGCGGGCCTTGCCGCCGTTTTCCAGTGTCAGCAGGCGCACGCGCGGATCGAGGCCGAACGCCTCCCGCACAATCGCGCTCGTGCGGTCGGACGAGCCATCGTCGATCACGATGATCTCGACCCGCATCCCCTGCGTGGCCAGCGCCCGGCGCACCGATGCCGCGATCACGCGTTCTTCGTTGAAGGCCGGGATCAGCACCGAGATGAAGCGCGGCACAAGGTGCGCTGGCGCTGCCACGCGGTGCAGGCCCTGCGCGATCCGGCGGGTCTGCCAGACGGCCAGCGCCGAAAGCAGCAGCACGCGCAGCAGCCCGAGCGCAACCGCCGCCACAAACAGCCAACCGATGGCCCCGCGCCCCACGCGCAGCGCCTCGAACAGCAGGCCGTCCATGCTTGCGGGCTTCGCCTTGCTGCCTGCCACCACCGGCATCGCGGCATCGCGGGTCAGCCCGGCGAGGGTTGAAACCGGCACGAATTCATAGCCGCGCGCACGCAGTCCGCGGATGATGGCGGGCAAGGCCGCCACGGTTGCGCTGCGATCACCGCCCGAATCATGCAGCAGCACGATCCGGCGCGCATAGCTGGTGGTCCCGGCCTCGATCTGGGCAATCGTGCGCGCGGTGATCGTGGCGGCATCGGTGGTCTGCCAATCCAGCGGATCGACATTGAGCCCCACGGTCAGATAGCCCAGCTTCGCCGCAATCTGCGCAACCCGCAATTCGGCTGCCGTATCTGGGTCTGCGTCACCCAGATAAGGCGCGCGGAACAAGTGCATCGAACGGCCGGTATAGGTTTCCACCAGCCGCTGGGTCGCGTTGATTTCCAGTGCGACCGCCGCATCCGAAATGCGGTCGAGGTCGGCGTGCGTGGTCGAATGGTTCGCCAGCTCCGAACCTTGCGCCACGATCCGCTGCACCAGTGCGGGCTGGTCCAGCACGTGCGTGCCCGTGACGAAGAACGTGGCGGGCACGTGGTAGCGGTTCAGCACATCGAGGATTTGCGGTGTCCAGCGCGGGTCCGGCCCATCATCGAACGTCAGCGCGATCTGGTGCGGTGCATTGCCGCGCCGCTCGACGATATGCCCGTGCGGCAACTTGTCATAGCTGGCCGTGCGGATCAGCCCGTCGGTATCGGCGCGGATGGTGCGCGCGCCGCCCGCCGCTGGGCCGCCCATGCGCAGGACTTCGCCGGTGCCGCGCAAGTCCACGCCCTGCCCGGCGGGCAGCTGCTGCAGGGCGGCCAGCGGAGGCTGCGTGCCTGCCCGGGCCGCTGAGAGCACGGACCAGAACGCGGGGTCTTCGCTGCCGAGGCGCCACAGCGCCACGCCCGCCGGGCGCACATCGCGTAGCACGCGCAGCTGGTTCCACGCGCTGAGCGCATCCAGCATCCACACCTCGTGCCGCACGCCTGATTGCATGTAGGCAAAGCCGGTGTTGCCACTGCGCGGATCGAACAGCGGCACTGTCCGGGCCTGCGCTGCGCGGGCCCAAGCCTGCTCCACGGTGATCGAATCCGCCAGCGCCTGCCCCTTGGCCCAATCGAACGCATAACTGCCAACCGCCACGATTGCGCGATCGGCTCCGGTGCGCGCCACCGCGCTTGCCACGACCTGCGCATACCACGCCTGCGATGCGATCGGGCCGGGCGATCCCGATTGCCAGTGTTCATCATAGGCCATCAGCACGATGCGGTCCGCCGCGCGGGCATAAGCGCCAAGGTCCCAGTTCTCGTCGGCCACGGGGGCCGCGATCATCACCGTCGCCGCGCCGCCACCCCGCAGCGCGGGCAGGCGGGTGCGGGCTTCGGAGAGAAGCGCGCGGTAATCATCGTGGGCCGATGCGGGCAAGTTTTCGATATCGAAGAACACACCGGCGGCCTTGTGCCGGGTCATGGCTTTCGCCAGCTGCTCGATCAGGGATTGGCGTTGCTGCGGACTGGCGAGCAGCCGCGCCATGTTTGCGCCGTCCCAGCCGGTTTCGCTATCGTTCTGGATCATCAGCAGCAGCTGCGTCCGGGGGCTGCCTGCCAGAATTTCCATCAGCGCGTCGTTACGCGCCTCGATCCATTCGTGATCGCGCCCCCGCACAGAGACCATGCCCGCGGCAACCCACGCCAATTGCCCCACGTTGGCGCGGAGCGAGCGGCGGCTGGCCTCATCCCACGGCATGTAGAAACCCAGCGTCTCATCAGCCGGTGGCCGTCCTCCGCGCTGCATCATGGCGGGCAGCCATGCCTTGGAAGATATGCTGGCAGGAGAAGGGGGTATCGCAGCGGCATGCGCCTGCTCGCCAGAAAGCGCGGCAGCCAGCTTCGGGGCCGTGCGCGGCTCAAGCGATGTGAGGGTCCATGCCAGCAGGGCAAAACACAGGCCTGCCATCACCAGCAAGCCCCATCCAACCCATCGCATCCGGCGCCCACGGAGTCCGGTGGGATCATGGAACACCTGAAGTTTCACACGCTAGCCTTGCCGGTTGCCCACTTGAGGCCTGCGGATAGGTCGAGCGCGGCTGAAATGGGCTTAAGTGCGGCCTGTGCGCAAAACCTCCCTCCCGGCGAAGGAAAAATTAATTTTCGCCCGCCGCCTGCGCCCGGCTTACCCCGATACGGGCTGCCTACCGGGGGACGACCGCCAGCGGGGGAAGCGGGTGCCAGCCCCAGGGGTTTGGCGCGAAACCGGTCACGCCGCTGCGCACCAGAGACCAGCGCAGCGGGCGGGCGATCGGAATATAGGCGTTGGCGGTCGTGATTTCGGCCACGGCCTGCCCGAGCAGGCGTGCGCGTTCGGGCATGTCTGCCGTCCGCCGCGCCTCGGCGAGGAGGTCATCGGCGAGCGGACTGCAGGCCGGCTTGTGGACCGAACAGGCGAGCTGGTTGAGGAACCAGCTGACGCGGCCGTAGCGGGCGGTCGTGTCGATCAGGCGCAGTTCGGCGGGCTTGTCTTCGCCGACTTGCACGGCGACCACGCCGATGGCCTTGAAATCAGCGGCCAGCCGATCGATCACGCGGCGCGTGCCGGGGCCACTTGCGGCGGCGATGCGCAGCACCGGGGCCGATTTCCCGCCAGACATGAACTTGGCAACGCGCTGCGCGGCCAAGGCGCGGCGGGCTTCGAGCGCCACGCCGACCCAGCGTTCGCCAACCGTGCCGGGATCGCCTTCGATCCCCGGTGAAACGATGCGGGTGGTGGGCTGCCAGCCGCCGATGTTGAACGCGGCGATGATGGCATCGCGGTCTATCGCCAGCGCCAGCGCCTCGCGGTTCGGGGCATCGGCGAGGAAACCGGCCTCGCTTTCGACCAACAGGCCGAACATGCCGACGACCGGATCGAGCTGGACGTTGCCGCGCGCAAGGCTGGTCGCCTCGGCCAGCGGGAGCGAATCGATCCGCCCGCCCAAGACGAGATCGGCATCGCCGTCGTTGAACCGCTTGACCGCCTTTGGTGCGGGCAGGAACTCCACGATCAGGGGGCGGCCATGGCTGGTGAAGCCTTCTTCGGGGACGAGCCCGCGCTTTTCCGGCGGTATCAGCGCAAGCTCGATGCCATCGCTGCGCCGCGCGATGGCCATCGGGCCGGACCCGCGCCGGGCATAGGGCAGGCCAAGCTCGGGCTGGGCGAGCAGGGTGAGCAGATCGGGAACCGGGCCGCTGAGATCGATCTCGATGACCCGGTCGGCCATGACGCGGACTTGTTCGATACTGGCGAGATCGAGCCCGAGCGCAGTGCCCTTGAGCCGGGCGAGGGCTGCCTGCAGCGCGGCAGCGGCGGTTTCTGCGGTGATCCGCGCGCCGCCGGGCCATGTCCCGTCACGCAGGCGGAAGATGTAGCTTTCCCCATCGTCGGTGATGATCCAGCGATCGGCGATGGCCGGGACAATGTGGCCCTCTGCATCGAAGGCGACCAGCCCTTCGACCGTGGCGCCGCGCAGGGTGCGCGCGGCGGGCGAGAGGCGCACGCCGCTGGAATCGAGCGCGGTGCTATCACCGATGAGCACGATCGGCAGCGGACCTTCGCTGCGCCGCCCGCACGCCGCAATGCCGAGGATGAGCAAGCCGAGCCCGGCGAGGGCCAGGCCGGCGATCAGGGGCCGAAAGGGCACGGAAAGGCTGAAGGCGCGCACCATTGCCTGCAAGTACTAGCACGCGGCGGAGCGCGGGTCAGCGCCGGGTATGCCCGCCACCGCCAGAATCCTCAGATTTTTAGCCGGTCTCTTGCCCTGGGGCGCTGGCGCGCGATCAGATCTTGCGCAGGCGGGCCGGGTCAACAGTGGCAAGCACCGGTTTGACGAAGCGCGGCGTGCTGCTCTCGGCCTTGGCGGCGACCGGTTCGCGCGCGAGTTTGGGGTCGATGTCTTCCATGAAGGCGATGCCGAAGCGGTTTTCCTGAATCCACGCGACCACGCCTTCGACCCAGCCGATATTGCGCAAGTTGATCTCCAGCTTTGCGCCGCGGGTCACCTTGACATGGCCCTCGGCCATCATGCCGCCACCCGAAAGGTTGCGCACCTTGACCCGGTGTTCATCGCCGGCGCCAAGCAGGCGCACGTCTGCCATGAGAAAGAGGCTGTCACGCCCCACCTGCCGATGATCGAGTTCAGTCACGCCCGGTTTCCGTCGCATCAGCCCAAAACAGGCTCCCCTGATCGGACCAGACAATCCGGGCCGAACTTCACAAGGAAGCCTCTCGACTTCCACGAGGATTGCTAAGCGATGCTGCCTAACGAAACCTTAAATCGCCGCCGTGTTTACCGGGAAATGCCTAGTGTGTACCGGACCGGGACAGTGTTTGGCGCAATGCTTGCGGGTCGTGTTCGAGAGGCGGGCCTGCTGCCCGCGCGCCCCCGGAGCGCCTCACATATCGCGTGAAATCTTCTCGCGCCGCTCGTGTGCTTCCTGCGCCTCGACCGTCATGGTGGCGATCGGGCGGGCGATCAGGCGGCCAAGGCCGATGGGTTCGCCCGTGACTTCGCAGTAACCATATTCGCCTTCATCGATCCGGCGCATCGCGGCATCGATCTTGGCGATCAGCTTGCGCTGCCGATCCCGCGTGCGCAGTTCGATGCCCCATTCGGTTTCGCTGGAGGCGCGGTCATTGAGATCGGGTTCGCGGATCGGGCCATCCTGCAGCGCGGAAAGCGTACCGGCGGAGGCCGAGAGGATCGACCTCTTCCATTCGAGCAGCAGGCGGCGGAAATAATCCTGCTGCGCCTCGTTCATGTAAGGCTCTGCATCGGAAGGGAGATAGTCGCTGGGCATGGCCCGGCGGGCTTTGGCCAGCACGTCGATTTCATCACCCAACACACCAGCCATTCGGCCCTCCAAGCAGCCGCTCTTGCGCTTCGGAACGCCGTGTCGCCCGCGAATGGACGATCAAGGCATCCGGTTGGCGGGCCTATAGGCAAGTGCCCGAATCCGCACAAGGTTTTCCTAAGCGGAAGGCGCATAGTTGTACCCGGTTCGGACATTCGAGCGGTTTTTTTGCGCGTTAACCACTTGTTGACCATGTTTGGCGACTTTGTGCCTGCATGGGCCAGCCGGATGGTGGCCCTGAGGGACAGGGGTAGAATTGATGACACAGACCTGGATCAAGTTGGTCGCCGAGACCGAGACTTCTGCTGATGGCACCGATTGCGCGGCGACCGATACGCTTGTCGCCACTTGCCTCGCGGCCGCTGCGGCCGGGGACATGGACGCTCTCTTCGATCTGGGTGTGGCGTTCTCCACCGGCAGCCACGGCGCGCCGTGCGATCTGATCGAGGCGCACAAGTGGTTCAATCTGGCCGCGGTGGGCGGACATGAGGAAGCCGCGATGTGCCGCGCCGAAGTTTCGGACGACATGACCGCGCGCGAGATCGCCGAAGCCCAGCGCCGCGCCCGCGAATGGCTGCGCATGACCCGCACGGACAGCCGCGCGGCCTGATCTTCCGCCTGTTTGCTAGGCGTTTACATCGGCATAGTGCGCGGGCGGCTGGATCACGTCCATGCGTTCGGTGAGCAGCGGGCGGAAGCTCGGGCGGCTCTTGAACACGGAATACCAGCTGGCGGCCTGTTCGTGCAGCGACCAGTCGATCCCGCCGAGATAGTCCGCGACGGAAATTTGCGCAGCGGCGGCCAGATCGGCAAGGCTCATCGTGCTCCCCGCCAGCCACGGGCGGTTATCGATCAGGTAATCGATATAATAGAGGTGATCGTTGGCGAGCCGCATCGCATCGCGCAGGACGCGCGAATCGGGTGATTGGCGGTAGACCAGACGCTTCTTCATGCGCTCTTCCAGCAGGGGCTGGGTGACGGCGGCATAGAAATTCTCATCGAACATGGCGACAAGGCGGCGGATTTCGGCGCGGCCCACGGCGGTCCCGTTGATCATCGGGGTCTTGTCCACCGTCTCCTCGAAATATTCGCAGATGGCCCGGCTGTCGATCAGCGTGATCTGCTTTTCCGGGTTGTGGAGCACCGGGGTGCGGCCCGCCGGATTGAGCTTCTCGAACTCGTCGCGATGCTCCCACGGGTTTTCGCGGATGAGTTCATAGGCCACGCCCTTTTCGGCGAGGAGCAGGCGCACCTTGCGGCTGAACGGGCACAGCGGGAATTGATAGATCTGCCACATGCGGCTGACTCATGGACGAGGGCGGGCTGCCAAGTCCAGTGCGGGCTGGCGCGAGGGCGCGGATTTTTCGGAGGATTGTTGGCGGGGCTCACGCCGGGTTTCGCATTGCGGCCGCGCCTGCTAGGGGCGCGCACATGCTGACAATTCAGGGCCTCACCGTGCGACTGGGCGGACGCACCATTCTTGACCGCGCGAGCGCGACAATCCAGCCGGGCTCCAAGGTGGGGCTGATCGGCCGCAACGGCGCGGGCAAATCCACGCTGATGAAGGCGATCATCGGTGAACTGGAGCCGGATGACGGCGGGATCGAAATGCCCAAGCGCACGCGGCTGGGCTATATCGCGCAGTCTGCCCCGGCGGGCACGGCGACGCCCTTTGAAACCGTGCTGGCCGCCGATACCGAGCGTGCCGCGCTGATGGCAGAGGCGGAGACCTGCGAAGATCCGGACCGCATGGCTGCCGTCTATGACCGGCTGATCGCCATCGACGCCTACACGGCAGACGCCCGCGCCGCGCGCATCCTGATCGGGCTGGGTTTCGACGAGGCGATGCAGGCCCTGCCGCTCGACAGCTTTTCGGGCGGGTGGAAAATGCGCGTCGCGCTGGCCTCGCTGCTCTTCTCGGCGCCCGATCTGCTGCTGCTGGACGAACCTTCGAACCACCTCGATCTGGAAGCGACGCTGTGGCTGGAGAGCTTCCTCCAGAGCTATCCCGGCACGATGGTGGTGATCAGCCACGAGCGCGATCTGCTCAACAACGTGGTCGATACGATCCTCCACCTGCAGGGCGGGAAGATCGCGCTCTATGCGGGCGGCTATGACGCGTTCGAGCGGCAGAGGGCTGAGCGCGCGGCGCAGATTGCGGCGGCAAAGATCGCGCAGGATGCGCAGCGCAAGAAGCTGGCGGACTATGTTGCGCGTAATTCGGCGCGGGCTTCCACTGCCAAGCAGGCGCAATCGCGTGCGAAGATGCTGGCAAAGATGCAGCCCGTGACGGCGATGATGGAAGACCCGACGCTGAGCTTCGGGTTTCCGGATCCGGACGAACTGCGCCCCCCGCTGATCACGCTCGATCTGGCGGCGACCGGCTACAGCGCGGACAAGCCGATCCTGCGGCGGCTCAACCTGCGGATCGACCCGGACGACCGCATCGCGATGCTGGGCCGCAACGGCAACGGCAAGACCACGCTGGCGCGGCTGCTGGCGGGGCAACTGGCGGCAAGCGAGGGCGGGATGACCGCTTCGGGCAAGCTCAAGATCGGATACTTCACGCAGTATCAGGTGGAGGAACTGCCGGGGGATTCGACTCCGCTGGAACTGATGACGCGGGCCATGCCGGGCAAGGCCCCGGCAGCGGTGCGTGCGCAACTGGGCCGCTTCGGCTTTTCAGGGCCGCGCGCCGAATCGAAAACGGCGACGCTTTCGGGCGGGGAGCGCGCACGGCTGGCGCTGGCGCTCGTCACGCGCGATGCACCGCATCTCCTGATCCTCGACGAGCCGACCAACCACCTTGACGTGGATGCGCGCGAAGCGCTGGTTCAGGCGCTGAACGACTATGCGGGCGCGGTGATCCTGATCAGCCACGATCGGCACATGGTGGAACTGACCGCGGACCGGCTGGTGCTGGTCGATGGCGGGACGGCCAAGGACTATCCCGGCAGCATCGAGGACTACATCGACTTCGTGCTCGGGCGGAACCAGCCGAAGGGCGATGGCGGCAAGGGCGGCGCTGGCGGCGCGAAGCCGAAGGGCGGGGCGAAAAGCCGCGAGGAAATGAAGGCGCTGCAGAAGGCGGTGAACGAGGCCGAAAGCGCGGTCGGCAAGGCCGAGGCGCGGCTGGCGGCCATCGATGCGGCGCTGGCCGGTTCCGGCAAGCCAGCCGCCGATCTAGCGCGGTTGAGCATGGCCGAACTGGGCAAGCTGCGCCGCGAAGTGGCCGAGGTGCTGGAGACAGCGGAAGCTGCGTGGATTGCGGCTGGCGAGGCGCTCGATACCTTCATGAACTGAGCGCCGTCAGGCCTGTAGCGAGGCCTGCATCGTCAGCTTCGCTTCGATCCCGTCCCACAGGCGCTGCAGGCGGGCGTTCACATCGCTGGCCGCGGCGAACGTGCCGAGCGGGGCGCGGCGCACAGCGGTCTGTTCGATGGCGCTGGCCATGGGAATGACCGGCCAGCCAGCCGCGAAGCCGGTGTGGACTTCGCGGTGCAGTTTGCGCCGGGCATCGTACATCGAGAGCACTGGCAGGATCGGCGGGTGGCGCGGATGTCGTTCGAGGATCTCCTCGCGGATCATCGGCAGCGCGCGGGCCGAAAGCGGCGAGGGGGGCAGCGGCACGATCAGCAGATCGGCGGCGGCGAAAATCTGTTCGCTGATCTCGTTCAGCACCGGCGGGCAATCGATCACGATGCGCGCATGTGTGGCGGCCAGCGCGGCGGCGGTGCGGGCCATGCGCTTGCGCTTGCCGATGCGGGCGAGCGCCGCGGGCAGCCCGCGCATGCTCTGATCCGCCGGGAGCAGCGAAAGGCCCGGATATGGGCTGGGCACGATGAAGTCTGCCGGGTTGCTGCCCTTGATGAACACCGCGGCCGCGTGGCTCTCCGGTGGCTCCTCGAGCCCGAGCAGCCAGCCAGCACCCCCTTGCGGATCCAGATCCCACAGCAGCGTGGAATGACCCGACCGCACCGCCGAGCGCCATGCCATATCGACCGCGAGGGTGGTTTTTCCGACGCCGCCTTTCACGCTGTAGACCGCGATGACCGCCATGGTGCCTGCCATTCCCAAGGAAAGCAGCTACTGTGATCATCCGCCGCGCCAAGCGCAACACGCGTGTTCTGCCATCACATTTTGGCCGTTCCCGATGCGGGACGGCCAGCACGGTCAGCGCAGCACGGTCAGCGCATAAGGCGCATCCGCTCGCGCAGGATATCAAGGCCGATCTGCTCCACTTCGGTTTCGAGGCAATCGGCAAGGAGCAGCTTGGCCAGGCTGCGCTGCTTCTGGGCGATCAGGTCGATCGCCTGCAGGCTGTCCATGTGCCGCATGGCCACGTCCATATCGCCGCAGAGCGACGCGCCAAGCCCTTCGACTTCCTGCGACAGTTCCTCGAGCACCAGGGCGATCTGGCGGTGCGAGGCGGTATTGGCGGGGGCCATCGGCGCAGTTTCCTTGCGTAGTGCGGCAGGTGGATCAGGCGGCAGATTGATCAGGCGGCAGCGGCGAGCTGGGCCCCATCGCTGAGCGCGAAGAGGTTGAGCACCATCACCATCTTGTCTTCGATCGCGGCGAGGCCTTCGAGGAACGGCACCACGCTGTCATTGCCGACACCCGGGGGCGGGGCCTGCAGCGTCTGATCGGGGATAGTGACGATATCGCTGACCGAATCGACGATCCAGCCGCCGACTTGCTGGCCGAGCTGGGTGACGATGATCGCATGGCGCGGAGTCGGCTCCGTCGCACGCCAGCCGAGGCGGGCGGCGAGATCGACTACCGGCAGCACGGTGCCGCGCAAGTTCACCACGCCCGCGACATAGTGCGGCACGCGCGGCAGGCGAGTCGTGGGCGTCCAGGCGCGGATCTCGCGGATCGACATGATGTCGAGCCCGAAGACCTGGCCTTCGACCTCGAAAGTGATGAGTTCGCGGATCATCGTGAGTATTCCTTGGACTTGAGGGATCAGTGCGCCACGCGGCGCACGGCGGCGACGAGCTTGGCGGCATCGAACGGCTTGACGATCCAGCCGGTCGCCCCGGCTTCGCGCGCCCGCGCCTTCTTCTCGTCCGAGCTTTCCGTGGTGAGTACGAGGATCGGCCGGTCGCGGTGGCGGGTGCCTTCGCGCAGGCGCTCAATCAGGCCGAAACCATCGAGCCGGGGCATGTTGATATCGGTGATGACGACATCGACTTCGTTGAGCGCGAGCCAATCGAGCGCGGCGAGGCCGTCTTCGGCCTGCGCCACTTCGAAGCCTTGCGTCGAAAGCGCATGGTTCAGAAGCGCCCGCATGCTCGGGCTGTCGTCTACAGTCAGGATTCGGGTGGTCTGGGTCATGATCAGGCTCGCTTGTTGCAAATCAGAAGAGTTCGACATCGCCAGACGCGCGGTCCGGGCGGGCGGTGGGGTTGACCGGCGGAGCGAGGCGATCCTCGACCGTGCGGCAGCGGATCTGGCCCGAGGCCGGACGGAAATCGACACGGCGGGCATTGGTGCCGCCAAGGTCTTCGCGCATCACCAGGATGCCTTCGCGGCGCAGGAACGCCTGCGCGAATTCGGCATTGGCCGTGCCGATGCGCATCATGTTGCGGTTGACGTTGGCCCCGCCATAGAGATGCGCCTTGAGCCGCGATTTGCGCGCGCCATAGCCGAGCATCTGGTTGACCAGCAGTTCCATGAGATAGACGCCGTAATGCTCGTCCACCGCCGTTGTTGCGGCCAGCGCGGCGGGCGGTTCGGACAGCAGGAAATGGTTCATCCCGCCGACCCGCGCTTCGGGATCATAGAGGCACGAGGCGACGCAGCTGCCGAGCACGGTCGAGAACTCGATATGCGGCTCGCTGCTGACGAGGGCCTGGCCCTGCATCACCGTGACGCGTTCGATGGGGCGTTCCAGAGCACCGGGAATAGGGCGTTCGAACATGGCTTCAGGCCGCCTTGCTGAAGGCGTGGCGGGCGATGTTGCCGATGGGGGCGACCACCCCCGCGGCGCCGAGCGCAATGGCTGCACGCGGCATGCCGAACACAGTGCAGGTGGCCTCGTCCTGCGCGATGGTGCGCGCACCGGCCCGGGCAAGCGCGAGCAGCCCTTCCGCGCCATCGGTGCCCATGCCGGTGAGCAGGATGCCGACCGCGCCGCCGCCGACGATCTCGGCGGCTGAATGGAACAGCATGTCGACGCTGGGGAGGTGGCCCGAGACCGGCTCGCCGTGGCGCAGGCGCTGGTGGAGAATGCCGCTGCGGCCGCCCACGGTGAGGTGCCGGTCATCGCCCGGTGCGATATAGACGTGGCCATCGCGCAGCGGCAGATCGGGCTCGGCGATCACGATCTTGGGCGGGCACGATTGATCGAGCGTGCGCGCGACAGCGGGTGCAAAGCGCGCGGAGATATGCTGGACGACCAGCGTGGGCGGGCAATCTGCGGGAAAGCCGCCGAGCAGGACTTGCAGAGCTTCCACGCCGCCGGTTGAGGAGCCGATAGCGATAAGGCGCGGCCGTTCGATCAGCGTGGGGCTGCGCGGCGCGGTGGAGGTGCGCGGCGGCGTCGGCGGTGCAGGCGGGGCGGGGCGGGTAACAAAGCGGACCTTCGAGGCATCGCGCACGAGATCGGCGAGCTTGCCCTGATCATCGAAGGAATAACCGCCCGCGCCTTCGCCCTTGGCATAACAGCCGACCGCGCCGATCGCGAGCGCGCGGGCCGTGGTTTCCGCGCCCTCATGCGTCGAGCCGGAGACGACGATGACGGGCGTGGGGCGCAGCGCCATGATTTTCTCGAGGAAATCGAGCCCGTTCATGCCGGGCATCTCGACATCGAGGGTGACGACATCGGGATCAAGCTCGCGGATCATCTGGCGGCCTTCCTGCGCATTGGCAGCGGCGCCGACGACGACGATATCCTCCTCGCGCTCAAAGCGGGCCTGAAGAATTGCGCGCATCGTCGGCGAATCCTCGACGATCACGACCCGGATCGGCTTGCTCACACGGCTCATGCCTCACTCCGACGATAGATGGTGGGGCCCGCAGTGGCGAGCATCTGGAGCGCGGGACCAGTGACGCGTTCGCTATGGCCGACATAGAGCCAGCCGCCGGGCACGAGCGCCTCGGCAAAGCGCGCGACAAGGCGCTCCTTGGTGGGATTATCGAAATAGATCATCACGTTGCGGCAGAAGATCACATCGAACTTGCCCTGCATTGGCCAGGGGCCATGCAAGTTGAGCGTGCGGAACCGCGCCAGCGAGCGCACGGTTGGCGCAATTTCGGCATCCTCGCCGGCGGGGACGGTCCAGATGCGCGAGAGGGCATCCGGCACGGCTTTGAGGTCTTCGGCGCGGTAGCGGGCGGCCTCGGCCTTGCGCAGCGCGTGGGCGGCAATGTCGCTGGCGAGCAGGCGCACATCGCCGCGCGCGATGCGCTCCCCGGCAGCGCGATCCGGCCCGAGCAGGGTCATCAGCAGCGACCAGGTCTCCTCTCCGCTGGAACTGCCAGCGGACCACAGCCGCGCCTTGCCGCCGCGCGCAAGGCTGTCGACAAGGCCCGGACGAACATGGCTGGCGAAGTGCTCGAAGTGGTGCGCCTCGCGGTAGAAGAAGGTGTGGTTGGTGGTCAGCGCCATGATCGCGCGGTTGCGCTCGGCAGCGTCCTCGCGGATGCGCAGGATATAGGAGCCGAACGTGGCGCACCCCGAATCGCGCACCAGTGGGGCGAGGCGCGAATAGACCAGCATCGCCTTGCCTTCGGCCAGCACGATCCCGGCTTCGGCATGCGCGATGGCGCTCACCGCAGCGAAGTCTTCCGCGCTATAGACGCCGGGGCTGATCCCGGGCAGCGTTTCTGGGGCGGCCAGCATGATGATTACGCCGCCTCGGCCAGCAATTGGCCTGCGTTCTGGCCGGAAAGGCTGCGCGCGACGAGGCTGTCCACATCGACGATCAGTGCGACCATGCCATCGCCCAGAATGGTGGCGCCCGAGACGCCTTCGACCGAGCGGTAGTGGGTATCGAGGCTCTTGATCACGACCTGACGCTGATCGCAGATGGCATCGACGAGGAGGGCTGCGCGCCCCGCGCCTTCGGTTTCGACGACAATCAGCACGCCTTCATGCGCCTGCTCGATCGCGCCTTGTGCGCCGACTGCGGCGTGGAGCGGCAGCACCGGGATGAACCGCCCGCGCACGTTGATCATCGCGCGGTGCGCGCCCAGGCCCTGCACTTCGGCCTCGGTCGGGCGCAGGCTTTCAACCACGTTGGCCAGCGGCACGACCAGCGTCTGATCGCCGACGTTGACGACCATACCGTCCGAAATGGCGAGCGTGAGCGGCAGGGTGAGCGTGAAGGTGGTGCCGCTGCCGGGTTCGCTGTCGATGGTGATGCGCCCGCCCAGTTCCTTTACGTTCTGGCGCACCACGTCCATGCCGACACCGCGGCCCGAGACATTGGTGACCTGCGCGGCGGTGGAGAAGCCGGGGGCGAAGATCAGGTGATCGATCTCTTCCTTGGAAAGCTGCGCATCGGGGGCAATCAGGCCCTTTTCGACCGCTTTGGCGAACACGCGCTCGCGGTTGATGCCCGCGCCATCATCGGCAATGCGGATCAGGATGCGGCCCGAACGGTGCTCGGCCGAAAGGGTGAGCGTGCCTTCGGCGGGCTTGCCTGCGGCAATGCGCGGCTCGGCGCTTTCGATGCCGTGATCGACCGCATTGCGGATGAGGTGGGTGAGCGGCTCGCCAAGGCGTTCGATCACGGTCTTGTCGAGCTCGGTGCTTTCGCCCGAGACTTCGAGGCGGACGTGCTTGCCGGTGGATGTGGTCAGTTCGCGCAGGATGCGCGGCACGCGGCTGAACACCGAACCGATCGGTTGGGCGCGGATCGACATCGCCGATTCCTGGATATCGCGGGTCAGCCCTTCGAGAACGGTCAGTTCTTCCTTCACCGCAAGGCCATCACCCGCGAGGCGCTGGGCCATCATCGCCTGCGCGATGACGAGTTCGCCGACCGCGTCGATCAGCTTGTCGAGCTTGCCGAGTTCGATGCGAATCGACTGGCCGAGCGCGGGCGGGGCAGGCGGCGCTGCCACCGGGGCAGGCGCGGCGCCGGGCTGCGCGGCATTGGCCGCGGCAGGTGCGGGTGCGGCGGGTGCGGCGCTGGCGGCCGGAGTGGGGGCCGGAGCGGGGCGAATCGCGGGCATCGGCGCATCGCTGCCAACCGCGAGGCCGCAATCATCGCCGACGAATTCGAAGATATCGCGCGCCGCGCCTTCGCTGACATCGGCATCGAGCGCGAACGTCCAGCCGAGGTAGCCGGTGCCGGGATCGAGCGTATCGAGCGGGGGAACGCTGCCGCACTCGCATTCGACGCAGCGCGCGCCAAGCGCGGCGAGTTCGCGCAGGAGCAGCAGTGGTTCGCCGCCATTGCGCATGGCTCCGGCGTGGGGCCGGACCTTGAGCAGCCATGCCGGAGCAGGAGCGGATGGCTCCATCGCGCCGGTAATGTCATCGAGCATGGCATCGAGATCGAAGGGATCGCCGCCGTCCTCATCATCCACGGCGGCCGGAGCAGAAGCGACGGTCAGCGGGGCAGGCGCGGGCGCTGCTTCTGGCACGGCACCCGCATTGGCGGCCTGCGCGGCGGTCAGCTCGGCAAGCAGGCCGACGTCATCGGGCACTTCGCCCAGCCCGCGCGCGGCAGAGACGTGATCGCTCAGCGTATCGAGCGCGCGCAGGAGCAGGTCGATCAGGGGATCGCTGAGCGGGACAGCGCCTTCGCGCACATCGGACAGCAGCGTTTCGAACGTGTGGGTAAACGCCTGGAGTGCGACATAGCCGAACGCGCCCGCGCCGCCCTTGATCGAGTGGACCGCGCGGAACACGGCGTTAACGGTGTCATCGTCCTGTGTGCCTGCGCGGCAGGCAGCAAGGCCCGCCTCGGCGGCAGCCAGCGATTCCTCGCATTCGGCGAAGAAGATGGCCTGGATTTCCTCGGCGTTCATGCCGCTACTCCGTCGAAAAGCTCTGCCTCAAGCCCCAGGTGGCGGGCGGTTTCGCGCAAGGCGTCCGAAGGCTCGATCACCGCGCCATCGCCAGTGCGGCGCGCGCTGACGAGGAGCTGGAGCATGGCCTGCCCGATCTGGGTGCAATCGCGCGCATTGATGTGGAGCGCGCCCGAACCAAGGCCGGCAACCATTTCAGGCAGCAGCGCTTCGGCTGCGGCGCGGTCGCACCGGGGGGGCAGGGTGATCGTCGGCATAGAGGCGGTTTCCCTCGCTGGCCCCCAGGGGAGGCAGGCTGTTCCGTCTGATCTAGAGGGGAAGCGGCAAAGGGCGGCTTGCACCGGAGTTAAGGTGAGATACTTAACGGCCTGAGCAGGATTTGCTGGGGAGCCGCGCGCTAGCACGGGCGGGATAGAGCGCCGCCCTCCTTGCGGTGCCAGCAGGAAGGGTATCCTCCCCATGCACGAAGCCCGGGTTCTCGTGGTCGATGATTCCGCCGCGATGCGCGCGCTGTTTTCCGATATTCTGGACGAGGCGAAGAACGTCCGCGTGGTCGGCGTTGCCGCCAACGCGGGCGCTGCGCGCGATCAGATTGCCGAGCTCAAGCCCAACGTCATCACGCTGGACGTGGAAATGCCGGGCATGAGCGGTATCGAATTTCTGGCCGAGATCATGGAAACCAATCCGCTGCCGGTGGTGATGCTTTCCAGCCTTACGCAGGCTGGCACCGAAACATCGCTCAAGGCTTATGAATTGGGCGCGGTGGAATGTTTTCCCAAGCCGCTGAAAGCCACGCCGGAGCAGTTCAGCAAGACTGTGGGCAAGCTGGGCAAGATCGTGCTGGCGGCAGCGAACAGCAACGTCCACGACCGCAAGGCGCGCACCGATCACAAGAGCGCGGCTGATGCGCCGTTCGAATGGAACGGCCATATCGCGGCGTTCAGCGCCTCGATGGGCGGGATCGATGCGCTGACGACGATTCTGGGCGGCTTTCCCGCCAACTGCCCGCCAACGGTGGTGTGCCTGCAGGCCGAACCGATGGTGGTCGACACGTTCATCAAGCGGCTTGATACCGACCTCAAGTGCAACGTGCGCGCGGCGAAGGATGGTGCAAACCTCACGCCGGGCACGATCCACATCGCTGCCGATCCTGATCGCCACGTGGTGGTAGAACCCGGCCAGCCGGCGCGCATTCGCCTGATGGAGCGCGATCCCGTGGACGGCGCGCGGCCCTCGGCCAACCTGCTGTTCGGCTCCATCGCGCGTAGTGCTGTGCCGTCGGTCGGCGCAGTGTTGACCGGCATGGGCGCTGACGGCGCGCGCGGGCTCAAGCTGATGCGCGATGCGGGGCAGCACACGCTGGTGCAGGACCGCGCAACCGCGATGGTTTCCGAAGCACCGACGGCTGCCATCGAGCTTGGCGCTGCGGACCGCGAAGTAGGCCTTGGCGAGCTTGGCGGCGAAGTGCTGAAAGCCTGCGCGATCGGCTGATCCTTCGCCAAACCTTTACCCCGAGGCGTTTCCATTCCCCCCGGAACGCCGACCCTGGCCCGTCCCCACCCCGCGTGGGGGCGGGCTTTTTCTATCTGGCTGGGGCCTTGCGCTGCTGCGCTTCATAGCCCCCCCGCTGCGTATTGATGAGGTAGGCTTGGATCGCCTCGACATCATATTCGCTGACCATGTCGTTCAGCGGCGCCATGCCCGATCCGGCCAGCGCGCCTTTGAGCACGATATCCTTGAACATGCCGTGGACTTCACGCGGCAGCCGCGAGAGATCGGGCGTGACGCCGGGGCCGAGCACGTGGCAGCGCGAACAGAATTCGGTGAACTTCGCCTCGCCATGCGCCAGCAGCGCGGGCGTGGTCTTCAGCGCCGGCGGTTCGGGATAAGTGAACGGATCGGGGCGCGGTTCGGGTTGCGGCACCGGGCTGCCGCCCAGCTTGAACACAAGAATGCGGTTGGCGTTGCGATTGCGATAGGCTGCCTGCGCCGGGGTCAGCGGATAGCTGATGCCAACCCCGCCATAACCTGCCTGCACGGCGATATATTGCACTCCGCCGATCCGGTAGGTCATCGGGGCGGCCATGATGTGCGATCCGGTCTGGATCGCAGCGAGCTGCGCGCCGGTGGCGGCGTTATAGACCCGCAAGGTGCCATCGCCGCGGCCCTGCACCACGATATTGCCGGCAGTTGAGAGCACCCCGCCATCATAGCCGCGATTGCCTTCGGAGGTGACCTGTTCCCACACCACCTTGCGGGCGACCGGATCCCACGCCTTGAGCACTTCGCGCACGAGACTGGTCTTGCCGCGTTCCTGCTGCAGTTCGGCTTTGGTCGGGATCGGGCCGAACAGGCGGGTCAGCGTCGCTTCGTCATAGGTGTCGTCCGGGATGATGCCGTTGGCATTGAAGAAGCCTTCGAGGTGATCGAGCTTGCCCTTGTTGGCGGGCAGGTTGATCATGACATTGGGCTGGTCGATCGTCGGGATATAGACGAGCCCGGTCTTCGGGCTGAACGACATCGGGTTCCACGTGTGCGCCCCGGCCCAAGATGGGTAGACGTTCTTCGGCTTGGCCGAATAGTCAGCGGTTTCAGTGAATTGCGGCCGCCCGGTGGCGAGGTCCACGCGCGTTGCCCAGTTGACATAGGCGAAGGGATCGGCTGCCAGCAGCTTTCCGGTCTTGAGGTCCAGCGTGTAGAAGAAGCCGTTCTTCGAGGCCTGCATCACCACCCGGCGCGCTTCGCCCCCACCAACAGGGATATTGGCGAAGACGAACTTCTGCACTGCGTCATAGTCCCACGCGTCGCCCGGCGTTTCCTGATAGTACCAGTTCATCCGCCCGGTCTTGGCGTTGACCGCGATGATCGAGGCGTTGAACAAGTCATCGCGCCGCTCTGCCGCATTCTGGACGCGCGAATAGGGCGATGCGTTGGCCGTGCCGAACACGATCTGGTCGGTCTGAGCGTCATAGGACAGCCCGTCCCACACGGTTCCGCCGTTCTGATAGCGGCCATCATGGCCAGCGCCCCACGACTTCGCCGCCATTTCCAGCTCGGGATGTTCGAAGGGCTGGCCGGGCGGCGGCGGCACGGTGAAAAAGCGCCACTTGAACGCGCCCGTCCGGATGTCCCAGGCCGAGATGTAGCCGCGGGTCGAACCATCACCCAGATCGGCGCCCGAATTGCCGATGACCACCGAATCGCTGGTTAGCAGCACGGCGCCAGTGGAGGCGTAGGTGTACTTTTCGCGGCTGATGATCGTGTCGGCGGTCCACTTTTCCGCACCGGTCTTCGCATCGAGCGCGTGGAGCCGCCCGTCCTCGCTGGCGACGAATACCACACCGCCGCGCACGGCGACGCCGCGGTTCACCGTATCGCAGCAGGCATTGCGCGCCGAGGCCGGATCGATGCCCGGATGGAACGTCCACAGCAGCTTCCCGGTGGCGGCATCCAGCGCATAGACGATGCCCCAGACGCCCGAGGTATACATCACCCCGTCGATGACGAGCGGCGTGGCTTCCTGCCCGCGTTCTGTGCCCATGTCGTAGACCCAGGCAAAGCCGAGCGTACTTGCATTGCGATCATTGATATCGGTCAGGCCTGAAAACCACGTGCCCGCTGGATCTCCGCCGACATGGGGCCATTCATCGCCCGCAACGGGGTGCGTGGCGGCGGGGAATGCTGCCTCGAGGCCGGGCAGGCCAGCCTGAAGCGACGATGCGGCGACGGCGAAGGCGCAGAGCAGGCCGAGCGCGGGAAGACGCGGTTTGATGCGAAGCATGGGCCAAGTGTCCGTCCGAACGGCGGGCTTGGCAAGCGGGTTCTGCGAAGCTTCAGTTTGCCGTTGCCAGCATCGCCTCGCGGATTTCCAGCAGATCGGTGCGGATCGTTTCAAGGCGCGGGGCGTCGAAGCGCAGCGCGCTATCGAGGATCGTGCGGCGGGCGGCCTGATAGAGCTGCAGCAGCGGCTGGCCCGCAGGATGCGCGCTGTCCACGCCGAGCTCGAGCGCGGTGATCGCGGCGACGGCGCGGGTGAGCGCGGCGCTCTTCGCTGAGTTGTCGGCGTGGTCCTGCGCGTAGATCGCGCGGCCGAGCGAACCGGCCGCTTGTTCGAGGCACAGCGCGACGAGCTGGAGCGAACTGGCGCCCTTGACCCGCGCATCGAAATCGACGCGGCGGTAGGTCTCTCCGGGATCGCGGCGCAGCTGCATCAGTTGTTCTTTCCGTTCCAGGCGTCGATCTGCGCCTGCAGGAACGACAGGGTCGATTTCGAGCCGGTGACATTGGTATCAAGCTTGGCGAAGCGCGAGACGAGGCGCTGGCGCAGGTCTTCCTGCTTGGTCGCCATCGTGCTCTTCTGCGTGCCAAGCGTGGTCTGCAGCTTGGTCAGCCGCGCGATCGTGCCGCCGAGCGAGGAAGGATCGCTGCTGGAGGAGACAGTGCGAGCAAGCTTGTCGAACGTGGAGTAGACACCGAACAGCCCGGTGGTGAACATCGCGCCCGTGCCGATGGGATCGCGCTTGAGCGTGGCGGCGAGGCGGTCGGTATCGAGGCTGAACGAGCCATCGCGGTTGGTCTTGAGGCCAAGGTCCGCCAGCGTGGTGGGCGCGCCGGTGGTGTTCGCGGGCATGACTTGCGCGCTGGCCAGCGTGGTGAGCTGGCGGCGCAAGGTGCGCGCGCCGGGATCGTTGCTGAGCGCGCCGGTGGCGGGGTTGGTATCGGAATTGAGCTCGGTCACCATCTCGTTGAGCGCTGAGGTCAGGTCCTGCATCGCGCTGGTGATCGCCGCGCCCGGATCGCTGTAGGTGATCGTGGTGGGCGCGCCCGTGTTGGTGGCGGTGAGCTTCAGCGAAAGGCCGGGGGCGGCATCGCTGATGACGTTGGTGGCCGAAGTGCGCGCCACACCGTCGAGCACATAGGCTGCGTCCGTGGCGGGCGTCTTGAGGCGCGTGAGGTTGGTGGCCGGATTCCAGGCGAGCGCGGCAAGGCCGGGTTCGGTGGGGCTTTCGGTGGCTTCGAGCACGAAGCCATTGGCCGAGCCGTCCTGCCCTTTGAGCACCAGCTGCGGCCCGCTCGTCCCGGCGGCGACATAGGCCGTCACGCCCGCACCGCTGGCGTTGATGGCGCTGGCGACGGTATCGAGCGTCGCGCCCGTGGGCACCGTGATATCGACCGCCGTGCGCGCCGTATCGGCGGTGAAGGTGTTGCCGCTGATGGTGCCGAAGCGCACGGTAAGCGTGCCCGCACCGACGGGCGTGGTGGCGCTGGCAACGGCGGGCGAGACGAGCGTCTGCGCCTTGGCGAGCGAGGTGACTTCGAGCAGCGAAGTGCCGCGCCCGGTGGCCGCGCCCTTGCTGACTTGCGCAACCGAGGCATTGGCGATCTGCGGCGTCGCGGCCAGATCGCCCGTGCGCACGCGGTCCCCCAGCGAGGAGGCAAGGCTGGAGATCATGCTCTTCAGCGTGGATGCGGACGAGATCTGAGTTGTGAGCTTGTCCGACTTCGCGGTGATCTGATCGAGCCGCGCGGCATATTGCGCGGCGGCGAGCTGCTCCGCCAGGCTCGCCATGTTGATCCCGCTGCCCGCGCCGAGCGTGGACACCAGACTGGCGGTGGCCGAAGACGAGGACGTGGCGGAGGTGGTAGCCATGCTTTCCAGTACGGCGGATGTTCAGGCGGATTAAGCCGCCGGAGTACCCAATTCCGGACGGCCTTCGGCATCGAAGCGCAGTTCGAGCGGGACATCGACGTTTGGCTGCAGCGGGGCATCGCCGCGCTTCAGGGCCAGCACGAAGGCGAGGACCGCAGCGATGGCGGCATAGAGCTCCTCGCGGATCATCTGGTTTTCGCGCGTAGTGAAATAGACCGAGCGGGTGAGGGCCGGGGAGGACAGCATCGGCAGCGCCATTTCGGCGGCCATTTCGCGCATCGCCAGCGCCTTTTCCCCTCGCCCCTTGGCAAGCACGACGGGGGCGGGGGCCTTCTCCGGATCATAGGCAAGCGCGACACTGAAGTGCGTCGGGTTGGTGATGACGAACTGCGCTTCCTTCATCGCCGAGGCGAGGCCGCCCATCGCGATCTGGCGCTGGCGCTGGCGGATCATCGCCTTGCGTTCGGGCGAGCCTTCGCTTTCCTTCGATTCGTCCTTGAGATCCTGCAGCGACATCTTGAGGCGCATCATCCGGCGCAGCCACTGCACGGGATAATCGATCAGCGCGATGACGACGAGGCCGCCGCCCAGCGCATAGAGCAGGGCCAGCAGCGCATCCCAGCTATAGGCCAGTTGCCCGCCGAGGCTGCCATTGCCGAGACCGGCGAGCGCGGGCAGGCGGCCCTTGAACCAGACCCAGGCAATCGTGCCGAGGAGCACGAGCTTGGCAAGGCCCTTGGCGAGTTCGATCCAGCCTTGCGGCCCGAACATGCGCTTGAGGCCCGAAAGCGGATTGAGGCGTGAGGCCTTGGGCGCAAGATTGCCGCCTACCCAGCGTCCTTCGCCAAGGCCCAGCTGCGAGATCAGCGCGGCGGCCATCAGCAGGCCGCCCAGCGTGAACACTGGCGGCAGCGCGGTCAGCAGCGCAGCATGGATCAGCGGGGCAGCATCAAACCGTTCGATGCTCGCGCGGTCCCACACAAGGCCGGTGCGCGCGGTGCGTTGCAGGCTGGCGAGCACCCAGGGGCCTGCGAACTGGAGCCACGCCGCGCCGCCCAGCACGCTGACCGCGATGCCGAGTTCGCGCGGGCGGAGAACGTCGCCGTTCTGGGCGGCGTCCTTGCGGCGCTTCTCGGTGGGGTCGAACGTCTTTTCGCCCGGCGTTTCCTCAGCCATGGGCGGGCTTCAGGATCTGCGCCGCCTGCGTGACGGCGGCGAGCGAGAGGTCGCTCAACCGGTCGGTCAGCAGCGGGGCGGTGAGGATCAGCGCGGCGATCCCCGCAAGCACGCCTGCGGGCAGGCCCAGCGAAAAGAGATTGAGGCTGGGGGCCGAGCGGCTGATCACGCCGGTCATGACCTGCACCAGCAGGAGCAGCAGCGTGACCGGCAGCGCGATGGCAATCGCGGCGGTGAGCATCTGCGCGCCGAACCCGGTGACGAGCAGCATCCGTTCCGGCGTGAACCACGCGGCTCCCGGCGGAAAGGCCTGATAGCTTTCCACGATCAGCGCAAACCACGTGAGATGCGCACCAAGGCCGAGGAACAGCACGGTGAGCATGACCGAGAAATACTGGCCCAGCACCGGCGAATGCGCGCCGCTGACCGGATCGGCGGTGGAGGCGATGCTCATGCCCATCGAGCCCCCGATCACTTCAGCGGCAATCAGCGGGGCGGCAAAGCTCCATTGCAGCACGAAGCCCAAGGAGAGTCCGATGAGCACTTCCTGCGCGGTGATAAGCAGGCCCGAAAGGGTGAACAGCGCGGGCGGCGCAGCGACCGGCGTCCACGCGCAGATCATTACCGCGATGGCCCCGGCAAGGCTGATGCGCAGCTGCATCGGCACCGTATTGGCGCCGAACAACGGGGCGGCCAGCAGCGCCGCGCCGATCCGCGTCATCACGAACAGCAGCCGCCAGAATTCCGCTTCCAGCGCGCCGAAGCCGAAGTTGAGCGCGATCATTTGCCGGTCCTCACTTCCCGGTCTGCGCAATCTGGGCGAAGATCTCGACGAGGAAATCCCCGATCAGCCCCATCATCGCGCTGCCCAGAATCACCAGCACGAGCGCGATGGCGGCGAGCTTTGGCACGAAAGTCAGCGTCTGTTCGTTGATCGAGGTGGCGGCCTGGACCACGCCGACGACAAGGCCGACGGCAAGGCTGGCGAGCAGCACGGGCGCGGCGACAAGCGCGGTGACCCAGAGCATCCGGTCAGCCAGAGCGAGGAGAGCGGCGGTGTCGTTCATCAGCCGAAACTTGCCGCGAGGCTGCCCATGAGCAGCGCCCAGCCATCGACGAGGACGAAGAGCAGCAGCTTGAACGGCAAGGAAACCACGGTGGGCGACATCATCATCATGCCAAGGCTCATCAGCACCGACGAGACGACGAGATCGATCACGAGGAACGGCAGGAACAGCATGAAGCCGATCTGGAACGCGGTCTTGAGCTCGCTCGTCACGAAGGCGGGGAGGAGGATCGAGAAGGGTACGTCCACCGTGCGGGCAAACTTGGGCGCCTTGGCCATGGCGGCGAACATCTGGAGATCGTGTTCGCGCGTCTGGCGGATCATGAAGGCGTGAAATTCGGTCCCGGCCGAGGCGACGGCTTGTTCGGCGTTGATGGTGCCCGCTGAATAGGGCTGGATCGCGTTGGCGTTCACCTTGTCGAGCGTGGGGGCCATGATGAACAGCGAGAGAAACAGCGAAAGCCCGATCAGCACCTGATTGGGCGGTGATTGCTGAAGGCCCAGCGCCTGCCGCAGGATCGCCAGCACCACGAGGATGCGCGTGAAGCTGGTCATCATCAGCACGAGGCTGGGCAGGATGGTGAGCAGCCCCATGATGAGGAGCAGCTGGAGCGACAAGGACAGCGAGCCGCCCGATTGCGCGCCCGCGATCTGGCCGAAGGCGCGGTCGAGCGCGCCGGGAATGGCGGTGCCCGTGGGGGTAGCCACAGGCGCGGCGGCTGCGGCGACATCGGCGGCATGGGCCGGAAGCGCGAGGCCGAGGAGCAGGACTGCCGCGAAGGCGAGGAGATGCCTGAGCTTCACCGGATCAATCCTCGCTGACCGCGCGCGCGGGCACTTCGGCGAGCCGAACAAGGCCCTGCCGCGAGGCGGAGACGAGGATCTCGCGCCCCCGAAACTCCAGCACGGCAATGCGCTGGCCGGGTCCAAGCCACTGCGTTTCGATGATCTTGACGCTGCGCTGCCCGCCGGTGGGGCTGAAGCGCCTTTCCATGCGCCGCGCGAACTTCAGGCTGGCCCACGCCAGCCCCGCGATCAGCGGCAGGACAACCGCGAGCTTGAGCAGATACCACAGCATCAGGCCTTGCCCTCTTCCTGCCCGAGCAGCTCGACGATGCGCAGGCCGAAGCGTTCACCCTGCGCCACGACTTCGCCGCGCGCGATGAGCTTGCCGTTGACCATCACATCGAGCAGTTCGTCGGTCAGCCGGTCGAGCATGACGACGCTTTCCTCGGTGAGCGACAGCACGTCCTTGAGCTTCATTTCGGTGCGGCCAAGCTCGACAGTCAGGCGGACGTCGACATCCTTGAGGAATTCGAAGCCGCGGGTCTGGAAGGTCATGTCTCTATCCTGCAAAAGCGCGCCGGATCAGGCGAGCTGGGTGAGTTGAAGGGCGACGCGGTCGTCCACCGCGCCGATGGTGCCGTGGCCGACAAGCGTTTCGCCGATGCGCAAGGGCACGCTGCGCGCAACGGAAACGGCGAGGACTTGCCCCACTTCGAGCGCGGAGAGCGTGGACAGCGGCAGTGGCACATCGACCAGCACTGCGCGCACGCAGAGCGGCATTTCGGCAAACGGCGCATCGAGCGGGCTGGCGGGCGCGGCTGCCCGTTTGGGGGCAGGCGCGGTGCGCGCGGCACCGGTAAGATCGGCCAGCGCGGCCATCGGAAAGCCGAGTCGCAAGGTCCAGGGCGGACGCGCGCCTTCGCGGATCGCGAAAGTGAGCACCGCCAGCGCGGTGTCCTCGGCCATGGCGGCGAGTTCGGCCAGCGTGGCGGCGCGGCGCAGTGGCCTGATGCCCGGTTCAAGGCCCAGCGTCGCGGCCAGCGGAGCCGCGATCAGCGTTTCGATGCGCTGGACCATCAGTTCAGCGGAAAGCGGGAGTTCGCGCGGGAGCGGCGAGGGGGCTTCGCCCGGACCGCCGAAGGCGCGGTCCAGCAGGCGCAGCACGGTATCGCCTTCGACCACCGAGAGCAGCGGATGGTTTTCCCCGCCGGCAGCGTGGAGACTAATGGAAACGAGGCCCTGCGGCGCAAAGCCGCCTGCGATCATTTCTTCCGGCTGGCTGCATTCAACCGCCACCGCTTCGCCGCCATGCAGCGGCGCGAGCGTAAGGCGCAGCTTGCGCGCCAGTTGATCGCCCGCACGCGCCAGCAGGGGCAGCAGCTCTGCTGCGGCGGGGGCCGGGCGGAGCAGCGCCGCGCTGTGGCGGGCAAGCGGCCGCTGGGCGACGAGGGAGCGTTCAGGTTTCATGGGGCTGGTTTCATGGCAGGATGCGCGCGGCTTACTGGACGATGAAGGTCTTGAAGTAGACGGAGTCGACCCCGCCAAACCCTTCGGCATCGGTGAGGACTTTGTTGATCGTGGCGACCAGCCGCTTCTGCAGCCGGGCCTTGCCCTCGGCCGACTGGACTTCCTCACCGGGCGTATCGGCGAGCGCAGTAAGCAGCGCGGAGCGCACTGCCAGCTCGTGCTTCTGCAGCCACAGGATCACGCGGTAATCGCGGTGCGTGGAGCAGGCGAGGCTGACCTGCACCAGCATGTCGGAATCCTTCATGTTCGAGGTGAAGTCTTCGGAGAAGCTGAAATAGGCCGCGCGGTATTCGCTGCCGCCTTCACCATCGACTTCATGGCCGCCGCCACCTTCGCCGCCATGTTCGCCTTCCTTGGCGGCGGGCGCATAGGGATCTTCCTCGCCCTTCTTGATGAGCTTGGGGTTCTTGTCTTCATGGCTGGAGCCGTGTTCGCCGCCGCCGCCGATGATCCCGGCTGCAACCAGGCCATAGGCACCGCCGCCGCCGACCGCGAGGAGTGCCCCGGCCGCGCCAACCTTGAGCATCATGCCGCCGCCCTTCTTCTTGGGCTTGGCTTCCTTTTCCTTCTTGTCGCTCATCGTGGGTCCTTAAGGGTCTTGCGGAAGGGGATCAGGCGAAGATGCCGCTGCGGCGTTCAGCCGGTGTGGCGGACGCGTGGGCCGGATTGCCGGTGGGATCGTTGGTCGTGCGCTGGGCCGGGGCGGGTTGGCGTTGCTGGCCGGTGCCCGCGCCAGAACCAGCCCCCGTGCCCAACCCCGTGCCGGAGCTGGTCTGGCCTTGGGTGTCGGTCCGGGCTTCCGAGGCGGCCGGGCGGGCGGTTTCGGTGCTGGCGGCAGCAGCGTGCGCAGCGGCGACGGCAGGGGCAAAGGCAGGATCGGCGCTGGCCATCGCGACCGAGAGCCCGGCACCGTCGCTTTCGATGCTGAGCGAGACGCGGCCAAATTCGACATGGCGCATGGCGAATGCGACCGGGCCAGCCTGATCGGCCCCATCGCGCGCACGGGCGATGGAATCGACGAGCTGATCGAAGCTGAGTGCCTGAGCGGGGGCCGGATCGGCAGCTGCGGATTGCCCCGCTGCGGGTGCTGGCGCGGATGTCGGCGCGGGCTGGACCAGCGCGAGCGCACTGGCGGTATCAGCCATCGGCGCGAAATCGGCTGAGCGCACGGGTTCGGCCTCGCTGCGCGGAACCGCGCGGGTTGCCTTGGGCGGGGGGGCGCTCTGGGCCGTGCCGGAATTGCCGGTGGGCGCGCCGGGCGTTTGCGGCTGGGCGCGGGCGGGAGCCTGCGTCGAGAGCATGGCGTCCGGGGTGGGGGCTTCTGACGCGGACGCTGCCGGGGTGGGCGCGCCGAATGCGGGCTGGGCCAATGCAGGCACTGCTTCGAGTGCCAACGTGGTGAGCGAGGGCAAGGTTGGGGCCCGGCGCACGGTGGGTGTTGACGCGGGCGCAAGCTGAGCAGTGGCGGCTTGAGTATCTGCAGTGCTCTGGGAGCCGATCTGCGCGGCAGTGGCAGAAGGAGGAGCCATGGGCGCGGGAATCGGGCTCGCGGCAGCGCGGGCGCGGCTTACCTGAAGCGCGGGGGTGAGCTTTGATGTGGGTGCGGGCTGCGGAGACGGCGGGAGGGCGATGGCCATGGGGGGTACAGCCAGCGCGGCGACGGGTAGCCACGCTTCCGTGGCGGGCAGCATCTGCGCTTCCGGCTCAGCGGTTTCGGCAGCCGGCGCAGCGCGCGCCGGATCCATGGCCTTTGCCCCAGCCTGAAACGTCTGTGCGGCAGCGAGGAAATCCTGCGCGGTTGCTATATGGATGGCGGGGTTTTGCCGCATGACCGGCAAGACTTTGCCGGGTGCAGCATCGCTATTGCCGGGGACGGCAAAGTCATCTCCATCGGCGGCAGGCGGCGCAATGAAGGCAGCGGGCGCGGAAGGGGCCGGGGTGGGCACTGCGGCAGATGCGGGAACAAGCCCGAAAAGGGGAGCTGCGCCCGGCGTTTCGCGCGCCAGAAGCGCCGCGAAATCGGCGGTTTCGCCCACATCCGTAGCAGGATTGGCCGCGATGCGCGCGTTCTGTGAAGGCTGTGCAGTCGGGGCTGGTGATGAGATCAGGACGGGGGCGGGCGCGGTCATCGGCGGGGCGGATCCTTGAGCAGCAAGCTTGGTTAACGGCTGCTATTCAAGAGGCGTGCCAACCGCCCCTGATGGCCCTGATCCTGATGCGGCGGGCTGCGCATTTTCTGCAACCTTCCGTGCAATCCGTTGGCGGGCAGCCTCGATCCGCTCGTCCACCGCGGCGCGGCGGCGCTCGGCCTCGGCGGCTTCGGCGGCGCGGGCATCGGCCGCTTCGCGCGCGCGGACGAGATCGGCGGCCGTGCTATCGGCGATGCGGGTGAGGCCGGAGACGAACTGCTGCGTTTGCTGAAGCTCTTGTCCATCGCGCGCGTCGCGGCGCAGGCGGTAGGCCCCGATCAGCGCGGCAGTGCGCGCCTCCAGATTGGCGACTTGCGCAAGGGTCGCTTCGGCGCGGGCGGCTTCGGTCAACGCGGACTGGCGGGCAATGTCGCGCAGGCGCTCCAGTCGGCGCAGGCGCTTGAGCTTGGTTCGCTCGGCGTTCATCCGGCCATCAGCGCGGCAAGTTCAGCCACGCTGCGCTCCATGGGGACGACTTCGCGCTGCGGCTGGCTGAGGAACTGGGTCAGCGCGCCGTGCATCGCAATCGCGCGGTCCAGCTGCGGATCGGCCCCGGCGCGGTAGGCGCCCATCAGCACGAGATCGCGGTTGGCTTCATAATTGGCAATCAGCGCACGGAAGGCGCGGGCGTCGATCTGGTGCAGCGGATCGACGATATCGTTCATCACGCGGCTGAGCGAGGCGGCGATGTCGATCGCCGGATACTGCCCGCGCTGCGCCAGATCGCGCGAGAGCACGACGTGGCCATCGAGGATCGCGCGTGCGGTATCGACGACGGGGTCGTCCTGGTTGTCGCCATCGGCCAGCACGGTGTAGAGCCCGGTGACCGAGCCGCCGCTGGCCGCCGAATTGCCCGCGCGCTCCACCAGCTTGGTGATCGTGGCGAGCGCGGACGGGGGATAGCCGCGCGCCGCGCCGGGTTCGCCCAGCAGCAGCGCAATCTCGCGGCCCGCGTGGGCGACGCGGGTGAGGCTGTCCATGATCAGCAGCACCTGATGCCCGGCGGCGCGGAAGTATTCGGCCATCGAAGTGGCCAGCATCGCGCCGCGAATGCGCAAGTTGGGCGCATGATCGGCAGGCACGGCGACGACGACCGAACGCGCGCGGCGCGGGCCGGACATATGCTTTTCGACGAAATCCGAGACTTCGCGCGCGCGTTCGCCGATTAGGCCGACGATCACGATTTCCGCCTCTGTGCCATGCGCGATCATATCGAGCAGCACGGACTTGCCGACGCCCGATCCGGCCATCACGCCGATGCGCTGGCCGACCCCGAAGGTGGTGAGCGCATTCAGCGCGCGCACGCCGACATCGAACGGTTCGCGCACGGGCGCGCGGTCGAGCGCGCTGGTGCGCACGCCGCCCGATGGCCATTCGGCGCGCGCGGCAATGGGCGGGCCGCCGTCGATGGGCAGGCCCTCGCCATCCACCGCACGGCCAAGGAAGGCCTCGCCCACCGGCAGCATGCCGGGGCGGCCTTCGGGGCGGACGCGTGCGCCGGGGCGCAGCAGCACAGTATCGCCGAGCAGCATCATCAGCATCCGACCGGCGCGAAAGCCGATGGTTTCGGCGAGGAGGGAACCGGAGCCATGCGCAATGCGGCACTGCGCACCGATGGGGAGCGAAAGCCCGCTGACTTCGAGCAGCCCGCCATCGCAGGCGGTGACGAGCCCGTAGCGGCGCGGGGCGAAATCGGGCTGGGCTTCCTCGCAGCGGCTGAGGAGCGGGATGGCGGCATTCAGCATGAAGAGAGCGCCTCGCTGAGCGCGCGGGTCCAGGTGCCGGGGCCGTCTTCTACCCCGCCAGCCGTGCCTTCGATGCGCAGCGCGCCGCGTTCAAGGCCGGGATCGGGTTCGAAGTGCCAGTCTTCGGGTAGGCGCGCGGCAAGCAGCGCGAGGTCTTCCGGGTGAAGGCGGATCACGCGTTCGTCCGCCGCGCGCGCGAGCATGGCGGCGGCGGTCTTGACGCGCGCGGCAAGGGCCTCGGCATCGGCGGCATAGTCCGCCAGCAGCGGCGTGCACAGGGCGAGCACGGTATCGCGCAGCCGCGCTTCGAGTTCGCGAGTCAGGTCTGCATCGAGGCGGCCAAACGCCACCTCGATCTTCGCGCGGGCGGCGTCCTGCGCAGCGATGGCTTCGCTGAAGGCCGCTTCGGCATCAGCGGCCCCTTGCGCATAACCGGCAGCGAACGCGCGGGTTTCGGGGTCTTCCTCCTCGGCGGGCGGGGCCTCCACCGGCTCGGGCAGAGCATCGCGCCCAAACCGGTGATCGCGGCGAAAGCCGCTGGGGCCAAGCCCGAGTTCGGCAAGCGAGAGGATGCGGACAGGTTCAGACATAGTCGTCGTCGCCCGCGCCGAACACGATCGTGCCTTCGGCGGCGAGGCGGCGGGCGGCGGTTACGACGGCCTTCTGCGCTTCGACCACTTCGGCCATCTTCATCCGGCCGCGTGCCTCGATCTCGTCGCGCACGCCTTCTGCGGCGCGGCTCGACATGGCGCGGAAGAAGCATTCGCGTTGATCGGCGGCAATGCCCTTGAGCGAGGCGATGAGCGTATCGGAATCGACCTCGCGCAGCAGCGAGCCCATCGATTTCTCGTCGAGCACGAACAAGTGCTCGAACTTGAACATCTCGTTTTCGATGGCTTTGGCGAGCTGTTTGTCGGCCTTGGCGATTTCCGGCATGACCCGCTTTTCCACTGCGCGGGCCGAGGCGTTGATGATATCCGCGGCCTCGCGCACGCCGCCCATCGTGAGCGCGGCGCTGCCATGGCATTCGGTGATGCGGTGCGCGAGCAGGTCTTCCAGCATGGCGATGGCTTCGGGCGCAACCGGGCCAAGCGTGGCGATGCGCTGGAGCACTTGCGGCTGGAGGCTTTCGGGCAGGGCATGGAGCACGCCCGCCGCCACATCGGGATCGAGCTGGACCAGCAGCACCGCGAGGGCCTGCGGGTGTTCCCCCTGCACCAACGGTACTAGGGCACGCGGCGTGAGCCAGCGCGCGAGTTCGAGGCTGGAGCCGGGGCGCGGCGCATCGGGCGCAATGCGCTGCATCAGGTTGTCGGCCTTGAAATCGCCTACCGCGCTGGTCATCAGCTGGCGCACCTGATCGACACGGTCGGTGTTGCCGATGGTGACAGCCGCCGCATTGTCGACAAAGCCTTGCAGCGCCTGGGTGATGGAATCGGCGTCGATCTCGCCGATCTCGCACATCTTCGCGCCCAGCAGGCGCAGTTCGGCGGGTTCGAGCTGCGCGAGCAGCGATGCGGCGTGGTTGTCGTCCAGCAGCATCATCATCACGGCCGCGCGGACGGGGCCGCTGATTTCGCCGGCGGTTTCGGGTGCCTCGGTGGTCATTCCGTCCCCTCCGGCGCGGGTTCATTGAGCAGCTGGCGCAGGGCGTTGATGGCGCTGTCGGGCTGTTCGACGACGATGCGCTGGGCGACGCCGACCTGACGGCTGAGTGCATCGGGGTCGATCTCGCCGGTTTCGGGATCGATGATCGGCTCGATCTGCTGGATCTTCTTGCGGCGGCGTGCACGCACGGGCGCGTCCTCGTCCGCCTCGGCCCCCTCGCTGTCTTCGCCCTCTTCGCCGTCCTTCGCGGCGGCAGCGTCTTCGCTGTCCTTGACGATGACCGGGGCGGGATCCCGTTTGAGCGCCTTGATCAGCGGGCGCACGCCCAGCAGCAACGTGAGCAGCACCGCCAGCAAGGCGACGACATTGCGCACGATCATCGCGAACCACGGGGTTTCCCAGAACGCGGGCGGCGTGACTGCGACCGGGCTGAAATTGCGCACGACGACTGCAACCTGATCGCCGCGCGCCGGGTCTGCGCCGACAGCGGCGGTGACCAGCTGCTTGATCTGGTCGATTTCGGCGGGCTTGGCCTTGGCCATGATCGCGCCCGAAAGCGCGACGGCGACCGAGAGGCGCTTGATCTTGCCCGGCGTCTGGTTGGTCACGGCGACTTCGCGGCCCAGTTCATAGGTGCGCGCGGACGAGCTTTCGCCATTGGCGGCGGGCGCAGGCGTAGCGCCGGCAACGGGAGCTGCGCCGGGCGTGCCGGGGGCAGGCGGTGCACCGGGCGCGCCGGGCTGGGCGGTGGTCGGCGGGGGCGGTGTGTTGGAAAGCACGCCGGGAACGCCCGCCGCCGAACCCGCGCCGGGGCTCTGGCTGGCGGTCTGGGTTTCGGAACGGACCACGCCCTGCTTGTCATAGCTTTCGCGCGCGGAGGTGAGCTGGTCCATATCGAGATCGACCTGAATCTCGCTCGAAAAATTGCCTTCGCCCAGCATCGGCGTGAGGAGCTGCGCGACCTGGCTGCGCAGCTTTTCTTCCATGCGCGATTGCAGATCGAGGCGGTCGGTCTCACCGGGCTTGGCCGAAGAGAGCAGGCGGCCGTGCTGGTCGATCACCTTGACCGCATCGACCGACAGCGACGGAACCGAACCGGCCACGAGATTGACGATGGCGCTGACCTGGCTGTCTGCCAGCTGGCGTCCGCGTGCGAGCTTGACCATGACCGAGGCGGTGGGGGCGACGTTATCTCGCACGAACACGGACTTTTCCGGCTCGGCCAAGTGGACGCGCACGGCCTCGACGCCGTCGATCTGCATGATCGTGAGTTCGAGTTCGCGTTCGCGCGCGGCGAGCAGGCGTTCGCCTTCCAATGTGCGGCTCGCGCCCATTGGCAGTTTGTCGAGCATCTGCGCGCCGGTTTCGGGCGTGGCGAGCGCGCCATCGGAGGCGGCGACCATGCGCGCCTTGTAGAGATCGTTTTCGCCGACGGTGACCGCACCGGTCGAATTGTCGATGGTGTAGGCAATGGCGGCCTTGTCGAGCGCGGCGACAACTTGCGCGCGCTCGCTGTCGCTGAGATCGCTATAGAGCACGCGCTGCGGGGCCGGGGCCATCGCCAGATAGAGCAGCGCGGTGAGGCCTGCGGCAGAGACCCCGGCAAACCACGGTAGCGCGCGGCGCACCGGCGGCTGGCCGAGGAACGCTCCGGTGCGCGACAGCATGGAGCCGCCCGCCGGATCGGAGAGCGGGGCGAAGATCGAGAGACTGGGTGCAGCTGGATCAGCCATTTATCAGACCCCCATCCTCATGATGTCCTGGTAGGCAGTGAGCAGCTTGTTGCGCACCTGCAGCGTGGCTTCGAAGGCGACTCCGGCTTCCTGCCGCGCCAGCATGACCTTGGCGATGTCTGTCACTTCGCCCTTGTCATACGCTTCGCTGAGCTTGCTGGCGTTTTCCTGCGTGGCATTCACGTTATCGAGCGCCGACTTGAGCGCGGAGGTGAAGCCGCCAGATACACCTTTAGCACCAGGCGCTTCGGTCGCGGCTTCCGGTGCGCCCGCGGCCGGCGTGCGGACTTGCTGGAGCAACTGTGAGCGATCGATGATCTGCTGGCGCAGCGCCATGATCTGCTGGAGGCCACCAGCGCCTCCGATCCCCCCGATCCCGCTCATCGCCGATTACCGGCCACGGCGATGCCGTTCTCGCGGAATTCGGCGAGGCGGTAGCGCAAGGTGCGTTCGGAAATGCCGAGCTTGCGCGCGGCGGCAACGCGGCTGCCACCGCAGCTGTCGAGCGCGGCGAGGATGGCGCGGGTTTCGGAAAGCTGGACGATGTTGGAAAGTTTGCCGCCGGGCATGCTGCCTGCGGTAATCGGCACGACTTCGGCAGGCGTGGTGTCACCTGCTGCGCGCACCGGGCGGTCGAACACGATGTGCTGAATGCCGATTTCGGGCGCATCGCCCGCCAGCAGCAGCGCGCGGCGCATCACGTTTTCCAGTTCGCGCACATTGCCGGGCCAGGCGTGGGCTTCCAGCAGGGCCAGCGCGCCCTCGCCGATCCACGGCACGTTCGCGCCTTGCGGCACATGGCGCAGGACCATCGCGAAGGCGAGCGGGGCCACATCGGCCGGACGTTCGCGCAGCGCAGTGAGTTCAAGGGGGAAGACGTTGAGGCGGTAGAAAAGGTCGGCGCGGAAGCGGCCTTCCTCGACTTCGCTGGGCAGATCGCGGTTGGCGCAGGCGATCACGCGGACGTCCACCTTGATCGGCCTGGTTGCGCCGATCGGCACGACTTCGCCTTCCTGCAGCACGCGCAGCAGCTTGGACTGAAGCGCCAGCGGCATTTCGGCGATTTCATCGAGCAGCAGCGTGCCGCCGTGTGCGGCGCGGAAGAAACCCTCGGCAGCGGCATTGGCCCCGGTGAATGCGCCCTTCTGGTGGCCGAACAGCATGGCTTCCAGCATCGTTTCGGGCATCGCGGCGCAATTGATCGCAATGAACGGCGCGGCGGCGCGCGGTGAGCGCATGTGGATGAAGCGCGAAAGCACTTCCTTGCCGGTGCCGGTGGGGCCGTTGATGAGAACGGGGATCTCGCTCGCGGCAAGGCGTTCGGCCAGCGCGAGGATCGAAAGCGTTTCGGGATCGGCAGCAACCGGGCTGCCCGCCGGGGCGGCGCAGGCGATCAGCGCGGCGAGCACGGCGGGATCGGCGCTTTCGGCATAAGCCAGCTCGTGCCGCCCGCCGTGGCTGCGGGTGATGCCGCACTGCGCAGCGCGCCAAAGCAGCACCGTGCGATCGAACAGGCCGGGGGCGGCAGGTTCGCCCGCGCCGCGCAAGGTAAAGGTGCCTGCGGGGGTGAAACTGCCGAGCACGGAGCGCGCCCGTGCCAGCAAGGCGGCGTGGGCATCTCCCTTTCCGGCGGCAGCATGATCCATGTTCATTTTTATCAGCCCTGTCATGGCTGGTTTTCTAACCAGCGCCTTAACCATCGTGGTGGGCTGTTTTTCGCGCGAAAACGTCAAGCGGGCCGAAACTTTAAGCTCCGCGCGCGCCCTAAGCGTAACTACGTGGGTGCGGCAGGCCGCTGCCGATCCCCCCCTTAAATCCGGCAGCTTTTTGCCGGTCTTTGCCGTGGCTGCCGCGTCGATCCCCGACCGGCGTCAGACGGGGAACGACCCCTCTCACTGGAGACAGACCATGGCGGTTATCAACACCAACATCAGCGCCATCAAGGCGACCAATTCTTCGAACAGCGCAGCCAAGATGGCTGGCCAGGCGATGGAACGCCTCTCGACCGGCAAGCGCATCAACGGCGCGAAGGACGACGCGGCGGGCCTCGCCATTGCCACCACGATGACCTCGCAGATCAAGGGCATGAGCCAGGGCGTGCGCAACGCCAACGACGGCATCAGCCTTGCGCAGACCGCAGAAGGCGCGCTCAACGAAGTGACCAACATGCTGCAGCGTGTCCGCGAACTGGCCGTGCAGTCGAAGTCGGCCACGTATCAGCAGTCCGACCGTGACGCGATGCAGTCGGAAGTCGGCAACCTCAACGCTCAGATCTCTGACGTGCTCAACAACACCAAGTTCAACGGCAACGCCGTGTTCAAGGTGGTTGGCGCGGCTCCGGCGGCAACCGGTGCGGACGATGCCAAGTTCTCGATCCAGACCGGCGCCAACACCGGCGATACGGTCGATATCGTCAGCAAGGCGTTCGACGGCACGAAGATGTTCGGCGGCACGCTGACGGCCTATAGCTCCGCTGCGGCCACGCAGGCGCTCGACGTGACCGACGCCACCAAGGCCTCGACCACGATCGACAACGTCGACAGCGCGCTTGCCAACGTCAACTCGACCCGTGCGACGCTCGGTGCCGGCCAGAACCGTCTGGAATCGGCGGTCAACAACCTGAACGACAACATCACCAACCTGTCGGACGCCCGTTCGCGTATTCAGGACACCGACTATTCGGCAGAAACGACCGCGATGGCCAAGGCCCAGATCCTGAGCCAGGCTTCGACCGCGATGATCGCGCAGGCCAACCAGAGCCAGCAGAACGTGCTCTCGCTGCTGCGTTAAGACCCAAGTCCCCCCGCAAGCCCGTTCTCCACCGGGTGCGCATCAGGCCCGGCGATCCCTCCACGGATCGCCGGGTTTTTGGTGTTTAGCGCGGCTTCAGCACATGGGGCAGCGCCGCGCCCAGCACGGCCAGCATTTCAGGCGCATAGGCGCTGCTGTTCGCCTCGAACTCGGCCTGAGTGATGCGGTCGGTGCCTTGCGGGCCGAACAGCACCACTTCATCGCCCAGTTGCACATCGCGGTGCTCGGTGACGTCGACCATTAGCGTGTTCATGGTGACCTTGCCGACGACGGGCGCGCGGCGGCCGCGGATGAGGACTTCGGTGCGGTTTTTGCTGTCCGCCGGAAATTCGGGCCGGTTGGCATGGCTGAAGCCGCGCCGCATGCCGTCCGAATAGCCGATGGGCACATTCGCCAGCCAGCTTTCGCGCTCCAACCGGAAGGTGCGATCATAGGCGACGGTCTGGCCCGCAGGGTAATGATTGACCGCCGCGACGCGCGACTTGATCGTGGGCACGGGAATGAACGCGCTCGTCCTCACCGTGCCGGGATCGCCATAGAGCGCGCCGCCGACGCGGACCATGTCGAGCCGGGTATCGGGCTGGGTCAGCGCCGCGAAGGTGTTGGCGGTGTGGCGGATCAGGCCCTCCGTCTTGAGGCCCTCGCCCGCCAGCCAGGCCAGATCGTCCTTGTAACGCGCGAGCTGGCCGAGAATGTCGGGCGCTTCCTCGCTGGGATAATGCGTCATCGCGCCCGCGATGCGCAGCCCTTTGAGCGCCAGCAGCGCGCGGGCATCGGCCTTGCCGTAACCGGCTGAAAGCTCCACCCCGTTGCGCGACATGCCGCCCGCGTTGAGCGCGAGGTGGACGGGGCGGGGGAAGCGCGGGCGGCGCTTCAGCCACATCGCTTCGAGCCGGGCGGCGCTTTCGGGATTGCCGATCAATTCGACCATGCCCAGCCCAAGCGCGTCTTCCATCTCGTCCGGCGCGGCAAGGCGGATGCGGTAGAGGCGGCCCTTGTAGCCCAGCTGGCGGGCAACGCGCGCCTCGTCGTTCGAGGTGATCGCGACATCGCCGATCCCGGCCTTGATGACCGAGGGGATCAGCAGCGCGATGCCATTGCCATAGGCATCTGCCTTCATCACCGCGCAGATGCGCGATGGCGCGACCAGCCCGCGCAGCGTGGCGATATTGGCCTCGAACGCGGCGGCATCGACCTCGATCCAACCATTGCGCCGCTGCGCCTGCGCGAGCGTGAGGCCGAAGTTTGTGGCGGAAAGGACCGGCGCAGCGGCGGCCCGCGCGGCGGCAAGGGTCGCGCCCGCTGCGCCTGCGGCCAGAAATGTGCGCCTGTGGATCATGCCTCTATTCCCCGCCCCGTGGTGTGCGGAAGGCTAGGCGGGGTGGAGGCGTGGGTGCAAGCGGTTTGGCAGGCGGGTGCGATGGCGGGTTTTGGGGAGCGCTGCGATTGGGTTGTATGGCGGTAATTGGGTGGAAAGCAGTCATTGCCGCTGGCCGACTTTTATATCTATTCTCCGCCTGCGTCGCCGTATCCAGAATGTAGAAGCCAAGATTGCAAACAGCCCGATTGCTCCCGTGAGCATTGCAGGACTTGCTGCCTGTTCTGTGCGATGAGTCGCAGGCGTTGTTCGAAAAGAAATCTTGTCTGTAGGACCAATCCTATCGTAAATATCGACCTTCTTTCCCGCCAAAAAATCGCGCACATTCTTTGCAGTGCTGTTGGTAAACGGTAACATGAACGCACCTGCGCAAGGTGCCTGCATCACTTCCCAAAGGTCCGCACGACGGGTTGGGAATATTGTTCCGCTAGGCGCTCGCAACGGAAGAGCTTTTTTGCCCGGAGCTACTGCCGCAAACAAGGCTGGTTCCGTGAGATGCAGCTCTTCAGGCATGCCGAAAGTGGAGTTCCACCAGTAGAGTTGGACGTCTCCCGAAGCATCGCCTTTCAAGGACTCCACCACGCGAACTTTGATCACGCCATAATCATCAAGAGTATCCGGACGACCGGGGGAGACAATTTCATAACTCAAGACCTTACCGCTGAATATGGCGTCGGCTTGTCTAATGTCTTCAATCGCCATTGCTGCACTGGTGACGCAGGCATTTGCAACATGCGGCATCAGGAGCAGGCCCGAAAAAACAAAGCCGTAGAGCCATACTGACAAATCAGAGAGACTTATTCGCGCAGAGCATGAAGCAATCAAATCGAACATCTCCGGTTGAGGAAATCAGGTTAATTGACATGTCCAATGTCCGCAATGGGGTCGTGTCCGGAAAGTCCGGTTTCGGTTCAGATTGCTGGAAAGCGGCCCTTCGCAGCCAGGCTGAACCAACGGCAGCTATCGGACCTTGTGCGTCGGAGCGGCTATGGCCGGAAAGTCGTGGGAAGCGGACATCCGGTTAGGCGTCGTTTTCTGCGTAATCGATCAGCCGTTGACACCGCTGGTCGGCTGACCCTGCCAGTTCTTCGATGACTTCGCGCGCAAGAAAGGTTTCCAAGAAATAGTCGTACAGCTTGCCGTTGCGCTCCACCGGCTCAGTAGAGGCTGGCGCTGGCGATACGAGCACCGCGTCCGCATCACATGACCAAGGGCGCGCAACGTAGATGGTCGTTTCATTGTCGGCCCAAGCTGATGCACCTTCGAGCAGTTCGACTAGCTGCATTCCACCCTCCGTCGCTTGCGGGAGTAACTCTAGCCGCGAACGACCGCAATGTTGTCGTCTCCGGAAAGACTGCTTTTGATGTAATCTGGCGCATAGCTGCCATCCCCGCTGCCCGCTCCACCACCGCTTTGCGGCGGTCCCCCTCCCCGAGCAAGCTCGGGGAGGACCATTCAGTTCATCAGCAGGATGCTCATCCGCCGGTTGCGCGGGTCGGTCGGGTTGTCCGGCAGCAGCGGTTCCTGATCGGCGACGCCTTCGATGCGGCGGAAGCGGTTTTCGGTGACGCCGCTTTTCATCAGGGCGAGGCGCGTCGCTTCGGCGCGGCCGGCGCTGAGCGACCAGTTGTTGGCCGCGTCTCCGGGCTTCCATTGCAGCGCATCGGTGTGGCCGCGCACGGAAAGGCCCGCAGCATCGGGGCCGATGGCCTGGCCGATGGCGCGCACCAGTTCGGCGGCTTCAGGCGTGAGCAGCGTGGTGCCGAGGCGGAACATCGAGAACTTGGCGTCATCCATCAGATCGAGGCGGATGCCCTCGGGCGTCTGGCTGACGCGGACCTGCTTGGCGAGCTTGCGCAAGGTCTCGCTCGCCGCCAGCTTTTGCTGGAGCCGCTGCTGCAGGCTGGCGGTGCGCTTGGCCTTGGTGCCGCCGTCCTTCGCGCCGCCAGTGGCATCGCGCGGGATCGTCATCGTCTTGGTGCCGGTCTGCCCGGCGCGGAACTGGTATTTGTCTGCGTCCGTCAGCGAGGAACCGCCGAGCAGGCCGTAAGAGCCCGCGCTGCCTTTCTTCACCGTGACCAGTGTGGGGGTGAAATAGTCGGCAATGCCCTTGCGCTGCTTCTCGGTGGTCGCGCCCAGCAGCCACATCAGCAGGAAGAACGCCATCATCGCGGTCACGAAGTCCGCATAAGCGACCTTCCACGCGCCGCCATGGTGGCCCGCAGCGACGACGGTGACTTTCTTGACGATGATCGGGCGAACCGGCTCGTTCTTGCCCTTGGGCGCTTTTGCCATGGCTTACCGCCCGCGCAGCGCGTCGAGCAGTTCCGAAAGGCCCGGACGGAACGAGTGGCCAAGCCCCGAACGCGCGCTTTCCACGACGAGCGGCTGCGGCCAGCCATGCAAGCTGGCGATGATCACCTGC
>NZ_NKIS01000010.1:132794-175200 GCF_002278815.1 Novosphingobium sp. PASSN1 | reverse complement strand
CCGTCAAGCGCCAGACCGGCCAGCGGGGCGGCGAAGCCTCGGCGTCGGCGAGCACGTCTGACGTCAGCCGCGGCAAAGCCGCGGCTGACGTCAGACGGGATCGGCCGCTGAAGGCGCGGCCGCCCCGCTGGCCGAGTTTGCGCGAGTCCGCGCATAGCTACGCTATGCGACGGCCGCGCTTCACTCATCCCTGGTAATCTTCTCGTCCCGCTCGTGGCGCTCCTGCGCCTCCAGCGTCATCGTCGCGATCGGCCGGGCTTCCAGCCGTTGCAATGAAATCGGCTCGCCCGTCACTTCGCAATAGCCATAGTCGCCCGAATCGATGCGGCGCAGCGCAGCGTCGATCTTGCTGATCACCTTGCGCTGGCGGTCGCGGGTGCGCAGTTCGATACCCCAATCGGTCTCGCTGGCAGCGCGATCGGTGATGTCGGGCTCGCGCAGCGGCTCGGCCTTCAGCGTTTCCAGCGTGCCGGCGGATTCGCGCAGGATGGACTCTTTCCAGTCGAGCAGTTTGCGCCGGAAATAGGCCAATTGCTGCGGATTCATGAATTCTTCGTCTGCCGAAGGGCGGTACCCCTCCGGCAGCGTCACACCGATGGTATCAAGCGGTTCGTCGAGACTCACGGATAGCTTCCCTCACCCTGCCGACCATGTGGTGGGAGGAACTGGCCCCGTTTTGGATGCCAGTCGCTCGCCCGATTGGCCGGCTTGCAGATGCCCTGATCCGGCATCTGCTCCCCGCGCGGCTCATAGCCGCGACGCACCGGCCGGGCAAGCGCCCGCAAGGGGCGAAGTCGGTGGAATCTGTGGAAAATCGTTGCTGCAATGCAGCGACGACGAGCGCTATTCCTTGGCCATTCTGTCGATACGCGCCTGCAGGGCTGCCAGCTGTGCCTTCAGCGCCGCAACCTCGGCGTCGGCGGCCGGCGCCGGCGGCGCGGGCTTCGGCGCCAGCTTGCCACCGGTCAGCATTTCCGTCGCGGCCTGGAACAGCGCCAGATTCTGCTTGGCGAGCTGCTCGAAGGGCTTCAGCGCCGCGTCGCGGAACTTGGTCTGGTTCTCGGAAAACGCCGCCATCGAGGCTTCGAGATAATGCGGCACCATCGATTGCATCGAATCGCCATACATGGCGATGATCTGGCGCAGGAACGGCACCGGCAGCATGGTCTGGCCGGTGGCTTCCTCTTCCATGACGATCTGGGTGAGCACCGAGCGGGTGATGTCTTCCCCGGTCTTGGCATCGAAGACCTGGAAGTCGCGGCCATCGCGCGTCATCGTCGCCAGATGTTCGAGGGTGATATAGCTGCTGGTTTCGGTATTATAGAGGCGGCGGTTGGCGTATTTCTTGATGACCACCGGCGCGGGGGCATCAGGCGTGGTGCCGGCGGGGCCAGCAGTGAACGGGGCATGGGCCATGACGGATCCTGAGGCAGCGGAAAGCGCGCCCCTAACACATTTGCATGTTGCACCGCAACGCGAGCGCGGGCCGCACCCCTTGCCGCTGTTTCTGGCCACGGTGACCCGGGTCTGCGGCGATGATCGCGCCCGGCTGGCGCGCGTGCTGGCCGGCCTGCGCCGCTATCAGGAGGCGCCGGCGGCGACGCCGCGTCCGCGGGCACCGGTGCGCGCCCGCGTCGGCAACGTCAGCCTGCACGATCACGGCGGCCACGGGCCCTTGCTGGTCGTCATCCCCTCGCTGATCAACCCGCCGACCGTGCTCGATCTCGCCCCTGGCCAGTCGCTGATCGCCGGGCTGGTGGCGCGGGGCTATCACCTGTTGTCGGTCGATTGGGGCGCCCCGGAAGGTCTCGACCTTGCCGACACCGTCGCCACACGGCTGGTGCCGCTGCTGCGCGGCCTGGCCGCGCCCGTCGGGCTCATCGGCTATTGCCTTGGCGGCACGCTGGCGCTGGGGGCGGCGACGCTGCTCGGCCCGCAGGTGGCGCGCCTCGCCCTGCTGGCGACGCCCTGGCACTTCCGCGGCTATGGCGCCGCGCGCGACCAGCTGGCGGGCTGGTGGCAACAGGCGGGCCCGCTGGCGGCAACGCTGGGCAGCCTGCCGATGGACCTGCTGCAACCAGCCTTCTGGGCGCTCGATGAAGCCGGCGTCACCGCCAAATATGAGGCGCTGGCGGCGATGCCCGCTGCCGGGCTGGCGGCCTTCGTCCGGCTGGAGGACTGGAGCAACGGCGGCCAGCCGCTGGCGCTGGCGGCGGCGCGCGACCTGGCCGAGGTGCTGTTCGCCGCCGACATCACGGGACGCGGTGATTGGCAGGTCGGCGGTCAGCGCGTCGATCCGGCGGCGCTGGCCTGCCCCATCCTCGATGTCATCGCCCGGCGCGACCATATCGTGCCGGCGGCGGCGGCGCTCAGCACTTCGGGCATCGGCACCGCCCTGCCGCTCGATGCCGGCCATGTCGGCATGATCGTCGGCCATCGCGCGCCTGACATGCTGTGGCAGCCGCTGGCCGACTGGTTCCGCCCCATGGCAATTGCCGGACAAGCCGATTAACGTCACTCCGGATCGAATCGAACATCTGGGGAAGTATCAATGACCGGAACCGTCATCACTGCCGCCCGCCGCACCGCCGTCGGCAGCTTCATGGGCGCCTTCGGCAGCACGCCGGCGCATGAACTGGGCAAGGCCGCCATCATCGCCGCCATGGCCGATGCCGGCATCGGCGCCGATGATGTCGACGAAGTCATCCTGGGCCAGGTGCTGACCGCCGGCCAGGGCCAGAACCCCGCCCGCCAGGCCGCCATGGCCGCCGGCATTGCCGAGGCCGCACCGGCCTGGGGCGTCAACCAGGTCTGCGGCTCCGGCCTGCGCGCCGTGGCGCTGGCCTCCCAGGCCATCCAGTCGGGCGATGCCCGGGTCATCATCGCCGGCGGGCAGGAATCGATGAGCCTGTCGCCGCACGCCCAGGCGCTGCGCGCCGGTACCAAGATGGGCGCGCTGGAGCTGGTCGACACGATGATCAAGGACGGGCTGTGGGATGCCTTCAACGGCTATCACATGGGCATCACCGCCGAAAATGTCGCGGAACGCTATCAGATCAGCCGCGCCGCCCAGGACGATTTCGCCGTCGCCAGCCAGAACAAGGCCAGCGCCGCCCGCGCCGAAGGCCGCTTCAAGGGCCAGATCGCGCCGGTGACCATCAAGGGCCGGAAGGGCGATATCACCGTCGATACCGATGAATATATCCGTGATGGCGTGACGCTGGAGAGCATTTCCGGCCTGCGCGGCGCCTTCAAGAAGGATGGCGGGGTGACCGCCGCCAATGCCTCCGGCCTCAACGATGGCGCTGCGGCGCTGGTGGTGATGAGCGAGGCGGAAGCCGCCCGCCGCAATGCGCCGGTGTTGTGCCGCATCGCCAGCTGGGCCTCGGTCGGTGTCGATCCCGCCATCATGGGCATCGGCCCGGTGCCGGCGTCCAAGAAGGCGCTGGAAAAGGCCGGTTGGAGCGTCGCCGATCTCGACCTTATCGAAGCCAATGAAGCCTTTGCCGCGCAGGCGCTGGCCGTCGGCCAGGAGCTTGGCCTCGATCCCGCCAAGGTCAATGTCAACGGCGGTGCCATCGCCATCGGCCACCCGATCGGCGCTTCCGGCGCCCGCGTGCTGACGACGCTGATCCATGAAATGATCCGCCGCGACGTCAAGCGCGGCCTCGCCACGCTGTGCATCGGCGGTGGCATGGGCATCGCCCTCTGCGTCGAGCGCTGACGCCGCCGCCCGATGCGGGGCGCGCTGCCAGAGGATAGCCATCCGCTCGACCGGCTGCTCGCCGGCGGGCGGCATTGCCGGCTGCTGATGGCCTGGCGCCCGCCCATCGGCCTGAAACTGCCCGAACTGGCCGATTTCGAGCGTGTCGCCTGCCTCGCCCGCCCCGCCGAGCCGATGCCGGGCACCGCCGTTGCCGATGCGCTGCGCCTGCCCTTTGTCGAGGCGCTGTTCGATCGCGCGCTGGTCACAACGCCCCTGCCCGGCAGCCACGCCCGGGAGGAACTGCGCGAGCTGTGGCGCGTGCTCACCCCGGCAAGCCTGACGCTGCTCATCGTCAAGGCGCGTCGCCCCTGGCAATGGCAAGCGCCCGGCTGGCTGCAGGACGATCTCGCCCCGCTGCTCGCCGACACGATGTTCGACGTGCTCGACTGGCGCATCGAAACCCTGCCGCAGCGCTTTCACCTCATCCTTGTCGGCAAGGCCGATGGCCTGGCGCCGACGATGATCGGCCGGGTGCAGGAAGTCACGGCGCCGGCGGTGGCGACCTAAATCGCCAAGAGAGTCTCCAGCAATTACGGCGGCATATATGCTTCAACGAATCAGCCTGTCCTCGTCTGATTGCGGAAGTCGGCCGGGATCGGACAGTCGCTGCACACCCGATCGTCGCACAGGCGACAGAGGGTGCAGCGCTGCGCATCGCTCGCGTCCATCGACGCCAGCAGCTTGTGGAGCAATGCCGCCAGAGCCTCCTGTTCTGCAGGCGACAGCGGCGTCAGCAGCGGCCGAATGGCGGCCAGGCGCCCCTGCAGCAAGTCCTCGCGGCGGGCGTGACCGCGTTCGGTCAGGTAGAGAGCAATCGCCCGCCGGTCGCGCCCGCTACGGCGCTCGACCAGGCCATCAGCCACAAGCCGGTCTATGAGGCGCACGGTACCGGGGTGCGACAGCCCGAGAATCCGCCGCAATTCGTCGTTGGACGGGCCAAGCCCATAGCCGATGACCACCACCGCCGCGGGCGTTTCGCCCGCATGATCCAGCGTGTCGCGCGCCGCAGCCGTGATGCGATCCGCCACGGCAAGCCCGACTGTTCCGAGGAGATTGGTCGTCCGGTCGATCATCGGGCGACGATAGGTGCGGTGCGCACATTATTCAACTTGACTATATGTGCGTTGCGCACATAATTCTGCGCATGGTGACGCCGTGTCGGCATCCGCATTTCTGGGAGCAAGTCATGACCGCAACATCCCTCAGCCCCGAGCATCGGGATTTCTACGAACGTTTCCAATCCTTCTGGGCGGCCCCCAGCGGCGCGCGCGTGGCGGAACTGATCGCGCCGCACGCCACCATCCATTTCACCGGCGCCGGGACATTTTCGGGCGCCGACTATGTCAATGTGATGCAGGGCATGCTCGATGCGATGGTGGGGCTGAAGGTGACGCCGCTCGACTGCGCCGGAGACGGCGACCGGCTCTACATTTTCTGGGAAACTTCGGCCGTGATTGCCGGCTCGACCCGCACCTACAAGGGCGTCGACCGTTTTCGCATCGCCGACGGCATGGCGATCGAAGAGCATGTGATCTTTGATTCCGCCCATCTGCAGGCATGATGGCTCCGGCACCGATGCATGGCCAGCGCCGACAGCCATGGCGAAGGCGTTTGGCGAAGCTGGGCTAGAGTCGATTGCGTTAAAGTGAAGTCGGCACCGGCCCGCTCCCCCGCCCGGCCACCCATATCGTACAAAGACTTGGGTGGCCCGGAGCGGATGCGACCTCCGTCGCGGGCGGGGGCGCGGGCCGGTGCCGACCGACGGCAATCGACTCTAGAGCACGAACTGGGTCTGGCTGGTCTGGCTGATCAGCTTGCCATCGGCCGTTTCGACCCGTGTGTTCCATACCGACGTCCGGCGGCCGATGTGCAAGGGCGTGGCGATGGCGCGCAATCGGCTGCCCGCCGGCGCCGTGCCGATCATGTTGGTCTTGCTTTCGATCGTCGTCGTGCCGCGGGCGCCCGCCGGCAGCGTCACGAACCCGCCGGCGGCCCCGGTGAAATCGGCCAGCGCCATCAGAAAACCGCCATGGGCGGTGCCGCCGGCGGTGCAATGCTCCGGGGCCAGCGTCACCTCGACGATGACCTGTTCGGCATCGCAGCGGATGACTTCGAAGCCCAGGTGATCGGCAAAGGGCACTGCGCTGGTGATGGCGGCAAAATCGGGCTGGTGCATGCTGCGTCCTAGAAAAGAGCCGAACCGGCGGCGTGCGCCGCACATGCCAGCCCTTGTGCCGCCAAACCCAGGCCTCGGCGAACCACAAATTCGATAGCGACGCGGGTGATGGCCGTGGCGGCGCGACCGAAACGCAGCGCCATCGCGCCCCGGGGCCGTCTCGGTCGCTTTGTCGCAACCGCGCAGTTCATGGTTTGCACGATCGGGGTTTAACGTTAATTGCAGTTCGGTAACGCATCCCGAACCGGAGTTTGCCAGCAATGATGAAGCCGATTCAGCTTCTGTGCGTATCCAGCCTGCTGCTGCTGCTTGCCGGCTGTGACCAGCAGGACTCACCCTTCAAGTCCGAAAGCATCGAGACCAGCTCCATCGCAGGCAAGCTGCGCGGCAACCGCAGCGGCGGCGAACAGGTGCGTGTCTGGCGTGATCCCGACACCGGCTGCCAATATCTGCTGTGGGAACGTCGCGGCAAGGGCAGCATGACCCCGCGCCTCTCGGCAGAGGGCAAGCCGCTGTGCGGGGCCGCTGGCCAGGCCGGCTAGAGTCGATTGCCGTCGGACGGCACCGGCCCGCTCCCCCGCCCGCGACGGCGGTCGCATCCGCTCCCGGCCACGCATATCGTACAATGACCTGGGTGGCCGGGTGGGGGAGCAGGCCGGTGCCGACTCCACTTGAACGCAATCGACTCCCGTCTCAGTTCGTTGCCAGGATCGCCAGTGTCGCGACCGAAGTGATCAGCGAGCCGAGAATGCCGGTGATGTCCCGCGCCACATCCAGTTTGTAGAGCGGGTCGATGTTCTTGGGAACGATGATGGTGGAGCCGGGCGGCACCACGGCATTGTCATCACGGCCCCAGCCGCGGCCGCCAATCGGCTGCGCGGTGCCGTTGGGCAGCACCAGGAAGATGCGGCCCTTGTCGGCGGTGGAGGCCGTGCCACCGCTTTCCCGCACATAGGCGGCCACCGGCTTGTCCTTGACGAATTGCAGGGCGCCCGGGTTGGCGACATCACCCAGCGCCAGCACGAAATTCGGCCGCTTCGGCATGACGATGGCGTCGCCGCTTTCCAACACGGTGTCGAGATCCGGACGCTGCTCGAGCACGCGCGGGTCGGCTTCAACGACAACGCGGCCTGGCGCTTCCAGCGTCGCCAGCTGCTGGATCAGTCCCTGCGCGGCAACCATGCCATCGCCGGTTCCCTGCTTGCGGGCCGACACCGCCAGCAGCGACTGGGTGAGTTCGCGGGCGGTGCGGCGCAGGCCTTCCTGCTGCAATTCCTTGACCGACCGCCGGGTGAAGATGGTGCCATAGGGATAGGCCAGCGGCGACAGCCCGCCGGCGCGGGCCAGCAGTTGCGACAGCGTCTCACCCTTGCGGATGGAATAGAGGCCGGGGCGGTTGACCTCGCCGGTCAACAGCACGCCGCCGGCTTCGAACTGGGGCTGGGCAGCGTTGAAGCGCAGATCGTCACCGGCGGACACAATGGTGCTGGCCAGCGCGGTCGGATAGCCATCGACGGCGATACGCTGCTGCGTGGCGGCGGCGCCGTCCGCGCGGGTGATATCCAGCGTCATGGCGCTGCTGTTGCGCTGCACGCCTTCGGCCACGGCGGCAAGATCGGCTGCGCTGGCCTGGCCGGCAATCGGATAGGCGCCGGGCCGACGCACCGCGCCGCCGACGGCCACGGCGTTCTCGATCAGCACCGGCAAAAGGTCGGGCTCCTCCTCGAACACCAGCGGGCAGCGGCTTGCCGCCATCACGTCGCCGGCGGCGTCACGTTCCGGATCGCGCGCATCGGCGCGCTGGCTCGGCGCGGCACCGCTGCGCAGGCCGACCTGATCGTCGCCGCTGCGCAGCGTGGCGTCACCACCACGGCCGGCAACGGCCAGGCTGCCGCCGGTGGCCGCCACGTCGCTCTGGCCACCACGCTCGACGATGAAGGCGGCGCGGGTCACCACATTGAAACGGGCCGACTGGCCGTCGCGCACCAGCGCTTCCAGCCGATCGAGTGACGCACATTCGGAAAGCGAGTTGGGCTGGCCGAGCACGACCCGGCGCACCGCGGTGCGATTGAGAAAATCGATATCGCTGCGGCTGAAGACATAGAGGCGATCATCGCTGCGCAGCGCAACATTGGGGCGATTGTTGAGCGCATTCAGCAGGTTGATCGGTTCGAAAACGCGCGACGCGGTTTGCGGATCGCGGCGGATCAGGATGGCCATCGGCAGATAGGTATTGGCGCGCAGGTCGCTGATATCGCCCAGCAGGTCATGCACGGTCGGCGCTGCAACCAGCGCCCGGGTGCCGGGATTGCCGACATAACCGCGCAGCACCACACGCCCGGTACTGCCGCCGGCGCTGCCCCCGATCACCGCCACGCCATCACCGGGCACCAGCGTCGTCGCCAGCGTCGCCGCGCGCAGATATTGTTCGCTGCCATCGGCGGTGATGCGGCTGATGGCAACCTGGTTGCCCCGCGGGCGCAGCGCGCCGCCGGCATAGGCCAGCACATTGCCGAGCGATGTGCCCTTGCGGATTTCATAGATGCCGGGCCGGGCGACGCTGCCCGAAATCGCGACGGTGTCGCCGATCACCGGCACGATCACCCGGTCACCGTCCTGCAGGCGCAGCGCCGGCGGCGTGCCGATGCCGAGCAGACCATAGACATCGACGCTGATGCTGCTGCCACCACGGACAACGCGGATGTTGCGCAGCGAGCCGGAGCGGCGAACGCCGCCGGCCTGGGCGAGCGCCGCGCTGATATCGCTGAGCGCGGTCAGATTATACTGACCGGGACGATCGACTTCGCCGCCAACGAACACGGTGACGGCGCGGACCGAGCCCAGGGACAGATAGACATCGGTGCCCAGCATCGTCCGCCGCGTCGCCGCCTGCAGGTCGCGCCGCACGGCAGCGAGCGACCGGCCGGCAGCCGGGATCGGCGGCAGCGAGCCAACGATCAGCCGGCCATCGCGCGACACGCGCACCGTCTTGCTGTCATTGGTGGCGCCCTGGAATTGCACGACGACATCGTCACCCGTGCCGATGACATAATCATCGCCGACGGCCCCGGTCAGCGCGCCGGCCGTGCCGGTGGCCGCCTGAAACAGGTCATAGCCGAATTGTTTCAGCGTCGGATCGGCCATGCGTTCGCGGAATTCGCGCTCGATGGGGCTGGCGGTGTAATAGCGGTTCAGGCCGATGCGGGCTTCGGTGCGGCGCAATTCCTGTTCTTCGCGGGTATCGATGCGCGCGCCGGGCACGGCGGCCGGGGGCCGCTGGTCACCGGCATCGCGTGCGGCATCGACGGCGCCCGCGCCGCTGTTGCCGCCCAACTGGCCCTGCAATTGTTGCAGCACGCGCGGATCGATGGCCTGTGCCTGCACCGGCAGTGCCGTGGTCAGCGTCAGCGCGCTTGCCAGCACACCGGCAACGGCACGCTTCATCATCCTAACCATCACTCGTCCCGATCATCATGCGCTGCCCGCGCTGTAAGCGGGCGGCGGAAATGCGTCAACGACTGCGGGCCGCACCCGCCATCAGATGCGGCGGTTGACCAGATCGGAATAGTCGCGCGCCAGCTGCTTCGTCATGTCACCGACCTCGAACCGCCATGGCCCGATTTCGGCGAGCGGCGTCACTTCGGCGGCGCTGCCGGTCAGGAACGCCTGTTCGAAACCTTCCAGTTCCTCCGGCCAGATCGCCCGCTCTATGACCGCGATGCCGCGCTTTTTCGCCAGCCCGATGATGGTGCGGCGGGTGATGCCATCGAGGAAGCAATCGGGCGTCGGCGTGTGCAGCGCGCCATCCTTCAGGAAGAAGACATTGGCGCCGGTGGCTTCGGCGACCTGGCCGCGCCAGTCGAGCATCAGCGCGTCATTGTAGCCGGCATCCTCGGCGGCATGCTTCGACATGGTGCAGATCATGTAGAGGCCGGCGGCCTTGGACCGGGTCGGCGCCGTATAGGGCGCCGGGCGGCGCCAGGGCGCGATGGTCAGGCGCAGGCCCTTGGCCAGTGCTTCGGGACCGAAATAGGCGCCCCATTCCCAGCAGGCGATGGCAAGATGCGGCTTGGTGCGCTGCGCCGACACGCCCATCTGTTCAGAGCCGCGCCAGGCGATGGGACGCACATAGCCGTCGGTCAGCTTGTTGGCGGCAAGCGTTTCCTTGACCGCGGCGTCGATCTCGTCGCGGCTCCAGGGGATGGTGAAGCCCAGGATCTTCGCCGAATCGATGAGGCGCTGACTGTGTTCGGACAGCGCGAAGACCTCGCCGCCATAGGCGCGTTCGCCCTCGAACACCGCGCTGGCATAGTGCATGGCATGGGTCAGCACATGGACATTGGCGTCGCGCCAGGGCCGCAGCGCGCCATCGAACCAGATAAAGCCATCGCGATTGTCGAAGGTGGCGTCGGTCATCGTTCCTGTCCCTTGTTGCCGATCACGCTGCCCGTTTGTTACAGGCGTTGTGCCCCAAGCTGATGCTTTGTTGCCTTGGGCTAGGCTTTCGTGCAAGATATGTCAACATGACTGTCGTAAATCGCCTCACCCCGCCCACGGCCTCGCCGCTCTATCTGCGCGAGGACGAGATCAGGCGCGGTATCGAACTGCTCTATTTCGGTTACAGCGCGATGATTCGCGGCGCCGACGCGATCCTGGCGCGCGAAGGCTTCGGCCGTGCCCATCACCGCGCGCTCTATTTCATTGCGCGCCAGCCGGGTCTGTCGGTGGGCGACCTGCTGCGCCTGCTCGCCATCACCAAGCAATCGCTGGGCCGGGTGCTCAATGAACTGCAGGACAAGGGGCTGGTCATTCAGTCCATCGGCACAGAGGACCGGCGGCAGCGGCTGTTGCGGCTGACGGCGCCAGGCGAAGCGCTGGAGGCGGCCCTGTTTGCCGAGCTGAACGCCCGCATGGCGGCAGCCTATGGCGAGGCCGGACAGGCTGCGGTCACCGGCTTCTGGGCGGTGCTGCTGGGCCTGATTCCGGATGGCGATCGCGCCATGGTCGAGAATCTGCGCCAGGGCTGAGCGCCCGCAAAAAAAGGGGCGCCCGCCAATGGCAGACGCCCCGATTTCAGCGTCAGACGTGACGGTCAGGCGGTCGCCAGCGCCCGGTGGCGACGCAAGGCGGCGCCGGTCAGGCCGAAGCCGGCGATGAGCAGCGCCCAGCTGGCCGGTTCGGGAACGGCGGCGGCGGCGGTACCGATAACCTGCAGGCCCGCGCCCGGGAGCGAATAGCCGGCAAAAATCGCCGGGGGCACGACATAGAAAGCCGTGATCGACCCAGTGTTCGGCGGGCCGAGGATTTCATTGCCATGGCTGCTGAACGTGATCTGCTTCAGCGGCGCACTCGGACCCAGCGTGAACTGGTTGATGGCACCCGGCACGCGCGTGAAGTCCATCGACAGCGTCGTCGCAGAGGCGACCAGCCGGGTTTCCGGCCAGTCGTCGGTCGGTGCATCCGTCGTCGAATAGGTGGTGATCGTGCCGTTGTAGTTGAACGTCAGGCTGTAGTTGGTGATGCTGGCGATGGTGATCGAGCCCAGCGAGCCATCGGTGGTGATGGCATAATCGACCGTCAGCGTGCCGGCGCCAAACTGGCGGATCGGTGTGACGCTGCCATTGTAGGTGATGGCGGCGCTGGCAGCCGTTGCCAGCAAGGCCGCGGCGACCGGCAAAGCGACCCGAATTGCTGTTCGAAACATGTGTCCCCCTTGTGTTCGAATCGATACGCAACGACACCGCTACCGAACACCGAGATATATCAATAAAATCATGATGATATATCGATATGGCATATCATTTAGCATTGGAACTGTAAAAATACAATTAATCGAAATGCAAAGATCGTTGCGAAATGCAGCGCCAATTGCTGCATTCTGGCACGCCGTGACGGCGAACAAAGGCAACAATTGTCCGCCGGATCACCGCGCTGGCGGCAACACCGGCAGCAGCCGGTCCCGCCAGTGCCGATAGCCGGCTTCATTCGGGTGCAGGCCATCGTTGAACAATGCCGTGATCTGCCGGCCTTCGGCGTCGACAAAGGCCGGATAGAGATCGAGCCAGCGGACATAGGCGGCAAACTCCGGCGCCGCCGCCATCGCCTGCAATCGTGCGTTCACCGGCTGCACGATGGCGGTGTTCTTCGCCGGATCATTGGTCGGCAGCAGCGATTGCAGGATGATGCGCACACCGGGCTTGCGGGCATGGATGGTGCGCACCGCCGCCTGCACACCGGCAAAGATCGCGGCATCGGCGGGGGTTTCGGGGTCATAGCTGTTGTTGATGCCGAGCATCAGCACGATGGCATCGGGGCGGAGATCGGCGCGGTCGAGCTGGCCAAGGCCGCCATCCGCCGGCGCTGCGAGACGATACAGCACATGTTCGATACGATCACCGGAAATGCCGAGATTGAGCGCCGGCCGCGGGCTGGTTTCGCCAAAGCTCTCGTCCCAAACCGCCCGGCCAAACATCTGCCCGGCCGCCCAGGGGTTCTTGCCGAGCAGCCAGAAGTCGGTGATCGAATCGCCGATGAACACCAGCCTGTAACGGGCAAGGCTGGCCGGCGTCGCCAGCTGGGCGGCAATCACCGCCTGGCGCTGCTGCCAGTAATCGACCCGCTGCGTCGGCTTGGTCGCGGCAAAGTCCGCCGCCTGCGCCGACGAGGCCAGCGCCAGCGCCAGCAGCAATCCCCGCAATGTCATGAACCCTATCCCAGTTCGCGTGACCGTACCGCCGCCGCCGCCACTGTTGCCGTCAGCAAGGGTGCCAGTGCCGGTTGCAGCACCGCCAGCCCCGCGGCGGTGGTGCCGCCCGGCGAGGTGACATTGGCGCGCAATACTGCCGCCGGCGTTGCCGCCTGGCTCGCTGCCAGCGCGCCGGCCCCGCTCACCGTCGCGCGGGCCAGCTGCATCGCCAGCGCCGGCGGCAAGCCTTCGGCCTCCCCCGCCGCCGCCAGCGCCTCGATAAAGGCAAAGACATAGGCCGGGCCGGAACCGGACAGGCCGGTGACCGCGTCGAACATCGCTTCCTCGGGCAGCCACACGGTCGTGCCGGCGGGGCTGAACAGCGCCTCGGCGGCGCCCTGCGCCAGATCGCCCGCCGCCGTGAACAGCGCCGTCGCGCCCTGGCCGATGGCCGCCGGCGTGTTGGGCATGGCGCGGATGATCGGCGCCTGCGGGAAGCGGCGCGCCAGATCGGCGGTGGTGACGCCGGCCATGACCGAGACGATCAGGGTAGAGGCCTGGACCCGGTCCGCCAGCGGCGCCGTTGCCGCCCACCAGATCTGCGGCTTTACCGCCAGCACCAGCACATCGGGCCGGCCGACAGGCGGCGCGGCACTGGCCGCAACGCCTTCAGGCAGGTCGCGCGGCGCCGGATCGATGACGGCCACCGGCCCCATGTCCTCGGCCAGCCAGCGCCGCAGCAGGGCGCCGCCCATGTTGCCGGCGCCGAGCAGCCAGAGCGGCGCGGTCATGCCCGCGTCACGCTTCCCCGACGGTTTCGAGCAGCGCCGCCGCCATGGCATCGGCCGGGGCGTGATCGGCGAACAGCACCAGCTGGAACACCGGATAGAAGCGCTCGAACTCGTCGACGGCGGCTTCCACCAGCACTTCGGCCTGGCCGAGCGTCAGATCGGGGCCATCCTCGTCCTCGCTGCCATCCAGCAACGTCGCATGGCGGAACAGCACGGTGCCATCGGCTGACCACAGCTCGAAATGCCCCATCCACAATTGCTCGTTGATGAGGCCGAGCGTTTCATAGACGGCGGCGCGACGGTCGTCGCTGGCGGTCAGATCGGCGCGCGCGATGATCTGCAGCACGCCTTCATCTTCCCGCCACAGCGCGCGCAACTGATAGGTCGCCCAGCCGGCCTTGATCGAGGTGCTGATTTCCTCATCGCCCGAACGCTCGAACGCCCAGCCATTGGCGTCGAAGACATGTTCCAGCATATCGATGGGGGCGGCCGGTGCCGGGGTATAGTCAATATCGACCAGGCTCATGCCATTCCCTTCCGCTGCGATGCTGCACGCTGTCGGCACGGCCATGATTCGGCAAGACCGCGACGCAGGCCGCGGGCGACAAAGCTGTGGATAATCACGCCTTGGCGGACTTTCGCGCTGCCGCCGGGGGTTTCGCCAGCGCCGCCAGTTCCGCCTTCAGCGCCGCGACTTCGGCCTTCAGCACTTCCACTGCCTCGCGTGCCGCGGCGGCATTGGCTTTCACCGCCTCGAACTCGTCGCGATCGATGGCGTCGCTGCCGCCGACGAAATCGCGGGCGCGGGCGCGGGCCTGGTCCTGCATTTCGCGGGTGACGCCGGCCAGGGTGCCGAGCGCCGAGGAGGCAACCTTGGAGAGATCTTCGAACAGCTTGTTTTCGGTCTGCATGGTCTTATCCCAAGCGAAAGGCGTCGGCCGCCGGATTGAGCACCCATATCCGCGCATTGAGCGACAGGGCAAATGATAGCCACACCAGATAAGGCACCATCAGCCACGCCGCCAGCCTGTTGACGCGCGCATAGGCAAAGGTCGTCGCCAGCGCGACAATAAGCATCACCGCGATGATGCCCAGCGCCGGCAGGATCAGGTGCAGGCGGAAAAAGGTCGGCGACCAGGTGAAATTGACCAGCATGCCGATGGCGAACAGCGTGAGGGCGCGGCGGCCGCCGGGCTGGTGGCGATGACCCCAGACAATCGCCGCCGACACGGCGAGCAGGGTATAGAGGATCGACCAGGCGATGCCGAACACCGGCCCCGGTGGCTGCGCCGCCGGCAGGGTGAGGGTCTGGAACCAGGCATTGGTTTCGGTGGAGCCGGAGAGCCGGGCCGACAAGCCGCCGACCAGCAGCAGCGCCGGCACCAGCACCAACCCCGCTCGCCAGATCGATCCGCGCGCCGGGGTCATCGCTGTTGCTGTCATGGCATCCTCATAGCGCAATCGCGCCTGAGGGGACAGGGCGCATGAGAATTCGCGTAATGCAATTTGCAATGTGCGATTTTCGCACTTTGCATCGTGCATTTTGCGAGGAAAGGCTCGGGTCACAGCAGGTCAAACCACGCAAAACCGCCAAAAATCATCGTCGACAGCAGTTGGCACGGCGTTTGCATAGATGTTTGCATCAGCCCGGCCATCCCGCCAGGCGCCAAAGTTTCACGAAGGAAGCCGCCATGAAGACCCGCATCGCCGCCCCCCGGATCGCCATCTACGCCGCCGCCACCCTCGGCGCCCTGCTCCCCGCCATCGCCGGCGCCGCCACCAGCGACAGCCTGAACGCGCTGATGACCGCCAACCCGGGTTCGGAAGGCATCGCCACCCTGCTCGCCGGCCTCGGCTTCGTCACCGTCGGCCTGCGCCGCAAGGGCACGCCGGAAGTCGCCGCCTGATCCTCTTCGCGCCGTCTTTACCCCTTGGGCGGCGCCAAGCAGCCGGGCGGGACCCGGCACCGGTCGCAAATGTGCGACCCCGGCCCGGTCCCGCCCGTGCTCCCCCTGCCCCGCAGCGTCAGCCCCTGATGCCGCCCAGCAGGAACTCCACATTGCCCTCCGGCCCGGTAATCGGGCTCTGCGTGATCCCCGCCACCTGCCAGCCGGGTTGATCCGCCAGCCAGGCCGCTGCTGCCGCACACACCCGCGCATGCACAGCGGCATCGCGCACGACGCCGCCCTTGCCCACTTCGCCGCGCCCGGCCTCGAACTGCGGCTTGACCAGCGCCAGCAGCCGGCACTGCGGCGCGGCAAAGGTCATCGGCACGTCCAGCACCTTGGCAAGGCTGATGAAGCTCGCATCGCAGACGATGATGTCGACCGGCTCCGGCACATGCGCGGCGGTCAGCAGCCGCGCACTCAGCTGCTCCAGCACCACCACCCGCGCATCCTGCCGCAATTTCCAGGCGAGCTGGTTGGTGCCGCTGTCGACCGCATAGACCCGCGTCGCCCCGCCCGACAGCAGCACATCGGTGAAGCCGCCGGTCGATGACCCGACGTCCATCGCCACGGCACCGGTCACATCCCATCCGAAATGCGCCAGGCCATGCGCCAGCTTCACGCCGCCGCGCGACACCCAGGGGTGATCGCGGCCCTTCACCATGATCTCGGCGTCATCGGCGACCAGTTCGCCGGCCTTGGCGACCTTGCGCGTGCCGACATAGACCAGCCCGGCGAGGATCAGCGCCTGCGCCCGCGTCCGGCTTTCGGCCAGCCCGCGATTGGCGAGCAATTGATCGATACGGGTTTTCATGCCGGGCGCCCCATCGACGCGCGGCCTACACTATCATTTACGAATTGACCGTGTTTGCTGCTTCCGGCGCGTTCCGGCCACGAAAAACACAAGGCTGAGGCGATCATGGCGGCAATGCTAATGGAAAGTGCGGATGCAGGACAGCACGCTGACTGCCCTAGCCCCGCACTGCCGCCGCCGCCATGTCACGATAGCCGGCGGCGATCAGCGCCGCCAACGCCGCCTCGTCAACCGCTTCACCCCAGTGCAGTTTGACATGGCGCATGCGCTTGCCGTTGCCGACCAGCAAGCCGGCCGGATCGGGAAGCGCCGCGCCATGGAAGAAGCCGATGTTCACATGGCGGCTGAAGGCAGCGACATAGGCAAAGGCGGCATCCCCGACACAGGCTGTCGGCGCGCCATCGTGCAGACATTCAAGCACATCATCGCCGGCGCCACGCATCCGATCGAACCAGGGGCGCGCCAGCAGGCGCAGGCCGTCACTGTCCGCAGCGAACCATGCCACCACCGCCGGATCGTGCGGGCGCGCCCAAGGTAGGCGGAAGAGCGTAGCCATGGCGCGGATGCTGCCACCGGCGATTGCGAGCGACAAGCAGTGGTTTTCCGGAGGCCGCCCTTTCGTTTCTATCGCACAAACACCAGCTTCGGCCCCGGATCGGTCATCGCCTCTCCTGCTTCAGCAAAGCCCAGCACGCGGTGGGTGACATGTTCCGGGTGCAGCCGGCCGCAGGCGAGGCAATCGAGCACGGCGGGCAAGTGCGCGCGGGAATCGGCGCGGGCGGTCACCAGCGTCAGCCCCTTGTAATAGGCTTCGGTCAGCGGCACCGGCGTGGTGCGGCCGAGGTGGATGGCGACACTGGTCAGCACGGCGTTGCGCGCGCCGGAGCGGATGGCGAAGCCGAGCGCATCGGGCGTGCCGGCGGCTTCGACGACGATGTCGAACAGTTCGGCGGGACGACGGCCCTCGGCGAGCGCGAGCGGGGCGGCGTCGGCGCCCATGGCCGTGGCGCGGGCGCGACGGTCGGCATCGTCATCGAGGTAGAGCACACGGCCGGCGCCTTGCGCGACCGCGGCGCCGGCGGCGTAGAGGCCGACGCTTTGCGCCAGGCCGCCGACGACGAGCACGCTCGCCCCCGGCCGCGCCGCCAGCTGCGGGGCGACGCCACGCCAGCCATCGACGATATTGTCGGTGGCGCTGGCGACCTTGACCGGATCGAGGCCGGCCGGCAGCGGCACCAGCATGTGATCGGCGTGCGGCACATGCATCAGATCGGCGAGCGCGCCGCCGAATTCGGTGCGGCCGGCTGTGGCGAGGCCGTAATTGGCCAGCGGCGGCATCGTATCGCAGCTGCCGGTGAAGCCGCGCCGGCAGGAACCGCAGGCGCCGCACGACAGCTGGAACGGCACGACGACGCGCTGGCCGGGCTGCACGCCGGCGGCATCGCCGGCGTCCACCACCTCCGCCACGCATTCATGGCCGAAGGCGAAAGGACCAATAAACGGCACTATGCCGGTGGCGATGTGCAGGTCGAGATCGCAGCGCGCCACCGCCAGCGGCCGCACGATGGCATGGCGGGCGTCGGCGAGGCGCGGCGTCGCCACCTCCCGCCATTCGAAGCGGCCGGGCGCCAGGAAATGCAGCGATTGCATCGTCATTGCGGCTTGAAGCCTTCGACATTCTGGCCATCGACGGTGGCGGGGACGGCGAAATAATGGATTTCCGCCGGCTTGCCCCAGCGCTTCAGCACCCCGGCCTGCCAGGCGTCATTGTACCAGGCTTCGGCGGCGGCGCGGCTCGACCAGAGGTAGATGCCGCCGGCCTTGTTGTCGTCGCCGATGGTGAAATATTTGCGCACCAGCCCCGGCACCTTGGCATAGTCGGGCACCGCCGCCACGAACAGGCCGGCGAGACGGTCGCGCGGCATGCCGGCGGGGATCGGCACGGCGACGAGCACGGCGACCGGCTCGGCCAGCGCGGGGGCAGCGGTGGCAAGGGTCAGGGCAAGGGCAGCGGCGGTCAGCAGCGTCTTCATGGGGTTCGATCCTTCGGTTGCGGATGCACTGAGGCTAGGCGGGGCCGGGCGGCGTCGCTATGCAGGATCGTGCAAAGCGGTATTGCAAAAACGCAAAACCACAGGGGACCATATGGACCTGTCGAGCGAAATGGGCGGCATCGCGATCCTGGCGGCCATCGCGCGGCTGGGCTCGATCAGCGCCGCCGCCAAGGCCGCCGGCCTGTCGGTGTCCACCGCGGCGCGACGGCTCGACGGGCTGGAGGCGCGGCTGCATCTGCGTCTTGTCGACCGCCGCACCAATGGCGCGCGGTTGACCCAGGATGGCCAGCGGCTGGCGGCGCTGGCACTGCCGCTGGCCGACCAGCTCGCCGAGATCGCCCGCGCCGCCGATGTGCTTCGCCACGGCACCGGGCCGACGCTGGTGCGCGTCTCGGGCACCGAGACCATCATCGCCGACATCTTGGCGCCGGCCCTGCCCCGGCTATGGGCGACGGCGCCCGACGTGACCGTGCAGCTGCAATCGCAGAACAGCATCGTCAGCCTTGCCGGCCGCGATGCCGAGCTGGCGGTGCGCATGGTACGGCCGCGCGGCGATTCGCTGCTGATCCGGCAATTGCCGCCGCAACCGATCGGGCTCTATGCCAGCCCGGCCTGGCTCGCCGGCCGCGATCCCGCTGCCATCGACCTGAAGGCAGCGCCGATCCTCGCCTATGACGACAGTTTCGGGCCGCTGCCGGAACTGGCCTGGCTGGATGCGCTGGGCCTGACCCAGGCCATCGCGCTGCGCACCGGCTCCACCCGCGCGCTGGTCACTGCCACGCGCGCCGGCGCCGGCGTCGGCATCGTGCCGCTGCGCTTCGCCGCCGGGCTGGTCGCCATCCCGATGCCGCAGCCGCCGCCGCTGCGCATCCCCTGGCTCACCGTACACCGCGACCTGCGCCGCCTGCCGCAGGTCGCCGCTGTGCACCGCTGGATCATCGCGGCGTTCGAGGCCGGGGCTTCACAAGCCGCCGCCAGCGATTAAAGCAACCCCATGACCGTCACGATCCGCGAATTCCGCTATGGCGACATGGGCGCCATCGTCAGCGCACAGGCCGAATATTATGATCGCGCCTGGGGCTGGCGCGGCAATATGGAACAATTGCTGTTGCAGATCTGCGGCGATTTCCTGCGCGATCACCGGCCGGGGCAGACGAACTGCTGGGTGGCGGAGCTGGATGGCCGGCTGGTCGGATCGGTGTTCTGCTGCGATGCCGGCGACGGCGTCGCCCAGCTGCGGCTGCTGCATCTCGATGAGGCGGCGCGCGGCCAGCGCCTCGGCACGCGACTGGTCGAACAGTGCGTCGAATTCGCCCGTGCCGCCGGCTATCGCCAGATCATGCTGTGGACGCATGCCGTGCTGCTGCCCGCCCGCGCCATCTATGCCGCCGCCGGCTTCCGCATCACTGCCACGGCGACGCATGACGAATTCGGCAAGCCGGAACCGGGCGAAACCTGGGTGCTGGACCTGACCGCGTGACCCGCTTCGATTTCCGCATTGCCGCGACCGACGGCGCCGCCCGCACCGGCAGCATCACCATGCAGCGCGGGGTGATCCGCACCCCGGCCTTCATGCCGGTCGGCACCGCCGCGACGGTGAAGGGGCTGCGCGCGTCCGAAGTCCGCGCCGCCGGCGCCGACATCATCCTGGGCAACACCTATCATCTGATGCTGCGCCCCAGCGCCGAGCGCATCGCCCGGCTGGGCGGCCTGCACGCCTTCATGGGCTGGGACCGGCCGATCCTCACCGACAGCGGCGGCTATCAGGTGATGAGCCTGTCGGCGCTGACGAAGCGCAGCGAGGAGGGCGTCGCCTTCGCCAGCCACCTCGACGGCAGCCGCCACATGATGAGCCCGGAACGTTCGATGGAGATCCAGCGGCTGCTCGGCTCCGATATCGTCATGGCCTTTGACGAGCTGGTGGCGCTGCCGGCGCCGCGCGAAACGGTGGAGGCCGCCATGCAGCGGTCGATGCGCTGGGCGGCGCGCAGCCGGGCGGGCTTCGACAGCGATGCCGGGCATGCGGGGCGGGCCGCGCTGTTCGGCATCCAGCAGGGCGGGCTCGACGAGCGCCTGCGCGCCGAATCCGCCGCGGCGCTGACCGGCATCGGCTTCGATGGCTATGCCATCGGCGGGCTGGCGGTCGGCGAAGGCCAGGTGGCGATGTTCGGGGTGCTCGACTACGCCACCGCACAATTGCCGGCGAACGCGCCCCGCTATCTGATGGGCGTCGGCAAGCCCGACGACATCGTCGGCGCGGTGTTGCGCGGTGTCGACATGTTCGATTGCGTGCTGCCGACGCGATCGGGCCGCAACGGCCAGGCCTTCACCCATGATGGCCCGCTGAACATCCGCAATGCTCGCCATGGCGAAGATCTGGCGGTGCTGGATGCCGAATGCCCCTGCCCGGTCTGCGCCGGCGGCGTGTCGCGCGCCTATCTCCACCATCTCGTCAAATCCGGCGAAATGCTCGGCGCGATGCTGATGACCGAGCATAATATCGGTTTCTACCAGCATCTGATGGCCGGGCTGCGCGCCGCCATTGCCGAGACACGGCTGGCGGCGTTCGCGGCCGGCTTCCTCGCCCGCTACAGCGCCCGGAGCGGCTGATGGAGCTGGCAAGCTTTCGCAACTTCGCCCTCGAAGTCTATTTTTCGAAATGGGAATTTGCAGCGAAATATCATCTGACCGCGTCCGACGCGCAGAGCATGACGCTGTCCGACCTGCTGGCACTGGCCAGCCCCGAAGACCGGGCGCGCTTCGATGCGCTGCACCTCGGCTATACCGAAACCTTCGGCAGCCGGCCGCTGCGCGAAACGATCGCCGGCACCTATGACCATATCGCGGCCGACGACCTGCTTTGCTTCGCCGGGGCGGAGGAGGGCATTTATGTCGCCATGCGCGTGCTGCTGCGACCCGAAGACCATGCCATCGTCATCACGCCGAACTATCAGGCCGCCGAAACCATCCCGCTGTCGATCTGCGCCGTCACCGGGGTGGCGCTCGATGCCGACGCCGGCTGGGCGCTGGATATCGACAAGGTGCGGGCGGCGCTGCGGCCGAACACCCGGCTGATCTCGATCTGCTTTCCCAACAACCCTACCGGCGCCATCCCGTCACGCGCCACCTTCGACGCGCTGGTCGAATTGTGCCGCGCCCATGGCCTGTGGCTGTTCAGCGACGAGGTCTATCGGCTGATCGAGCGCGACCCCGCCCTCCGCCTGCCGCAGGTCGCCGATGTCTATGACCGCGGCGTGTCGCTCAATGTCATGTCGAAATCCTATGGCCTGCCCGGCCTGCGCATCGGCTGGCTGGCCTGCCGGGACCGCGGCGTCCTCGCCGCTGCCGAGCGCTACAAACATTATCTGTCGATCTGCAATGCGGGGCCATCGGAACTGCTTGCCGAAATCGCGCTGAAGGCGCGCGACACCATCCTGGCGCGCAACCGCGCGCTGGTGCGCAGCAATCTGGCGCTGCTCGACGATTTCTTCGCCGGCTTCCCCGATCTGTTCGACTGGCGCCACCCCGATAGCAGCTGCGTCGCCTTCATCCGCTATCGCGGTGCCGACGGCGTCGAGGCGTTTTGCGAGCGGCTCGTTGCCGAAACCGGCGTGCTGCTGCTGCCGGCCAGCATCTACCGCTCCGAACTCGGCCCGGTGCCGGCGGACCATTTCCGCATCGGGTTCGGGCGCAGCAACATGGCGGACGCGCTGGCCGTGTTCGGCGATTGGCTGCGGGCGCGGGGGTAGACAAGTCCCCTCTCCCGCTTGCGGGAGAGGAACCCCGCTGCACCACCTAGCACATCCCCCAAGCGACGCCGCTCCAGCCCAGCCCTACAACCGCCGCGCAATCGAGGAGAAACACCATGCGCGCCATCAGGCTGAAGGCTCCGGCCGGGATCGACAATCTGACGATGGGCAGCGCCGATCCGGGCCCGCTCGGGCCGCATGACCTGCATGTGCGGCTGCACGCCAGCTCGCTCAACTATCATGACTATATCGTCGTGCTCGGCGGCATCCCGACGCCCGATGGCCGGATTCCGATGTCGGATGGCGCCGGGGTGGTGCTGGCGGTGGGCGCGGCGGTGACCGGCTTTGCGCCCGGCGATCATGTCGTCTCGACCTTCTTCCCGCTCTGGCTGGGCGGCGAGCCGACGCTGGAGGCGCTGGCCCAGGTCCCCGGCGACCGCAACGACGGCTATGCGCGGGAAGAGGTCGTGGCGCCGGCCACCGCCTTCACCCATGCGCCCAGGGGCTATAGCCATGCCGAAGCGGCGACGCTGACCTGCGCCGGGCTGACCGCGTGGCGTGCGCTGTTCGTCGAAGGATCGCTGCAACCCGGCGAGACAGTGCTGGTGCAGGGCACCGGCGGCGTCTCGATCTTTGCCCTGCAATTCGCCAAGGCGGCCGGGGCGCGCGTCATCGCCACCTCCTCCTCCGACGCCAAGCTGGCGCGGCTGACCGCGATGGGCGCCGACCATGTCATCAACTACAAGACCGATGAGAATTGGGGCAGCACGGCGCGGGCGCTGACCGGCGGCCGCGGGGTCGACCATGTCGTTGAAATCGGCGGCGCCGGCACGCTGACCCAGTCGATCATGGCGACACGGCTGCGCGGCAATATCGCGCTGATCGGCGTGCTCGCCGGCTTTGCCGGCAATGTGCCGACCGCCGCCGCCATGGCCGGCAATGTCCGCATCAATGGCCTGACCGTCGGCAGCCGCGAACAGCAGATCGCCATGATCCGCGCCATCGAGGCCAATGGCATCAAGCCGGTGATCGATTCCAGCTTCCCGCTGGAAGCCATCGGCGACGCGTTCCGGCACCAGGCATCAGCGACGCATTTCGGGAAGATCTGTCTGGAGTGGTGAGCGGCAACGGCAGTCTATAGCCGATCGGCTGCCGACACCGGCTCTTGCCCCGCTGCGTCGAGAAACGGCAGAAGGTCCGCCGGTGTGGCGCTGCCGGCCCGCCGCGCCAGGAAATCGGCGGCGGTTTCGACAACGCCGATCTTCTGCGCGATAGCCACGGCAATCCACTGGTTCAGGGACACGCCATCTTCCTTGGCCAGCCGTGCCGCCGCGGCCTTGACTGATGCCGGCAGCTTCAGGGGGTAAGACGCTTTGCTCATTGCCTCATTTCCTTCAACAATTCGCCAGGCCTGAGCACGCGCAGGCCAAAGCGCGCTGCGCCTGTGCTGAAGTCCCGAACATTATGGGTGACAAGCGCGTCGGCATGACCGTTGATTGCCGCCTCCAGCACCATTTCATCATTTGGGTCGGACAATTGCGGACGCCATTGGAAGCTCACCTCGACAGCCAGGCTGGCACTGGCGAACGCCGCCAGAAATCGGTCGATTTCGGCAAAGTCGAGGCCGTGGATCCGCTGCTGCTCCGGCCGCCGCAACACCGCTTCATATTCGAGAAACAACGCGGGCGTCACCAACGGTCGCTGCCGACCTCGAGCGACTTCGCGCAGCAATGCATTGCTGCCGCCGCCGGCACTGCGCAACGCCGTCACCAGAATATCGGTGTCGAGAACCACGCTCAGCATATCCCATGGGATATCACTTATTGACCTCTGCGCCAAGTCTGGCGACCGCACTGGTCGCCGTCGGCGTGTTCAGAACGCCCGTGTCGCCAGATAGGGCGTTGCCTCCACCATCGGCGTCTCGCCCATCAGCAGGGCCGCGCACAGGTCACCCGCCGCCGGCGCCGTCTGGATGCCGAAGCCACCCTGGCCGGCGCACCAGAACAGGCCGTCCACCGCGCCATCCCAGCCGAACACCGGCAGGCGATCGGCGGTGAAGGTGCGCAGCCCCGCCCAGCTGGAGTCCAGCTTCACGATGCGCGCCGTACTCGCCTGTTCGAACTGGTCGATGACGATGGCGAGGTCCAATTCGTCGGGCCGCACGTCATGCGCGACATCGGGGGTCTCGTCGTGCGGGCTCAGCCACAGCCGGCCGCCATCGGGCTTGCAATAGAAACGCCCCTTGGCGTCGAAGATCACCGGCAGATCGGCCGGCGGCGGCGGATCGATGATCAGCACCGCCATGGTGCGGCGCAAGGGCTGCAGGCCGCGCGGGCGGGCGCCGACCAGCGTCGCCAGCCCATCGGCCCAGGCGCCGGCGGCGTTGACGAGGCTGCGCGCCTTGACCGGGCCCGCGCGCGTCGTCAGCGTCCAGATCCCATCCTCTCGCACCGCCGCCGTCACTTCGGCATCGGTCAGCAGCGTCGGTTTCCAGCCATTGACCCCGCGCAGAAAGCCCTGGTGCAGCGCCGCCACATCGATGTCGTAGCTGTCGCTCTCCAGAATGGCGCGCGTCCGCCATTCCGGTTTCAGGATCGGATAGGCGGCCAGCGCGTCGGCCGCGAGCCACTGATAGGCGACGCCGCCCTGATCGAATTCCGCCGCCAGCGCATCGAGTTCGCCGGCATCATCGGGCGGCGCGATGTTGAGGCCGGGGCGCGGTGACAGCAGCGGCCCCGGCGTGAACCCCGCAGGCGGATCGGTGAAGAACGACCGCGAGGCGCGGCTCAAGGGCACGATGCCCGGCCCGCCATAGCTTTCCACCCAAAAGGCCGCGGAGCGCCCGGTGGTGTGATAGCCGGGCTGCGATTCCATTTCGACCAGGGCCACCGACAGCGCGCCGCCGCTGCGCTGCCCCAGGCTCCAAGCGAGGCTGGCCCCGGCGATACCGGCGCCGACAATGGCGACATCGTGAATCAACACATCAACACTCATGCCGTATCTTGCAGGAAAGCCGTCAGCCGCGCCAGCACCCGCGACCGCAGGACCGGGATTTCGCGCAACAATTCATGGCCGGCGCCGGGAAATTCCGCCAGCTGCGCCAGCGGCATCTGCGCCAGCGCCCGCCGCGTGGCGCGATTGTCAACCAGGCCGTCCTGCTCCGGAATCAGGATCAGCAGCGGTGTCGTGATGCGGCCGAGCATCGGCGTCGCAGCCGCGCCTTCACCGCTGCCGCGCGCGCCCGGCGGCGGTGCAAACAATGCGTCGAGCGAGCGGAACGCGGCATCGAGCCAGCCATAGGTGACGCTGCCCAGCGCCAGCGCCGGCGTCTGCGCCACCCACCAGCCTTCATCGCCATAGCGTTCGGCATCGCTGGTGAGGAGGTGCTGGCGGTAACTGCCCGGCGTGCCCGGCACATAGGGGCCACCCCCCGGCACATAGGCACCGCCCTTGCCGAACATGACGGCGAGGCGCGCCAGCAGCCGGGTCAGGCCGGCGCCCAGCGGTTTCGCCACGAGCCCGAGCATCGGCGACAGCAGCACGGCGCGGGTGAATTCGCCATTTTCGCCGGCCAGATGGCGTTGCAGCAGATGCCCGCCCATCGAATGCGCCGCGGCAAACCAGGGCCGTGGCAGCCGATCCTGAAACAGCGCCACCAGCGCGTCGAGATCATCGAGCCAATTGGCAAAGCCGGGGCTGTGCCCCTTCATCGCATCATCGCCCTGCCGGCCGGACAGGCCCTGGCCGCGCCAGTCGAAGCTCATCACCCCCCAGCCGGCATCGACCAGGTCGTGAAAGGTCTCGCAATATTTTTCGAGGAAATCGCCGCGCCCGGTGATGAACAGCAGCGAGCCCGGCCCGTCGCTGCGCCCTGGCCAGATGGCGACGCGCACCGGCCAGCCATCGCGCATCGATTGCAGGAACACCTGCCCGCCGGCCGGCAGGGATCGCCGCCGGGCCAGCGTGTCGCTCATGCCTCGGGCACCGGGTCCGCCCGGCCGCGCAGCCGCCGCGCCGGTACCGCCAGGGTGACAAGAAACGCGATGCCGAGGATGAGCAGCGCCACCGGGAACAACCGCTCGATCGACAGGGCGAAACTGGTGCGCAATGCGGCGCCGGCGCGCTCGGCGACCGCCGGATCACGATCACCGCGCGCCGCCAGTGCCGCCCGCAGCGCGCCGCGGTCCATCGCCAGCGTCTGCGCCTTCGACAGTTCGAGATGCTGGCCGGCGCTGGCCAGTTCCGGCACGCGCAGTTTCAGTTCGCCGGACAATTGCCAGGTCAGCAGCGCGCCGAAAATGGCAACGCCGATGGTGGCACCGATCTGGCGGCAGAATTGCGCCGAGGCAGTGGCGACGCCGGTGCGGGCATGGCTGACCGCGCTCTGGATGGCGAGGGTGAACATGCCCTGCGCCGGGCCAAGGCCGATGCCGAGCGCCAGCAGGTTGAGCGTCAAAACCCAGCGCGGCGTGTCCGGCGTCATCAATGTCAGCGCTGCCAGCGACGCCAGCGCGACGACGCCGCCGCCGACGATCACCGGCTTGTACTGCTGGGTCTTCCTCGCCATCCGCCCGGCGATCATCGATCCGGTCAGCACGCCGAACAGCAACGGCAACATGGCAAAGCCGCTCTGGCTGGCCGACAGGCCGCGCACCAGCTGCAGATAGAGCGGCAGGAACATCGGCACGCCCATATAGCCGAGATTGATCAGGAACAGCGCCAGATTGGCGCGCGCCACCACCGGATCGGCGAACAGATCGAGCGGCACCACTGCCCAGCTCTTGCCGCGCGACACGGCGATGAAGGCGATGAACGCCACCAGCGCCGCCGCAAAGCCGAGCAGCACCCGCGGCTGTTCCCAGCCGCCACCGGCACCCTGGCCGCCCCAGCTCAAGGCCAGCAGCAGCGGCACCGCGCTGGCGACGATCAGCACGCTGCCCAGCCAGTCGATGCGGGCATCGGCGCCGCGTCGCCCGGCCGGCAGCTTGGTCAACAGGATGTAGAGCGCCAGCAGCCCGAGCGGCAGATTGACATAGAACACGAAGCGCCAGCCCGATACGACATGGCCCAGCACCGTCGTCGTCGCATGATCGGTGAGGAAGCCGCCGAGCACCGGCCCGGCCAGCCCGGCCAGCCCGAACATCGCGCCGAACAGGCCCGTGTACTTCCCGCGTTCCGCCGGCGGCGCGATGTCGGCCACGGTGGCAAAGGCGCCGGTGGTCAGCGCACCGGCGCCCAGCCCCTGGATGGCGCGGCAGAAAATCAGCTGGTTCATGCCATCGCCGACCAGCGCCAGCGTGCCGAATTCGCCCGACAGGCCGCACAGCATCGATCCGGTCAGAAAAACGATGACACCGAACACCAGCACCGGCCGCCGGCCGAAGATATCGCCCAGCTTGCCATAGATCGGCACGGTGACGGTGGAGGTGAGCAGATAGGCAGTGCCGACCCAGGCGATGCGATCGAGCCCGGCCAGTTCCTTGACGATGCGCGGCATGGCGGTGGCGACGATGGTCTGATCGAGCGCCGACAGGAACAGCACGATCAGCACGGCGACCAGCGCGATGCGGCGCTCGCTGTCGCTGAAATGGTGCGGGATGGCGGCGGCGGTCATGCCCCTGCCGGATAGCGCGTGGAACAGGCGCGGTCGATAGGGTTTGAACCGGAAGCGGCAGGGCGTTAAGGCCGCAACAGGGAGTTTTGCCATGACCTATCAGATCGATCCGCAACTGCTGGCGGTCGCCATCGTCGCGCTGCTGCTCGGCCTGTTCATCGGCCTCGCCGTGCGCGCGCCGCTGAAGCGCCGTGCCGCCGTGCTCGATGAACGCAACACCGGCCTGACCCGCGAACGCGACGCCGCCATCGGCGAACGCGACCGGCTGGCGGTGGAGTTGAAGGCGCGCGAGGCGCAGATCCGCCCGCTGTCGGACGAGGTCGACAAATTGCGCCGCGATTTCGCCCGCGCCCGCGCCCAGGGCGATGCTGCCGCGACGCCTGCCGAAACCCGCCAGATCGATCCGCTCGCCATCACCCAGCTGAAGGGTGTCGGCGCCAAATTCGCCGAAAGGCTCGCCCATGCCGGCATCACCAGCCTCGACCAGATCGCCGGCTGGAGCGGCGCCGATGTCGAGGTCATCGACGGCCAGATGGGCGATTTCCGCGGCCGCATCGCCGGCGACCGGCTGGTCGAACAGGCCCGGCTGCTGACCGAGGGCCGCTACACCGAATATGAAACCCTGTTCGGCAAGCTGGGCCCGGCCTGAGTGGCACCCGGCTGGAAATTGCTGGCCGGCATCGCCGCCACCGCGCTGCTGGCCAAGGGCGCCTGGTATTTCGACAAACAGTCGCTGCAGACACGGCTCGCCCGGCCGATCGTGCCGGTGATGCTGGCCGAAGGCGTCACCGACGCGGCGGTGCGCTGGGACAATGACGCCGGCTGGACCTGGCGCATCGCCCGCCTGTCCGGCACCGCCGATGCGGCCACCCGCGCCCGCGTCATCGCAGCGGTGCGCCGCCAGCCGGGCATCGCCGACGCCGAATGGCTGGACCGATGATCTGGCTGTTCGGCGAAATCTGGATATGGATAGTGGCCGGCTTCGGCGTCGGGCTGGCAACCGGCTGGTGGCTGTGGCGACGCTGAGCCAGCGCCGCCGGGCGCCCTATTTGCCGCGCGTCTTCCGGTGCTCTTCCAGGTCCAGCACGGCCGAATCATCGCCTTCCGGCACCAGGCCGAGGCGACGCGCGACCTCCTGATAGGCTTCGACCTCGCCGCCCAGGTCGCGGCGGAAGCGATCCTTGTCCAGCTTCTCGTTGGTCTTCATGTCCCACAGCCGGCAGCCATCGGGGCTGATTTCATCGGCGAGGATGATGCGGCTGAAATCGCCGTCGAACAGCCGGCCGAACTCCAGCTTGAAATCGACAAGCCGGATGCCGACGCCGGCGAACAGCCCGGCCATGAAGTCATTCACCCGGATCGCCATGTCGGCAATGTCGTGCATTTCCTCCTGGCTGGCCCAGCCGAAGGCGGCGATATGTTCGTCGGTGATCAGCGGATCACCGAGCGCATCGTCCTTGTAATAATATTCGAGGATGGTGCGCGGCAGCGCCGTCCCTTCCTCCAGCCCGAAGCGCTTGGCGAGACTGCCGGCGACGACATTGCGCACGACGACCTCGATCGGCACGATCTCGACCTGGCGGACCAGCTGCTCGCGCATGTTCAGGCGGCGGATGAAGTGCGTCGGGATGCCGATGGTCGCGAGCAGCGTGAACAGATGCTCCGAGATGCGATTGTTCAGCACGCCCTTGCCGCTGATCGTGCCCTTTTTCTGGGCGTTGAAGGCGGTGGCGTCATCCTTGAAATACTGGATGATCGTGCCGGGTTCCGGCCCCTCATAGAGGATCTTGGCCTTGCCCTCGTAAATCTGGCGACGGCGCGTCATGCCTGGTCTCCTGATCGTCGGCCCCGGGCTGGGCGGACGCGGCTGGGGTTGGGTTGGAAAACTACGCCCCGACGGCACCCTTGTCGAGCGCAGCCGGGGCGGCAAGCCCTGCCCATAGCGAAGCGGGCCGGTTCTTACAATGTCTGGCGTTGCGGCGGTTGCGCATTGAACCCGCCGCGCCGCCGCTCTATCTGAACAGCGAACGCCATTTCAGGACCCCCAGCCATGACGACTTTCAACGACCGCGAGAACGCCTTTGAAAACCAGTTCGCGCATGATGCCGAATTGCAGTTCAAGGTCGCGGCGCGGCGTGACAAGCTGGTCGGGCTGTGGGCCGCCGCCAAGCTGGGCCTGGAAGGCGATGCCGCCGCCGACTATGCCAAGTCCATCGTGCTCGCCGATCTGGAAGAAGCCGGCGACGAGGATGTGGTCAGGAAGCTGGTCGCCGATCTTGCCGACGATGGCGTGACCGAAGCCGATATTCGCGCGGCGCTCGCCGAACAGGCCGCCGAGGCGCGTCGCCAGATCATGGAAAGCCTGTAACCCCATGCCGATGGCCGCCGAAGACATTACCGCCGCGATCACCGCCGCCCTGCCCGGTGCGGTGGTGGAGATCACCGATCTCGCCGGCGATGGCGATCATTATGCCGCCGTCGTGACGGCGGCGCAGTTCGCCGGCCTGCCGCGTGTGCGCCAGCACCAGCTGGTCTATAATGCGCTGGGCGGCCGCATGGGCGGCGTGCTGCACGCGCTGAAACTCACCACCATTCCGGCCTGAAGGATCAATGCCATGACCACCACCCACGACCGCATCGAATCGCTCGTCACCGGCAATGACATCGTGCTGTTCATGAAGGGCACGCCGCTGTTTCCGCAGTGCGGCTTTTCCTCGACCGCCGTCGCCATCCTCGAACGCGTCGGCGTGACCTTCCAGGGCGTCGATGTCCTCGCCGATCCGGAAATCCGCCAGGGCGTCAAGGAATACAGCGACTGGCCGACGGTGCCGCAGCTCTACATCAAGGGCGAATTCGTCGGCGGCAGCGACATCATGATGGAAATGTACCAGGCCGGCGAACTGACCGCGATGATCGAAGCCGCCGGCATCAGCCGCAGCGCCTGATCGGACCCCGGCCATTCCCAATCCCCCGACCACGCCGCTGACCAGCGCCAGCCTCTGGCGCGACACGATCGCGGTGCTGCGCCGCGATGGCTGGATGCTGTTCGCCGTCGCGGCGCCGTTCACGCTGCTCGTCAACATGGTCGTCACGCTCTACGGCCCCGAACAGCCAAAGGACATGGCCGGCTTCACCCCTGCCATCGCCCTGCAGCTGCTGGTCATCCCCGGCCTGATCGGCACCATCGCCCAGCTGGCAGTGGCGCAACTGGTCGCCAGCCCCGGTGTCACCGCGCGCCAGGCGCTGGGCACGGCGTTCGCGGTGCTGCCCGCCTATCTGGCCGCCGTGCTGATCAGCGCCTTGCCGACCGGCATCGGCTTTGCGCTGCTGGTCGTGCCCGGCCTCTATCTGCTGGCGCGGCTGTTCGTCATCGTGCCGGTGGCGACGGTCGAACGGCTCGGCCCCCTTGCCATGTTGCGCCGCAGTTGGGACATGACCAATGGCCATGGCGGCACGCTGATGCTGTTCCTGGTCCTCGCCATCCTGTTCATCCTTGGCGCCAGCGTGCTGACCAGCGGCGTCGGCGCCGCGCTGGGCTCGCTGCTGACGCTGGTCGGGCTGAAAGCCGTCGGCGGCTTTGTCGCCGCGCTGGTGACGGCGGCGATCTCGACCCTGTTCTCCATCGCCAGCGCCACCGCGGCGGCCGTGGTCTATCTGCAACTGCGCTGACGCCCTCCCATTCTCGCCTCTCCCGCTTGCGGGAGAGGCGAGAGGCGCGCCAGCGCCCCGGGTGAGGGTGTCCCCGCGTGTCGTCACGGAAAAGGACACCCTCACCCGCTCGCCCAAGAGGGCGAGTCGCCTCTCCCGCAGGCGGGAGAGGAAAGTTGGGGCCTGTCCTACAACTATCCATATCGGTTATAACGCCGGCCATGGACACGCCCCCCTCCCCGCCGCCCGTTCCCGCCACCCAGCGCCTCGACGGCTGGACAGCCGAGCGACAGCGCGAATTCCTGCAGGCGCTGATCGATACCGGATCGTTGAGCGAGGCGGTGCGGCGGGTGGGGATGAGCCGGCAATCGGCCTATGCGATGCGCCGCCACCCCGATGCGGGGCAATTTCGCCAGGCCTGGGACATGGCGATGGCGGAGGCCTGGCGCCGGGTGGAGGAGAGCGTCATGGAGCGCGTCATCCATGGCGAAACCGAAGTCTATGAACGCGACGATGTGCGCATCGTCCGCCACAAGCCCTGTTCGCCGCGGCTGGTTGCCCTGGTGATGGACCGCGCCGCCCGCGCCCGGGCGCAGGCGCAAGCGCGGTTCGAGGCCGAGGCAAAGCGCCACCACACCCGCGCCGTCAACGAACTTCGCGCCCAGATCAACCGCCTTGCCCATCATCGCAACGGCGACATGTCGCACGAATTTGCCGACCGGCGGCCGACCCCGACGGCCGAATCGCTGGCGCTGGAGAATTTCGAGGGCCTGCTGGAGGAATTGCTGTCACCGGAGGATATCGCCAAACTGCCGCCGCATCACGATCTGAATGCGCCGGCGAACCCCGAGCATTTCGATGATCCGCGCACGCCGGAATATTGGGCCAGGGTCTCGAATGACTCGTGGCGACCGCCCGATGTGTAAACTTTGTCAATTTGTAAACGCCCGTTAACCATTTCGCCGCTCCGATACCGCCGCCGCTTGCCCTTCCGCGCCGCCGCCCGTAAAGGCCTGCCCCATGAAAGCCCGCATCACCATCACCCTGAAACCCGGCGTGCTCGACCCGCAGGGGCGTGCCATCCAGAATGCCCTGGGCGGCCTCGGCTTTGCCGGTGTCGTCGGCGCGCGGCAGGGCAAGCTGATCGAGCTCGATCTGGCCGACGGCACCAGCGAGGCCGACATCGACGCGATGTGCCGGCAGCTGCTCGCCAACACGGTGATCGAGAATTACCGGATCGAGCTGCTGTGAAGGCGGCGGTCATCGTCTTTCCGGGATCGAATTGCGATCGCGACCTGGCGGTGGCGATCGAACGCATCACCGGCACGGCGCCGCTGATGCTCTGGCATGGCGAAACGACACTGCCGGCCGGGCTCGACCTGATCGCGCTGCCGGGCGGCTTTTCCTATGGCGATTATCTGCGCTCCGGCGCGATGAGCGCGCGCTCGCCGGTGATGCAGGCGGTGATCGCCGCCGCCGGGGAGGGTCGCGCCGTGCTGGGCGTCTGCAACGGTTTCCAGGTGCTGACCGAGGCGGGGCTGCTGCCCGGCGCGCTGATGCGCAATGCCGGCCTCGATTTCGTCTGCCGCGATGTGGCGCTGACTGTGGACAATGCCCAGACCATGTTCACCGCCCGCTATGCCGCCGGCGAACGCCTGACCATTCCGGTTGCCCATCATGACGGCAATTATGTCGCCGATGCCGACACGCTCGACCGGCTGGAGGGCGAAGGCCGGGTGGTGTTCCGCTATGCCGAGCCGGTGAACGGCTCCGCCCGCGACATCGCCGGCATCATCAACGACGCCGGCAATGTGCTGGGCCTGATGCCCCATCCGGAACGGCTGATCGAGGCCGAACAGGGCGGCACCGATGGCCGGCGGATGTTCGAGGCGCTGAACGCCGCACTGGGCTGAGGCTCAGGTGCGCAGCGCCTGCAGGCGCGCGGACAGGAACGCCGGCAGGTTGCCGATGCGCGACCGGTTCGCCGCCAGGATGCGCGCCAGTGCCAGCGGCAGGGCGGCAAGTTCGCGCGTCAGCTGGCCGAGCGGTGGCCGCGCCGGCGTCCCGGCATAGCCCAGGCTGGCCATGGCATCGCCGGTAAGCCAGGCGATATAGGCGGCTTCCCCCGGAGTCAGGCGCTGGCGCCAGCGGTCGCCGACGCTGGTATCGAGGCCGGTCTGTGCGGCACCGCCGGCATAGGAGCTGTTGACGCGGCTGATGTCGAGCAGCGCCGGATCATAGGCCACGCCCAGCCAGTCGGTCAGCCGGCGGACTTCGCTTTCAGGGGCGGCGAGCAGCGATTCGAAGCGCACGACCAGCACGCGCTCCACCCCGAACTGCTGCCGGGTCGCCAGCGCCGCCTGCGCCGCCGCGCGCCAGAGCAGGGTGGTGACGGTCAGATTGTAGGAGCGGCGGACCCGGGCTTCCTCGCGCTCCACCCCGGCACGGAGCTGTGCATCGATGCTGCCGCGGTCGAACCAGTTGTTGCGCCAGTCGCGGTAGGAGGCGACGGCGCCGCGCGGATCGCGCAGGCAGATGATGAGGCGGGCGCCGGGAAAGGCCGCGAAGATGTCGGCGGCGCGGAACAGGTGACGCGGTGTCTTTTCGCCCCAGATCGGCTTGCCGGCGGCCATGGCCTGGCGGCGGCAGAAGGCGGCGAACAGCGCATCGGCGCCCGGCCCTTCCGCCTGCCAGGCCGCCCGTAACGCGGCGTCTGCGCCCGCATCGACATCGTCCAGCGGCAGGCCATAGCCATGCCGGCCGATGCGCCGGAAATAGGCCAGCAGTTCCGTCGCCTCGGCCGCCGTCGGCGCCGCGGCATCGGCCAGCCGCGGGCGGGGGTCGTCGAAATAATGGGATTCGGCGGCAATATGGATCAGCGGGTGCCGGTTGAGCAGCGAGCGCGCCAGCTCGGTACCGCAGCGCGCGGCGCCGGTGATGAAGATCGGCCGCTCCATGCGCGGGGGGCTCAGACCCTGGTGGTGAAGGGCGTGAAGTCGGTGCCGTCGTCATAGACGTCCAGCCCCTCGGCGCGCTTGAACCAGGCGACGACGCGATAGGTGACCGGGGTCAGCACGATTTCCCACAGCACCTTCAGCAGGTAATTGGTGATGAGCACCTGAACGACCGCGGACGTCTCCCATTCACCGAGAAAGGCGAGCGGGTAGAAGATCAGGCTGTCGACCCCTTGCCCCACCACCGTCGAGCCGATGGTGCGCGTCCACAGCATCCGGCCCTTGGTCAGCACCTTCATGCGGGCGAGGACGAAGCTGTTGGCGAACTCCCCGGCCCAGAAGGCGATGATCGAAGCGATGAAGATGCGCGGTGCCGGATCGAACACCGCGGCCAGCGTCGCCTGCCCGTCCCAGCCCGGCGCCGGCGGCATGTGGACGACGACCCACGACATCGCCGCTGCAAAGGCCGAAGCGGCGAAGCCGACCCAGACGACGCGCCGCGCCCGCGCATAGCCATAGACCTCGGTCATCACATCGCCGAGCACATAGCCCAGCGGGAAGAACAAAATGCCGGCGCCGAAGATGACCGGGCCGAAACCGGGCAGCGTGAAGGTCGCCCGCTTGCCCGCACCAATGAGATTGGAGCAGATCAGGATGACCGCGAACGCCGCCATGGCGAAGTCATAATAGCGGAGTTGCCGCCCCGACAGGCTGTCGGCGGTGACGGCGGTGATGCTGGGATCGCGCGGGCTCATGCGGCCCTGTCTCGCAAGGCGCTGCGCGGCTGGCAAGCGCTGCAATGGCGCAGGCGTTATGTTCTTATTTCGTTCCGATTGTGCTATGCTGAACATATGGCCGAGTCGCCGCCCCTTCGCTGGCTCTATCTCGATCTCAACAGCTATTTTGCCAGCGTTGAGCAGCAGTTGAATCCGGCCCTGCGCGGCCGCCCCGTGGTGGTGGCGCCGGTCGATACCGACAGCACCAGCGCCATCGCCGCAAGCTATGAGGCCAAGGCCTATGGCATCCGCACCGGCACCAAGATCTGGGAAGCGAAGGCGCTGTGCCGCGACCTGGTCATCGTGCCGGGCCGGCATGAGGATTATGTCCGCTACCACCATGCGATCATCGCCGAGGTGGAGCGGCACGTGCCGGTCACCGCCGTCTGTTCGATCGACGAGGTCGCCTGCCGGCTGATGGACAATGAGAACAGCCGGGCGGCGGTGACGGCGCTGGCAGCGCGCATCAAGGCCGGCATCCGCGCCAATGTCGGCGAATGCCTGACCAGTTCGATCGGCGTCGCCCCCAACCGGCTGCTCGCCAAGATGGCCGCCGACATGCAGAAGCCAGACGGCCTGACCATATTGGAAGCGGCGACGCTCGCCGAACGGCTGGCGACCCTGAAGCTGTCCGACATTCCCGGCGTCGGCCGCAACATGGAGCGCAGGCTGGCCGCCGCCGGGGTGGTGACGATGGAGCGGCTGCTGTCCCTCGATGTGCGCGAGGCGCGGCTGGTGTGGGGCAGCGTCTGGGGGACACGCATGCACTGGCTGTTGCAAGGTGCCGATCTGGCCGAGGTGGCGACGGAAACGCGCAGCATCGGCCACAGCCATGTCCTCGGCCCCGACAAGCGCCCGCCGGAGCGCGCCCGGCTGGTGGCGCGGCGCCTGCTCGCCAAGGCCGCCACCCGCCTGCGCCGCGCCGGCCAGCGCACCGGGCTGCTGGTGCTGGCGGTGAAGGCGGAGGGCCGTGACGGGGTGAAGGGCGGCAAATGGCACGCCGCCCAGCGTCTGCCGCAGGTGATGGACACGGTGACGCTGCTGGGGACGCTCGATACGCTCTGGGCGCGGATGCTGGCTGAATTCGGCAATCATCGCCTGTTGCAGGTGGCCGTGACGCTGGGCGAATTGGGCGCCGCCGATGCCGTGCAGATGCATCTGTTCGACGGCGGCGCCGCGCTCGACCCGCGCGCCGAGGCGCGGCGGCTGGCGCTGAGCCAGGCGATGGACAAGGTCAACCAGCGCTTCGGCCGGGATGCGGTGACGATCGGTCACGATGCGGCGGGGGCGTCGCGATCTTCGGGACCGCGGATAGCCTTCACGCGGATTCCGGAACTGGCGGAGTTTCGGGAGTGAGGTTCCTTTCCCTCTCCCTCCCTGCAAGCGGGAGAGAGGCGATCAGTGCAGCTTCAGCTTCGGCCGCACCACCTGGTTGACATGGCCGACCAGCAACAATGACAGCCCCTTGATCCAGCCGTGGATGGCGATCAGGTGCATGCGGTAGAGCGACGTATAGACCAGCCGCGCCAGCCGGCCCTCGATCGCCATGCGGCCGCCGACGAGATTGCCCATCAGGCTGCCGACCGTGGTGTAGCGGGCAAGGCTGACCAGCGAGCCCTTGTCCTGATAATCGAAGTGCCTGAGGTGCTTGCCGTCGATCAGCGCGCGGATGTTGTGATAGGCGGTCGTTGCCATCTGGTGCGCGGCCTGGGCGCGCGGCGGGATCGGCTTGCCCTCCCCTTCCGGCACATAATAGGCGCAATCGCCGATGGCGAAAATGCTGGGATCGAGCGTCGTCTGCAGCGTCGGGCCGACGACGAGCTGGTTGTTGCGGGTCGTTTCCAGCCCGCCGATCTGCGCGAGGAACGGCGCGCCCTTCACGCCGGCGGCCCAGACCTTCAGATCGGCCGGGATCGTCTCGCCATCCCGGGTGACGATGGCATCGGCGGTGGCCGACGTCACCTGCGTCGCCGTCAGCACGCGCACGCCGAGCGCTTCCAGCTCGGCGGTGGCGGCGGCGGCGAGCTTTTCGGGCAGAGCCGGCAGGATGCGCGGCCCGGCCTCGATCAGCGTCACCTGCAGGCGCTTTTCGTCGAACACTTCAAGACCATAAAAGCCGAGCGCGGTGGCGGCGGAATAGAGTTCCGCGGCGAGTTCGACCCCGGTGGCGCCGCCGCCGACAATGGCGACGCGGGCATAGGCATCGGCCGCGGGGTCCTGGGTCATGATCCGCGACACGCGCAGGCACTGGTTGAGCAGGCGGCGGCGGAAGCGATCGGCATCGGCGCGGCTGTCGAGCGACAGGCAATGCTCCTTCACCCCCAGCGTGCCGAAATCGTTGGAGACACTGCCCACCGCCATCACCAGATAGTCATAGCGGATGCGGTGGCGGCCGATGACCTCGCTGCCGTCCTCGTCCTTGATCGGCGCGACGATGATCTGCTTGGCCTCGCGATCAATGCCCTCCAGCGCGCCATCGAAATAGCGATAGCCCCAGCGATAGGCATGGCCGCGATAGCCGACCTCATCGAGATTGGCGTCCAAAGAGCCGGCGGCGACTTCGTGCAGCAGCGGCTTCCAGATATGCGTCGGGTTGCGGTCGACGAGGATGATGTCGAAATCGTCGCGCGACAGATGCCCGCCCAATCTGGTGACGAGTTCGAGGCCGCCGGCGCCACCACCGACGACGACGATCTGCGTCTTTTTTCCGTCTGCCCGTGTGCGTGGCATCAACGCGCCCTTCGATTGCTGCACTGCACCCTTAACGGCAGCCGGCGCTTAGCCCAAGCGGGGAATTCGCCCCCGGTGACACCCGCGCTCGCTTGCGGCACAAGCCCCCAATGCGTTCGCCCATATTTGCCCTGCTGCTGCTCACCCTGCTCGCCAGTTCCAGCACCGCCGCGCCGCGCCGGCAGAGCGAGGCCGAAGCCGCCATGGCGCGGGTGGTCAGGACGTTCGACGATGTCTTCACCGGCGATGCGGCAATGGCGCAGCCGGAGCGCATCGCCGCCGCCATCGCCCGGCTGCCGCCACATGCGCCCGCCGCGGACATGCCGGTGCTGGCGGTCGGCGGCAGCGGCTGGCAGGCGATCTTCGACCGCGAGGCGCGGCGCGCGGCAGCGGTGCTGACCGCCCGCCATCATGGCCCGGCGCTGATCCTCAGCAACACGGCAGCGCAGGCGAGAAGCGGCACGCTGGCGTCCCGCGAAACCGTCAGGCTGGCGCTGGCCGGGCTGGGCCGGCGGGCGCGGGCCGACGACACGGTCATCGTCTATCTGGCCTCGCACGGCGGCGAGAGCGCCAATATCCAGATGGACGCCCCCGGCCTCGATTTCGCCGACCTGACCGCCGCTGACCTGGCGGCGGCGCTCGACAAGGCTGGGCTGCGCCGCCGCATCATCATCGTTTCGGCCTGTTTCGGCGCCAGCTGGTTCCCGGCGCTGGCCAGCCCGACGACGATCATGATCGCGGCGGCAGCGCCCGACCGCACCAGCTTTGGCTGTGACGACAGCCGCGAGCTGACGCTGTTCGGCGAAACCCTGCTCGCCGAACTGGCGAAGCCGCAGTCGCTGGCGGCGGCGTTCGCGGCCGCGCAGGCGCGCATCGCTGCCGAGGAACGCCGGCTGAAGGTCACGCCGTCGCGGCCGGCGGCGCAGGTCGGCCGCGACATGCAGGCGCTGTGGAACGAGGGCCGCTGACGCTTGACCATGACGGCGCCGTAACTATGTTATCCGCATAATACAGTTGCATGGAAAGGTGCCGACGATGACCCAGACCAACATGCTCGCGCTCGGCATCGGCCTGGTCGTCGGGCTGCTGCTGAACTTCATCCCCGCCATCATCGCCTATGCCCGCCGGCACCCGGAACGCCAGCTGATCGGCCGGCTCAACATCCTGTCGATCTTTTCCTTCCTGCTCTGGGGGGCGCTGATGGCCTGGGCGATCGGTGGCCAGCGCAATGATTCGGTGATCAACCGCTTCGTCGGCGACAGCCAGAACCGCGGCCGGCTGATCGCCATCGTCGTCGGGCTGGTCAGCATCGGGATTGCCACCACCGCTTATACGCTGACGCGGCAATAACATCGATTGCGTCAGGGCGGCACCGGCCCGCGCCCCCGCCCGGCCACCCACGTCATTGTACTATATGGGGGGCCGGGCGGGGGAGCGGGCCGGTGCCGACTCCTCTTAAACGCAATCGACTCTCGCGGGCACCAACGCTTTCTCGACTTGGCGGCGCAGCTTCGCTATCGCCGCGGCATGACCGAGATCACGCCCCAGATCGTTGCCGACCATGGCTTCACGCCGGACGAATATGCGCGCGTTGTCGCCAGCATGGGCCGGGTGCCCAATCTGCTCGAACTCGGCATCTTTTCGGTGATGTGGTCCGAACATTGTTCCTACAAATCCTCGCGCATCCATCTGTCTAAGCTGCCGACGAAAGCCCCCTGGGTGATCTGCGGCCCCGGCGAGAATGCCGGCGTCATCGACATCGGCGACGGTGACGCCGCCATCTTCAAGATGGAAAGCCACAACCATCCGAGCTTCATCGAGCCCTATCAGGGCGCCGCCACCGGCGTCGGCGGCATATTGCGCGATGTCTTCACCATGGGCGCACGGCCGGTTGCCAACATGAACGCGCTGCGCTTCGGTGAGATCGACGCGCCCAGGATGCGCCATCTGGTCAAGGGCGTCGTCGCCGGCATCGGCGGCTATGGCAATTGCGTCGGCGTGCCGACCGTCGGCGGCGAGACCAATTTCCACAAGGCCTACAACGGCAACATCATCGTGAACGCGATGACGGTGGGCGTCGCCAGGGCGGACAAGATCTTCTATTCGGCGGCCGCCGGCATCGGCAATCCGGTCGTCTATGTCGGGTCGAAAACCGGCCGCGACGGTATCCATGGCGCCACCATGGCCAGCGCGGAGTTCGACGAATCGTCGGAGGAAAAGCGCCCGACGGTACAGGTTGGCGACCCGTTCACCGAGAAACTGCTGATCGAGGCCTGTCTCGAACTGATGGCATCCGACGCCATTGTCGCCATCCAGGACATGGGCGCCGCCGGCCTCACCTCCTCCAGCGTCGAAATGGCGTCAAAGGGTGGCGTCGGCATCCGGCTCGATCTCGACAAGGTGCCGTGCCGCGAAACCCATATGCTGCCCTATGAGATGATGCTGTCCGAATCGCAGGAACGCATGCTGATGGTGCTGAAGCCGGGCCGCGAAGCCTTTGCCGAAGCCATCTTCAAGAAGTGGGAGCTGGATTTCGCGGTGATCGGCGAAGTCGTCGCCGGCGGCAACCTCACCATGACCTTCCATGGCGAGATCGTCGGTGACATTCCGCTGGGGCCGCTGGCCGATGAAGCGCCGAAATATGACCGGCCGCATGTGCCGACGCCGCAGCGCGCACCGCTGACCGATGTGCCGGAATCGACCGATATCGCCGCCGACCTGCTGACCCTGATGGCCTGCCCCGACCTCGCCTCGAAGCGCTGGATCTGGGAACAATATGATCACATGGTCGGCGCCGACACGTTGCAGCGCCCGGGCGGCGACGCCGCCGTGGTGCGCGTGCATGGCACACAAAAGGCGCTGGCGATCACCACCGATTGCACCCCGCGCTATTGCTTCGCCGACCCGGTGGAGGGCGGCAGGCAGGCCGTCGCCGAAAGCTGGCGCAACCTGATTGCGGTGGGTGCAAAGCCGCTCGCCATCACCAACTGCCTGAACTTCGGGTCCCCGCAGAACCCGGTGATCATGGGCCAGCTCGTCGGCTGCATCGAGGGCATGGCCGAGGCCTGCCGCGCGCTCGACTATCCGGTCGTGTCGGGCAATGTCAGTCTTTACAATGAAAGCCGCGCCACCGGTGGCGGCAGCGCGATCCTGCCGACCCCGGCGATCGGCGGGGTGGGGATGATCGCCGATTACACCCGGCAGATGACGATGGGCTTCAAGGGCGAAGGCGAGGCCGTCTGGCTGGTCGGCGTCGACAGTGTGCATCTCGGCCAGTCGCTGTGGTTGCGCGAATGCCACAGCCGCGAAGAGGGCCCGCCACCCGCCGTCGATCTTGCGGCCGAGCGCGCCGCGGGCGAAGCCGTGGCCGCGCTGATCGCTGCCGGCGCCGTGACAGCGGTGCATGATGTGTCGGGCGGCGGCGTGCTCGTGGCGCTGGCGAAGATGGCGCTGGCCGGCAACATCGGCGTGAGGCTGGTCGCCGACGCCCTCCCCGATGCGGGCACGGCGTTCGGCGAAGGCCAGGGCCGCTATATCGTCACCACGCCCGGCGATGCACCGCCGACCGTCGGCGTATCGGCCCGCCGGCTCGGCACCACCGGCGGCGACACCGTTGCCGGGGTGACGCTCGCGGCCCTGCGCGCGGCGAATGACGGCGCCTTGCCGGCGATGATGAAGGGCGAAATCTAGAAACCATCTGTCATCCCGGGCTTGACCCGGGATGACGGCAAGGGCCGATCTTGAATTCCACCGCGTCCGGGCCACTTGACTCCAGCGACAGCCCGTCGCCGGAGTATGCCCCGCCCGATGGCCGCCACCTATGCCCTTGACCGCAATGCCGCTCGCCGCCTGATCGGCACCGACGCGGCGGCTGTCCGCCAGCGCATCACCCTGTTCGAAACCCTGCTCGAGCGCGCCTTCGTCATACCTGGCCTGAACCGGCCCTTCGGCCTCGACGCCATCATCGGCCTGTTGCCGGTGGCGGGCGATGCCATTGCCGGGCTGATGGGGCTTTATCTGGTCTGGGAAGCCCGCAATCTCGGGCTGTCGAAATGGACCCAGGCGCGCATGCTGGCCAATGTCGGGATCGACACGGCATTGGGCGCGTTGCCACTCGCCGGCGATGTCTTCGACCTGCTGTACCGTTCCAATTCCCGCAATTTGCGGCTCATCCGGCGGCATATCGATCGGACGCAGCTGGTTGCCGAACCGGCGCAGCGATGAGGCCATGACGGTGCCGGCATCGCGGCACCGGCAATTTTAGCCGCGCGCCAACCGGCGATTGTGGTGCCGAACCGCTCCGCCGATCATGCCAAACCCCATCAGCAACATCTGCCATGCCGCCGGCTCCGGCACATCAGCGACCGCCAGACCATCGACAACCAGTTCCGGGCCGGTTGCCGTTTGCACCACGGAATAATAGATCAGCGGCGTCGCCAATGCCTTGTTCACCGGGCCGATGCTGTTGTTGGTGACGATATTGTTGCTGCCACCGACAACGTTCACACTGACTCGCCATTGTGCCCCCGCCAGCGATGTCACAACATTGCCCGACACCAGACTGTCACGGCAATTGTAGCACGCGATACCCTGCGGATAGAGTCCGGCGATCGAATTGTTGGTGATGGTGATGCGATCATAGCCCATGCCCGACGAATCAAAGCCGGCAAAGCCCTGGGTGGCACCATCAGCGACATTGTTGG
>NZ_NKIS01000010.1:0-132774 GCF_002278815.1 Novosphingobium sp. PASSN1 | reverse complement strand
CGGGACTTCCCCCGGCGACGTCCACATCTGGACGCAATCGGGGTGGTAGCCCACCAGCGGGGTCGTACCCGAGCAGCTGTTGTTGCTGACAATGACATTGCGGCTGTTGGAAACATTGAAGCCATCCGAAACACCCGCGACCAGGGTGTTGCGCATCATGCTGCCGTTTGTGACACGATCCATGAAGACGCCGGTTTTGACACGCGTGAAGGAACCATCCGAAACCGAAACATTGATCGATCGGGAAAACCCGATTCCGGTGCCGGCAAAGGCGCCGGTCACGATCGGGTTGAGGATCCTGATGTTGCTGGCATCGGACACCACGATCGCCCGATTCTGTGTCGTCGGCACAGTGGTCGAGCCATAGCGACCGCCAACGATGTTGAGGCCATCCACCTTGGTGATGACCAGGGAATCCGAAAAATCGGCCGATGTCGCGTCGATGGTGACGCCGGTGGCGAAAACGCGGTTCTGCATCCTCACCGTTCCGAAGCTGCCGGTCATGACAATCGTGTCGCCATCGGCCACGGTCTTGAAGATATTGGATATCGTGGCTGACGTCGCTGTCCACGTCGCAGCCTCAGCCGGACGCGCAGAGAGGACGGCAGCGAACAGCATTGCTGCCGCAGCGTAGCGAGCCATAAATGCAACCCCTTGCATCTTACATCGACGCTGAACGCAACACTCGACCCCGGCAGATGCAAAATCAACAACGCCCTTTGCACTACGCAATCCGGATTGGCCTATCGCAAAAGAGTTTACGAACTGTTATGGTAAAAATACCTATAAAAATGCACTCGATTGCATTCTCGGCAATCAAGACACCATTTGTTAATAAAAATTATTAGATTATTTAACGATCTGATCTTTTTTCCGACGCCATGGCGTGAATGCGGGGAAATCAGACAATTCGATCCGATTGATGACATAGTGTCGCAGTCGGCGCAGGACAGGATCAACGCGCAGTCCGGACGCGGCCCTGGCGCGCGCAACGCAATGCTGCGCGCAGACTCAGGCTGGAATTCGGGATCGCCGCCTTGCAGTCAGGCGAAATCGAGGCCGATATCGGCCGCCGGCGCACTCTGGGTGATGCGACCAACGCTGATATAGGTCACCCCGGTCTCCGCAATCGCCCGGATGGTCTGGAGGTTGACCCCGCCCGATGCCTCTGTCGGCACGCGCGCCGCGATCATCGCGACGGCCTGACGCAACACCGGCGGCCCCATATTGTCGAGCAGCAGCCGATCGGCACCCGCTGCCAGCGCCGGCGGGATCTGGTCGAGCGAGTCGACCTCCACCACCACATCGGTCAGGCCTGCCGCCTTGGCGGCGCGCACCGCCGCCTCGACACCGCCGGCCACGGCGATGTGATTGTCCTTGATCATCACGCCGTCATCGAGGCGCATGCGATGGTTGGTCGCCCCACCCATCCGGGTGGCGTATTTTTCGAGAACGCGCAGGCCGGGCAGGGTCTTGCGCGTGTCGAGCAGGATGGCGCCGGTGCCGGCAATGGCGTCGCAATAGCGTCGCGTTAGTGTCGCGATACCGGTCAGATGCTGGACGGTGTTGAGCGCCGAACGCTCGGCGGTGAGCAGCGCCCGGGCATTGCCGCGGATGCGCATCAGGTCGGTCCCGGCGGCGACGCTCTCGCCTTCCGCCACCAGCATGTCGATCGCGCAATCGGGGTCGAGCGCCCGGAAGAAGGCCGCCGCGATCGGCAGGCCGGCGACGGTGACCGGATCGCGGCTGTCCATCACCGCCGTCAGCACGGCATCGGCGGGGATGACTGCGGCCGAGGTGCGGTCACCGCCTGCGCCCATGTCCTCGGCGAGGGTCGCCGCGACAAAGCCGGGCATGTCAAAACCGGGAATCATGCTCAATCGCCCTTGATCGGCACGGCCGACACCGCCGCCGACATGGCCAGCATGCGATCGAGCGACACCTTGGCGCGCACCCGCACATCCTCCGGCACCTCGATCTGCGGCGCCAGGTCGCGCAGCGACAGATAGAGCTTCTCCATCGTGTTGAGCGCCATGAACGGGCACATGTTGCAGCCGCAATTGCCGTCGGCACCGGGCGCACCGATGAAGGTCTTGTGCGGGGCCTTCAACTGCATCTGGTGGATGATGTTGGGCTCGGTGGCGACAATCACCACCGGCTCCGGACTGTTCAGCGCATAGTTGAGGATGCCACTGGTCGCGCCGATGTAGTGCGCGAGATCGAGGATCGCCGCCGGGCATTCGGGATGCGCGAGCACCGGCGCTGCCGGGTGCAGCGCCTTCAGCTTCATAAGCTCGGTCACCGAGAATTTCTCATGGACGATGCAGGTGCCATCCCAGAGCAGCATGTCGCGGCCGGTCTTGCGATTGAGCCAGGCGCCGAGATGCTTGTCGGGCGCGAACAGGATCTTCTGGTCGGCCGGCAGCTGGTTGATGATCTTTTCGGCCGAAGACGAAGTGACGATGATGTCGCTCTCCGCCTTCACCGCCGCCGAGCAGTTGATATAGGTTAGGCTGATGTGATCGGGGTGGGCGCGGCGGAAACGGGCGAACTCTTCCGGCGGGCAGCTGTCCTCCAGGCTGCAACCCGCCTTCAGATCGGGTAGCACCACGGTCTTCTGCGGGCTCAGGATCTTTGCCACTTCGGCCATGAACTTGACGCCGCAAAAGGCGATGACATCGGCATCGGTTTCGGCGGCGCGGCGCGACAGATCAAGGCTGTCGCCAACGAAATCGGCAATGTCCTGCAGCGCCGGCTCCTGATAATAATGCGCCAGGATCACGGCATTCTTTTCGCGGCGCAGCCGGTTGATCTCGGCCTTGAGGTCGAGGCCGGCAAGGGCGTTGGCGCCTCCCAACGGGTTCAAGCGTGCGTCCATCGTTCAGCCCTTTATCGCCGCTTCGCCCTGGAAACGGACCAGTACGCGCGGCTTTAGCCCAGTTGCCAGCAGCGGGGCAGCAAGATTTTGTGTCAATGCGTTGCGGGCGGCCTCGCGCGCCGCCGCAATGAACACCGCCTGCCCGGCCTGGCGGCGCATGTCGGCGCCGGCGGCAGCGAGGCTCTGCTTCAAAATCGCCTCGCGCTTGTCGCCGCTGGCGAGATCGAGGCCATCGACGATGACCCGGGCATGGGCACCATCGACATTGATCTCGCCCGGCACCGGATCGGGCAGCACGGCAATCAGTGTCTGGGTGTCCCGATCCCAGTTGAGGTTGCGCCGCTCGATCCGCGTCAGATCGACATGGAAGCGCACCGCACCCGGCACGATGACATAGGTGGTGGTGTCGAGCGGCGTGAACCAGCCTGTGTCGGCGGTGCGCGCGATGGCGAACAGCCGCGCCTCGAACACCGTCAGCTGGTTCATGGCGCGCAGCGAAACGGTGACGCTGCCGATGACATCGACATCGCCCTGCCCGGCCAGCCAGCGCGCCAGCGGCCCGCCGATGGCATCGGGCAACAGCGCCGGCAGCTTCGGTGCCGCCACAACGCCGATGACCGCGGCGACAGCCACCGCCACGAGCGATCCGGGCTTCATGTCAGGCTCCAGCTGTCCCCGGCGGCGCTGACGGTCCCGCGCGCCGCAAGGTCGATCAGATGCGCCAGCACCGATCGCCCGGCGGCGGGGTGCAGGCGCGGATCGACCATGGCGTACATGACCGCGACCATCGCCGGAATCGTCCGCGGCCCCTCGGCCAGCTGCTTCAATATCTGCGTCTCGCGCTGCTTACGGTGGGTGATCAGCCCGCGCACGAAGCGCTGCGGATCGCTGACCGGGTCGCCATGCGTCGGGTGGTAGATGACATCGTCGCGGTCGAGCAGCTTCTTCAGGCTGGCCATATAGGCCGCCATGTCGCCATCCGGCGGCGCGACGACCGTGGTGCTCCAGCCCATGACATGGTCGCCGGTGAACAGCGCCTTCTCCTCCGCCAATGCGAAGCACAGGTGGTTGGAGGTATGGCCCGGCGTCGCCACCGCAGTCAGCGTCCAGCCCGGCCCCGCGATGCTGTCGCCATCGGCCAGCACCTGGTCGGGCGCATAGCTGGCATCGAAGCCGGCATCGGCACGCGGACCATCATCCGACAGCACCAGCGGTGCACAGCCGACAATGCGCGCACCGGTCGCCGCCTGCACCGCCGGCGCCGCCGGGCTATGGTCCATATGGGTGTGCGTGATGACGATGTGACTGACCGTCTCGCCTTCGAGCGCCGCCAGCAGCGCCGCGATATGGTCGGGATCGGCGGGGCCGGGATCGATCACGGCCACCGTGCCGGTGCCGACCACGAACGTGCCGGTACCGGTATAGGTGAACGGCGACGGATTGTGCGCCAGCAGCCGGCGCACCAGCGGTGAGCGCGGTTGCAGCCGGCCCCAGGCGGCGGCATCAGGGTGTTGCGACAGGTCCATGACCCTGATGTGGCAGGGCTGGCGGCAGATTTAAAGCCCGCCGCCTTCCCAGACCGTCCCTTCGCTGGGGAAGCCCGCGTCGCGCCACGCCTTCATGCCGCCATCCAGCGCCATGACGCGCGTGAAGCCCATGGTGCGCAGCGTCGCCGCCGCCAGGGTGGAGATCTTGCCCTGTTCGCAGACCGTGACGATCCGCCGGGTCGGATCGGGCAGCATCGCATTGACGAGCAGTTCCAGCTGACCGCGCGGCAGGTGCAGCGCCCCCGGAACATGGGCAGCGCCGAACAGATCGCGTTCGCGCACATCGAGGACGATCAGATCATTGTCACGCCCGGACACTGCGTCCGCCAGTCCGGCCAGGCTGATGAAGGGCACGCGTGCCGTCGCCTCGGCCAGCAGCCGCGCCATCGGCACGCCGCCATTCATGTTGGTGCGCAAGGCCTCGGTCAGATGCGTCGGTGCCGACAGGTTGAGGCGCCGCATCATGGCGACGAATTCGGCACGATCGCGCTTTTGCAGGCGAGGATTGGTGGCGATCTCGGCTCCGATCGTGCTGGCCTGGCCGCCCTTGTAATCATGCGCCGGATGGATGGCGGTGGCCGGATCGAGTCTCAGCAGCCGCTCGAACAGGCTGTCGTACAATTGTTCGGGGTCGCCACTGGGCAGGTCGCTGCGGCCGGTGCCGCCGAACAGCAAGGTGTCTCCGGTGAAGACATGGCCGCCATCGGCCCCGGCGACAAACAGACACATCGAATCCCGGGTGTGGCCCGGCGTGTGCAGCGCCTCGAAACGCAGCGCGCCGACCATCAGTGTCTGGCCGTGTTCCAGCCGCATGTCGGCATGCACGGCCGGCGCCAGGGCATGCATGACGACCGGCACCCCGAGCATCTGCTTCATCTCGAGCGTCGCCGAGAAATGATCGGCGTGCGTGTGGGTGTCGACCAGATAGCGGATGCGCACGCCGTGCTGGGCGGCGAGACCGAGATAATGATCGACCTGGCCGCTGGCGGGATCGATCAATGCCGCCATGTGCGTCGTGGGGCAGCCGACGAGATAGGATTGACACCCGCCGGTCGCGACCTGTTCGAGAAGCATCGCATCCCTCTTATACCTGCTGCCATCAATTTTCTAACGACCCCGGCGGCGGGCTGCCAGCCCATTCCGGCGATTGCCCGGATGCCACAAAGGGATTAGCCGTCGCGCCAGTGCTTTGAGGATGCGAAATGCGGTCTTTTGATATCCTGATCGTCGGCGCCGGCCATGGTGGCGCCAATTGCGCCGTACAGCTGCGCCAATTGGGCTTTGCGGGCAGCATTGCCATCATCGGTGAAGAACCCGAACTGCCCTATGAGCGCCCGCCGCTGTCCAAGGACTATCTGGCCGGCGACAAGGAGTTCGAGCGCATGCTGCTGCGCCCGGCGAGCTTCTGGGCCGATCGCAATGTGACGATGCGGATGGGCGAGACGGTGACGACCGTCGATGCCGCGGCGCGCACCGTGACCACCGCCGCCGGTGCGACCATCGGCTATGGCGACCTCATCTGGGCGACCGGCGGCGCACCGCGGCGGCTGTCATGCGCGGGGCATGACCTGGCCGGTATCCATGCCATCCGCACCCGCGCCGATGTCGATGCGCTGAAGGACGAGCTCGCCCCCGCCATCCGCATCGCCATCGTCGGCGGCGGCTATATCGGGCTGGAGACGGCGGCGGTGCTGTCGAAGCTGGGCAAGCAGGTGACGGTGCTGGAGGCGATGGACCGGGTGCTGGCCCGCGTCGCCGGGCCGGCACTGTCGCATTTTTACGAGGCCGAGCACCGCGCCCATGGCGTCAGCATCCGCACCAACGAAACCGTGTCGGCGATCAGCGGCGCCGATGGGCGCGCTACGGGCGTCGTCCTCGCCGATGGCGAAACGATCCCGGCCGATATCGTCATCGTCGGCATCGGCATCGTGCCGGCCGTGGCGCCGCTGCTGGCCGCCGGCGCCGCCGGCAGCAATGGCGTCGATGTCGACGACCATTGCCGCACCTCGCTGCCGCATATCTTTGCCATCGGCGATTGTGCCGCGCACACCAACAGCTTCGCCGGCGGCGCCCATATCCGGCTCGAATCGGTGCAGAATGCCAATGACATGGCGACGACGGTGGCACGGCTGCTGACCGGCAATCCGAAACCCTATCATGCCGTGCCGTGGTTCTGGTCGAACCAATATGACCTGCGCCTGCAAACGATGGGCATGTCGCTGGGCTATGACACGACGGTGCTGCGCGGCGACCTGGCGGCACGCAGTTTCAGCATCATCTACCTCAAGGCCGGCCGGATCATCGCGCTCGACTGCGTCAACGCCGTCAAGGATTATGTGCAGGGCAAGGCGCTGGTCGAACAGGGGATTCGCGTCGATCCGGCGGTGCTCGCCGATGTGGACGTGCCGCTGAAGGCGCATCACCCGGTCGCCTGACCGCGAGTCCCACAAAGTCCAATTGCGATGGCCTGATACTTTGCCCCGTTTGCGCCGCCGCCCGACTCCGCTAGGCTGACGCAAACGTCAATCTGGGGAGAAGACCGGTGGCAGACACTGGCAGCGAGATCTGGGACTTCATCATCGTCGGCGCGGGGTCGGCCGGCTGTGTGCTGGCCAATCGCCTGTCGGCCGATCCCGCCACCCGCGTGCTGCTGATCGAAGCCGGTGGCAAGGACAATTCGATGTTCATCCAGATGCCCGGCGGCATCGCCCAAATCATCCCGCCGGAAAAGGCCAGCCCGTTCGACTGGGGCTTCTGGACCGAACCCCAGGCCGAGCTTGGCAACCGCAAGCTCTATTGGCCGCGCGGCCGCGCGCTGGGCGGCTCGTCCTCGATCAACGGGATGGTCTATATCCGCGGCCACAGCAGCGATTACGACCGCTGGTCGCAGCTGGGACTGACCGGCTGGGGCTGGGCCGATGTGCTGCCCTATTTCAAGAAGGCCGAAAACAGCGAGCGCGGTGCCGATGACTTCCATGGCGAAGGCGGCCCGCTGCACACCAGTGTCAAGGGTGCGCTGCCGCACATCCTCAACGATGTCTTCCTCGATGCCGTGCAGCAGGCCGGCTATCCGCGCACCCGCGATTTCAACGGGCCGCAGTTCGAAGGCGGCGGCTTCTATGACGCGACGATCAAGGATGGCAGCCGCTTTTCGGTGGCCAAGGCCTATCTGACGCCGGAGGTTAAGGCGCGGCCCAATCTCGAAATCCGCGATTCGGTGCAGGTCGAGCGGGTGACGTTCGAAGGCAAGCGTGCCAGCGGTATCGCCTATTCACGTGGCGGCCGCAGCGAAGTCGCGCGCGCCCGGGAGGTCATCCTGTGCGGCGGCGCCGTCAACTCGCCGCAGCTGCTGATGCTGTCGGGCATCGGCCCGGCCGCGCATCTGCAGGCCATGGGCGTCGACGTCGTTCATGACAGCGGCGATGTCGGCGGCAATCTGCAGGACCATCTCGACATGATCGTGCAATGGGATTGCAGCCAGCCGATCACGCTCAACGCCAACACCAAATTCACCACCAAGCTGGCCGCGCTGGGCAAATGGATCTTCGGCAAGACCGGCAATGCCGCGCACATGCCGACGCCGACCGGCGCCTTCCTCTCGACCCGCGAAGGGCTGGCCGCCCCCGATGTGCAGATCCATTTCATGCCGCTGAAGGGCTCTCCGCACGGCCGCGGGGAGATGAGCCCGCAGCATGGCTATCAGATGCACGTCTGCCAGTTGCGGCCAGAAAGCCGCGGCACCATCCGCCTGGCTTCCCCCGATCCGCTGGCCTTCCCGGCGATCGATCCGCGCTATCTGTCGGCGCCGGAAGATGTCGAGACCCTCTATCGCGGCGTCGAGATCTGCCGCGCCATCGGCAACCAGCCGGCGTTCGCGCCCTATCGCCAGGCCGAAGCCTGGCCGGGGCCGGGCGCCCAGGGCCGCGACGCGGTGGTGGCGGCGATGCGCGAATGGGGCGAAACCATCTACCATCCGGTCGGCACCTGCCGCATGGGCGTCGATGACGCTGCGGTGGTCGATGGCCATCTGCGCGTCAACGGTGTCGAAGGGCTGCGCGTCGTCGACGCCTCGGTCATGCCCTATCTGGTCTCTGGCAACACCAACGCCCCGACGGTGATGATCGCCGAAAAGGCCGCCGACCTGATTGCCGAGCGCCGCACGCTGGCGCGCAAGCTCGGGCTGGCCGCGTGACCGCGACGCCATTCACGATTCCGGTCAACGCGGCCGAAACCGCCTGGATTCGCGAACGCGTCGAAGCCTTTCGCTTCTTCGAGGAACCGGAGAATGCCGGCTGGGCCCATGGCGCCAACCGCGCCTATATGGAACAGCTGCGCCGCTACTGGCTCGACAGCTATGACTGGCCGGCGGCGGTCACCCATCTCAACCGCCTGACCCAGGTGCGGGTCGAGATCGAAGACGGCTTTCACCTCCACGCGGTGCACCTGCGCTCGCCGCGCGCCGATGCCCGGCCGTTGCTGATTGCCCATGGCTGGCCGGGCTCGATCCTCGAATTCGATGCGATCTTCGAACGACTGGCCAATCCCGAAGACCCTGACGCCCCGGCCTTTCATGTCGTGGCGCCCTCGCTGCCCGGCTATGCCTGGTCGGACCGGCCGAAAAACCCGCTCGGCCCGCGCGCGGTTGCCGGGCTTTACGACCGGCTGATGGCCCGGCTGGGCTATGATGACTATATCTATCAGGGCGGGGATTGGGGCTGTGTCATCGGCGGCTGGATCGGGCTCGACAGCAAGACCGTCTCCGCCATCCATCTGAACGGCTTCGGCCTGCGCCCCGCCGATATGGCTCCGAAAACGCCCGAAGATGCTGCCTGGCTGCAAAAGGCCGTGCTGACCCGCACGCTCGAAACCGCCTATCTGCAATTGCAGGGCACCAAGCCGCAGAGCCTGGGCTTTGCGATGATGGATTCGCCGATGGGCGTCGCCGCCTGGCTGGCGGAAAAGTTCGTCGGCTGGTCCGACGTGCCGGGGGTGACCAGCGACCCGCCATTCGATTTCGACCAGATGCTGACCAACATCATGATCTATCTCAGCACCCGCAGCTTCCTGACTGCGACCTGGATCTATCGCGGCATGTTCCTGGAAGGCGGTTTCGAGATTCCGGCCGGCCAGCGCATCACGGTGCCCGTCGGTGTCGCGGCCTTTCCGCGCGACCTGCTCGCCTTCCCGCCGCGGCCGATGGTCGAACGCGGCTATAACGTCGTGCACTGGACGGACATGCCGCGGGGCGGCCATTTCGCCAGCCTGGAGGAACCCGAGCTGTTCCTTGCCGACCTCAGAAAGTTCGTGAAGGCGTTGTGACCCTGCCATTGCCGGACTGGCGGGTCGAACCCGGCCTGCTGCCCTACCCGCAAGCTGTCGCCGCGATGGAGGCACGCGCCGCCGGCATTCGCGATGGCCGCATGGGCGAGCAGATCTGGCTGGTCGAGCATCCGCCGCTCTACACCGCCGGCACCAGCGCCGCCCCGGCGGAGCTCCTCGACCCCGACCGTTTTCCGGTGTTCGCCGCCGGCCGCGGCGGACGCCACACCTATCATGGCCCGGGCCAGCGGATCGCCTATGTCATGCTCGATCTCGATCGGCGTGGTCGCGATGTCCGCTGCTATGTGGCGGCGCTGGAAGCCTGGGTGATCGCAACGCTGGCAGCCTTTGACGTGGCGGCACGGATCATCCCCGGCAAGGTTGGTGTCTGGGTCGAATCACCGGCCGGCCCCGCCAAGATCGCCGCCATCGGCGTGCGTGTGCGGCGATGGGTCACGCTGCATGGCGTGTCCATCAACATCGCACCTGATCTCGACCATTTTGCCGGCATCGTGCCCTGCGGCCTCAGCGAGCCGGTCACCAGCCTCGCGCAACTGGGAAAAAATGTCGATTTCGCAACGTTCGACGCGGCATTGCAGCACGCATTGCCGGCCATGTTGGCGAGACTGACCCCCTGCAACGCCTGAAAACAAATTTTGTTGCATGATGATGGCACTTGAGGGGAACGATCTTTGCCGCTAATGTCCACTCAAGTTGGGGGATTTGGGCTGACCGACCCAACTTGTCCTGGGTCCAGGATTCATCACTCGAGGAGTTTAAAAATGGCTGACATCGTTTCGAAGCTGAAGACCGCCGCTCTGGTTGCTGGCGTTGCCATGTTCGTCGTCGCTTGCGGCGAGAAGAAGGCTGAAACCACCACCGAAACCACCACCACGACCGAAGCTCCGGCCGCTGACGCCGCTGCTGCTCCGGCTGCTGACGCCGCTGCCGCTCCGGCCGCCGACGCCATGGCCGCTCCGGCTGCTGACGCCGCTGCCGCTCCGGCCGCTGACGCCGCCGCTGCTCCGGCTGCCGCTCCGGCCGCCGACGCCGCTGCTCCGGCCGCGAAGTAAGCGCTACAACTAAGCTCGACAACGTCGCAGCTTGCGTTAGGAAAGGGTCGCCGCAAGGCGGCCCTTTTTTATTGACCTGTTTGAACCTTGGGAAGGAACGACGATGAGCCTGGAAGCGATCACCGAGCAGATGAAGAACCGCGTCGGTGCCGGCGGCAATTTCAAGAAGGCCGTGAAGTTCGATTTCGGCAGCGATGGTTTCGTGCGCATCGACGACAAGGTGTCGCCGGCAATCGTCGACAACAATGATGGCCCGGTCGATTGCACGATCAAGGTCGCATTGGCCGATTTCATGGATATCGCCAGCGGCAAGCAGAACGCCCAGATGGCGTTCATGATGGGCAAGCTGAAGATCGATGGCGACATGTCGGTCGCGCTGTCACTGGGCAGCATTCTGGGTTGATCGGTCCGGTTGTCCCCGCCGGCGCCCTGGGGTGCTGGCGGGTGATGACGCTCAGCACCTGTCTGCCCCCGCACTCGGAAGTGTTTTGATGATCCTGCGTCGCCTTCTGCTCATTGCCCTGCTGGCCTGTGTTGCCGCGCCCCAGCCGCTGCTTGCCAAGGTCCCGCCGAAGCAGGCCGCGCGCAAGGCACCGGCCAAGAAGCCCGCAGCAAAGCCCGCCCCGGCTGCACCAAAGGCGCCGGGCGGCTTCATGGTGCCAAAGGCCGTCGTGCTGCGCAATCCGACCCCTGCCGAGGTTGAAGCCAATGCGGTGTGGAATCTGCGCGCCGCGCTGAACGTGGCTGCCCTGCAATGCCAATTTTCGAAATTCCTGCAGACGGTCAACAATTACAACGCCTTCCTGCGCCATCACAGCGAGGAACTGGTGGCTGCGCAATCGGTGATGATGGGCCATTTCCGCCGGCTGGACGGCGCGCGCGCTGCCACCAGCTTCGATCAATATACCACCCGTACCTACAACAGCTATTCGACGCTCGATGCGCAGTATAATTTCTGCATTGCTGCTGGAGACGTCGGGCGCCGCGTGCTGGCGATTCCGCAGGGGCAGCTGGGTCAATATGCGCGCGCCAAGGGGCCACAGATTCGTGAATCGCTGAACCAGCGGCCGCTGACTCCGATGCTCGCCATCCAGCCCATCGCAGTGATTGCGATGCCGCCGATACCGCCGCTCGATCCCGCCGCGCCCTGAGTCATGAGCGTCACCCGTCTGATGTCCGAAACTGTTGATCGGCTGGTCATCCGTCGCCCGGATGATTGGCATGTGCATTTGCGTGATGGTGCCATGCTCGCCGCCGTCGCCGATTACACGGCCCGGCAGTTCGCCCGCGCCATCGTCATGCCCAATCTGAAACCGCCGGTGACAACGGCAGCGGCCGGCGCCGCCTATCGCGCGCGCATCCAGGCTGCTGTCGATCCGGCGCTGAACTTCACCCCGCTGATCACCTGCTATCTGACCGACGGTATCAATCCCGACGAGCTGGTGCGTGGCCATGGCGAGGGTATCTTCACGGCAGCCAAACTCTATCCCGCGCATGCCACCACCAATTCGGCGCTTGGCGTCACCGCCATCGATCACATCCGGCCGGCGCTGGCGGCGATGGAACGGATCGGCATGCCGCTGCTGATCCATGGCGAGGTCACCGATGCCCATGTCGACATCTTCGACCGCGAGGCCGTGTTCATCGAGCGCACGCTTGCCGGGCTGGTGCAGGATTATCCCGGACTGAAGATCGTCTTTGAACACATCACCACGGCAGAAGCAGCGGAATTCGTTGCCGCCAGCGGCCCCAATATCGCCGCCACGATCACCCCGCACCATCTCGCCATCAACCGCAATGCCATGTTCGAGGGCGGCATCCGCCCGCACCTCTATTGCCTCCCGGTGGTCAAGCGCGAGCGCCATCGCCTGGCCCTGCGCGCCGCTGCGACCAGTGGCTCGGCGAAATTCTTCCTGGGCACCGATTCGGCGCCGCACGCTGTCACCGACAAGGAAAGCGCCTGCGGTTGCGCCGGCATGTTCAACGCGCCCTTTGCGATTGAAAGCTATGCGAAGACCTTTGCCGAGGAAGGCGCACTCGACCGGCTGGAAGGCTTTGCCAGCGAGCATGGCCCGCGCTTCTATGGCTTGCCATTGAACGACAGCCATATCGCCATTGAACGCCGCGCGGTCGCCGTACCCGAGCGCCTGCCCGCCGCCGATACCGCGATCGTGCCATTCCATGCCGGCGAAACGCTCGAATGGCATTATGCCGGGATCGTCGTCTGACCGGTAGACCCACGTGCACAAGCCCTATGCTCACCGTACGGCGGCGCTGGCCACCCAACACGGCAAGCAGCGCGCCCTCTCCCGCCCCTTTCAAGATCTGACAGGGCTCAACCTGGTCGTACCGTCGATGCTGGACACCGATACGCTCGGCAGCTTCGACGGGCGTCTTGCTCGCACCGGTACCGCCATCGACACCGCCATTGCCAAGGCGCGGCTCGGTTTTGCCGCGTCCGGCCAGTCGCTGGCCCTGGCCAGCGAAGGCAGCTTTGGTCCGCACCCGCGCTTGCCGTTGCTGGCTGCCGGCATCGAGGTGCTGGTGTTCATCGATGCCGAACGCGAACTGACGCTGACCGAAACCCTGTTCGTCGAGCGCACCAATTTCGGTCACCGCGATGTTCCTGAAACCGCCGCACTGGGCGATTGGCTCACGCGGGTCGGTTTTCCCGGCCATGCCCTGATGGTCCGCCCGCTGGGGGGTGCTGTCATCGCCAAGGGCATCCAGGATGCCGCAACCCTCGCCCGCGCTGTCGCAGAGGCAGTTGCATTGTCGCCCGACCGCCGCGCCCGCGTTGAAACCGACATGCGAGCGCACTTGAACCCGACCCGAATGGCCAGCATCCGCCGCCTCGGCATTCGGCTTGCACGCCGCATCGCGACGCCATGCCCGGCCTGTGCTGCGCCCGGCTGGGGCCAGTCCGGCGTGACGCGCGGCCTGCCATGCGCAGACTGCGGCACCGCGACGGAGATGATCGCCGGGATCGAGTTTCGCTGCACCGCCTGCGGGCATGCCGAGACCTTGTCCCGCCCCGACGGCCTCACGCATGCCCCGCCGGGATATTGCCCGGCGTGCAACCCCTGAGTTCAGTCGAGGTAGCGCCGGCCGATCGCCGTCAGATCATCGGCCAGATCATAGACCATCGGCTTGCCGGTCGGGATTTCCTCATGGACGATGTCATCGTCGGAAATGCCGGACAGATGCTTGACCAGCGCGCGCAGCGAATTGCCATGTGCGGCGATGATGACGCGCTTGCCGGCGCGCAGTTCCGGAACAATCGCCGCTTCCCAATAGGGCAATACGCGCGCGATCGTGTCTTTCAGGCTTTCGGCAGCGGGAATGGCGATGCCGGCATAGCGGCGATCGGTGGACAGATCGAATTCGGAACCGGCCGCAAGCGGCGGGGGCGGCACATCAAAGCTGCGACGCCAGACCTTCACCTGATCCTCACCATGCTTTGCCGCTGTCTCTGCCTTGTCGAGCCCGGTGAGGCCGCCATAATGACGCTCGTTGAGCTGCCAATTCTTGGTGACCGGCAACCACAGCCGACCCATGCGTTCCAGCGCCAGATTGAGCGTCTTGATGGCGCGGGTCTGCACACTGGTGAAGGCACAGTCGAAGTCGAGCCCTGCCGCCTGCATGGCAGCCCCCGCGGCCGTCGCCTCGGCGATGCCCTTTTCGGTCAGATTGACATCCCACCAGCCGGTGAAACGATTTTCGAGATTCCAGGCCGATTGGCCATGGCGAAGCAGGACAAGCGTAGGCATGCCTGTGCCTTAGCGATTGCAACCGTACGCGCAAGTGGCGTTGCGGCCCCACTCCACGGTTCTGTCGTCTTCCGGGCAGAGATTGTGTCAGATGCTGCCGTCCGGGACCGTTGACGTCCCTGGGAACAAGGACGCAGACCCCGATCCGCGTGCAGCGCTGGCGAAGCATGGGCCAACGCCGATATCGCCAAGATCAAGCCTGGAAAATCCTGGGCCTGCCATGCCCCGCAATGTCCCGTGTCCGAGCACGAAAAAGGCGGCGATCTTGCGATCGCCGCCCCTTCATGTCGTCGGAAGCGCCGTTCAGGCAGCGGCCTTCTTGCCCTTCACGTCGGCCCAGACCTTGCGATAGCTGAGGTAGCCGAGGCCGGTCATCAGCAGCAGGAACAGCACCGCGGCGGCGCCGGTTTCCTTCCTTGCTTCCAGCTTGGGTTCCGCGGTCCAGGTCAGGAACACGGCAATGTCCTTGGCCATCTGGTCCTTGGTCGCCTTGGTGCCATCGGCATAGGTGATCTGGTCATCCGACAGCGGCGGCGGCATCGCGATGTTGAGCGACTTGAAATAGGGGTTGTAATAAAGCCCGTCCGGCACTGTCCAGCTGGCCGGGGCATCGGCATAGCCGCTGACCAGCGAGTGGACATAGTTGGTGCCGTCTTCGCGCGCCTTGGTGATCAGCGACAGATCCGGCGGCAGCGCGCCGTTCTGTGCCGCACGGGCGGCGATTTCGTTCGGGTAGAGCAGCGGGAACTTGTCGGCCGGGGTTGCCTTGCGGGTCGCCGGGTCGCCGGTCTTGTCGTCGATCGACGGCACTTCATATTCGGCGGCGATGGCCTTGATCTCGGCCGGCGAGAACCCCAGGTCGGCGAGATCGCGGAAGGCGACGCGATGGATCGAGTGGCACGCCGAGCAGACTTCCTTGTAGACCTGGAAGCCGCGCTGCAGCTGTTTGCGATCGAAGGTGCCGGTGATGCCGAGATTGCCGGCACCATTGTGGACCCATTCGATCTCGTGCGGATGCTTGTGCAGCGCCTTCACCGGGTCGGGGGGCGAGGCTTCGCGGGGCTGCACCGCTCCCCACAGCACGGCGAGGATGAAGAACAGGCCGACGCCCAGAGCTCCAAGACGAATCATTGTTCTGGTCCTTATTCCGCCGGCTGCGCCAGGGTGCCGCCCGACGGGCCGCCGCGCTTGCTGTACTTGGCCAGCACGGCTTCCGAGATCGAGTTGGGCAACGGCTTCGTCTTTTCAAAGCGGCTGACCAGCGGCAGGATGATGAGGAAATGCGCGAAGTAATAGGCGGTCAGCACCTGGCTGAGGCGCACCCAGGGTTCTTCCGCCGGCTTGCCGCCTGCCACGCCGAGGATCAGCGCGACCACCACGAACACCCAGAACAGGATGCGGTTGAGCGGACGATAGCTGTTCGAGCGCACCGGCGACGTGTCCAGCCAGGGCAGGAAGAACAGCAGCAGGATGGCGGCGAACATGGCGAGCACGCCCATCAGCTTGGCCGGGATGAAGAAGAAATCGACGGTGAAGGCGCGCAGGATGGCGTAGAATGGCCAGAAATACCATTCGGGCACGATATGCGCCGGCGTCGAAAGCGGGTTGGCGGGGATGTAATTGTCGACTTCGCCCAGCGCGTTCGGCGCGAAGAACACCACGGCGGCAAAGATCGTCAGGTACACGCCCAGGCCGAAAAAGTCCTTGGCCGTGTAATAGGGATGGAAAGGCACGGTATCGGCTTCGGTCTTCACGGCGATTCCGGTCGGGTTGTTCGAACCCGGGATGTGCAGCGCCCAGACGTGCAGGATGATGACGCCGAAGATGACGAACGGCAGCAGATAGTGCAGCGAGAAGAAGCGGTTGAGCGTCGCATTATCCGGCGAGAAGCCGCCGAGCAGCAGCGTCTGGATATAGGAACCGACGACCGGAATGGCCGAGAACAGGCCGGTGATGACGGTGGCGCCCCAGAAGCTCATCTGGCCCCAGACCAGCACATAGCCCATGAACGCCGTCGCCATCATCAGGAGGAAGATGACGAGACCGAGCATCCACAGCACTTCGCGCGGCGGCTTGTACGAGCCGTAATAGAGGCCGCGGAAGATGTGGACATAGACGACGCCGAAGAAGAAGGACGCGCCGACGGCGTGCATGTAGCGCAGCATCCAGCCGCTGTTCACGTCGCGCATGATATGCTCGACGCTGTCGAAGGCGACGGTGGTGTTGGCGGCATAATGCATGCCGAGCACGACGCCGGTGATGATCTGGATGACCAGCGCGACGCCGGCGAGCACGCCGAAGTTATAGAAATAGTTCAGGTTCTTCGGGGTCGGATAACCGGCACCCAGCGCACCATAGATGAAGCGCGGCAGCGGCAGCTGCTTGTCGAAGAATTTGCCCAGCTCGGTGGTCGGCTGATACTGCTTGGCCCAGGGAAAGCTCATTCTATCCTCCTCAGCCGATGGTCACGGACGTGGGCGTCTTGAAGACATAGGCCGGCACTTCCAGGTTCTTCGGGGCCGGGCCCTTCCGCACGCGGGCGGCGGTGTCATAGTGCGAACCATGGCAGGGGCAAAAATAGCCGCCGAAGTCGCCGCGCACTTCGCCTTCGCCGGCGCCCAGCGGCACGCAGCCGAGATGGGTGCAGACGCCCAGCGTGATCAGCCACTTTTCATTGCCGGGCTTGGTGCGCTCGGCCAGCGTCTGCGGGTCGCGCAGGCTCTTCACATCGACCTTGTTGGCCATCTCGACTTCCGCCGAGGTCAGGTGGCGGGCGAACACCGGCTTGCCGCGCCAAGAGACCTTGACCGCCTGGCCTTCCTGCACCGCCGACAGATCGAGATCGATGCTGGCCAGAGCCAGCACGTCGGCCGACGGGTTCATCTGGTTGATCAGCGGCCAGACCACGGCGGCGGCACCGGCCGCGGCCACGGCGCCGGTCGCCACATAAAGGAAGTCGCGCCGACGCTCCCCATCGGGAGCAAGGACGTCGCCGCTCGGCGCCCGCGTTTCGCTAGCCATCAAAGACCTTCCGGATTCCATTAACGAACGAGCGATCCCCTGACCGGGCTCGCGCTGCGCCGCAATAGCGCCGGGGTGCACAAAAACGCAATGTGGTTTTTGCAGGACATTTTGGCGCGGGGTGTGTGCGTATGCCCGGCCCGGGCGCGCGCTCTGGAAAATTGCGGGGTTCCGTTCGGCGCGCGCTTGGCGCTAGAAAGCTGCATGTACACGCTCGATGACCAACAGACCGCCGCCCAGACCTGGTTCCGCCAGCTGCGCGACATTATTTGTGCCGCGCTGGAACAGCTGGAGGACGAGGGGCAAGGCCCCGCCCCCGCTGGCCGTTTCGAGCGCACCGCCTGGGACCGGCCGGATCCCAGCGGCGAGCATGGCGGTGGCGGCGTCATGTCGGTGATGAAGGGCCGGGTCTTCGAAAAGGCCGGTGGCAACATCTCCACTGTCCATGGCCAGTTCTCCCCGGATTTCGCCAAGCAGATCAACGGCGCCGGCGAGGACCCGCGCTTCTTCGCCACCGGCATCAGCCTCGTTATCCACCCGTGCAACCCGCTGGTGCCGGCCATCCCCATGAACACGCGCTTCCTGGTCACCACCAAGCGTTGGTTCGGCGGCGGCGTCGACCTCAATCCCGCCCTGCCCGATGCGGCCGAAACCGCGCTTTTCCACGACACGGTCAAGGCGATGTGCGACACGCACGACCCGGCCCACTATCCGGCGCACAGCAAATGGGCCGAAGATTATTTCTGGGTGCCGCACCGCAATCGCCATCGCGGCGTCGGCGGCATCTTCTACGATCACCTCGACAGCATGGACCCCGCCGCCTGGGACCGGAACTTCGCCTACACCCAGGGCGTCGGCAAGACCTTCGTCGACCTTTATCCCCGCCTCGTCCGCGCCAAGATGCACCAGGATTTCACGGCGGAGCAGCGGCTGGCGCAATTGCGCTATCGCGGCCTCTATGCCGAATTCAACCTGGTCTATGACCGCGGCACCACCTTTGGTCTGAAGACCGGCGGCAATGTCGATGCGATCCTGATGAGCCTGCCGCCGGAAGCGCGCTGGGATTGAGACCCGCATGAGCAGCACGCTCATCCCGCTGGCGCCGGGCCAGATCGGCACCATCGTCACCAGCCTCGAAATGCGCACGCCCCCACCGCCGGCCGACGGCCCGGTGCGGTCGGTGCTGAAGCTCGCCCGCTGGCCGGCGCCTGTCGATCGCGATGCCTATCGCGCCCTGTTCCGCCGTGTCGGCCAGCCCTGGCTGTGGCGCGGCCGGCTGGTGATGGACGATCGGGCGCTGGCGACCACACTCGATGCGGCGACGACGGAGGTGCATGTCGCCAGCCGGCGGGATGGCACGGCGGTGGGGCTGATCGAGCTGGATTTCAGCGAGGCCGGCACCTGCGAGCTCGCCTATTTCGGACTGGCGCCCGAGATGACCGGCCATGGCCATGGCAATTGGTTGATGGCGCATGCGTTGCGGCTGGCGTGGAAATCGGAGGGGCGGCCGGGCGTGTCGCGGGTGTGGGTACATACCTGCGATCTCGATCACCCCGGCGCGCTGGGCTTCTACCAGCGGCATGGTTTCGTGCCATTTGCGCGGGCGGTGGAGATTTATGACGATCCGCGCGCGGTGGGGATTTACCCGCGGGAGAGCGAAGCGCGTGTGGTGTTGCTGTAAGCGGCGCCCATCGGTCATCGACACCGAGTCCAAGCAAGAAAATTTATTGATAATTTTCTGCAAAATTAGGTCAGACTACCTACATCCCTCAAATTGCTGAAAATTTTCTTTACTTCGTTTTTACACTCTGCAAACATTCCGACGCATAGACGGAGGGGTCTTTGTATGATGCGTATAACGGCACACGTGTGAATGCTATCGCTCGACTGTTGTCTTCGACAATATTGGCGGCAAGTTTATCCGTTGTCATGTCGCAATCGACTGACGCAGCCACAATCACAGTAACAAACAGCAATGATGCCGGCGCTGGCAGTCTGCGTGATGCCATATCCGTGATCAATGCGCAGGGCGAAGCCGACAATGTCATTATTCTTGCTTCGGGGATCAGCGGTCCAATCACATTAGGCGATCCGCTGCCACGATTGTTGCAGAACACGACGCTGACCCTCGCGGCGGGTGTAACATTGTCCGGGCAAAGCGCAGCCACCGCCTATGGCCTCGACATCGTGACCGGAAAAACGTTGGTCCTGCCTGGCAGTCTGTCAATCGCGGTGGCCACATCGACAACAGCCGGGGCGCTCGCCGACCGGACCATCGGCATTGGCAATTCGCAAATCGACGATCATGCCCGTACCGGTGACATCACACCGCCAGCGCCGATCGCCGGCACGGTGCGTTTCGACGATCGATTCTCGGGATCAATCAGTGTCAACAGCGCGCGAACGGGCAATCAGGCCTTGTTGGGCACGCAGCCCATAGTCCAGATCGGCGTCGCCGAGCCACGCTTCGCAACCGGTATCGAAGCCGCCAGCGTGACCTTCGCAAAGGGATTCGCCGGCACGCTGACGGTATCCGCCAACGCCTCGGCGGCTGGCATCGAAACCATCAACGGCCATGTTTTCGAAAATGTCCTGATTGGCAGTCAGCCCTGGAATCGCGAGCGCATTGGCTTTGGCGACGTGACATTTGGCGCGCCAGCGGGGCCGGGCAGCAGCTTCGACGGCTTGCTGGCTGTGACCGGCGGCGGATTGGCGCCGGACTTTTTGCTGTGCGCAGGATCGTGCCGGACGCAGCCGGTGCTCAACGCTGGTGACAGTTACGGGATCAATGCCGGCAACGTGGACTTCACCGCCGGCATGGCCGGCACCATCCGGATCAATAGCAGAGCCTTGCAGGCCGGCGAAGTTGCCGTTGGCCAGGGTGTCGGCATCGCATCCCAGACATCCAAAGAGTTTCGATGGTATACCACTGGCGTCTCCCTGGTGACACAAGCGCCGACGACAGGCGCCACGGTCACCTTTGGCAGCGTTGCCGGCAAAGAAGGTTATGCCGGGATCATCGATGTTGCAGGGGCCTTCAATAGTGCCACCGGCATCGATGCCGGCTATCTGGTGACGAACGGCAGTTTCACCGGGCTGGTCGCCGCTGAATCAACGGCTGCGAATGTACGGGCCGATGCCGTTGCCATCAATCTGCGACCGCCCAGCGGCGCCGGCACAAACTTCGTCATCACCGGCAACCTGGCTGGAAACATTACGGGGAAGGCCGATTCCGCCTGGGGGATCATCAGTGTCGATTCACGGATCGACGGGGATGTCAGCGGTCTGATCTCGGCAGATGCGCGTGATTTCGCCAATGGCTGGTTTGCTGGCGATATCATTATCGGTGGCAATGTCACACAGTCGGCGCTGTTCTCCGCGCGCGCCTCGGGTGATGGCAACAACGGTTATGCCTATGCCTTTGACAGCGGCGACATCACGGTCGGCGGCAATTTTGCGGGTCAGGTCATCGCCGAGGGCTATCGTTACAGTTACGGCTTTCTGTCTGGCAGCATCAACATCAACGGCGAATTCACCGGTCTCGTGTCGGCGACCGGCACCGCGGTCACCGGTGGCTGCTGCGGTTCAACCGAAGCCATGCGGGCCTTCTCGCTCAACACCGGGGGACGTCTTGCCGGCAGTTTCACGGCGCAAAGCCTGATCGGCTTTTCCTATGGTCTGGATCTGACCGTGTCGACGATCGGCACCGACCTTACGTCGACCATCACGGCGACCAGCCGTGATCGCAGCAGCTATGGGATTTACGTCCGGCGCGACCTGACCGTGGGTGGGGACATCACCGGGACAATCTCATCGCGTTCGACGAACGATTCCGCCTCGGGCATCTCCGTTGGCAATTTGCTGCTGGGGGCGGCGGGCACCGGCACGATTTCCGGCTCGATTTCAGCGAGATCGGACACCGGCAATTACGCCGTTGCCGTTCAAACAACATCACTTGCTAGGACAAGCGGCAGCGACCCGGTCATCCTCAGCGGCACGTTGACGGCGCAATCAGCCGGCGACGCCTATGGTCTTTTCGTCAGGGCGCCGCTTGCATTGCGGATTGCCTCGACCGGCGTCATTTCCGCTCAGGCGCCCAACATCGCTCAGGCCATTTTTCTGGAATCGGACACGGGCACAGAAACGGCGTCGGTTACCAATCTCGGCACGATCACAGGTGACATCACCTTTGAAGGCGGCGCCGATGTTTTTTCCAACAGCGGCCTCTTCACTGGAACTGCCCGGCTCGGCGATGGCAATGACCAATTTGTGTTGACCCAAGGCGGCCGGCTGTCCGGCTTGATCGATGGCGGCGCCGGGGTGGACAGACTGGATATCGCTGCAGGCGCCGGCGGACGGACACTGACGCCGGGACAGTTTACCGGCTTTGAAACGATCCGTCTGAACCCGGATGCGACAGGACGTCTTGTGCTGAGCGCGGCGCCCGATCCGGCGACGACAGCGACACTCGATGCGGGCAATGGTCCTGGCACGACGGCGGCCCTGCTGGGCGGTGAATTGAACCTGCGCGATACCGGCTCTTCGTTGCGCGCCGCGCAATTTGAGGCCAGCACCGGCACGTTACTGTCTGGCAACGGTACCATCTTCGCTGCGAACAGCACGGTCGCCGGCCGGATCGCACCGGGCAACAGCGTCGGCCAATTGAGCTTTACCGGCAATCTCGCGCTGGATGCCACATCATTGCTGTCGTTCGAGCTTGGTGCGGCCGATGTGGTTGGCGGGCCGCTCAACGATCTCATCATCGTCAACAACAATCTGACACTGAATGGCGCGCTGAGCGTCAGCCAGAGTGCCGGCGGCAATTTCACTGCCGGTGTGTATCGGTTGATCAACTATGGCGGCGTGCAGACCAACCCGGCCGGTACATTGACCGGCGCCGATGTGCTGCCCAACGGCCTGTCGGGGACGATCCAGACGGCGATCGGCGGCCAGGTCAATCTGGTGGTGACCGGCAGCAGCACGCCGGTCGATATCGGCTATTGGGATGGCGTCAATCTGACCGCCGGCAACATCGCTGGCGGCCGCGGCGGCACGGCCGTCTGGAACGCCATCCGCAGCAACTGGACAACGGCCAGCGGCAACGCCAATGCGCCGTGGGACAGCGGCGTCGCCGTGTTCGGCGGCAGCAGCGGCACCGTCACCGTCGACGGCCTCCAGGCCTTTGAAGGCCTGCAGTTCGTCACCGGCGATTATCGCATCATCACCGGAACCGATGGCGGCCTGACGCTCGGCAGCGGCGGCTTCATCTTCGTTGACACCGGCCTCGATGCCACCATCGCCACCGGCATCGCCGGGACCGGCGGTCTCGCCAAGCAAGGCCTGGGGCGCCTCATCCTCACCAGCGCCAACACCTATGCCGGCGGCACGGCCCTGACGGCCGGCACGCTCGCGGTCGGCAACAACACGGCCCTTGGCACTGGTGCGCTCGCGATGGGTGATGCCACGACCCTGCAGGCGTTCGGCGATGGTCTGATGCTTGGCAATGCCATCACTCTTGCCGGCGGTGCGGCCGTGCGGGCCACCATCGATACCCAGACCTTCACATTTGGCATGTCGGGCGCCATTGCCGGTGCCGGCCAGCTCAGCAAGACGGGCAGCGGCACGTTGGCGCTGACCGGCAGCGGCAATCTGGGCAGCGTTCAGGTCGAAGCGGGCACGCTGCAGCTGAATGGCACCGCAAATCTCCTGCTCTCTGCTGACATGGCGCTTGGCGACGGCACCAGTCTTGGCCTCGCCCAGGCTGCCGGCCTGACAGCAACCAGCGTCCTCGGCAGCGCCGGCGTGCAGACGATCCGCAACATCGGCAGCATTGCAGCGACCATCAACCTTGGCGACGGCAATGATGCGATCGACAACAGCGGCCGGATCGATGGCAGCATCGCGCTCGGCGGCGGCGACGATGCGCTGACCACACGCGGCATCATCAATGGCAACATCGACCTGGGCAGCGGCGCCAATCTTTTGTCGAACAGCGGCATGATCACCGGTGCGGTGCGCGGCGGTGACGGCGTTGATCAGCTCGACAGTGGTGGCGATATCATGGGCCCGATCGATCTGGCCGGCGGCAATGATGCGCTGACAACGCGCGGCACGATCAGGGGGGATGTCGCGCTGGGCAGCGGCGCCAACCTGTTGTCGAATAGCGGCACGATCACCGGCGCAGTGCAGGCCGGCGATGACAATGACCAGCTCGACAATGGCGGCAGCATCGTCGGCACCGTCACGCTGGCGGGCGGTGACGATGTATTGACCAACCGCGGGATCCTGCAGGGTCGGATCGATCTCGGTGCCGGGCAGGATCGTCTCGACAACAGTGGCAGCCTCATTGGCGCCATCGAGCTCGGGACGGGCGATGACAGCCTGGTGCTGCGGTCGGGCGCGGTGCTGACCGGCACTGCCAATGGCGGCAGCGGCAACGACCGACTGCGTTTCGAAATCGCCAGCGGCACCACGCGCGTCATCGATGGCGGCGGTTTTCAGGCCTTCGAAATGCTGGAAAAGGGGGCCGGCGGCACCTTGCAGCTGGCGACTGGGGCGCTGGCCGGCACCACGCTTGCTGTCGAAGCCGGCAATTTCGCCGTGGCGAACACGGGCAGCCTTGTCCTGTCCGGCGCAGCCAGTCTCGGAAGCGATGTGCTGTTCGACGTGGCTGCCGGGGGCCAGGTCACTGCCAGCGACATCAGCGGCGACGGGGGCAGCCAGACGGTGCGCAATGCCGGCACGATCATAGCCCGTCTCGATCTTGGCGCCGGTGACGATGTGCTGACGCTCTCGGCCAGCGGCACCATCAACGGCACCGCGCAAGGTGGCCTCGGTCGCGATCGACTGGCGATCGATGTGGCTGCGGCCTCTGCCCGCATCATCGACGACAGCCGCTTTTTGGGCTTCGACATCATCCAGCTCAACCCCGGCGGTAGCGGCGATTTCGTGCTGACCGGAATGACAACGGCCGGCGTCCGCGCCACGCTGGATGCTGGCGATGGCAGTCTTGCCCTGCTGGGCGGCGGCCTGCTGCTGCGCGACGCGGCCAGTGCAGCCCGCGCTGCCACCGTCACGACCGCTGTCGGCACCCGGCTGTCCGGCATCGGCACAATTATTGGGGAGACCAGTGTTGCCGGCACCATCGCGCCCGGCAGCATCGCCCAGCCCATCGGCACGTTGCGCGTCACGGGCAATTACACGCAGACCGGTGTGTATGCGCTCGACTATCGGGCGCCGCGCGATCTGGGCAACATCCGCGATGGCCGGCTGCTGGCTCGCAGCGAAATCGACACGCCCGGGCTCAGCAGCGGCGGTCAGGATGCCGATCTGCTGCTGATTTCGGGAAGCGGTCGCCTGGCCGGCAGCGTGTTGCTGCAACCGTTGGACTCGGCCGCAAGCTACAGTGCGGCGCTGGCAACCCCCGGCAATGTCCGCGGCGAAATCCGCTACAATGTGCTCCGGGCCAGCGGCGGGTTGGGCGGCACGCGTTTTGCCGTGCTGACGGCGGCCAGCAACGCCACGCTTGAATATCCCAACGCCACCGATGTCCAGCTGGTGTTGCGTGGCACGCCGGCGCCCATTGTCATCACCAACACGCCGCCGCCACCCGTCACCGAACAGAATCGCGCCTTGCGGAACCTCACGCTCAGCCAGAACCTCGGCGTCTCCCAACTCAGCATCGACTGCCTCAAGGGCAATGAGGCAAGCCTGCGGCTGGAAGGCAACACCTGCCTGTTCGGCTCGGTAGCATTTGGCCAGATCAACACCAGCGACAATATCGTCGGCCTTGCCGGGCGGGCACGCCCCAGCTTCTTTGCCGGTGGCATCATGCAGCGCGCCAGCGAAACCCTGATGTTCGGAACGGCATTGGCCTATCGTGACAGCAATTATCGCATCGGCACCGGCAACACGGGCAGCGAAAACGGTTGGCTGGTCGCTTTGCTGGCCAGCTATGCGGACGGCCCCGTGCGCGGTCGCGCCATGGTGTCAACCGGCTTTACCAACACCAGCACCAGCCGCATTTCACTCCTCGGCGAGGGCGGCACCCTGTCGGCCCGTTACAATGCGCCCTATGTCGCGGCCGCCATCGATGGGGAATATTGGCGCGGAAATCCAGACCGCGCCGGCTTCGCCTTCACCCTGGGGCTGGATGCCGCGCGAATCTGGCGCGATCGCTATACGGAGACCGGAACTGCACTCGACGTGTTTGCGGCCGATCAATCCCGCATCGACAGTCTGCGCAGCCGCATCGGCATCCTGGCGCGGCAGGATTTCGGCAGCCAGGGCCAACAGCGCCTGCAGATCGAACCACGGCTGGTCTGGAATCACGAGTTCGGTGATATCGCGCCCGCTGTCACCGGTCGCTTCACTCTGCAACCCGATGTGCCGATTGCCAGTGCCTTCCGGGGGCGCCAGCGCGACAGCCTTGGCGCAGCCTTGGCTGCCCTGCTGCCGCTCGGCCCCGGTGTCACCATGCGAGCGCAATATGATCTCGAAACCGGCCAGGGAATGACGGCGCATGGCGGATCGTTGCGCCTGACGAAGATCTGGTAAGGAACAGCGGACACGCCACTGGACTGATGCCTTAGACACCGCAGCGGCGACGGACGGCCTTTGACACGGAGTCGTTGGTAACAGATTTTGAACAGCGCCGGTGGCCTAGAGTCGATTGCAGTCGGACGGCACCGGCCCGCTCCCCCGCCCGGCCACCCAGGTCATTGTATGATAGGGGTGGCCCGGAGCGGATGTGACCTCCGTCGCGGGCAGTGGAGCGGGATGAGGGTTGCGCCTGTTGTGGTTGAGCGCGGGCGTTGTGGAGCGGCCGGCGGCGGAGCCGCCGAGTCCGCTGGGGTGGTTCAGGGAAGTGGCAGGAAGGGCGCGGCGGAGCCGCGGCGTCGGACGAGTCAAAAAAAGCTGCCCTGAGGGGCAGCCTTTTTCGCTCGCCGGCCGCGCTGCGCCTTAAAACCCCTTCCTGACCGTGACCCCGAACGTCCGCGGCTGGTTCGTCGCATAGCCCAACCGCGCCCGGCCACCCCGTTCCCGATCCAGCGACAACAGCGCATTCTCGTCGAAAAGATTGGTGATGTAGGCTGTCACCGACAGCGCATCGCCCAACTCCACGCCGGCGCTGAGATTGACCAGCTGATAGCTGGGCAGTTTCAGCGTGATCGGGCGGATTTCATTGCCGGTGGCACCGCCGAACGGCAGCCGCGAGGTGAAGAACGCCGCGCTGGGTTCCTGGTCGCTGGGCTGGGTATAGCGATCCCCTACATGCTGGAACGAGGCGTTGAGCACGACATTCTTCTTGTCGGCGATCGGGAAGCTGTAGTTGGCGTTCGCCGAAACCTGGAAGTTCGGCACGGTCGGGAGGCGGTTGCCCTCGCGGATGCCGCCGATGACATTGCCGGTACCGTCGCGCACCGTCGAATCGAACTTGGCTTCGAGCACGCTGCCCGACACCGCCAGTTGCAGGCCGTCCAGCGGCCGTGCCGACAGTTCGAACTCGACACCCACCGTGTGCGCCTTCGGCACATTGAAGACGATGCGCGACGAACAGGAGCCGGCGTCGAGCGTCGTCTGGAGGTTCTTGATGTCGGTGTAGAAGAAGGCGGCGTTGAAGGTGATGCCGCCGCTCTTGGCCTTCACCCCGGCTTCATAGTTCCACAGGCTTTCATCATCGAACGACTGGTAGCCGCCGAAGATCGCCCGGTCCTGCGCGGTGCAGAGATTGGCGTTGAGCGGATCGTTGACGCCACCGAGGCGGAAGCCCTTGGCCGCCTGCAGGTTGACGTTGACGTCGTCATTGACCTCGAAACTGGCGAGGAAGCGCGGGTTGAACCCGTCCGACTGGGTCTTGTCGAGCTTGTTCTTGTCGCCATTGCCGAACAGGCCGCCGGTGGTGATCGTGCGGCTTTCCTTGAAATCGTAATAGCGCAGGCCGGCGGTCAGCGTCAGCCGGTCGAAGAATTTGTAGCTGGCTTCACCAAAGCCCGAGATCTGCTCGAGATTGTAGGGCAGGTCGGAATTGAACGGTGAATTGGCCGGGAAGCCATTGCGCGTCGCCGCCGAAGTGCCGGCTCCCAGCGTTGCATCGGTGAAGGCGTCATAGCCCGGCGTCGGCAGGCGCTGGGCATATTTGCGGTCGGTGTTGGCGTAGAAGACGCCGGCCACCCACTGGAACGGACCATTGCCGGTGGAGGCCAGCCGCACTTCCTGAGTGAAGCTGTCGACCTTTGTCGTATCGCGCAGGTTCGACGGCAGCGTCACCGCCGCGGCCGGATAGCCGAGGTCGACCGAGACCGAGCCGGTGAGTGCCGAGGCGTCGCGGCTGACCAGGATGTCACGGTTGGTGTAGCTGGTGACCGATGTCAGCGCGACAGCACCGAGATCGGCCTCGATCGTGCCATCGGCGATAAAAGTCTTGTCGACGAATTCCTCGTTCAGCAGCAGATACTGCTGGCGCGGGCCGAAGGTCACCTTGGGCCGGGTCGTCGTATAGGGATTGGCGAACAGATTGTAGATTTCCTGGCGGTTGAAGCCATCGGTGCGCACTTCCTGATAGAGGATGCGCGGCGTGATCTTGATGCTGTCCGTCGGCTGCAGCAGCAGGCTGATGCGGCCGCCATAGCGTTCCCCGGAATTGACATTCTCGTCGACGACACCGCCCGGCTTCAGCGCATCGATGAAGCCACCATAACGGGTGTAATAGGCAACGGCGCGCACGGCGGCCTTGTCACCCAGCGGCACGTTGACCGCGCCCTTCAGGCTGCCGCCCATCTGGCCGCCATCGATCAGGTTCACATCGCCTTCGACCATGCCTTCGGTGCCGGCGGTGGTCGGCTTGTTGGTGATATAGCGGATGGTGCCGCCGACCGAGCCGGAGCCGAACAGCGTGCCCTGCGGGCCGCGCAGCGTTTCGACGCGGTTCAAGTCGAACAGGTCGATATCGGGCGTGAACAGCGAGAGCGAGATCACCGATTCATCAAGGTAGAAACCGACCTGTTCCTTCACACCCGGCTGGTCGCGGACGATCTGGCCGGCCGAGACGCCGCGGATCGAGACCTGACTCTGGCCGGGGCCGAGGTTCTGGATGGTGAGGCCGGCGACCGAGCGCGACAGATCCTCGATGGTCGAGGCGTGCTGACGCTGGATATCGGCCATGGTCTGGGCGTTGATCGAGAAGGGCACGTCCTGCAGATTGGCGGCGCGCTTGGTGGCGGTGACGACGATTTCGTCGCTGTCCGCAGCCGCGGCGGTCTGCGCAACGGCCGGCGTGGCGAGCGCCAGCACCGACGCGGTCAGCGCCAGCGACGCGGCAAGGCTCCGGCGGGTGCCGATGGTGTGGAACATGATATCACTCCCCGAAATGCGGCCATTCTGGCCGGATTGCTTGATTTGCGAACGGATTCTGACGCTTCGGCGCTATGGTGGTCAACTATCTCGCAGTCGCGGCTGTGCGATTGCGTAACTGTGTTGCCATTTTGCAATTGCGTTTGCGGCCGCCCCTTGGCGTTTGCCCGGGCTTGTGCCAGCTTCGCCGGCATGGCCACTCTTCCCGCTGCTGCCCGTCCTGCCGCGCCGACTCTCGGCCTGATTGTCATCATCGGGTTGGCGATCCTGCTCAACTATGTCGATCGCGGCGCGGTCAGCATCGCGGCGCCGCTAATCAAGGATGAGATGAAGCTGTCGGCGACCGGCTATGGCCTCGTCGTCTCCTCCTTCTACTGGACCTATGTGCCGGTGCTGGTCGCTGCCGGCTGGCTCGCCGATCGCGTGTCGGTGCATCGGTTGATGGCCGCCGGTGTCGCCATCTGGGCGCTGGCAACGCTGGCGACCGGACTGGCGGGCGGGCTGGTGTCGCTGCTCATCCTGCGACTGTTCATGGGGCTGGGCGAAGGCGTCGCCTTCCCCTGTGGCTCGAAACTGTTGGCGCGGGTACCGGAGGCGCGGCGCGGCTCGGCGAATGTGGCGCTGTCGGGCGGCATCGCGCTGGGGCCGCTGGTCGGTACGCTGCTCGGCGGCGTGCTGCTCGAACACTGGGGCTGGCGGCCGATGTTTCTCGTGTTCGGCGCCGTCACGCTGCTCTGGCTGCTGCCCTGGGCGCGCTTTGCCAGCGCCGTCGATGGCGTGAAGAGTGGGGGCGTCAAGGGCGCGGCGCCAGCAGTCAGCGAGCCACCGGTCGCCTATCCGCGCCTGCTCGCCAACCGCCAGCTCTGGGCGATGACCTTCTTCCACTTCACCGGCACCTATGCGCTGTATTTCGTGCTGGCCTGGCTGCCGCTGTGGCTGGTCAAGGTGCGCGGCTACAGCATCGGTGACATGGCGCTGCTGACCAGCCTGTTCTACCTCGTCCAGGCCGCCAGCGGCTATGTCATCGCCGCCACCGCCGAACGGCTGATCGACCGCGGCCGCGATGCCTCGCAGGTGCGCCGGGCCTTGGGCCTCGCCTGCCTCGCTGCCGTCGCCATCGGCACGGTAGCACTGGGCCAGGCGGAGGGCACGGCGATGCTGGCGCTCTGGTTGGTCGTCACCGCCTTTGGCGCCGGGCCGACGACGATGCTGCTGTTCACTGCCGGCCAGTCGCTGGCCGGCACCGGCAGCGCCGGGCGCTGGATGGGCATCCAGGCCGGCATCGGCAATCTCGCCGGCGTCACCGGGCCGGTGATCACCGGCCTCATCGTCGACGCGGCGGGCTATACTCCGGCCTTCCTGCTCACCGCCGCCATTGTGGTGGCCGGCGCACTGGTCTTCGCGCTATGCGTGCCGCGGCTGACGCCGATTGCCTGGGACGACTGATGGACTTCCTCGGCCGCTTCTTCATCGGTTTCGTGCTGGGACCGGTCCTTGTTTTCGGCGCCATCTTCATCTTCGGCTCGATCGCCGAAAATCCCGCGCTGCTGCTCTGGCCGGCCGGCATGCTGGTCGGGCTGCTGGTGATCGCGGCATTCGTCACATCGCGTGGCGCGCGGACCTTCGCACCAGCATCCGATCGGGAACCGCTGCCGCCGGCCAGCCTGTCACCGCCGCAACCCGATGTGCCGCCTGCACCGCTACCGCTGAGCGCAGCCCGCCGCGCCGAGCATGCCCGCTGGCGGCGCGACTATCGTGGCTGGCAGTTCAAATCGCCGCGGAAGTGATCCACCTCCGGCGTACGGGCGCGCCGGGTCAGGGTATCGGTTGCGGCTGAAAGCCCTTGGCCGCCAGTTTCGCGAGCAGGCCGTCCGGCCCGCCCAGATGCCCGCTGCCGACCGCAACGAAGATCGTGCCTGGGCGCTTCATCGTGCCGCTGATCCAGTCGGCCCAGCGCTGGTTGCGATCGGTGAGCAGCACCTTCTTCAACAGCGGCGAAGCGCGCGATTCGCCATCGAAATCCTTGGCGATGCGGTCGACATCGCCGGCGCGCCAGGCGGACAGCAGCGCCTCCACCTCATGCCCGGCCTCCCCGACATCGGTGATCGTCGCCGCCAGCATCGCCACCTGATCGGGTTCGGGCAGATTGGCGAGGAAACGCAACTGTTCTGCCGGTGTTTCCAGCCCGACAATCGCCTTGCCCTGCGCCCTGGCGCGCGCGGTCAACGCCGGCTCGACGCCGCTGTCCGCCGTCACGCCGATGCGGGACAGCACGGCCTCGCTGATCGTCACCGCTGCCAGCCAGGTCGCCATGCCGTCCAGCGCCGGCATCGGCAGGCCGGCAGCGGCGACAGCGGGAGCGAGCTTGGCGGCGTCCGCCTTGGGCAGGCGTTTGGCCAGCGGCTTCAACCCCGGCCGCATGCCCAATTGCGTCACCAGTGCCTGCATGACCTGCGGGTCTTCCGGCAGAATTGTTTCGATGACGAGCGTGTCGGCCGCATCCAGCCGGGCGGTCAACCGCGGCGTCAGCCAGTTTTCATTGGCCGGCAGGGCATGGACGGTGCCGAAGATCGTCACCTCCGTATCGGCATCGCGGATCACCCACAGGCCGGGCGCCGCCGCGGCGGGAACCGCCAGCAGCAGGCAGGAAAGCAGGCCGATCAGCAATCTCATGCCGCAGCTTCAGCCCAATATTTGTCCTTGAGCAAGCGCTTGTAGAGCTTGCCCGTGTCGTGCCGTGGCAATTCCGCCATGAAATCCACGCTCTTCGGGCATTTGACATGGCTGAGGCGGGCGCGGACGAAGGCGATCAGCTCGGCCTCCAGCTCCGGGCCGGCGCGGGCCATGTCGCGCGGCTGCACCACCGCTTTCACCGCCTCCCCCATTTCCGCATCGGGCACGCCGAACACCGCCACATCGACGACTTCGGGGTGCAGGGTCAGGGCGTTCTCTGCCTCCTGCGGATAGACGTTGACGCCGCCCGAAATGATCATGAAGGCGGCGCGATCGGTGAGGAACAGATAGCCCTCGCCATCGACATGGCCGATGTCGCCAAAGGTGGCGCCATGCTCGCTCATCACGCTGGCGGTCTTTTCCGGGTCATTGTGATATTCGAAACGCGTGCCACCGGCGAAATAGATGCGCCCGGTCTGCCCCGGCGGCAGCGGCTGGTCATCATCGCCGAGCACGCGGATTTCGCCGAGGATCGACTTGCCGACCGAGCCCGGCCGTGCCAGCCATTCCTCGGGCGTGATCGAGGTGAAGCCGGCGCCTTCGGTGGCCGAATAATATTCATAGATCACCGGCCCCCACCAGCCGATCATGGCGTGCTTGACGTCGACCGGGCAAGGCGCGGCGGCGTGGATGGCGACCTTCAGGCTCGACACATCATATTTGGCGCGCACATCCTCCGGCAGCTTCAGCATGCGCACGAACATCGTCGGCACCAGCTGGCTGTGGGTGATGCGGTATTTCTCGACCATGGCAAGATAGGTTTCGGGGTCGAAGCGCTCCATCACCACCACGGTGCCGCCGAAGCGATGCACCGCCATGCAATAGCGCAAGGGGGCAGCGTGATAGAGCGGCGCCGGCGACAGATACATCATGCCGGGGCCGAACTGGTAGAGCATGGCGACGAGGCCGGTCAGCGCGTCGCCGGCCTCGATCGCGCCTTCCGGCAGCGTGCCCTTGACACCCTTGGGCCGGCCGGTGGTGCCGCTGGAATAAAGCATGTCGCGGCCGCAGCTTTCATCGGCGATGCGCGTAGCAGGTTGGGCAGCGAGCGCGGCCTCCAGATCCGCGAACCCGGCAATGGCGCCGCCGCTGGCAAAACGGGCGGAAAGGCCGGCGCTAGCCTCGGCGGCCACGGCTCCCAATGCCGCGCTGGCGAAGATCGCCTTGGCGCCGGAATCGCTGACGATATAGCCGGCTTCATCGGCGGTCAGCTTCGTCGACATGGCAACGAAGATCAGCCCGGCACGCTGGGCGCCCCAGCAGATCGGCAGATAGTCGAGACCATTGTGCATCAGCACGGCAATGCAGTCGCCGCGGGTCAGGCCATGGGCGCGCAGCAGCTGCGCCACCCGGTTCGACCGCGCCTCCAGCTCCGCATAGGTCAGCTGGGCGCCGCTGCCGGCCATGATGATGGCCGGCGTATCGGGCGTGGCGGCGGCATGAACGAACGGATGCATGGCAAGATCCCCAATGATTTTGCCATGGTCCTACCGCGTCCCCCCGGCAGCGTCACCCCGCAGAAGAGGAAGGTGTCGGCACCCAGCCGGGCGGCCGCGCCAGCATCGCCAGCCGCAGCCGCCAGCCCGATGCGGCCACCAGATCGCGCCACAACCGCACCGCCTCCGCCACATGCACGGTTATGGGATTGCTCGATCCCAGCGGCGTGGTCAGGCCATAGATGGCGGGTTCGGTTTCCGGCCGCCAGGTGCCGAACAGCCGATCCCAGATGATCAGCACGCCGCCATAGTTGCAATCATGGTAATTGGGCTGCGCACCGTGGTGCACGCGATGATTGGCCGGCGAATTGCACACATGATCGAACCAGCCCAGGCGGCCGATGGTTTCAGTGTGCAGCCATTGCTGATAGCCCAAATTGAACGCAAAGGCCGCGCCAACCAGCGACGGTTCAAAGCCGATCAGCAGCATCGGCAGATAGAAAAACGGTGAGATAAAGCCATCGATGGCCGACACGCGCAGCGCCGTCGTCTGGTCGAACTGGCTGCTGCTGTGGTGCACCGAATGCGAAACCGCCCAGAGCAGCCGGATGCGATGACCGCAACGATGATCCCAATAATAGAGGAAATCAAAGGCGATAACCGCGGCAATGGCGCTGAGCGGCGTTGTCGGGATCGACCAGGGCGCCAGTCGCGCCGTCGCCGTGAACAACGCGATGATGAAGCCCGTGACGACGCCGCCCAGCAGAACGCTCGGAATGAACGGGCTGATACTCGCCGCCATTTCGCGCCAGCTGGCGGCCGTCAGCTCGCCGGCGCGATGGCGGCGCCACAACTCCAGCGGCAGGAAAATGAAAATGGCCAACGACAGGATGACCGACAAGGCTTCCAGCACCACAACCGCAGACACGACGAATCTCCATAAAGTGAGCGCTCATTCACTTTACAACGCCAGCGCGCTGCGTCAAGATAAAATGAGTGTTCACTTGAGAAAAAAATGCGCAAGCCCGATCCCGACCTGCAATCCCGCCGTCGCCAGGAAATCATCGATGGGGCCACGCGCTGCTTCACGGCCAATGGCTTTCACCAGAGCAGCATGGCCGACATTTCGGCGGCCGCCGGCCTCAGCATGGGCCTGCTCTATCGCTATTTCCCCAGCAAGACGGCGATCATCGATGCCGTGGCACAGGGCGATCGCGATGCGATGATTGCCGCCGTCGCCGCCCTGCCCGACCATGGCACCGTCGCGGCCGACTGGACCCGATTGCTGGTTGCCACCATCCTCGAAGTGACGGCACCCGGCGCCATCGAACTGCTCAACGAAATTCACGCCGAAGCCGGGCATAATCCGGCCCTGCTCGCCCAGTTGCGGCACAATGACAGCCTGTTGCTGGCGGCGATCCGCGCCAAGCTGGACCATCAGGGCGTGCCGCAACCGGATGGTGCAGCCATGCTGCTGGTGGCGCTGGTCGAAGGGCTGGCCGTGCGGCGCTATCTGATGCCCGGCCTGGATACGGCCGCACTGACACAGCTGGTGGCGCGCGGGTTGGCGCCGATCCTGGCTGCGATCAGCGAGGCGCCGACGGCTGCGGCCGATCCCGCAGGCGCGTGAGCGCAATGACCAGCGCCATCAGCCCGGCAAAGAACAGCACCAGCAACACGATGTTGACCAGCACCTGGGGCAGGCCATATTTGCCGATGTCGATAAAGAAATAGGCATATTTGCCGGTCAGCGCGCCGCGCGCCAGCGCCACCACGGCATAGGCGGTGGGAAAAGGCAGCGCCATCAGCAGTGCCCGCCATTCCAGCCGCACCCGCGGCACCAGCAGCAGCCACCAGCCGGTATAGGCGATCGGCACCACCGAATGCAGCATGGTGTCGATGAACAGGCGGAAGCCGGTGACCGGATTGTAGCGGGCCAGCAGCAGATTGTAGATGCTGCCCACGACGATGATATAGACCGTGGTCGCCGCCAGCGTCGCTGGGCGGTTGAACAGCCCCTGCCCCGGCCCGGCCAGCGCATAGCGGCCGGCGACCAGCGCCACCAGCGTGTTGGTCCAGATGGTGAAATAGCCGTACATCGACAGCACGGATTCCAGCGCCGTCTGGCCCTTTTCGGCAGCGCGCGCGATGTTCAGCCCGGCCTGGGCCAGCACGGCCCCGCCGGCACAAAGCGCCACCAGCGCTGCCACCTGCCGCGCCCGCATGATCTGTCGGTCATTCATAGCGAAAGGCTTAGCGATCCAGCGGCGCCTGTCATGCCATTTTTCAGGGCTGCGGCGACGACGCTTGACTCAATCCGCAATTTCTTTATGTATCACGTAAATTAATCGCGAATCGAAAGGAAACGCCATGCCCATCGCCACCCTCACCCAGCTGCAAGAAAAGAGCCGTTCCCTCCAGTCGCTGTTCAGCTGGCTGTTCGGCTTCGGCTGCTTCCTGCTGTTCAGCGAAATGGCCTATATGCCGCTGAAGGCGGTCGTGCTGGCCGGGCCGGGTGACGTCGACGCCGCCTGGCAGACGCTGGGCCGCACGGCCGTGAACGCGCTGCCCAGCCTGGCCCTGCTCGCTGCGCTCTGGTCGGCCCGCACGCTGTTTCGCGTGCTCGCCACCGGAGAGGTGTTGACCGCCGCCAGCAGCACCGCCCTCGGCCGCGTCGGCGACTGGCTGATCGTCAGCGCCATCTTCGGCCTGGTGCTGGGTCCCTTCGGTGACAAGTTCGACCTGCTCGGCACCGCCTATTTCGGCACGCTGGTCACGCTGACAGCGCTCGGCCTCGCCATTCGCCTGCTCGGCCGCATCCATGCCCTGGCCGCCGACATCGCCGCCGACAACCGCCAGATCATCTGACTCATGCCGATCATCGTCACCCTCGATGTCATGCTGGCCCGGCGGAAAATGCGCGCCAAGGACCTCGCCGCCAGCATCGACATTTCCGAAACGAACCTGTCCCTGCTGCGCTCCGGCAAGGTCAAGGGCGTGCGCTTCGAAACGCTGGAAAAGCTTTGCGCCGCGCTGGATTGCAAACCGGGAGACTTGCTCGACTACACCGAAGAATAGCCCCGGCAGGCTAGAAGGCACGCAACAAAAAAGCCGCCAGTGCAACAGCACTGGCGGCTTGATTGTGAAGCGAAATCACTCAGGCGGCGAGGGCAGCCTGGCGGCGGCGGGCGGCGAAGCCGACCATGCCGAAGCCGACGAGCAGCAGCGACCAGGTCGCCGGCTCGGGGATGTCGCTGATATAGTCGAGCGTCAGCAGGGCCTGGCCACCGGTGATGCTCGGTGCGCTGTAGACCACGTCGGCTGCCGGTAACGAAGAGAACAGGGCCGAAGCATCGGTTGAAAGAGTCACGGTACCGGTCAGGAAGTTCGACAGATTGCTGGTCAGCGTCTGCGTCACGGAAAAGAGCGGGTTCAACTGGTTGAGCGTACGCACCGTGCCCAAGCCAGCGACATTGTTCACGGCATGCGTCTGAGAGTTCGAACCCGACACCGAGAAGCCTTCGCCGCTGGTCGCAGCATTCAGTACGTAGGTCGCCGAAACGTTACGACGACGGCTGTTGGCGGTGCCGCCAGTTGCGTTGTTGGTGGCATCGACGCGACCGTTGATGTTGTAATCGACGGTCAGCTTGACGCCGAGGAGACGACGGCCGGTCAGGCCGGCAGCGTTGAAATTCTGAAAGTTGCTGGCGCGAGCGGTGATCGCTGCATCGTCGAGGGTCGACAGCGTGAAGCTGCGCGTCTGCGTGGTGATCGTGATGGCTGCGGTTGCCGGCGCTGCGAAGGCGACGGTGGCGAGCAGCGGAAGCAGGAATTTCTTGATCACTGGTTAGACCCCTGTGTTTATCGTTCCCTGCCACTGCTGCAGGAATCGTGCCAACACATGAAATCGCGTTAACCTATTGATTCACATCAAAGCGACCTTGATGAAGTTTTCATGACTGTAAACTCTACCGACAGTTTCCGTGCCGGAATCCGGCACCTCAGGCCGCAAACTCCAGGATCACGGCATCCACCGCCAGGCTGTCCCCGGCCTTGGCGTTCACCTTGCCGATCGTGCCCGATTTTTCGGCGCGGAGGATGTTTTCCATCTTCATCGCTTCGACGGTGGCCAGCTGTTGGCCGGCTTCGACCTTGTCGCCTTCCTTGACCGCGATGGAGACGATGAGGCCGGGCATCGGGCAGAGCAGATATTTGCTCATGTCCGGCGCCACCTTCGGAATCATGTGGCGGGCGAGCGCGGCGGCGCGCGGGGTGAGCACGCGGACGCGGTGACTGGCGCCGCGCGTGGCGATCTTCAGGCCGCTGCCGGCCTTTTCGACCGACAGGCTACGGGCCTTGCCGGCGATGACGGCGTTGAACAGGGGTTCGCCCACCCGCCAGTCGGTTTCGACGCTGACCTCGCGGTCGCCGATCTCGACATGGAAGCTGGCGCCGTCGGAAACGCTCACCGGGATCTGTTCGCCGCCCAGTTCCACCACCCAGTCGGTGCCATATTCGGCGCCATGGCCCGACAGCTGACCGTCGATCAGCTGGGCGCGTTCCGCCTCGATGGCCTGGATGACGGCGGCGGTGGAGGCGATAGCGTCGCGCGTGTCGGCATCGACCGGCGCGCCGTGGAAACCGTCGGGATATTCCTCGGCGATGAAGCCGGTGGTGACGCTCTCGCCGGCCTGGAAGCGCGGGTGGGCCATGATCGCCGACAGGAAATCGATATTGTGGTTGATGCCGCGGATGAAATAGCGGTCGAGCGCATCGGCCTGGGCGGCGATGGCCTGGGCCCGCGTCGGGGCATGGGTGATCAGCTTGGCGATCATCGGATCATAGAACATGCTGATTTCGGCGCCTTCGACGACGCCGGTATCGATGCGCACCAGCGCAGTGCCGCCGGACACCATCTCGCGGCCGGCTTCCGGCGGCTGGCAGGCCGACAGGCGGCCGATGCTGGGCAGGAAGCCGCGATAGGGATCTTCGGCATAGATACGGGTTTCGATGGCCCAGCCGTCCAGCCGCACCTCGCTTTGCGTGAACGGCAGGGCCTCGCCGGCGGCGACGCGGATCATCAGCTCGACGAGATCGAGGCCGGTGATGCACTCGGTCACCGGATGCTCGACCTGGAGCCGGGTGTTCATTTCGAGGAAGTAGAAGCTGCGATCGGCGCCGGCGATGAACTCGACCGTGCCGGCGCTGGTGTAGCCGACGTTGCGGGCGAGCGCGACGGCCTGCTCGCCCATCGCGCGGCGCATGTCCGGCGTCACGAAGGGCGACGGCGCTTCCTCGACGACCTTCTGGTGGCGGCGCTGGATCGAACAGTCACGCTCATTCAGATAGATGATGTTGCCGTGCGCATCGCCGATCAGCTGGATCTCGATATGGCGCGGCTGTTCGACGAACTTTTCGATGAAGACGCGGTCATCGCCGAAACTGGCCAGCGCCTCACGCTTGACGCTTTCAAAGCCTTCGCGAACATCGGCCTCGCTCCACGCCAGCCGCATGCCCTTGCCGCCGCCGCCGGCGCTGGCCTTCATCATCACCGGGTAACCGATGCCGCCGGCAATCTCCACGGCATGGTCGGTGCCATCGATCTCGCCGACAAAGCCGGGGACGACGGAGACGCCTGCCGCCTTGGCGCGGCGCTTCGATTCGATCTTGTCGCCCATGGCGGCGATGGCTGGCGCCGGCGGGCCGATGAAGGCGATGCCGGCGGCGCTCAACGCCTCGACGAAGCTGGCGCGCTCGCTGAGGAAGCCATAACCCGGATGCACCGCCTCGGCGCCGGTGGCCTGGCAGGCGGCGATGATCTTGTCGGCGATCAGATAGGATTCGGCTGCGGGCGCCGGGCCGATATGCACCGCCTCATCCGCCTGCTGCACGTGCAGGGCATTGGCATCGGCGTCGGAATAGACAGCGACGGTCTTGATGCCCATGGCGCGCGCCGTGCGAATAACCCGGCAGGCGATTTCGCCGCGATTGGCGATCAGGATTTTCTTGAACATTGGCGCTCCCTCAGCGCCCAGCGTTCAAGCGGGCGAACGCGCCGCCGTCAAGCGGCGGAATGCATCAGCACCGCGCGCCGCCGTCGCAGGGCACCACCCAGCGCGGCAAAGCCGAGGCCGAACAGGGCCCATTGCCCGGGCTCCGGCACCAGGCTGCCGTTGAACTGCACTTCGCTGACAAAGGTATAGGTGTTCGGTGCCTGGACGAACTGGATGCTGTGCTGGCTGCCGGTGAGATTGAGGCCGGTCAGCGTCACCCAGCCGGCGGTGCCGAGCGTGGGTGCCGTGAAGCTGTAGGATTGGCCATCGACCTTGATGTCCGTCGGCGCGATGACGCCACCGAAGTTCGAATTGTCGAGATGGATGGCGATGCCGTCGACGGTGACGCCGCCAGCGAAGACGAAATTGACGATGGGGCTGGGCGCGTAAAAATCCCACCAGCCGACATAGGGGCCATAGCCATTGCCGTCCTCTACCGGAAACCAGATGGCGGCGGCGGCGACACCATCGGTCAGATCGCCGACACCGCCACTGAGCGCGGCATAGTCGCAAATGCTGCAGCCGGCGCCGTTGTAATTGCGATCCCAATAGTTGGAACTGCCGCCGGTGCTCTGCCCGCCGCCATTGCGCATGTCGTAGCGGCTGACGGCCAATTGCGCCGACAGCGCCGGCGTCGCCGCCAACAAGGCCATGGCCGGAATCATCGCACGCATCATCTTGGAGCCCCCTGTCATGCGCCCTGCCCCGGCGCTGCTCAAGGCTAAGCCGGTCCGCAGGCGACAACAATGGCCAGATGAATGACAATTACGTTAAAATTAGGTCGTGCTGGCGTGAGCGCAAAAAGGGCCGCGCCGGTGGTCCCGGCGCGGCCCTGTCTGGTGCTGCCCGTCGGCAGCCTCGTTACGATGTCAGCGGGCCAAAGCGACAGCGTTGCTGGCGCGGGCGACGACCGCCGTGATCTGCGGTTCCACCGCGGCACGTGCCTGGGCGCGGCACGCAGCGATTTCCGCCTGTTCATCCCGATCACCAATTTGGGCGTCACCGCAAGCGCGACGTACGGCAATATTGACCCTGGCTTCCAGTTGCGCGCGGCCGGCGGCAGTGGAAAGGTCCATATTGGTGTAATTGATGCTGACAACACCCACATCAAGCGGCGATGCCGCGACAACGGGAACTGCCGATACCAGCGCCGCGACTGCGACAATGGGCGAGAGGAACTTCTTGATCACAAACAATCTCCTGACATTCAAGATACGATACAGCGTCCTTTCATCCGGTTTGCTGCTAAACCCGGCTATCGGCTCTTGCGAACCATGACCCACAGATTGCTGTGTATCGGCAGCCATTGCAAGCGTTTTGTCACATAAGCGTCACAAAATTGTCTTTTGTACGTAACACAAGCGTCACGAAGCCGAAACACAACCGATGGCGAGGTCCGAAAACCGCCAGACTCCCCGCCCTTTCGGCGCTATATCCCGGGCATGACGCTGCCCGATCCCCAGACCTGCCACGCCGCCATGCTGCACCGTGACCGCGCCTTCGACGGGGTGTTTTTCATCGGCGTCACCTCCACCGGCATCTTCTGCCGGCCGGTCTGCCCGGCGCGGACGCCGAAATTCGAGAATTGCACCTTCCACGCCAGCGCCGCCGCGGCAGCCGCCGCCGGCTTTCGCGCCTGCAAGCGTTGCCGCCCCGAAACCGCCCCCGGTTCGCCGGCCTGGATCGGCAGCGCCGCCAGCGTCGCCCGCGCGCTGAAGCTGATCGATGCCGGCGCCCTCGATGCCACCGACGCGCCGGTGCCGGTGGAGGCGCTGGGCGATCGCCTCGGCCTCGGCGCCCGCCAGGTGCGGCGCCTGTTCGCCCGTGATCTCGGCGTCTCGCCGGTCGCCGTTGCCCAGGCCAAGCGGCTGGCGGTGGCGGTGCGGCTGATCGACGAGACGACCCTGCCGATGGCCGAAGTGGCACTGGCCGCCGGCTTCGGCAGTGTCCGCCGCTTCAACGAAGTCTTCGCCGCCGTTCATGGCGAAACCCCCGCCGCGCGCCGCAAGCGCCAAATCGGAGCCAGTGCCATGCACCTGACCCTTTCCCGCTACCCTGCTCCCATGGCCGAGCTGCTGCTCGTCACCGATGGCGAAGGCCACCTCCGTGCCCTCGACTTCAGCGATTATGAGGAGCGCATGCACCGGCTGCTCGCTCGCCATTATGGCCAGTTCACCCTGGTGCCGGGTGACGCCCCCGTCGCCATCACCGCCGCACTCACCGCCTATTTCGCCGGCGACCTGTCAGCGCTCGACAACATCCCCGTCGCCACTGGCGGCACCGCCTTCCAGCGCAGCGTCTGGGCCGCGCTGCGCCGCATCCCGGCCGGCGCCACCCAGGGCTATGGCGCCCTCGCCGCCGCCATCGGCAAGCCCGGCGCCGCCCGCGCCGTCGGCCTCGCCAACGGCAGCAACCCCGTCGGCATCGTCGTCCCCTGCCACCGCGTCATCGGCGCGTCGGGCGCGCTGACCGGCTATGCCGGCGGGGTGGAGCGCAAGCGCTGGCTGCTGGCGCATGAGGGGGCGGGGCAGGTTTGAAAAGGAGCCTCCGGCGGCTGGGGTCGAAGACCCCAGACCCCATTCATCGATGCGGTCGTAAACACGCCATTCCGGCCTGATGGGCGAAAATCGAATGGGGTCTGGGGTCTTCGACCCCAGCCGCCGGAGGCTATTTTTCCTGGGCGCTAAACCGCCACGAACCGTGCCACCCCGGCCGCATCTGATAGCCGGCGCAGCTTGCCACGCTCTTCCAGCCAGTGCAGATGCGCGACCGCTTCGCCCGTGGCGATGCCATAATCGCCCTCGCCGACCGGCTTGCGGAACAGGGTGGCGAAGCTTTCAAAGGCGGTGCGCGGCACGACGCAGAAGGCCAGCAGCTTGTCGAGCTTGTCGTGATGGTCGTCGCGCAGCTGGTCCAGCCGGGTGTGCAGGCCGGTGAAGGGTTCATTGTGCGCCGGCAGCACCAGCACATCGCCGGGGATGGCGCGCAGTGTCTCGATCGATTCCAGCCAGTCGCCCAGCGGATCGGCAAAGGGTTCGCTGGGATAGACCGAGACGTTGGAGGTGATGCGCGGCAGCACCTGGTCGCCGGAGATCATCAGGCCGTCATCGGAAACGAGGCAGCTGTGTTCCGGCGCATGGCCACGGCCGGTGACAACGCGCCAGCGCCGCGCGCCGATACGCAGCACATCGCCATCCTTGATGCGGCGGAAACCAGCGGGCAGCGGGCTCATGATCTTGTGGAAACTGCCCCAGGGCTTGGCGCGCATCATGTCGACGGCTTCGTTGGGCCAGCCGGCGCGGATCGAGAAGTCGACGGCTTCCGGCGGCGGAGCATCGCGGACATCCAGCATCAGCGTGCGCGCCAGCAGATATTCGGTGCGGGCGATTTCGAGCGCGACGCCCCAGCGCTGGCACAGCCAGCCGGCGAGGCCGAGGTGATCGGGATGGTAATGAGTGACGATCAGCCGCGTCACCGGCTTGCCCGCCATTGGCCCCGCAAACAGGCTTTCCCAGGCCTTTTTGCTGGCACCCATGGCAACGCCGGTATCGACGATGGTCCAGCCATCGCCGCCATCGAGCACCCAGAGGTTGATGTGATCGAGGCCGAAGGGCAGCGGCATCCGCGTCCAGTGCACGCCCGGCGCCACTTCGAACATCGTGCCGCTTTCGGGCACCCAGCGGCCGAAGGGATAATGCAGTCCGCGCAGATCCTCCGGCCCGCGCGGTTCCGCCGGGCTGGCCGGGATGCGGCCGGGCCGGTGGGGCGCGGGTTCCGCCGCGATCATCGAGACATCGGACATGCCGCGACCTTAGGTGCCACGACGAGACGCGTCGACTCCCCTTGCCGATTGCCCTGCTTCAAGGGATAGGCGGGCAGCATGCATCCCAATGCCGCCTTTCGCCTCGCGGATGATCCGCTGGCCTTTGTCGCCGCGCACGGCTTTGCGCATCTGTTCGCCATGACGGCGGACGGCCTGCGCGTTGCCCATGCGCCGCTGCTGCTGGTCGATGGCCGGCTGCGCTTCCATCTGGCGCGCGGCAACGCCCTGCACGATCATTGCCATGGCGGCCGGGTGCTCGCCAGCATCGGCGGGCCGGGCAGCTACATCAGCCCCAATTGGTATGCGGCGCCGGCCAGCAATGTGCCGACCTGGAATTACGGCGTGGTCGAGGTGGAGGGCGCGGTGACGGCGCTGGACTGGGACGGGCTGCACGCCCTGCTCGAGCTGTCGTCGGCAACGTTCGAGCCGCGCGTCGGCGAGGACTGGACCATGGCCAAGATGGACCCCGCACGCCGCGACGCGATGATGCGGGCGATCACCGGCTTCGAACTGATGCCGGACGTCATCCGCACCACCGACAAGCACAGCCAGAACCGCAGCGAGGCCGACGCCCGTGGCGTGGTGGCGGCGCTGGAACAGCGCGGCGACGCGGCGGGCGCTGCAGCAATCAGAAGGACACGCGGATGGTAAGGCTGGCGGTCTTTGATTGCGACGGCACGCTGATCGACAGCCAGGTCAACATCCTGCGCGCCATGGCCGACAGCTTCACCCGCCACGGCCTGGTGCCGCCGCCGGAGCATGCCACCCGCCGTATCGTCGGCCTCAGCCTGCTCGAAGCCGTGCAGGTGCTGCTGCCGGATGCCGAACTGGCCCTGCAACAGAGCCTCGCCCAGGATTACAAGACCGCCTTCCAGCGCCTGCGCGCCGATCGCAGCCTCGATCCCGAACCGCTGTATCCGGGCGTCGCCGCCGGGCTGGCGCAGCTGGAGGCGCAGGGCTGGCTGCTCGGTGTCGCCACCGGCAAGTCCGATCGCGGGCTGGCGCTGGCGCTGGCGCACCATGGCCTGACCGATCATTTCGTCACGCTGCAGACCGCCGACCGCCACCCGTCGAAACCCCACCCCGCGATGCTGCGCGCCGCGATGGCCGAGGCTGGGGCCGAGGCCGGCGCCACCGTCATTATCGGCGACACGGTGTTCGACATGGGCATGGGCGTGAATGCCGGCGTGCGCGCCATCGGCGTCGACTGGGGCTATCATGAACCCGACGAATTGCGCGAGGCCGGCGCCGAAACCGTGGTCAGCGATTTCGCCACGCTGATCGCCCGGCTGGAGGCCGCATGACCGAACCGCCCATCCTGACGCCGCGCACGGCGCGCAACCGTTTCCTCGGCTATTTCGGGTTGAAGCTCTGTGGCCTTGCTGCGCTGTTCGGCGGGGTGTTCCTGGCCAAGGAAGCCGGCGGCGCGACGGTTGTCAGCGTGCTGCTGCTGATCGTCGGCGCCGCTAGCCTGTTCGTCCGGCCGAAGCATCTCGGCCTGACGACGCGGCCGGAACGATGAGGGTCGAGATCGCCCCCGCCACCTCTCCCCGGCGGGGAGAGGTGGGCGATGAAACGCTTCTACACTGCCGCCGCCGTCGCCGGCACCGCCGCGCCGATCGGCATCACCCTCGACGGACGCCCGCTGCGCACCCCCGGCCGGCTGGCGCTCGACCTGCCGACCCGCACGCTGGCCGAGGCTATCGCCGGCGAATGGAATGCGCAGACCGACAGCATCGACCCGCGCACCATGCCGCTCACCGGCCTCGCCAATGCCGCGGTCGAACGCGTCGCGGCTGACCCTGACAGCTTTGCGACCGGCCTCGCCCGCTATGCCGAAAGCGAGCTGCTCGCCTATCGCGCCGATTACCCACCGGCGCTGGTGGCGCGCCAGCAGGCGGAATGGGACCCCTGGCTGGCCTGGGCGCGGTCGCGGTACGATGTCGATTTTACCCTCGTCACCGGCATCATGCACCAGCCGCAACCGCCGGCGACGCTGGCGCGCATCACCGCTGCCTATCGCGCGCTCGATGCCTTCCGGCTGGCGGCGCTCAACCCCATCGTCACCATCACCGGCTCGGCCATCCTGGGCCTGGCGCTGGCCGAAGGCGCGCTCGATGCCGCCACGGCCTGGACGGTCAGCCATCTCGACGAGCTGTGGCAGGCCGAACAATGGGGCAAGGACCCGCTGGCCGAGGCTGGCCATGCCGAGCGGCAGCGCGATCTGGCGACGGCGGCGACGTTTTTGCAACTCCTGTGACTCCCTCCCCCCTGCGGGGAGGGAGTTCGGTCTTTACCTCTTCGCCGTCGCTGCTAAGCACGAATCGACAAATCCGGGGACGACCATGCTGAAGACGCTCGAAGAACTGGAACGCCGCCGTGACGCCGCCCGTGCCGGCGGTGGCGAGAAGCGCATCGCCGCCCAGCACGCCAAGGGCCGGCTGACGGCGCGCGAGCGGCTCGACATCTTGCTCGATCCCGGTTCGTTCGAGGAGCTCGACATGTATGTCGAGCACAATTGCGTCGATTTCGGCATGGCCGAACAGAAGATTCCGGGCGATGGCGTCGTCACCGGTTCGGGCACGATCAACGGCCGGCTGGTCTTCGTGTTCTCCCAGGATTTCACCGTCTTCGGCGGGTCGCTGTCGGAACGCCACGCCCAGAAGATCTGCAAGATCATGGATATGGCGATGAAGGTCGGCGCGCCGGTCATCGGCCTCAACGATTCGGGCGGCGCCCGCATCCAGGAGGGCGTCGCCTCGCTCGGCGGCTATGCCGAAGTGTTCCAGCGCAACGTGCTGGCCTCGGGAGTCGTCCCGCAGATCAGCCTCATCATGGGCCCTTGCGCCGGCGGTGCCGTCTATTCGCCGGCGATGACCGACTTCATCTTCATGGTGAAGGATTCGTCCTACATGTTCGTCACCGGCCCCGATGTGGTGAAGACGGTGACCAACGAGTTGGTGACCCAGGAGGAACTGGGCGGCGCCATCACCCACACCACCAAGTCAGGCGTTGCCGATGTGGCGATGGAGGATGATGTCGATGCGCTGCTGCGCACGCGGCTGTTCTTCGACTTCCTGCCGCTCAACAACCGCGACGGCGCGCCATATCGCCCCAGCGCCGATGATCCCGGCCGTATCGAGATGAGCCTCGACACGCTGGTGCCGCCTTCGGCCAACAAGCCCTATGACATGCACGAGCTGATCCGAAAGGTCGCCGACGAAGGCGAATTCTTCGAATTGCAGCCCGGCCATGCCGGCAACATCATCATCGGTTTCGCCCGTATCGAGGGCCATACCGTCGGCATCGTCGCCAACCAGCCGATGGTGCTGGCCGGCTGCCTCGACATCAATTCGTCGAAAAAGGCCGGGCGTTTCGTGCGCTTCTGCGATGCGTTCAGCATCCCCATCGTCACCTTCGTCGATGTCCCCGGCTTCCTGCCCGGCGTGGCGCAGGAGCATAACGGCATCATCAAGCACGGCGCGAAGCTGCTGTTCGCTTATGCCGAAGCGACCGTGCCCAAGATCACCGTTATCACGCGCAAGGCCTATGGCGGCGCCTATGACGTGATGGCGTCCAAGCATCTGCGCGGCGATTTGAACTACGCCTGGCCGACCGCCGAAATCGCGGTGATGGGCGCGAAGGGCGCGGTGGAAATCATCTTCCGCGGGCTTTCCACCGAAGAGCAGGCGCAGAAGACCAAGGAATACGAAGACCGCTTCGCCAACCCGTTCGTGGCGGCGAGCAAGGGCTTCATCGACGAGGTGATCCACCCGCACTCGACGCGGCGGCGCATCGCGCTCGGTCTGCGGAAACTGCGGAACAAGAGCCTCGAGAACCCTTGGAAGAAGCACGACAATATTCCGCTCTGAGCGGCGGCTTGAAGGACAATTCGCATGACTGACATCTTCATCGTTTCCGGCGCGCGCACGGCCATCGGCACGTTTGGCGGCAGCCTTGCCTCGTTCCGTCCGGCGGATCTGGGCACCATCGTGATCAAGGAGGCGATTGCCCGCGCGGGTCTTACGCCTGACGCCATCGAGAACGTGGTGATCGGCACCGTTGTGCCGACGCAGCCGAAGGACGCCTATGTCAGCCGCGTCGCGGCGGTGAACGCTGGCGTTCCCATTGAGAGCCCGGCGATGAACGTGAACCGGCTGTGCGGCTCGGGCCTGCAGGCGATTGTCTCGGCGGCGCAGGGCATTGCGCTGGGCGAGCAGCAGATTGCCATCGGCGGCGGCTGCGAGGTCATGTCGAACGCGCCGCATATGGTGCTGACGGCGCGCAACGGGCAGAAGATGGGCGATCAGATCATGATGGACGTCATGCTCGGCGCGCTGCACGATCCGTTCGAGAACATCCATATGGGCGTGACGGCGGAGAACATCGCCGAGCAGCACCAGATCACGCGTGAGGCGCAGGACGCGCTGGCGGTCGAAAGCCACCGCCGCGCCGCTGCCGCGACGGCTGCGGGCTACTTCAAGGAGCAGATCGTCCCGGTCGAGATCAAGACACGCAAGGGCACGACCGTGTTCGACACCGACGAGCATTTCCGCGCCGATGCCAGCCTTGAGGGGATGGCGGGGCTGCGTCCTGTGTTCAAGAAGGACGGCACCGTCACTGCCGGCAATGCCAGCGGCATCAACGACGGCGCGGGCGCGGTTGTGCTGGCGAGCGGCGAAGCGGTGGCCGAGCATGGCTTGAAGCCGATCGCCAAGATCCTGGCGTGGGGCCATGCGGGCGTGGAGCCTAGCGTGATGGGTCTCGGCCCGGTGAAGGCCGTGCCGGTGGCGCTGAAGCGTGCGGGGCTGACGCTCGACCAGATCGACGTGATCGAGAGCAACGAGGCCTTCGCGGCGCAGGCTTGCGGCGTCGCCAAGGAGCTGGGCTTCGATCCCGCCAAGACCAACGTCAACGGTTCGGGCATCTCGCTCGGCCATCCGATTGGCGCGACCGGCGCAATCCTGACGATCAAGGCGGCTTACGAGCTGCAGCGCACCGGGGGCCAGTATGGCCTCATCACGATGTGCATCGGCGGCGGTCAGGGCATCGCCATGGTGATCGAGAGGGTTTGATCATGAAGCTGGGCAGGCTGAACCATATCGGCGTAGCGACGCCTTCGATTGCGGACAGCATCGTGTTCTGGCGCGATGTGATGGGCGCGACGAAGATCCACGAGCCGTTCGAGCTGCCCGAGCAGGGCGTGAAGGTGTGCTTCGTTGACACGCCCGGCGCGGACGGGGCGCTCAATGGCACGCAGATCGAGTTGATCGAGCCGCTGCCGGGCAATGCCGGGATCGCCGCTTTTCTCGCCAAGAATCCGGCGGGCGGGCAGCACCACATGTGCTATGAAGTGCCCGATATTCACGCGGCCAAGGCGGCGTTCGAGGCGCTGGGCAAGCGCGTGCTGGGCGAACCGCGCATCGGCGCGCACGGGACGCTGATCTTCTTCGTGCACCCCAAGGACATGGGCGGCGTGCTGACCGAGATCATGGAGACGCCGAAAGGCGGGCACTGAGCTAGAAGCCCTCTCCCCTTCAGGGGGGAGGGTTTGGGAGGGGGGAGTGCGCACAGCGAGCGTCGAGGCCCCTCTCCAACTTCGGCTAGGCGCATTCGCGCCAAGCCTTCGTATCCTCTCCCCTCAAGGGGAGAGGGCAAAGAGGTGAAGCATGGCAAATATCGAAGACTGGCAGAAGGCCGCCTCGAAGGAAGTGAAGGGCAAGGACCTCACCTGGCAGACGCCGGAAGGCATTGCCGTGAAGCCGCTCTACACTGCGGAAGATGCGCCCGTCGATCCGGGCCTGCCCGGCTTTGCGCCGTTCACGCGCGGGGTGCGCGCTTCGATGTATGCAGGGCGTCCGTGGACGATCCGGCAATATGCGGGCTTCTCCACCGCCGAGGAATCGAACGCGTTCTATCGCCGCAATCTGGCGGCGGGGCAGAAGGGCTTGTCGGTCGCGTTCGATCTGGCGACGCACCGGGGCTATGACAGCGACCATCCGCGCGTGGTCGGCGATGTCGGCAAGGCGGGCGTGGCCATCGACTCGGTCGAGGATATGAAGATCCTGTTCGACGGGATTCCGCTCGATCAGATGTCCGTTTCGATGACCATGAACGGCGCGGTGATCCCGATCCTCGCGTTCTTCATCGTGGCAGGCGAGGAGCAGGGCGTGCCGCGCGCCGCGCTCGACGGGACCATCCAGAACGACATCCTCAAGGAGTTCATGGTCCGGAACACCTATATCTACCCGCCCGAGCCTTCGATGCGGATCATCTCGGACATCTTCGGCTACACCAGCCGCGAGATGCCCAAGTTCAATTCGATCTCGATTTCCGGCTATCACATGCAGGAAGCTGGTGCGACGCAGGTGCAGGAGCTGGCCTTCACCATCGCCGACGGCATGGAATACGTGAAGTACGGCGTGGCCTCGGGCCTCGATATCGACAAGTTTGCCGGGCGGCTCAGCTTCTTCTTCGCCATCGGCATGAATTTCTTCATGGAAGTGGCCAAGCTGCGCGCCGCGCGTGTGCTATGGCACCGGGTGATGACGCAGCTGGGCGCGCAGGATGAGCGGAGCAAGATGCTGCGCACGCATTGCCAGACCTCGGGCGTGAGCTTGCAGGAGCAGGATCCCTACAACAACGTGATCCGCACCACGATCGAGGCGATGGCCGCGATGCTGGGCGGCACGCAGTCGCTCCACACCAATGCGCTCGATGAAGCCATCGCGCTGCCGACCGACTTTTCCGCGCGCATCGCGCGCAACACGCAGATCGTGATCCAGGAAGAGACCGGCATGTGCAACGTGGTCGATCCGCTCGGCGGGTCGTACTACATTGAGGCGCTAACGCAGGAACTGGTGGACAAGGCCTGGGAGATCATCGAGCGCGTGGAAAGCGAAGGCGGCATGGCGAAGGCCGTGGCGGCGGGCTGGCCCAAGGCGATGATCGAGGAGGCCGCTGCGGGCCGTCAGGCGCGGGTGGACAAGGGCGATGACGTGATCGTCGGCGTCAACAAGTACCGCCTCGCCAGCGAGGACCAGCTCGATACGCTGGAAGTCGACAACATGGCCGTGCGCGAAGGGCAGATCGCGCGGCTGAAGTGGGTGCGCGAGAACCGCGACGAGACGAAGTGCCGCGCTGCTTTGAACGCTCTCACCGAAGGCGCGAAGACCGGCGGCAACCTGCTCGAACTGGCAGTGGAAGCCGCACGCCACCGCGCCACGCTGGGCGAGATTTCGGATGCGATGGAAATCGTCTTCGGCCGCCACGGCACGCACCCGACCCCGGTGCGCGGCGTCTACAGCGCTTATTACGCGGGCGATTCGCGCTACCAGCAGGTGCTCGACGGCGTGGAAGCCGTGACGCGCCGTCTGGGCCGCGCGCCGCGGATGCTCGTCTCCAAGATGGGCCAGGACGGGCATGACCGCGGCGCGAACGTGATCGCCTCTGCCTTTGGCGACATGGGCTTCGACGTGGTCAGCAGCCCGTTGTTCCAGACGCCTGAGGAAGCCGCGAAACTGGCCCTGGAGAACGAGGTCGACGCGGTCGGCGCGTCGTCGCTGGCGGCAGGCCACAAGACGCTGATCCCCGAACTCATCCGCCACCTCCGCGAAGCGGGCCGCAGCGATATCAAGGTCGTCGCGGGCGGGGTGATCCCCCCGCAGGACTACGACTTCCTGCGCGAGGCCGGGGTGCAGGGCATCTATGGCCCTGGCACCAACGTGGTCGAGGCAGCGGCGGATATGCTGCGCCTGCTGGGACACAACATGCCGCCTGCGGGCGAAGAACTGGCGGCGGCGGAGTAAGCGAAATGTTCAAGAAAATCCTCATCGCCAACCGTGGCGAAATTGCCTGCCGCGTTATCAAGACCGCGCGCCGGATGGGTATCCAGACCGTTGCGGTCTATTCGGATGCCGATGCGCGCGCGCCGTTTGTGAAGATGGCCGACGAGGCGGTGCATATCGGGCCTTCGCCTGCCGCGCAGTCCTATCTCATCGCGGACAAGATCATCGCGGCCTGCAAGCAGACGGGCGCCGAGGCGGTGCATCCGGGCTATGGCTTCCTTTCGGAGCGCACGAGCTTTGCGGAAGAGCTGGCCAAGAACGGCATCGCGTTCATCGGGCCGCCCGTGAACGCCATCGCCGCAATGGGCGACAAGATCGAATCGAAGAAGCTGGCGAAGGCGGCGGGCGTCAATGTCGTCCCCGGTTTCGTGGGTGAGATCGAGGATACCGAGCACGCGGTGCGTATTTCGGACGAGATCGGCTATCCGGTGATGATGAAGGCTTCGGCCGGCGGCGGCGGCAAGGGGATGCGCCTCGCCTATTCCGAGAAGGACGTCCGCGAGGGCTTCGAGGCGGTGAAGCGCGAGGGCCTGAACTCGTTCGGCGACGACCGCGTGTTCATCGAGAAGTTCATCCTCAACCCGCGCCACATCGAGATCCAGATCCTCGGCGACCAGCACGGCAACATTCTTTACCTCAACGAGCGCGAATGCTCGATCCAGCGCCGCCACCAGAAGGTGGTGGAGGAGGCGCCCTCGCCGTTCGTGACGCCCAAGATGCGCAAGGCGATGGGCGAGCAGTGCGTCGCGCTCTCCCGCGCGGTCGGATATTATTCCGCGGGCACGGTGGAGCTGATCGTTTCGGGCGCGGACCCGAGCGGCGAGAGCTTCTACTTCCTCGAAATGAACACCCGCCTGCAGGTGGAGCACCCGGTTACCGAAGCGATCACCGGCATCGACCTTGTCGAGCAGATGATCCGCGTGGCGGCTGGCGAGAAGCTCTCCTTCACGCAGGACGATATCGGCATCGACGGCTGGGCCATCGAGAACCGCGTCTATGCCGAAGACCCCTATCGCGGCTTCCTGCCCTCGACCGGGCGTCTGGTGCGCTATGATCCGCCGGTGGAAGGCTGGACCGACGACGGCGAGGCCAATGGTCGTCGCGGCGTGGGCGGCGTGCGCGTGGACGACGGCGTCTACGAAGGCGGCGAAGTCTCGATGTTCTACGACCCGATGATCGCCAAGCTGGTGACCTGGGGCGAGACGCGCGACGAGGCAGCGGACCGCCAGATCGAAGCGCTCGATGCGTTCGAGATCGAGGGGCTGGGCCACAACATCGATTTCGTCTCGGCGATCATGCAGCACCCGCGCTTCCGTTCGGGTGAACTGACCACCGGCTTCATCGCCGAGGAATACCCGGACGGCTTCCACGGCGCGGCGACGTCTGAGGAAACCAAGCGTTCGCTTGCGGCGCTGGCGGGCTTCCTCGCCACGGCGCGGTCTGACCGGGCGCGGCAGGTCGATGGCCAACTCGGCGATACGCTTGATCCGCCGTCCGACTGGGCAGTGCGGATTGGCGAAAGCGACTTTGCCGTCACGGTCGACGAGGAAGGGATTGCCGTCGACGGCGAGGAAGTCGATCTGGAGCTGGAATACACCCCCGGCGACCGCGTTGTCATGGCCGAAGTGGGAGGCAAGCCGCTGACGGTGAAGGTTGCCACGCGCCCCGCCGGCTTCAGGCTGACGACGCGCGGCGCGAGCCATGACGTGCGCGTGCTGCCCGCGCGAATCGCGCCGCTGACGCAGCACATGATCGCCAAGGTCGCGCCGGACATGTCGAGGTACCTCGTCTGCCCGATGCCAGGGCTGCTCGTGGCGCTGCATGTCGGCGTTGGCGATACGGTGGAGGCCGGGCAGCCGCTGGCGGTGGTCGAGGCGATGAAGATGGAGAACATCCTGCGCGCCGAGAAATCGGGCAAGGTCAAGGCGGTGAACGCGGCGCAGGGCGAAAGTCTTGCAGTGGATGCGATCATCCTCGAAATGGAGTAGAAGCCCGGCTGATGCAGAGGCTCACTTTCCTGCATGAGTCCCTGCGGCTAGGTTGACGTTTACGTAAGCGCCACTTATGCGCGCGCCATCGATTTGAGAAAGGCCTGACACGATGAAAGCCCTGGTCTGCGTGAAGCGGGTGATCGACTACAACGTGAAGCCGCGCGTGAAGGCGGATGGCACGGGGGTCGACCTTGCCAACGTCAAAATGAGCATGAACCCGTTCGACGAAATCGCGGTCGAGGAAGCCATTCGCCTCAAGGAAAAGGGCGTGGTTACCGAGATCGTGGCGGTTTCGGTCGGCCCGGCCAAGGCGCAGGAAACGCTGCGCACCGCGCTCGCCATGGGTGCGGACCGCGCGATCCTCGTGGTCAGCGAAGACGAGGTCGAGCCGCTCGCGGTTGCCAAGATCGTCAAGGCGATTGCCGACGAGGAACAGCCGGGCCTGATCATCACCGGCAAGCAGGCGATCGACGACGACGCCAACCAGGTCGGCCAGATGGTCGCTGCGCTGCTCGGCCGTCCGCAGGGCACTTTCGCCAACGAAATCGCGGTCGAAGGTGACAGCGTGGTCGTGAAGCGCGAGATCGATGGCGGTCTGGAAACGGTGAAGCTGGCGCTGCCCGCCATCGTCACCACCGACCTGCGCCTCAACGAGCCGCGCTATGCATCGCTGCCCAACATCATGAAGGCGAAGTCCAAGCCGCTCGCGAGCAAGACGCCGGCTGACTACGGCGTCGATATCGCGCCGCGCCTCAAGACCCTCAAGGTCACCGAACCGCCGGTGCGCAGCGCGGGCATCAAGGTGCCCGATGTCGATGCGCTGGTTGCCAAGCTCAAGGAAATGGGAGTCGCCTGATGTCCAAGACACTCGTTTGGGTCGAACACGACAACGCCTCGGTCAAGGACGCCACCCTCGCCGTCGTGACCGCTGCCGCGCAGATCGGTGAAGTGACCGCGCTCGTCGCGGGTTCGAGCTGCGACGGTGCCGCCGCTGCCGCTGCGCAGATCGCCGGTGTGAGCAAGGTGCTCAAGGCCGATGACGCTGCCTATGCCAACGCGCTGGCCGAAAACGTCGCGCCGCTCGTCGCCGGGCTGATGGCCGATTACGATGCGTTCGTCGCGCCCGCCACGACCACCGGCAAGAACATCGCGCCGCGCGTTGCCGCGCTGCTCGATGTGATGCAGGTTTCGGACATTCTCTCGGTCGAAGGCCCCAAGACCTTCACCCGTCCGATCTACGCGGGCAACGCGATTGCCACGGTTGAATCGAGCGACGCCAAGATCGTCGTCACCGTGCGCGGCACGGCCTTCGCGAAGGCCGAAGCTACCGGCGGTTCGGCAGCGGTGGAAGCCGTCGCCGCTGCCGGTGACGCGGGCACGTCGACCTTCATCGGTTCGGAAATCGCCAAGAGCGAGCGCCCGGAACTGACCTCGGCGAAGATCATCGTCTCGGGCGGCCGCGCGCTGAAGGATGCGGAGACCTTCCAGAGCGTGATCACCCCGCTGGCCGACAAGCTCGGCGCAGGCATCGGGGCTTCGCGCGCTGCGGTCGATGCGGGCTATGTGCCGAACGACTATCAGGTCGGCCAGACCGGCAAGATTGTGGCCCCGGAAATCTACATCGCGGTCGGCATCTCGGGCGCGATCCAGCACCTTGCGGGCATGAAGGACAGCAAGACCATCATCGCCATCAACAAGGACGAAGACGCCCCGATCTTCCAGGTCGCGGACATCGGCCTCGTCGGCGATCTGTTCACGCTGGTGCCTGAGCTGACCGGCAAGCTCTGAGCTTCGCTTCAGGACGGAAACACGGGAAAGGCTCCACCACGGTGGAGCCTTTTCTGTTTGGCGGTTTGGCGGCCTCTCGGTAGGTTTCTGGTATGGAGATTATCCGCCGCCCCTGCGTAGTCTCGGTCATCGCTCTGGCGCTGGTGCCGCAAGCCTCGCAGGCGGCTGAGACGGTGCTTGAGCCGGTGGACAAGTGGGTGCTCAGTTACGCCGAAGATTCCTGCCGTCTTGCGCGCGCATTTGGCAAGGACGACGACCGGGTTGTGCTGGTTCTCGACCAGTTCCAGCCGGGTGGCGAGATGGACCTCTCGCTGGTCGGCAAGCGGTTCGGCCGCAGCCCGCTCAGCAGAACCGGGCTGACGGCCACATTCGGGCCGGGCCTGCCAAAGGCCCAGCTCCATTATGCGCTGCTGGGCACTTTGGGGCCGGACAAGACCACCATCATTATGGCCGGCCCGCGCGATCTCCTCAACCGGACGCACAAGCGGACTTCTGATGATCTGTCTGACGAATTGCGGACGGTAACGCCGGAGCAGGAAGCTGCGATCACCGAAGTTCGTTTCACGACAAGCACGATGCGGCTCACGCTCAAGACCGGTTCGATGAAGGCCCCGCTTGGTGCCATGCGCACTTGCATGACGAATCTTGTAAAGGAATGGGGCCTCGATCCGGCGCAGCAGGAAGCGCTAAGCGCACGCGCCGTTGCTACGACCAAGCCGAGCATGTGGCTGAAACCCGAAGACTATCCGTCCGGTCCTCTCTTCATGGGGGCAAGCGCTGCCATCCGCTTCCGGATGATGGTGGGGGCAGACGGCGTTCCCACGCACTGCTTTATCCAGCAGGCAACTAACTCGCCCGAATTCACCAAGCTGACCTGTGATCTGCTGATGAAGCGCGTGCGGTTCTCTCCGGCGCTCGACCGGGAGGGTAAGCCTGTGGCGAGCTACTATACCAATTCGGTGCGCTGGCTGGCGCCCTAGCGCCTAGAGCGCCAGCGTCAGGCACTGGCTGAAATCGTCGACCACATCGTCGGCAAATGCCGAGCATTCCCCGAAGCCGTATTTGCGGTCGAGCGCGACCGCTGGCGCAAACGCTTCCGTCCGCCCGGTCTCAAGGCTCGCGCCCGTATCGCCGCGTCCGCGCGCCACGCCAAGCAAGTGCCGCAGCATCGCCTCGCCTCCGGCCTTCCCGCGCCATGTGGGGAGCGAATTGAGTTCGCTGCGGGTAGCATTGAGCTGGTTGATTGCTCAGGGCTCGGCCATCGGCCTTTTGGGCGATCTGTTCACGCTGGTGCCTGAGCAGACCGACACGCTATGAGCTGAGGTGCTGACTGCAGGTTCAGAAAGGCCCCGGAGTTACCGGGGCCTTTCTGTTTGTCCTGGATCAGAGCACGAAATCGGCAGCTACCAGAGGCTTTGGCGCATAGACGTCGATGGCCAATTCGGACGTGGACACATTGTCGTCCAGATTGACCAGAACGGTGTAGTGGTCGCCATCGGTCTTGATCAAGACCTGCCCAGCGCCGGTGAACACGTTGCCCTTTATCAGGGTGAGTGCCTGATCCCCTGCATCACTGCTGGGATCGATCGTGGCGAGGTTGATCACATCGCCCTGCAAGTGACGGAAATCGAGGATCTTGTCGTGCCCGTCGCCCGCTGCAAAGAAGAACACATCAGCGCCCAGCCCACCGCGCAGCAGATCGTTGCCAGTGCCTCCGGTGAGTTCATCATTGCCTGCGTCGCCGTTGAGCTCGTCCTCGTTGCGCCCGCCAAACAGCCCGTCCGCACCCGTCCCACCGAAGATACCGTCATTTGAAGTTGTGCCAGTGACTGTGAGTGCATCGGGCAGGGTGTTGAAGATGAAGCTTGAAGTTGAAGCGAGCAGCTTTGCGAGATTGGTGCCAGTCAGCGTGATCTTCTCGTTGTAGCCGCCGAAGCCGATCTCGATCACCACCGAGGAGCCGACTTGGGACATATAGGGGCGCAGCGTGGCGAGATCAGCGATGTGCAGGGCCGACAGGTCGATCTTGTCCTTGCCAATCGCGAAATCGCTGATGGTGTCGGACCCGAAGCGGCGGTCATCATAGATGAAGGTGTCTCGCCCGAGCCCTCCGCGCAGCAGATCGTTGCCAGTGCCTCCGACCAGCACGTCGTTGCCCGCGCCGCCATTGAGTTCGTCGTCCCGCGTTCCTCCAGAAAGTGTGTCCGCGCCCTTGCCGCCAAAGAGTACGTCCGACGAAGTGGTGCCAGTGACAGTGAGGGCATCGGGCAGGGTGTTGAAGATGAAGCTTGAAGGTGAAGCGAGCAGCTTTGCGAGATTGGTACCGGTCAGCGTGATCTTCTCGTTGTAGGCACCAAATCCCATCTCGATCACAGTGGAGGAGCCGACCTGCGACATATAGGGGCGTAACGTGACAAGATCGGCGACATGGAAGGCAGAGAAGTCGATCTTGTCCTTGCCAATCTCGAACCCAGTGATGGTATCAGTGCCGAAGCGCCTGTTTGCATATACGAAAAGGTCTGCGCCTGCGGTGCCTGAATACGCTGCCATGCATGTTGCCTCCTGATGTCGCTATCAAAGTGCAATTCCAGTGATCGCGAGTCAAGAATTCCAGTATTTCTAAATCAGGCTATTATATGTCCGTTATGGCCTGAAAGGCAGTCAGCAAATTAAAGGCTAGCAACAAGATGGAATCATCGAAAAAGTGGTCCGCCAAATATTTGCAATAATCGAAGCCGTCTTCAGAGCAGAATATCCGCCGCCGTCAGTCCGGCATCGGCCCGCACGTCTATGGCCACTTCGTCGGTCTTGAGGTTGTCGTCGAGGTTGACGAAGATCGTGGTCACGCCGCCGTGGGTGAACAGACGCACCTGCCCGGCGGCGGTGAAATCGCCCGTCACCAGCTTGAGTTTCTGATCGCCATAGGCCGCATCGGGATCAATGCTGCGCAGATCGATACGGTCGCCCTGCGCGTGGCTGAAATCGGCAACCGTGTCATAGCCATCGCCGAAGCCTAGCACGAAGCGATCTGCCCCCAGTCCGCCGCGCAGGGTGTCGTCTCCGGCGCCGCCGATCAGGATATCGTTCCCCAGTCCGCCAACCAGCGTATCAAACCCGGCATAGCCGAACAGCGTGTCGTTGGCCTTGCCGCCGAACAGGGTGTCGACCGCGTTGGTTCCGCTCACCAGCAACCGATCGACCGCATTGTTGAACACGAAGGAATCCGGCGCTGCGGCCAGTTTTGCCACGGTGGTACCGCGGATGGTGATGCTTTCCGCTTCACCGGCGTAGAGCGTCTTGATGACGACATCGCGGCCGACCTGGCTCATGAACGGCCGCAAGCCGGTGATATCGGCCACGCCGAAGTTGCGCAGATCGATCCTGTCCTTGCCCAGCGCGAAGTCCCCGATCGTGTCATTGCCGAACTGGCGGCCATCGAACACGAACCGGTCGTTGCCTGCTCCGCCGCGCAGGCTGTCGCTGCCGGTGCCGCCGCGCAGGATGTCATCGCCTGCGCCGCCATCAAGATCATCACCGCCATTGCCGCCAAACAGGGTATCAGCGCCGCGTCCGCCAAACAGCACATCGCTTCCCGCCGTGCCGTTGATCACCTGCGGGCTGAGTTCTGCGTTGAAGATGAACGTGTTCGGCTGGGCGAACAGGCTGGAAATGGTCATGTTGGTGATCGTGATGGCTTCGCGCTCGCCGCCGAACGCGGTCTCGATCACCACATCGTTGCCGTTCTGGCTGAGATAGGGTTTGAGCGAAATCAGATTGCCGATGCCAAGACCGCGCAAGTCGATACGGTCGCTGCCCAGCGTGAAATCGCCTATCGTGTCGGAGCCGAACTGGCGGCTGGTAAAGCCGAACAGATCGCGGCCGGCGCCGCCGCGCAGGGTATCATCGCCAAAGCCGCCATCGAGGATATCATCGCCCGCGCCGCCGCTGAGGTCGTCGTTGCCGTTGTAGCCGCGCAGCACATCAGCGCCCTTGCCGCCGAACAGCACGTCACGCGCGGCGGTGCCTTCCCAGATGACCTGATCGGTGAGGCTGTTGAATACAAACGAGGCAGGTGAGGCGAGAAGGCTGGCGAGCTTCACGTTCTGCAGGGTGATCGATTGGACATCGCCCGCGATGGCGATGTTGAGAACCACATCATTGCCGATCTGGCCGATAAAGGGCCTGAGCGCATCGATATCTGCGATGCCGAGTGCGGACAGATCGAGCCGATCGGTGCCGATGACGAAATCGGTGATGACATCGCGGTCGAAGCGGTAGCTATCGAACACGAAGATGTCCTTGCCGGTGCCGCCGGTAAGCGTGTCGTTCCCGGTGCCGCCAACCAGCGCGTCGTCGCCCGCGCCAGCTGCGATGGTGTCGCCGCCGCCAAGGCCGTACAGTACGTCGGCGCCTTCGCCCGTGAGCGTATTGGCACTCGCATCACCATAATAAACGCCCATGACTGCTTTCCCGTTGCAAATATTGCGATTGCAGCGGGGCTATCTGTAGGGCGGCTTCCAAGCAACGGGATTAACCACATCGCCGCAAGCAGTTACGGGGCATTCCCCAATTGAGACAATACCACGTCAAACAATTAACAGATTCAGGAGTTATCGATCTCGCAGGTCAGGCACTGGCTGAATTCATCGACGATGTAGTCGCCAAAACCGGCGCATTCGTTGAAGCCGTATTTGCGATAGAGCGCGACGGCCGGGGTAAAGGCTTCGGTGCGCCCGGTTTCAAGGCTTACGCGGGTGTACCCGCGTGACCGCGCCACCCCCAGCAGGTGCACCAGCATCGCCTCGCCCACGCCCTTGCCGCGCCATTCGGGGGCGGCGCGCATCGATTTGAGTTCGCCGTGAGTCTCGTCGATGTGCTTGATCGCACCGATGGCAGCGAGTTGGCCGTGCACCCGCGCGGCGTAGAACGTCACGCCCGGCTGGCGTAGCTTTTCCAAGGGCAGCGCGTGGACTTTGCAGGCCGGGCTTTCGGCGTGCATGCCGGAGAGGTGCAGCGCGATCAGGGCGCGCACGTCGTTGGCGGCGAGGTCGTCTTCCGCAATCTCCAAACCGTCCACCGTGTGTCCCCTGCTGGCCTTGGCTCCGTGATCTGCTAACGCGAGCGGCATGACCGAGACAAGCCAGACTTCACGCTGGGCCATTGCCATTCATGGCGGGGCCGGAGCCATGACCCCTGAGACGATGGATGCGGCTGGTGTGGCAGAGCACGAGGCGGCGCTGGGGGTGGCGCTCGATGCGGGGCGCGCGGTGCTCATGGCGGGCGGGAGCGCGCTGGATGCGGTCTGCGCGGCGGTGGCCGAGCTGGAAGACGATCCGCATTTCAACGCCGGGCGCGGCGCGGTGTTCACCTATCACGGCACCAACGAGCTTGATGCCGCCGTGATGGACGGGCGCGCACGCGATGCGGGCGCGGTCTGCGGGCTTACGCACACGCGCAACCCGGTGCAGCTGGCGCGCGCGGTGATGGAAAGCAGCCCGCACGTGTTCCTGAGCGGCGCAGGGGCGGAGGAGTTCGCGCGTGAACAGGGCGCAGTGATGGTCGATCCCGACTGGTTTGCCACCGAAGAGCGCTGGCGGCAGCTGCAGGAGCTGAAGGCGAAGAAGCTCGGCTGGTTCGATGCGGGGCTGAAATATGGCACGGTCGGCGCGGTGGCGGTGGACGCCGCAGGCCATGTCGCGGCGGCGACATCCACGGGCGGCCTCACCGGCAAGCGCTGGGGGCGGATCGGCGATTCGCCGCTGATCGGCGCGGGGACGTATGCCGATGACCGCGCGGCGGCGATCAGTTGCACCGGCTCCGGCGAACAGTTCATGCGGGTGGGCGCGGCGCATGAGATCTGCGCGCGCATCCGGCTGGGCGGAGAGCAGGCGCAGGCGGCGACCGAGGCGGTGCTCGCCGAGATCGGCGCGATGGAGGGCGTTGGCGGGATCATCTACGCCACGCCTGCGGGCGAGACCGGGTTTGCCTTTACCACGCCGGGGATGTTCCGGGGGCGGGCAGACAGCGAGGGCTTGCGCGAAGTGGGCATTTTCGGCGGCGATTGACTTGTCCTCAGGCGAAGCGCAGCCTGCATCCGCCTTACGTTGAGACATAACGGTTCGCCCGACTGCCCGGCTGCAAACCATGGCGCGCTCCAGTGCGCCGTCTCAGGAGGATGATGCATGAAATCGCTTCGTTTCGCGGCCGTGGCCGCAGTTGCGCTCGCTTGCGCAGCGCCGGTTGTCGCCAGCGCCCAGCAATTGCCTGTCGTGCCCGGAGACTACGTGTCCGTCTCGACCATCAGCGTCGATGATGGCCATGATCTCGACTACATCAATCACCTGGCCGGCATGTGGCGCAAGGGGCAGGACTTCGCGGTGAAGCAGGGCTGGATCACCCTCTACGAAATTCTCTCCAACGAGTACAAGCGGCCGGGCGAACCCGACTACTACCTGATCACGCGCTTTGCGAAGTTTGCCGACCCGGCCGAGGAGGACAAGCGGGAAGCGGCCTACACCGCCTATATGGCCATGAACAACACGCAGATGCAGGCCGCATCGGCCGATCGCGCCAAGTACCGCCACCAGATGGGTTCGATGCTGTTGCGCAGCTGGAAGTGGCGCAACTGACGAGGGCCTGAGATCACCCGCGCCGTGGTGACTGCCCGGCGCGGCTGATCAGGCCGCGTGCTTGTCGGGCTTGCGCCTGCCCATGCGCAAGCCCTGTTCCAGCTGGGCGCGCAGCTGGAGGTAGTAGGATTCGAGGAACACGCGTTCGGCGTTATAGGGATAAGCGCGGCCGATCTTGCGGCTGATCGCATCGGCCACGTCGTCCAGCGCAGTGCCGCGCCCATCGCGCAGCACGCGCTCCAGCGTCTGCAGTTCGTACTCGCCATAGACCGCGAGTTCGGCGGGGGTGAACGTATAGGCCTGATCGGCGGCGGCCACGGGCGCGCTGACGGAGAGCGCCTGCCCGAGCTTGCGGCGCGGCACTTCGACCACCCAGGTGCCCGCGATCACATCACCGCAGCGCAGGGCATCGCGGTTGAGGAACGGGAAAGCCATGAAGAGCGCGAACCAGATCGCCCCGGCCCAGCCCGCCGCATCGGTATCGCTGCCCGCTGAAATCGCGCCGCCGATGAACACGGCGGGCATGAACAGTTCGATATCCCGCACGATGTTGCGGGCGATCACGGCTTCGGTCGTCAGCCGCTCGGTGCCGCGCGCGGCCACACGAATGCCGGTGATGCGCTTGCCCGGCGTCGCGCCGCGCGGGCCGAGTTCGAAGAACAGGAACCACGCGTTGCGAAACAGGAACATCGCGATGATCCAGATGACGACCAGCGCCTGAACCGCATGGGCCTTGGGCGAGCCGCCTTCGAAATCGGCGCCCTTGATGCCGCCGCCGATCCACAGCAGCGTGAGCGTGGTGGCGATCATCGCCGCGCCGATCAGCGCCAGATCGATCAGCAGCGCCGCCGCCCGCGCGCCGCGCGTGGCGAGGACGAAGGGCAGCGCCACGCCTTCGGGTGTGATGACCGTGCGGTTGCGGCTCTTGCGTTCAGGTCTGGCCATCAAACGGTCTTCCCTTCGCCGCCGCGCCAGACGAAGAAGTAGCCAGTCCAGAACACCAGCATGAAGCCGCCGACGATCAGGCGGCCCGCCGTGTTGTCGATCAGCTGGCGGGCAAAACCTTCGAGCAGCCCCGCCACGATCAGCATGAGGACGACCCCGGCCATGACTTGCGCGGTGCGCCGCCCGGCAGCGGCCGCAGCATCGAGCACGGCCAGCTCACCCGGAAAGGCCATCGCGCGGCCGATGTGGAGGCCCGCCGCGCCTGCCAGCAGGATCGCGAAAAGCTCGGTCGTGCCGTGGACGGCCAGCCAGCCGATGATCTCGATGGTCAGGCCTTGCCCGTGATAGAGCCAGAGCAGCGCGCCGAGCATCGTGGTGTTGTGGATCAGCAGCAGCGCCGATGGCAGACCGAACGCAAAACCCAGCGCGAAGGCGAGGATCGAGACTTGCGCGTTGTTGGAAAACAGCGCGGCGGCAAACATGCCAAGGCCGGACTGGCTTTGCTGGCCGAACAGCGTGCCCATCAGCACCGCGCGGCTCGCCCCCGGCACGCGCGCATCGGCCATGCCTGCGGGGATCAGCGCGTAATACCAATCGGGATCGCTCGCCACCAGCAGCCAGCCCGCGACGGTGCCCGCCACCATCAGCGCCAGCGCGATCAGGATATCGCTGCCCAGCGCGCGCACGCTGGCGCTCCAGCCGCCGCCGAAGAAGCGCAGCAACCAATCGCCCAGGCCTGCGCGCGGACCATAGACGATGAACCATGCGCGGCGCGTGAGCACTTCCAGCCAGCCAAGCGTTTCGGCATCGAGCGACGTCTCGCGCGCCACGGCAAGGCTGGACACGGCTGTGCGATAGAGCGCGGGGAACGCGAGGAGGTCTTCATCCGAAACCCCGCGCAGCCACCCGCGCTCGATCCGCTCGACAATGGCCTCCAGCCGCTTCCAATCGCCCTCGCGCTCCAGCCGGAAGCGATCTGAGCGCAGCGCGGCGTCTTCGGCAGCGGCGATCTGGGCGCTGGCGGCGGGGCTGAACCAGCCGCCGATGCGATGGAGCAGGTTTGGTGCAGCGTCGCTCATCCCAAGCTCCCGGCGCGCTTCACCGCGAGATAGGCATCGAGCAGGCGGTTGCCGATGTGCTGGTGCGGCGCTTCGACCACCAGAATGCCTGCGCGGCGCAGGCGCTGGAGCACGAGCGTGCGCTGGTGCTGGAGCGTGGTGGCGGTCACGGCCATGGCGGCATCCTGCTCGCTGCGGATCGGGGCGCTGACGAAATCCGCCAGTTCGGCATCTGCCATGACGACGAAGATCACGCGGTGCCGCTCGACCAGACGGCGCATCGATTCGATCATCAGTTCGGCGCTCGTGGGATCGGTGAATTCGGAAAACACCACGACCAGCGAGCGGCGGCGCAGCCGCGCGGCCAGCGTGGAGAGCGCAAGGGTGAAGTTGGGTTGCTCCGCGCTGTAGTCCAGCGCGGCGGCGGCTTCCTGCAGGCGGGCAAACTCGCGCGGGGCGGTGACGAAGGGGCTGAGCACTTGCGGCCGCGCGGCAAAGCCAAAGAGCGCGACGCGGTCCTGTGCGCCAAGGGCAATCCATGCGGTAGTGAGCGCGGCGGTCACGGCGCGGTCGATGCGCGGAAGGCCCGCGATCGGCTCGCACATCGTCTGCCCGCAATCGAAGGCGAAGACGATCTGGTTGTTGCGCTCGGTCTCGTATTCCTTGGCAAACAGGCGCGCGTGGCGGGCGGACGATTTCCAGTCGATCCGGCGGCGATCCATCCCGGCTTCGTATTCTGCCAGCGCCTCGAACTCGGTGCCTTCGCCCCGGATGCGGCGGGCGACCATGCCGAACTGGGCATCGCGCAGGAACAGTTGGAGCGCCGGGCTGCGCACGGGGGCAATATTGGGGCGCACGCGGATCATGGCACCAAGATCGCGGCGCCCCTGGCGGCAGGCGAGGCCGAGCGGGCCATCCCAGCGCAGCCACACAGCGTCTACCGTGCCGGTCCCGCGCCGTGTCGGCATGGTCTCAACGCCTGCGCTCCATGCGCCATTGTCGCGGCCCAGCGGCGCGACCAGCCTGCCGCCGGGGGCGAGGCGCGGATCGAGCGCGAGTGCGGCGACCGGCGCGGCGCGGGGGGCTTCGGTGCGGAAATCGGCGAGGACGGTGAGCGTGAGCGGCTCGCCCACTTCGCTGTCTTCCGGCACGATCACGCGCAGGTCCGCCAGTGCCGGGGCGAGCAGCGCATCGAGCAGCACCATCACGAGCAGCGCGCCGCCCAGCGCTGGAGCCACGATCCATGCCTGCGGCGCAGCAGCGGCGACAATCAGCGCCACCGGCGCGGCCAGCGCCAGCACCACGGCGGCGCGCGCCGTGGGGTAGAACACCGGGAAGGGCCAGCGCAGCGCCAAGGCCCTATCTCGGCGCTTCGGTGCGCTGGATGAGGTCCGCCACGATGGATTCCGCCGCTCGCCCTTCGATCTCGGCAGCGGGGCTGAGCAGCATGCGGTGGCGCAGCACGGCGATGGCGAGGGCTTTCACGTCGTCGGGGATCACGTAATCGCGCCCGTCGAGCGCGGCGCGGGCGCGGGCGGCACCGGCCAGCACCACGGCGGCGCGCGGGCTGGCCCCGGCGGCAAGATCGGCGCTTTCCCGCGTCGCGCGCACGAGGCGGACGATGTAATCGACCACTGTTTCCGACAGCGTGACCGTGGTGACGGCGGCAAGAGCCTGGGCAATGGCATCGCCAGTGGTGACCGCGCTGACACCCAGCGCCGCCGGACTTGGCGCGCCGCGCCCTGCACCATAGCGCGTGACGATCTGTGCTTCTTCCTCGGCACTGGGATAATCGACCAGCAGCTTGAACAGGAACCGATCGAGCTGCGCTTCGGGCAGGGGATAGACGCCCTGGCTTTCGATGGGGTTCTGGGTGGCCACAACCATGAAGCGGTCGGACAGCGCGTAAGTTTCCCCATCCAGCGTGACGCGGCGTTCCTGCATCGCCTCCAGCAGCGCGGCCTGCGTCTTGGGCGGGGTGCGGTTGATTTCATCGCCCAGCAGCAGCTCGTGGAAGATCGGCCCGCGCGTGAGGGTGAACTGGCTCGTCTGGAAATTGAACAGGTTGGAGCCGAGGATATCGCCCGGCATCAGATCGGGCGTGAACTGGATGCGCCCGAAATCGAGGCCCAGCGTGGTGGCGAAGCTCTGCGCCAGCAGGGTCTTGGCAGTGCCCGGTGGGCCTTCGAGCAGGACGTGCCCGCCCGCCAGCAGCGCGATCAGCAGGTGATCGACCACGCTGTCCTGCCCCACCACGGCCTTGGCCACTTCGGCGCGGATGGCCCCGGCCATGGCGCGGACGGTATCGAGGTTCATGCAGTCAGATCCTTTTCAAGGCGTTGCAAGGCGGCCGCGCGCTGCACCACGTCGGCGCAGCGGCGGGCCATGCGCAGGCGATCGGCAAGTTCGGAATAGCGCGGGCCGGTGCCATCGAGCCGCGCTTGCAGCCGGTCGATCGCGGCTTCGGTTTCCGCAGGCGGGCGGCCACGCGGCAGGCCCAGCGCATGGACCAGCCGTTCGCGCGAGGCATCGGCATAAGGCCCCGCGATCAGCCGCAGCCGCCCGGCTCGGCGGATGAGGCCAGCGGTGTTGCGCACCAGCACGGTCTTGCCGAGCGGGATCTCGCGCGTGGCCACGCGGGGCGGGCCGAAGCGGTTGAAGCTGCGCCAGCCTGCCGCGAAGAGCGCCATCATGAGGCACAGCGTGGCGGCGAGAAAGGGCGGCTCGAACGCCAGTGTCAGCAGGTTGCGGCTTGCGCCAAGGCCATTGAGCGTAAGGTCGAAGGTGATGGTTTCCGGCTTCATCCCTGCTGCGGCATAGACGAGCCTGCGGGCCATCAGGCCGGTTTCCTTCCTGGCCAGTCCCCAGTTGTCGAGCAGGTCCGGTTCGAACACCAGCACCACCGGGTAGCTGGTAGCAAAGTCGTCGGCGGCGCCTTTCTCGTTGGGATCTCCGTCCGGATGGCGCTGCATGCCGATCCAGCGCTCGAGCGCGGGATTGCTGCCATCGCCGGTGAGATAGCCGGCGAGAATGCCCCCATCGGGCGTTTCGATCAGCGCTTCGAGGCCGGGGCCGCTGCCGACCTGCACCTTGCGATTGTCGGGCAGCGGCCCGTGGAACGCGGAAGTGGCCCCCGTGCCATACCAGCCTTGCGCCGCGCCCTTCGCGAAGCCCACGGCCAGATCATCGTGATAGCCTTCCCATTCGGGCGGCATCGTGCCTTCGATCCGCGTCCACCCGCGTTTGGCGGCGGGATTGGCGCTATCGGGGAATGCCATCCATTTGGGGGTGACCACCAGCGTGGGGCCAATGCCGCGCCGCGCCTCGACAATCTCGGCAATGTCGCTGCCTTTGGCCGTGGCGGGCGGGGTCAGCACGAGCAGGCCGGGCTGTTTCAGCGCTTCCTTGCTGCGGGCGCGGTGCACCGTCACGCCGTCCGCCTCCAGCATGGCGGCCAATGCGGCATAGCCATTCAGCCCGCGCCCCCCGACATGGCCGCCGCCGTTGTTGGTCGCGCCGCCGCCGGTGCCGAGCCAATAGAGCACGGCCACGAGCGCCAGTGCGCCGATCAGCACGATGCCGAGCGTGGTGCTTCGGCCAAAGGTTGGCCGGGAGGCGGCGGAACTCATCGCCCACCTGCCAGATTTTGCAGCGCAAAGGCGGCATAAGCTTCGCGCGCGCGGTGCCAGTCGTCTGCCGCCAGCGCGCGCAGGGCATAGAGGCTGCGCTCCACCTCACGCGTGATCAGCGCGAAGGCAGCCCGCGCGGCGGCGGGCAGGCCGGGGATCAGTCCGATTTCGCGCGCGGTGCTGGAAGGGCTGAGCCAATCGGGCCGGGCGGCGGCGATATGGTGGACACTGCGCTGAAGCAGGAGGTGCACGGCCTCGTCAAACCGCCCTTCGGCCGCAAGCGCATCGGCATCTTCGAGCAGCGCGAGCGCGGCAGCGCGGTCGATTACCGGCGCATCGGCGGCAGGCACCGCCAGTGCGCGGGTCAGCCGCCAGCGTTGCAGCAGGGTCCACCCGATCCACAGCGCGCCGATCACGGCCAGCACGGCGAGGACAATCTCCACCCCGCTCCATCCCGCGCCCAGCCAGCGGCCCAGCGGCGCGAGCAGTTCGGCCAGAAAGCGCAGGATCGCCACCAGCCATTCGGGCGGCTCGCTTTTGGGTGCCTGATAAGGGGGGATGGGCGCATACTGGATATCGCCCATGGCGCGCGCCGCTTCCCAGGCGCGTTCGCCCGCTTCGGCGCTGTCCGGTCCCGGTGCTCCTGCCACGGCGGCAGTGGTGACACGCACCCCTGCCCGTGAGCAAGCGATTATCGCGCCGGATCGGCGAGAGCGCTCAGCCGCGCGCGCGTTCCAGCGGATAAGTGCCCAGAATCCGCAAGTCCTTGGCGAAAAAGCCGAGTTCCTCGAACGCGCGGTCCACTGCCGGTTCACCCGGCGCGCCGACGATATCGGCGAAGAACGCCGTGGCGGCAAAGCTCGCGCCGCGCTGGTAGCTTTCCAGCTTGGTCATGTTGACGCCGTTGGTGGCGAAGCCGCCCAGCGCCTTGTAGAGCGCGGCGGGAATGTTGCGCACTTCGAACACGAACGTGGTGATGGCAGGACCGGTAATCGTCGACAGCGCGAGCGGTTCGCGCGCGAGCATGACGAATCGGGTCATGTTGTCATGCGCGTCCTCGATGTTTTCTTCCACCAGGGTGAGGCCGTAGAGCTCTGCCGCGATGCGCGGGGCGATGGCGGCCGCAGCGGGATCGCCCAGTTCGGCGACATAGGCGGCCGCGCCTGCCGTATCGGCATAGGACATCGGCACGATGCCGCGTTCCCTGAGGTAATGGCGCGATTGGCCCAGCGCCTGCGGGTGGCTGTAGGCGCTGGTGAACGGCCCGGTGCCGAGGCCCATCAGGCAGGCGTGAATCGGCATGAAGTGCTCGCCCACGATGGCGAGGCCGCTTTCGGGCAGGAGAAAATGGATATCCGCGACGCGGCCATGCTGCGAATTTTCGATCGGGATGATCGCCTGCCCCGCGCGGCCATCCTTCACTGCCTCGAGTGCGTCCTCGAACGAGAAGCACGGCAGCGGCAGGCAATGCGGCAGCGCTTCCAGCGCGGCGCGGTGGGAATTGGCGCCCGGCGCACCCTGAAACGCAACCGTGCGCGCCGGATCGGCGGCGGCGGCCTCGGTCATTTCGCTGACAAGACGGGCGGCGGGTGCGGGGTAACTGGCCATGGATCGAGGCGCTTAAGCCGCTGCGCAAGTGCGGGCAAGGCGCTTTCGCATCGGGCGCTGGCGGGGCCATAAGCGATTCTTCTCGCTCAAGTGCTTGCAATCACTCTTGCGCGGGCGCGGGGGCGTGACTAGAGCGGCGGCGAAAATGCGTGCCTGCCAAGCGGGCGCAAACTCCATATGGGGCTCGGAATGGACGATCGTTTCAATACCATTGCCGGTTGGACCTTGTTCGGCGGCATCGTTGCGCTGGGGCTTTCGAGCCTTTCGGGCCACTATTTCCTGGCCGACAAGGAGCACCGTCCCGAGAAGATGGGCTATGTGATCGAAGGCGTCGAGGCTGAAGCCGGCGCAGGCGCGGCTGCGGCTGAACCGATCGCAAACCGTCTTGCCAAGGGCGATGTTGCCAAGGGTGAAGCCACTTTTGCCAAGTGCAAGGCCTGCCACACCATCGCGCAGGGCGGAGCCAACGGCATCGGCCCGAATCTCTGGGGTGTCGTGGGTGAAGCCCAGGCAGCTGGCCGCGGCGGCTATGCTTTCTCCGATGCGCTGAAGGCCAAGGGCGGCAAGTGGGACTTCGCCAGCCTTGATGAATGGCTGACCTCGCCTGCCAAGTACGCCACCGGCACCAAGATGTCGTTTGCGGGCATCGGCGATGCGCAGCAGCGTGCTGACGTGATTCTCTATCTCAACTCGCAGGGCAGCAACCTGCCTCTGCCCGCAGCCGAAGCGGCGGCACCTGCCGCTGATGCCCCGGCGGCTGACGCCAGCGCGGCAGCACCTGAAGCGAGCGAAGCCGCCAAGTAAGCGGCGCGGGATTTGCGAGATTACTGTTCAGGCCGCTCCGCGAGGGGCGGCCTGAAGTGTTTGTGGGTCACGCTTCGCGGCGAAGTCAGTCGACCATTTCGCAGACGAGCTGGCGCAGTTCCTGCGCTGAAAGCACGGCAGACGTGCGGCGCGGTGCGGCCATCGTGCGGCTGGTTGCAGCGGAGCGCTGGCTGGGCAGGAAACTGTTGGCCAAAATGCAGTGGCTGGTCGTGAAAGCATAGAAGGTGTTCGTATTGGGGGTCATGAAGTGTCCTTGGCGCGCAGCGCGCGCCGATATTTCTGGATAACAGGGCTCCACGCGCGGCAGGCGGTACCTGCGCGCCGATGATGGCCCGTTCTGTGTTGAGGGTGTGCCGAAAAAGGGCGCGGAAGCGGCTTAGCGCCGCTTCTTGAAGGCCCCGCCGCCACCGCCACCGGCCACCTTTTCGCGGAAGACGATACGGCCCTTGGTAAGGTCGTAAGGCGTCATTTCCACTTTCACGCGGTCACCCACGATCGAGCGGATGCGAAACTTGCGCATCTTGCCGGCGGTGTAGGCGATAATGCGATGCTCGTTTTCGAGCATCACGCCGAAACGGCCATCGGGCAGAATCTCGTCGATCTGACCGTCGAGGGTCATTACGTCTTCCTTCGCCATGGCTCAGTTCCCCCGATCGAGGGCGGGCGTGGCGATGGAGCGGCGGAGTGTATTCGAGGGCATGACGGCCCCTTTCACGAAAGCAGGGTACGCGGCAGCAAACGTTGCAGCCGGTGCTGGTGGCGTGAGAGGGGAAGCTTCGGCCCGGAGCACGGCTCCGACGCGTAAAATTCCGTCGCAGGCGACGATAGCAGTGCCGATATGGGCCATCAGTGCTGAAAAGTCAAGGACCGCTCTGTGTTTAGGGGTATTTGGAGCCCTGCATGCTGGTGATCTTGTAGGATCCCTGGCCGCCCGGAACGAGGACATAGGGCGATTTGAGCTTGGCTCGCAGGTTCGATGCAAGGACCTTGAGATAATTGTACGACAGCTCGTCGGTGCTGTTGCCGAGCTCGGTGCGCAGTTTGTAGTGCGAGACCGGTTCGCCCAGCCGTTCGGCCAGCAGCTTGAGCAACTGGCGCTCGCGCTTGCCCAGAAGATGCACGTTGGCGACACGTTCGAGCGAGCTGGCCAGTTCCAGTTCGGCACGCACCTGATTGGCGGCGGCGCGGTAGCGGGCGGCGATAGCGGCGCAGCGCATCGCGGCTTCCTCGCCGCCCATGCGTGCGCTGTCGAACACATCATCGAATCCGGCATTGAGCAGCTTGGCGCGCTTGCTGGCAAGGCTGCCGTGCATCAGCGCGATCTTGACCTTGCGGGTCAGGATGGGACGGTTGATCCGCAGGAACCGCGCGGCCCTGACCGGATCGTTGCCGCCGATGATCAGAGTCTCGTAGTCACTCTCGGCGATCGAGAGAAACCGGGTTTCGAGATCCACGAAGGTATGGTGTTCGTAAGTGCCGAACGCGTTGCGCAGCCAGGTATCGCGCGCTTCGCGGTGCAGATCGTTCATCGAAAGATAGCGGATGAAGTCGGGCTTGCGCATGGGGTCTTGCCCTTCGTCTGGGTGGGGGGCAGGCATTGGCGCGTCGAGCTGCCGCGCGGTGGCAATCGGCAATCCAGTTTCTGGCACTGGGCATCTTCCTAACGATCTGCAGAATACACCATCTGTCTATTGTGGACATAATCTCCATGCAGGCTTCCCGGACGGTTCGGGGGGCATGGGGGCACGTTCTGACCATGCCAAGATAGGTGCTGTGGGGTTGGGTGTGTCGCGGTCTGACCGGTTAATTTTGCGGTGCTGTTGTCCGCAAAAAAATGTATGAATTTCAATATTAAATATGGAGTGCCGGTAAATTTTCGCTGGATTTGGTATGAACAATACCGATTGCGACTATATCTAAAATGAACAATTAAACTATAACTTTTATTATAGTCTTGCCATCAGCCCTCGTCGCTGGCCGGATGTCGCACCCTTACCGTCAAGGCGCCGTCTGCAACGCGCAGCTCGTTGAAGCCCGCCGGGCTTGCGCGCAGGCGCTGGGAAAGCGTACCGGCACCGATCATCCGGATAGCGCCCGCTGCGGTGGGCTGGATGATATCAAAAGCATCGTGGACGTGACCGGACAGCACCGCGAGCACACCGCGCCGCGCCAAAGCTTCGAGCGCGCGCGTGCCGCCCCGGGTCAGCGCCTTGCCGCGCGTGCCGGTCTCCACCAGCGGGTGATGGCAGGCAACCAGCGTCTGCGTGCCGGGCGGCAAGGCGTCGATCGCGGCGAGGCAGGCTGCAAGGCCGCGCGCGCCTACGCGGCCCTTCGACCAGTTGATCCGCATCTGCGCGCGCGCTGTGGTCTTGAGCGGCACCACGGTGAGGCCGGGCAGCGCGATGCCGTGGCCGACCGCTGACTGCAGTGCGCGGAAGCGGCGATAGGGATCGAGGAACCGTTCGGCGAGGTTGAAATACGGCAGATCGTGGTTGCCCACCTCGACCGTGACCGGCACGCCCAGCGCGCGGATCCACGCGGCGGCTGCGGCAAATTCGCGGTGCCGCGCGCGCATGGTGAGATCGCCGGTGATGAGCACCGCATCGGGCCGATCCCGCGCGACACACGCGGCAACCCAGTCCAGCGCGGCGCTATCTTCCAGCCCGAAATGAACGTCGCTGATGTGGAACAGTCGGATCATGTGGTGCGTCCTAGACGCGGCCCGAGAGGATAAGCCAGGCCGAAAGCGCATTGAGCAGGCTGTAGGCGAGATAGCCGAACGCGCCCCACACGATCCCTTCGGAGACAAGCAGCAGGCCGCCCACCAGCATCAGGAATTCGACCACCAGCGACAGGCGGCGGCTAAGCGCGTGATAGAACCACGGCATCTGATCGAGCAGCGGGTGGCCGCTGTCCATGATTGCCCGGTGCAGCGCAAAATTGCCGATGCCGAGCAGGAAGATGATCGCAATAGCCATGCAGCTAAGGATAGGCGGCTGAACGCGCGCTGTCACGCCGCAGCGCGGTTTTGCCTTTTGCTCGTAGACCTGTCGCTCGTGGACCGGCGTGGGCGGTTCGTCGGGCGCGCGGGCCGTTTGTCGGCGCGGCGTACAAACCGGTCGAGCATGGCGCGCGCGGCCTGCGCCGAACCCCTAGCAGAATAGGCATGCGGCGGTGGCAAGGCACCCGGTCCCGGACCAGCCAGCCCAACCACCGCTCTCCCGCCGGACGGCCCGCAGCAATCCGGCGATCTGTGCAACCCAAGCCAAGGATATCGCCATGTTCAAGAACCTCCTGATTGCTACTGGCCTTGCCGGCCTTGCTCTTGCCGCCCAGCCCGCCTTTGCCCAGAGCGCCCCTTCGCCAACTGCCAGTGCCGATATCGCGGTGCAGCAGCGCCTGGTGCACTACGCCGATCTCGATCTCTCGACCGCCGCCGGCCAGACGAAGTTCGATGCCCGCCTGCGCCGCGCTGCTGCGGCGGTGTGCGAGGCCAACTATGGCCCGCACCCGCTGAGCGAAGCGATGGAAGCGCGCCGCTGCTACCGCAATGCGCTGCAATCCGCGCAGCGCACCATCGCGGCCCGCGCGGCCAGCCAGGGCATGGCCCGGATCGCGGCGCGCTGAACCGAGAACTTGCACCAACATGTGACGCAGCCGGCAACCAGTCCCCGCCGCTGCCGACGTGGCAGGGTCGCCGCAGTATTCGAGCAATGGGCCAAGGTTCCTGCCCCCGGGAATGGCCCGAAGCCTCGAAAAGTGCGGCGGCCCGCTTTTTGTGGGCTAGTTGGCCGCGCGCAGCTTTGCAGCGGCGGCCGTCTTGGCGGCTTCGATGTCCGACCATTCGCGCCAGGTCAGGTCTGCGCCCTCCAGCACCCGGTCATCGTGCGCGCGGATGGTGATGGGCAGGATCGGCATCCCGTCGCGGCTGTCGCACAGCACGGGATTGGCCGGAACGTTCATCGCCCACTTTTCGCCCCACTGGCGCAGCGCCAGCATGGCGGGCAGCAGGTCCATGCCCTTGGGAGTGAGCCTGTATTCGATGCGGCGGCGATCATCGGCGCAATGTTCGCGTTTCAGGATGCCAGCCTCCACCAGCCTTGAAAGCCGGTTGGAGAGGATGTTGCGGGCGATCCCCAGCACTTCGAGGAATTCCTCGAAGTGGCACACGCCGTTGAACGAGGCCCTGAGGATCATGAAGGACCATCGCTCCCCCATCGCCTCAAGCGCGCCGGGAAGGCCACAGACGGCAAGATCGGAAAGGGGTTCGCGAAGTTTTCCCATAACGCTTTGTGTCATACCTCAATCTGCAGGGCAATGTAAGTTTCTAGTTGCAACTCGAAACCTAATGAACTAGGTAGCGATTCGCAACGGAAATCGCATCCTCTCCACCCGGCGGTCTGGGCTAGCGCAAAAGCGCACCGGACCAGACCGCCAACCCCGCCGTTTCCGGGCAAGCATTTGTCAGATAAAACCAAGGGGAATACTCATGATCGCCACCCGCAACAGCATGCTCGCTCAGTTGTTCCCGGCCGTTCTCGCGCTCGTCGGCACGGCCGCCACGTTTGCGGCCACCGCCGCACCGGCCCGCGCTGCGGACGCCAACGCCTACTATTCGGTCACGCTGGCCGCGCCGGTTGCCAAGCCTGCCAAGCTCATGCTCGGCGATGTGCTGTGGAACTGCGCCGGGGATACCTGCTCGGCCGGCCAGGACACCGCCCGCCCGGTGGTGGTCTGCACCAAGCTGGCCGCCAAAGTCGGCCAGGTGAACCGCTTCGCCACGCCCAAGGGTGAACTCGCGGCCGAAGACATGGCCCGCTGCAACACGCCCAAGGGCTGATCGCCCGCATTGATCCCGTTTCCAACCAGCTCTTCAGCGCGCGCATTCCACCCATACCCTTGTAGCGCGCCACTTCACGCGGCTGCGGCCAGTCTTTCGGGACTGTCCGCAGCCGTTTTCTTGTGGCCGGGTGTTTTGAAGCTGACGGCCCGGTGCGGCGCGCCTATGCTGCGCGCGATGCTGCGTTTCCTGTCTGCCGCCGCGCTCATCTTTGCGCTGGTCACTTCGCCGCTGGTCGCCGCCGCGCCCGGTTCCATGCCGAATGCTGCGCCGCTACCCGATGCCGCACTGCGCGCTGAGCTGCACTGCGCCGCCGCGTTTGCCATTGCCGCATCCGAACAGGCGCGCGGCAGTGCCGCTGCGCTGGCGCTGCCGCCCCTCGCTGTGCGCGGCAAGCGCTTCTTTGCCGAGGCTGGCGCGCATGCGGTGGAGCAAGGCGGATTGACGCAGGAGGCCGTGCGCGATCTGCTGATGGCTGATGTCGCCGACATGCAGCGCCGCGCGGCCGCCGATCCCGACCGGGAACTGGCCGCCGCAGTGAAGCCTTGCCTCGCCCGGCTCGATGCGGTGGTACCGCCCTTGCAAGTGCCCGATCTGGCCCAGTGCGCGGCGATCCTGACGCTGGCGTGGGAGGAAGAGCGCGCGAAGGGAGCTGAGGCGGCGGCGGCGCGTGATCTCCAGACCCTCGCGCAAGTGCTGACCACGCGCGCCCGTGCTGCGGTGATTACCGCAGGCGGCAGCGGAGACGCAGCCGATGCCGCTGTCCAGACAGCGCGCGAGGTGATGCGCGCGGAGGCCGCCAATCGCCCCGGCGGGGTGGGCAACTACGACATTGCGCGGTGCTACGATCTCGCCGCTCCGGATGCGAAATCACACTACTAAAACGCTGCGTCTGCGATAGGTTGCGGCCTGCACTTTGGCTTGGGGGGACGAGACGTGGAAGCGGTGCTGATCCTGATCGTGGGGCTGGCGGTGGTCTATCTGGCCACCGGGATACGCGTGGTGCGCCAAGGCCATGTCTATACCATCGAACGGCTGGGCCGGTATTCGCTTGCTGCGCAGCCGGGGCTCCATTTCATCGTGCCGTTCATCGACCGGGTCGGTCACAAGGTGAACATGATGGAGCAAGTGCTCGATATTCCGGGGCAGGAGATCATCACGCGCGACAACGCGATGGTCGGCGTCGATGCGATCGTGTTCTTCCAGGTGCTCGATGCAGGCAAGGCGGCCTACGAGGTTTCGAACCTCTATGTCGCGATCATGCAGCTGACGACCACGAACTTGCGCACGGTCATGGGCTCGATGGACCTCGACGAAACGCTTTCAAAGCGGGACGAGATCAATGCGCGGCTGCTGGCGGTTGTCGATCATGCCACTTCGCCGTGGGGCCTCAAGATCACCCGCGTGGAGATCAAGGATATCCGTCCGCCTGCCGATATTTCCAACGCGATGGCCCGCCAGATGAAGGCGGAGCGCGAGAAGCGGGCGCAGATCCTTGAAGCGGAAGGTTCGCGCGCTTCGGAAATCCTGCGCGCCGAGGGTGAGAAGCAGGCCCAGATCCTCGAAGCCGAAGGGCGCCGCGAAGCCGCTTTCCGCGATGCCGAGGCGCGCGAGCGCGCAGCGGAGGCCGAAGCGCGGGCGACGACGGTGGTGTCTGACGCGATTGCCTCATCCGGCACGCAGGCGCTGAATTACTTCATTGCGCAGAAGTATGTGGAGGCCGTGAAGGAGTTCGCCACATCGCCCAACGCCAAGACGATCCTGTTCCCGATCGAGGCGACGCAGCTGGTCGGCGCCTTGGGCGGGATCGGCGATCTGCTGGGCGATGCCTTGAGCCCGAAGCCCGGCGCGCCTTCGCCCGCCAGCCCCCGCGTGCCGCGCGTGGTGCCGGCCCCGCCCCAGAATCCGGCTCCCCCTCCTCCGGTGCAGGGCTGATCCCGTGGCGCAGCTGGGCGAGCTTTTTGGTCTCCATTGGGGCTGGATGGCGCTGGGCGTGGCGCTGGCCATCGCCGAGATTGTCGCGCCGGGCTATTTCCTGATCTGGCTGGCGGCCGCGGCGCTACTGACCGGGCTGGTTTCCGCGGCCATGCCCATCGGCCTGGAGGCCGAGATCGTGCTGTTCGTGGTGCTGTGTGCGCTGGCGCTGGCGGCGGGGCGGCGCTGGGTGCTGCGCCATCCGGTAACGAGCGCGGACCCGATGCTCAACGACCGGGGCGGGCAACTGATCGGCCAGAGCGTGCTGGTCACCCATGTGATCGAAGGCGGCAGCGGGCGCGTGCGCCACGGCGATACCGAATGGCTGGTGCGCGGTCCCGATGCGCAGCCCGGCACGCGAATGCGCGTGACGGGGGCGGAAGGCACCGTGCTGGTGGTCGAACACTTGCACTGATCGCCCGCTTGCCGAGCGCGCGGTGCCTGCCCATATGCGAAAGCGAACCCCGTTTTCCTCCCCGAGACAGGACGATCCGATCCATGCCCGACAAGATGAACCTGACCGATGCCGAATGGCGCGCCCGGCTTTCGCCCGAGCAGTACCAGGTGCTGCGCCAGGGCGGCACCGAACGGGCCTTCACCGGCAAGTACGAGAAGAACAAGCTCACCGGCCAGTATCACTGCGCGGGCTGCGGCGCGCCGTTGTTCACGTCAGGCACCAAGTATGACAGCGGCTCGGGCTGGCCGAGCTTCACCGCGCCGGTCGAACCCGAAGCGGTCGACGAGCACCGCGATGTGAGCCACGGCATGGTCCGCACCGAAGTGCGCTGTGCGCGCTGTGATGGCCACCTTGGCCACGTTTTTCCCGATGGCCCGGGGCCGACGGGCCTGCGCTATTGCATGAACAGCGCCTCGCTCGATTTCACGCCCGAGGATTGAGCCGCGCAGCTGGCGACCTTTCGCCGTTTCGCTCATTTCGGTTTCTCCGGTGGCAATCGTCGCTTCCGGGTTAACCCTGTGTTCCAAATCGCCTATGCATGGGGTTGCGGACGGGAGCGCGAGTTGCACCCCAAGGTGCACCGCGGCATGTGGGAGCTGATGCAAAGCTGATGGCCAGACGGGACTTTCCCCGCCGCTCCGAGCCGGAGCGCGGCGCTTCGCGCCGTTCACAAGGCCCGCAGGAGCCTTCGTTCCTCCGTCGCTGGCTACGGCGACTGTTCGTGTGGGGCACTGCGTTCACGCTGCTGGGCGCGCTGGCGCTGGCGGTTGCCGTGTTCATCACCGAACGCTCGCTGCCCAGCTACGACAAGATGAAAACCTCGCAAAGCGGGCAGACCATTGTCGTGCGCGCGAGCGACGGGTCCGAGATTGTCACGCTGGGGCCAAGCTATGGCCGCTGGGTGCCCTACGAGCGCATTCCGGAAACCCTGAAGGACGCGATGATCTCGGTCGAGGACCGGCGTTTCCGCGAACACTGGGGCGTCGATCCGATCGGCATCGTGCGGTCGGTCATGGTGCGCATCCAGAGCGGGCATTGGCGGCAGGGCGGATCGACGATCACGCAGCAGCTGGCGCGCAACATCTTCCTCAACAACAGCCGCACGTTCGATCGCAAGATCCGCGAGGCGCTGCTGGCGATGGCGATCGAGCAGAAGTTCTCCAAGGACCAGGTGCTCGAACTCTATCTCAACAAGGTCTACTTCGGCGGCGGCGCCTATGGCATCGATTCCGCCGCGCGCAAGTTCTTCGGCCATTCGGGCGAGCAGCTCAGCCTTGGCGAAGCGGCGATCATTGCCGGGCTGGTGAAAGCGCCGTCGCACTATTCGCCCACGGCCGACGCCAAGGCTGCCGTGGATCGCGCCAAAGTGGTGGTGCAGACCATGCAGGAAGCGGGCAAGATCACCCCGGCACAGGCGGCGGCGGTCGATCTCAAGGGCGTGAAGCTCGCGGCCGAGCAAGGCCAGAACTCGGCGCGCTATTTCACCGATTGGGTGCTGCCGCAGCTTGATCTGCTGCTTCCGGACAACGACCAGCCGATCGAGGTATGGACCACGCTCGATCCCACGGCCCAGCGCGCCGCGACCGAGGCGATCCAGGCCAATGTGCCCAAGGGCTCGCAGGGGGCGCTGGTCAGCCTTGACCGCGATGGCGCGGTGCTGGCGATGATCGGCGGCACCGATTACGTCACCTCGAACTACAACCGCGCGGTCAATGCGGTGCGCCAGCCGGGTTCGGCATGGAAGCTGTTCGTCTATCTCGCCGCGCTGGAGGCCGGGTATACGCCCGATGCCAAAGTGGTGGACGAGCCGGTGACCATCGACGGCTGGAGCCCGCGCAATTCGGGCGGGACATATGCCGGGCCGATCGACGTGCGCAGCGCGTTTGCCTATTCCAAGAACACCGTGGCCGCGCAGCTGGGCAATGAAGTCGGCTTTGGCGCGGTGGCGCAGATGGCGCGCCGGTTTGGCATCACCACGCCGATCAACACGCTGCCTTCGATGGTGCTGGGTTCATCCGATGTGCGCGTGATCGATATGGTCCGCGCGTTTGCCGCCGTGCAGGCCAAGGGCAGCGCGGTGACGCCTTATGGCATCCGCAAGATCACCTCGACCGAAGGCGAAGTGCTCTACAGCCACCGGCAAGATCCGGCGCAGCAACTGGTGCCCACGTATGTCGCGGCGGGGATCACCGATCTCCTCCAGTCGGCCGTCAGCATCGGCACGGGCCGGGCCGCGCAGATCGGCCGTCCGGTGGCGGGCAAGACGGGGACGACGAGTTCGAACAAGGACGGGTGGTTCCTCGGCTTCTCCAGCGGGATCACCACGGGCGTGTGGATGGGCCGCGATGATGCGCACCCGGTGCCCGGCCTGCAGGGCGGCACCGCGCCCGCGCGCGCCTTTGCCGCCTACATGAAGGTCGCCACGGCCAAGCGCCCGCCTGAAAAGTTCGATACCGATCTCAAGCTGCCGCAGTGGCAGCTTGAGCCGGATGACGAGGTGATGCAGGCCAATCCCGACGGCTATTTCTATGCCGATCCGAATGGCAACATCGTGGAACCCGGTGCCCAGGGTGGAGCGCAGAACCGCGTGCCGGGCGCCGATGTGGCCGCGCCGGACGGCGAGCAGGGCATTCCCGTGCCCGATGGCGCACCAGCGGCGGCGGGGGATGATTTCCTCAACCGGGCCACCGGACGGCAGGCCGATCCCGCGCGCCCCCGCCCGCGTCCCTCACCTAGCCCCAAGCCGAACTAAGCGTTCTTCCGGCCCGTCCGGGGCACACAAGGGGGGCTGGCGAACGCGTGTCCGCCAGCCCCCCTTGTGTGGTGTGCCGGATCAGCGGATGCGGACGGGCATGTAGACCGGCGGCTGGCCGCGGCGCTGGATGCGCAGGAGCACTGCCTCGCGGTTCTCGGTCTTGGCCTGGCGCACGATGGCTTCGAGATCGGCGGCGGTCGCCACCGGCTTGTAGTTGGCCGAAAGCACGATGTCGCCGCGCTGGAGGCCCTTGGCCGCTGCGTCCGCCGAATCGTCGACCGCGGTGATGACCACGCCCTTGGTGTCCTCGGTCGCGCCGAGCTGGCGGGCGATCTGCGGGGTCAGCGGAATTGCGGCGATGCCGAGCGCCTGCTGCACCACCGGCCCTGCGGGCTTGCTCGGCTTGCCCTGATTCTGGCCTTGCCCGCCGAAGCTGTCACCGTCGCCCTGCTGGGCATCGGGATCGAAGGTCTGCTGCGCCAGCTCTTCCTCGCTCGGCCGCTTGCCGACGATGGCCTGCACCGTCAGGCGCTGGCCATTGCGGATGAGCTCGATCGGGATGCGCTTGCCGGGCGCGGTGTTGGCCACGATGAACGACAGCGTCTGATCCGGCGTCACGTCCTTGTTGTCGACCCTGACGACGACGTCGCCCGGTTGCATCCCGGCCTTGGCCGCGCCCTGATTGGGCTCGACCGACTGGATGAATTCGCCGCGATTCTTGGCGAGGCCAAGGCTGGCGGCAAGGTCATCCGAAAGCTGCTGGATGCGCACGCCGAGATAGCCGCGCTCGATCGCCTGACCGTTGCGCAGCTTTTCGACGATGGGGGCGGCGATTTCTGCCGGGATGGCGAAACCGATGCCGACGCTGCCGCCGGTGGGCGAGAAGATCGCGTTGTTGATGCCGATCACGTTGCCGGCCATGTCGAACATCGGCCCGCCCGAATTGCCCCGGTTGATCGAAGCATCGGTCTGGAGATAGCGATCATAGGCCGAGCCCGAGCCGGTGTTGCGATAGACTGCCGAGATGATCCCGCTGGTCACCGTGCCGCCGAGGCCGAACGGATTGCCGATGGCGATGATCCAGTCCCCCACGCGGGCGTGGCGCGAATCGCCGAACTTCACGAACGGGAACGGCTTGGTGCCGCTGATCTTGAGCACGGCTAGATCGGAAGCCGCATCGCGCCCGATGAGCTTGGCCGGATAATCGGTCCCGTCGGTCATGGTGACGGTGATCGATTCGATCTCGCCCTGTCCTTCGGCGGTGATCACGTGGTTGTTGGTGACGACATAGCCATCCGCCGAGACGACGAAGCCCGAACCGAGCGACTGCGCCTCGCGCGTCTGCGGCTGTCCGCCGCCGCCACCTTGGCCGCCGCCGAACAGATCGCTGAACGGGGTGCCCGCGAAGGGATTGTTGTTCTGCACCTTCACGCGCTGGCGGGTGGAGATGTTGACCACCGCTGGCTGGAGCTGCTGGGTCAGATCGGCAAAGCTGGCCGGAGCCCCGCCGCGCGGGACGACCGATTGCATCTGCGCGGAATCATTCTGCGCCACCTGGGCACCGGCAGGGAAGCCCGTCGTCAGGGTCAGCGCGCTGCCGGCGAGGAGCAGCGCCGTAGTCACTCCGTAAGCGTATCGCACTTGGCAATTCCTCTTCATGTCAGCGGCGGATCGCGGGAGGCCCGCGCACCTGGTCCCCGGCTTCCAATTCCGCGCATTGCTTTCACATCTCAGCGCCTGAACCGGGATTGAATAACACGTTCGGCCAGCAGCAGGAGCGCTTACTTGCCGCCCTTGAACTGGCGCAGATAGGCGTTGTCGGGCGAAAGCACGATCGAAGTGCTGCTGCCCTTCTGCGAGAATGTCGTGTCATAGCTCTGCATGGCGCGGTAAAAATCGTAGAAGTCCGGGTCTTTGCCATAGCTGTCGGCATACGTCTTTGCGGCCGTCGCCTCGGCTGTGGCGCGGATGATCTGCGCGTTCTTCTGGCCGCCGGCGCGGATGGTGGCGGCTTCCTGCTGGCGCGCGGTTTCCATGCGGGTAAAGGCGCTGTCGAGCGGGGCGCCATCGGGAAGATCGGCCCGCTTGATGCGCACGTCGATCACTTGCGCGCCATATTCGCGCGCTTCGCGGTCAAGCCCCTTGCGGATATTGACCATAGCCTGTCCGCGATCCGCGGTGAGCAGCGAGGCGAAAGTGCGCTTGCCCAGTTCCTGGCGCAGCGCCGAATTAAGGATCGGCGAAAGCTGCTCGGCGACGCGCGAAACTGTCCCGGCGGTCTGGTACATCTTGACCGGATCGATCACGCGGAAGCGGGCGTAGGCATCGACCTCGAGCCGGCGCTGGTCCGCCGAAGTAACCTGCTGGCGCTCCATCTGCACATCGAGCACGCGCTTGTCGATCCGCACCACTTGTTCGATGAACGGAACGCGCAGCACGATGCCTGCGCCGGTCTGGCCGAAATCGGTGTTGGGGCGGAAGCGGTTGACCACGCGGTTGGGCTCGCCCAGCCGCACGATCACAGCCTGCTCTTCTTCGCCCACCACGGTCACGCAGCTCAGGAGCACGACAAGAGCAACGGCCACTGCGATCAGCACGGCCTTCTGTTCCTGCCACAGGCGGATCAGGGTCTGTTCCATCTTAGCGGCGCTCCCCGGTTGCCGGTTCGGCAGGCGGCGTCTGCTTCATCCCGGGCAGGGGCAGATACGGCATGACTCCGGTGGTTTCGAGGATGACCTTGTCGGTCTGGCTGAGCACGCGTTCCATCGTTTCGTAATACATGCGTCGCCGTGTCACCTCGGGGGCCAGCTTGTACTGGGCATAGACCTTGTCGAACGCGGTCGCCTCACCCTGCGCGCGCTGAGTCAGCTGCTGGGCCCAGGTTTCGGCGCGGTTTACTTCGCTGCGCGCGTCCTGCTGCGCCGCCGCCACGTCCTTGAAGGCATTGACCACCTTGGCGGGCGGATCGGCCTTCTTGATTTCCACGCCCTGGATCTTCACGCCCGAACGGTAGGCATCGAGAATGCGCTGCATGCGCTCGCGCACACTGGCCTCGATCGAGGCGCGGCCAGAGCCCATCGCATCGTTCAGCGTCACTTCGGCGATGGACTGGCGCATCGCGGCTTCAGCCACTTCCTTCACCGTCTCGTCAGGCTGGGCCAACTGGAAAGTATAGAGCTTGAGGTCCTTGATGTTCCAGCGGACGAGATACGTGAGATCGACGAGGTTCTGGTCGCCGGTCAGCATCAGGCGTTCGCCATCGCCTTCGGGGATCGAATCGCGGCGGATCGAGGTGACGTCTTCCACTTCGACCATCTGGATCGGCCAGGGCAGCGTGAACGAAACGCCGGAATCGATGGTGTGGCTATAGGCGCCCAATGTGGTGACCACGCCCTTTTCCTGCGGGGAGACGCGGTGAACCATTGTGGCACCCAGCCAGAGCAGGACCACGATACCAACGGCAACCGGCACCCATGAGCCGCCATCGGGGCGTGTCGGCAGCCGGAACCCGTTGCCTCCGCCGCCGCCACCGCCGCCACGGCGCTTGAACAGGTCTTCCAGCGTCTGCGTGCGGCGGCCATCGCCCGATGCAGGCGGCAGCCACGGATTGCGCGGGCCATTGCCGCCGCGCGGCGGCGGTGCGCTGTCCGGTGCAGCGTCTCCGCCCTCACCAGCAGGTGCATCGGCAGGTTCGCCGCTCCCCGCTTCGCCCGAGCCCCAAGGGCTTTTCTTGCCGGCCATGGCCAGGCCGATCCGCGACAGTCGTCCACCGAAAGAAATCATGAGAAGGACTATAGGTACGCTCTGCGGTTAAAAACAGTGTCTCCCTGCCAAAATTCCTCTGCTAGGGGGACGTCCGTTGGGGCAAGCGCCCTTCAGGCATGGGATAACGGCATTGAGCCTCGATCAGACGACACTGGAACAAGCCTTGCGCATGGCCGCAGGGGCGCGGTTGCAGACAGCGAAAGTGGACGGCGAAACGGCCTCCATCATCCTTGAAGTCAGCGGGCTGGACCGCGCTGGCCGCGACGCGCTGGAAGCGAAAGTGCGCGAAGCCGCGCGCGCTGCCGGGGCGGCGGACGTGCGTGTCGGCATGACGGCGGACCGTGTTACGCGGCGCAGCGTCGCGGTCGGTTCTGGCAAGGGCGGCGTGGGCAAATCGACGCTTTCGGCCAATCTGGCGGTGGCGATGGCGCGGCTGGGGCGCAAGGTCGGGCTGGTCGATGCCGATATCTATGGCCCTTCGCAGCCGCGCCTGCTTGCCACCGAAGGTCGCAAGCCCGAAGCCGAAGGCCAGAAGATGTATCCGGTGCCAAGCCCGTGGGGCGTGCCGATGCTCTCGATGGGGCACCTCGTGCAGCCGGGACAGGCGATCGCGTGGCGCGGGCCGATGGCGGGCAATGCGCTGGGCCAGCTGATCGATGCCCATTGGGGTGACGCGGAAATCATCGTCGTCGATCTGCCGCCCGGCACCGGCGACGTGCAGCTCACCATGCTGCAAAAGCACAAGCCCGCAGGCGCAGTGATCGTCTCCACTCCGCAGGATCTGGCGCTGATGGATGCGGCCCGCGCAATCCGGCTGTTCGAACAGGGCGATGTGCCGCTGATCGGGATGGTCGAGAACATGGCGGGCTATGTCTGCCCGCATTGCGGCGAAAGTAGCGATCCGTTCGGGCAGGGCGGCGCGGAAGCGGCGGCAAAGACGATGGGCCTGCCGTTCCTTGGCCGCGTGCCGCTGAACCTGGCGATCCGCCAGTCGAGCGATGCGGGTGAACCTTCGGCGGCGGGCGATGGGCCTGAGGCAGACATCTTCGCCGGGATCGCGCGGCAGGTGCTCGCCTGGCTGGACGCACCGCAGGGATGAGGCTCAGCCGGCGCGGGCTGCTGATTGGCGCGGGCGGCGCGGGCGCGCTGCTTGCTCTCTTCGCGCTTGCGCCGCGCCGCTATGCCAGCGCGCTGGTGGCGGGGCCGGGCGAACATGTGTTCGACAGCTTCATCCGGCTTGCCGCCGATGGCGCGATCAGCGTGGCCGTGCCGGTCTGCGAAATGGGGCAGGGGATCACTACCCTGATGGCGCAGATCGTCGCGGTCGAACTCGGCGCGGATTGGAAGCGCGTCGGCGTGGAGCCTGCGCCTGCCAGCCCGGTCTATGGCGATCCCGTGCTGGCCGCGCGCTGGGCTCCCTTGTGGCAACCGCGCCTGCTTCCCGCGCTGGCGGACAGCCCCGACGATTGGCTGGCGCGCGTGCATGCGGAGCGCGAACCGCTGATGATCACCGCCGAGGGCACGGCGCTGGCCGCGTTCGAAGCGCCACTGCGCGCGGCGGCGGCGGGCCTCAGGGCCATGCTGATGCAGGCAGCGGCGGCGAAATGGAACGTGGCGTGGGAGACATGCGACACCGCCGGACACTTCGTGGTGAACGGCAAGCAGCGTATCGCTTTCGCGGCGCTGATCGCGGATGCGGTGGCATACGATCCGCCCGATCCCCCCGCCTTGCGCGCGGAGCCTGCCAAGGAGCGGCCCGGCCAGTTCCCCGATGGCGCCCGCGCGCGCTTCCCCCGGCTCGATCTGCCCGTCAAGGCCGATGGCAGCTTCGTGTTTGCGGGCGATGTGCGTGTGCCGGGCATGGTCCACGCGGCCATTGTCCACGGACCGCAGGGCGATACCGTGCTTTCGACTTACGACGGCAAGGCGGCCAGCAAAGTGCCCGGCGTGGTCGGCGTGGTTCGCGCAAAGCGCTGGGTCGCCGTGGCGGCCAAGACCTGGCACGCCGCGCACAAGGCGGTGCTGGCGATGGAGCCGCGCTTTCGCGCAGCCGGTCGCATTGCCGATTCCTCTGCGCTGGACGCCCGCATCGACACCGCGCTGCGCAAAGGCGCAGGCACCCGCGTCATGGCCGAAGGCGATCCCGATGCTCTGCTCGCGAAGCCCAGCCTTACCGCGCGCTATGACATTGAGCCTGCGCTTCATGCCCCGCTCGAAACCGCGACCGCCACCGCGCGGCTGACGGGGGACAGGCTGGAGCTGTGGCTCGCCACGCAGGCGCCCGAACTGGTGCGGCGGCAGGCGGCGCGCGCGGCGGGGCTCTCGCGCCGCAATGTGGTGGTCTATGCGATGCACGCCGGCGGCAGCTTCGATGCCCGGCTCGATGCGCGCATCGCGGTGGAGGCAGTGCTGATCGCCAAGGCGCTGGGCCGCCCGGTGCAACTGATGTGGTCGCGCTGGGAAGAATCGCTTGCGGGCTATCCGCGCACGCCGCTTTCGGCGCTGCTGTCCGCCTCGATCGGGCCGGACAAGCGCCAGCTGCTGGGCTGGCGGACCCGGCTGGCGCTGCCCGCCACGGCCATCGAAGCAGGCGCGCGCCTGCTGGACGGGATGGACGCGCCCGATGCGCAGGCGACGGCGCAGGGCCGTGCCGATCCGCTGGCCTGCGCAGGCGCGATGCCGCTCTATGCGATCCCCGAACGCGCGGTCGATCACGTGCCAGTGGCGCTGCCGCTGCCCACCGCGCGGTATCGCGGCAATGCCCATGCCTATGGCGCTTTCATCACCGAAAGCTTCATCGATGAATGCGCCCATTTCGGCGGGGCCGAGCCGTTGTCCTATCGGATCGGTATGCTGACGGGGCAGCCGCGCCTTGCCGCCTGCCTGGTCGGCGCGGCGCGCATGGCGATGTGGGGCGGCGGGGCGGATGCCTCGGGCCAGGGCATTGCCTGCCACCGCATGGATCTGGCCGCGCCTGAAGGGCTGCGCAGCGGCTTCATCGCGGTCGTCGCCACCGCGCGGCAGGATGAAGGCGCGATCCGGGTCGATCAGCTCTCGGCATGGGTCGATCTCGGGCGGATCGTGAATATGGATATCGCGCGCCAGCAGGTTGAGGGCGGGATGCTGTTTGCGCTGGCGCAGGCGGTTGGCGGCAGCACCGGCTATGCCGCAGGGCTGCCGACGGCCGGGCGTCTTGCCCAACTGGGCCTGCCTCTGCTTGCCGATTGCCCGAAGGTTGATATTGCGTTTGCCGAGTCGGACGAGCATCCGTTCGATCCCGGCGAACTTGCGACCACTGCCGTCGCACCTGCCATTGCCAATGCGCTGTTTTCTGCCACAGGACTGCGCTTCCGCCGTCTCCCCCTGCTTTCTGAAGGCCTCTGATCAGCGCCATGGACCAACCTGCCGACCATCCCCGGGTACTCACCGGCAAGATCGGAGTGCTGCTGGTCAACCTCGGCACGCCCGACGCGCCCGATGAAGGCGCCGTGCGGCGCTATCTCGCCGAGTTCCTTTCCGACCGCCGCGTGGTGGAGATTCCGCAGATCTTCTGGCAGCCGATCCTGCGCGGGCTCGTCCTGCGCACGCGGCCCCGCAAATCGGCCCATGCCTATAGCCAGGTGTGGACCGAGGAAGGCTCGCCGCTCGCGTTTCACACTGCCGCGCAGGCACGCGCGCTGCAGGCGCGGCTGGGAGACGCCGCGATCGTGCGCCACGCCATGCGCTACCAGAAGCCCGCGATGGCCACCGAACTCGACAGGCTGCTGGCCGATGGCTGCGAGCGCATTCTCGTCGCCCCGCTCTATCCGCAATATTCGGGCGCGACGACGGCCAGCGCGCTCGATGCCGTGGCGGACTGGATCAAGGATCGCCGCCGCGTCTCGGCGCTGCGCACCCTGCCGCCCTATTTCGATGATCCGCTGATGATCACCGCGCTGCATACCGATCTTGCACGACAGATCGATGCGCTCGATTTCGCGCCCGAATTGCTGGTGCTGAGCTTCCACGGGATGCCAGAGCGCACGCTGCGGCTCGGCGATCCCTATCACTGCCATTGCCAGAAGACCGCGCGCCTGCTGGGTGAGCGGTTTGCCGCAACCCACCCTGAACTGAAGCTCGCCACCAGTTTCCAGTCGCGCTTCGGCCGCGCCAAATGGCTGGAGCCAGCGACCGACGACGTGATCAAGGTGCAGGCCGCCAACGGCATTCGCCGCATGGCCATCGCCGCGCCGGGCTTTTCGTCCGATTGCCTTGAAACCATCGAGGAACTGGGCATCCGCGGGCGCGAAGATTTCGAAGCGGCGGGCGGCACGCATTTTGCGGCACTCACCTGCCTCAATGCGGGCGATGCGGGCATGGACATGCTCGAAGCGCTGGTGCGGCGGGAGCTTGCGGGCTGGATCTGAAGCCCCCGATCTGAACCCACTCGATTGACATTGCTGACACCTGTGTCATTAACCGCACGGTTAAATTCAGGAGCTTCGGCATGGCTACACAGGCACCGTCTTTGGCAGCATCACTGGCAGCATCGCCGTCGCGGCCCATCCGCCCGCATGACGCACAGTCCGAACGTGGCAATCCGCACTGGATCCGCGTGGAAGATGAACGCGAGCTCGATTCGATCCCCGGTGAGGATGGCTGGCCGCTGGTCGGCACCACGTTCCAGTTGCTCGCCGATCCCATCGGTTTCGGCAAGCGCATGCGCGCCAAGCATGGCGACGTCTACCGCACGCGCGGGTTCGGGCGGCGGCAGATCATCCTGATCGGGCCGGATGCGAACGAGCTGGTGCTGTTCGACCGGGACAAGATTTTCAGTTCCGAACAGGGCTGGGGTCCGGTGCTCAACCTGCTGTTCCCGCGCGGGCTGATGCTGATGGATTTCGCGGCGCACCGGGCGGACCGCAAGGCGCTCTCCATCGCCTTCAAGCCCGAGCCGATGCGGCACTACTGCGACCAGCTCAACGTCGATATCGCGCGCGGCGTCGAAGCCTGGGGCGAAGGGCCGCGCAAGTTCTATCCCGCGATCAAGGCGCTCACCTTGCAGACCGCGGCAACCAGTTTTCTCGGCCTGCCGTTCGGGCCGGAAGCAGACCGGCTCAACAAGGCCTTCGTCGACATGGTGCAGGCCGCCGTCGCCCCGATTCGGCGGCCGCTGCCGTTCACCGCGATGGGCCGGGGCTATGCCGGGCGGCAGCTGATGGTGGAATACTTCACCGGCCTGCTGCGTGAGCGGCGCGCGAATCCCGGGCCGGACATGTTCAGCCAGTTCGCGTTGGCGCGCAGGGAGAACTCGGGCGATGACGAAGACGGCGAACTGCTGCCAGAGGACGTCGTGGTCGATCACATGATCTTCCTGATGATGGCCGCGCACGATACGATCACATCCTCGTTCACCACGCTGATCTGGCACCTCGCGAAAAACCCCGATTGGCAGGAGAAGCTGCGCGCCGAGGCCCGCGCGGCGGCGGGCGGGGATGGCGTGCCGCTGGCGTTCGACGCCCTGGGCAAGCTGGACCTTGCCGAGATGGCGATGAAGGAAGCGCTGCGGATCATGCCGCCGGTGCCGTCCACCCCGCGCCGGGCGCTGAAGGACTTCACCTTCCGGGGTTTCCGCATTCCGGCCGGCACCGATGTCGATGTCAGCGCCTCGGCGGTCCATGCCGATCCTGTGCTCTGGCCCGATCCCGACCGCTTCGATCCCTTGCGCTTCACGCCCGAGGCCGTGGCGGCGCGGCACAAATATGCGTGGATCCCCTATGGTGGCGGCGCGCACATGTGCCTTGGCCTGCATTTCGCCACGATGCAGACCAAGCTGCTCGTCCACCACATCCTCACGCGCTACCGGGTGGAAGTGGAACCGGGCTATGCGCCAACGTGGCAGCCCTGGCCGATCCCCAAGCCGCGCGACGGGCTCAGCGTGAAATTCGTCAGGCTCGTCTGACCGGACGAACCGTTCAAACGGTTGACGATTCGCCATGCCGCAGTTATGGGCCGCGCTTTCCCGGATGGCTTGCCGCCTTTCTGGGGTGAACCAGATTGTTTGCAGCCCGTTTCCAGCGGGCCGCCAAAGCTCTTGAAACAGGACAGACATGGCCAATACGCCGCAAGCCCGTAAGCGCATCCGTCGCAACGCCAACCGCGCCGAAATCAACGGCAACCGCCTTTCGCGCATCCGCACTTTCGTGAAGAAGGTCGAAACCGCGATCGCCGGTGGTGACAAGGCCGCTGCGGCTGAAGCGCTTCATGCCGCCCAGCCTGAGCTGGCGCGCGGCGTGGCGCGCGGCGTGCTCCACAAGAACACCGTGGCGCGCAAGATGTCGCGCCTGACGAAGCGAGTCGCTTCGCTCTGATTCGCTCGCACGCCTCCCTCTAGGAGGTGCGCTACGAACAATGACACTATGCGGCTGGTGCCTCTGGCGCCGGCCGCGTTTTGTTTCGGCAGTGTCACATGCGCCTTGGCCTGCGCAGGATCAGGCTTGTCATGCACGAGTCGCGGATTTCTGCCGATTCGCGAGCCTGACGAGGCAAAATATAATGTTTTCAATGTGTTGATTGATTTCCGCCACGTTTGCTACGTCAAGATTCTTTATTTCAGTTTTTTTGCGAAGCAGCGCTTGCGAATCCCTCCACAAGGCCAATAAGCAGGTCTTCCCGGTGCGGTGCGAGACATGCCTCAGCAAGTCTGGCGGCGCTCCCGGGGTCACGAACATCGCAAGTTTCATGGCCAGAAGCAGGGGTGCTTTCTGGCTCGGGGTAGATTTGTGCCTGCGGCAGGGGTGCTTAAGCAGGCCATCGGGGTGAGGGCAGCGACGCGTGAAGATGGATGAATTCGCAGGCGGCGGTGGACGGGGCACCGCAGCCCAGGCGGCACAGGCTGCTCCGGGCAGAAAGGTACGTGAAAGCGCGATGATCGAGGATCAGGAAGCACTCGATCTGGCAGCGGATTGGTCCGACATCAGCCAGGGGCTGAAGAAGGACCTCGGCCCGCAGCTTCACAGCCAGTGGATCAAGCCGATTCAGGTCGGCACGTTCTGCAAGGAAACCGGCACGCTCGACTTGTTCCTGCCGACCGAGTTCTCCGCGAACTGGGTGGCGGACCGTTTTGCCGACCGGCTCTCGCTCGCGTGGAAGATCGCGCGTTCGGAAGTTCGCCAGGTGCGCATCACCGTTCACCCGCGCCGCCGTGCCATGCCCGAACTGCGGATGGGCGGTCTTGCCGCCAACGATTCCGGCTCGATCCAGCCGATTCAGCGCCAGGCCGCCGTGCCGCTCAGCGCCGATGGAGCGGTCACCGGGCTGGATCCCTCGCTGACCTTCGCCGAATTCGTCTCCGGCACGGCCAACGTCCTCGCGGTCAATGCCGCGCAGCGCATGGCCGCTCTGGAAACGCCGCAGTTCTCGCCGCTCTACCTCAAAGGCTCGACCGGGCAGGGCAAGACGCACCTGCTCCACGCCATTGGCCACGCCTATGCCGCCGCCCGCCCGGGTGCGCGCATCTTTTACTGCTCGGCCGAGCGCTTCATGATCGAGTTCGTGCAAGCCATGCGCTCGAACGAGATGCTCGAATTCAAGGCGCGCCTGCGGGGTTTCGACCTGCTGCTCGTTGACGACATTCAGTTCATCATCGGCAAGGCCTCCACGCAGGAGGAATTCCTCCACACGATCGACGCGCTCATGAGCGCGGGCAAGCGCCTCGTCGTCGCCGCAGACCGTGCGCCGCAAGCGCTCGACGGGGTCGAGCAGCGCCTGCTCTCGCGCCTCTCGATGGGCCTCGTCGCCGATATCCAGCCGGCTGATATCGATCTGCGCCGCAAGATCCTCGAACACCGCCTCGCGCGCTTCACCGCCAGCCAGGTCCCGGCGGACGTGATCGAATTCCTCGCCCGCACGATCAACCGCAACGTGCGCGAACTCGTCGGCGGGCTCAACAAGCTGATCGCCTACGCCCAGCTCACCGGCCAGCCGGTCTCGCTGCAACTGGCCGAGGAACAGTTAACCGATATCCTTTCGGCCAACCGCCGCCGGATCACCATCGACGAAATCCAGCGCATGGTCTGCCAGTTCTACCGCGTCGACCGCACTGAAATGGCCAGCAAGCGCCGCGCCCGCGCGGTCGTGCGCCCGCGTCAGGTCGCGATGTACCTCGCCAAGGTGCTCACGCCGCGTTCGTACCCCGAGATCGGCCGCAAGTTCGGCGGGCGCGATCACTCGACCGTGATCCATGCCGTCCGCCTGATCGAGGAACTGCGCACGCGCGATGCCGATATGGACGGCGATGTGCGGACTCTGCTGCGGCAGCTTGAGGATTAAGGGATAAGGGAAGGTGCGAGGGCCATTGCCCTCGCGCTCCCGGGAGTTTGGCGCGTGGCCTATCGGTTGCGCACCAACCGCGAAGCGGCTTCATCTCTCCGGCGTCGCCGGGGTGCGCTACTAAGCTGTCCTGCACCAATTCCCGGGAGCGCGAGGGCGATGGCCCTCGCATTTTCTCCCCTTCCCCCCTAACTCCCTCCCATGACTCCCGACCGCCTCGACCGCTTCGCCCGCCATATCGTTCTCCCCGAAGTCGGCGGCGCGGGGCAGGCGAAGCTCGTGGCCAGCCATGTCGTCCTGATCGGCATGGGCGGCATCGGCAGTCCGGCCTTGCAATATCTGGCGGGGGCCGGGATCGGTCGGCTCACCCTGATCGATGATGATGTGGTCGAGGCATCCAACCTCCAGCGCCAGACGATTTTCGGCACGGACGATATCGGGCGGCCCAAGGCCGAAGCGGCTGCCGCGTGGCTGGGGGCGTTCGATCCGGCGCTGGAAGGCAAGGCGCATGTCTTGCGAATCACGCGGGACAACGCTGCCGACCTGATTGCGGGGGCGGATGTGGTGCTCGATGGCAGCGACAACTTCGCGACCCGCCTCGCGGTCTCCGATGCCTGCGTGGCGGCGGGCATTCCGCTGACCAGCGCGGCGCTGGGGCGGTTTCAGGGGCAGGTAGCGAGCTTTGCGGGGCACCGCGAGGGGCATGCCTGCTATCGCTGCTTTGTGGGCGATGCGTTCGATGCCGAGGATTGCGATACCTGCGCCGATACGGGCGTGCTGGGCGCGATGGTCGGCATGGTGGGCGCGTTCGGCGCGATGGCGGCGATGCGGGTGCTGCTGGAGGGGGTGTCCACGCTGGGTGATCCGCAGTGGGGGCAGGTCCATGTGCTCGACGGGCTGAAGCCTGCGCTGCGTTCGATGCGGATTGCCAAGGATCCGGAGTGCCGGACCTGCGGGTCAGCCGCCTAGCAGTTCCTCCACCCACGCGGGCACGGTCTCGCTCGCGGGGCCGAGCCGGGTTTCGTGGAACCACTGCGAACCCTGCGAGCGTTCGAGATTGAGTTCGAGCGCCTGCGCGCCGATGTCCCGCGCGGTGCGCACGAAGCCTGCGGCGGGATAGACCGCGCCCGAAGTGCCGATCGAGACGAAAAGGTCGGCTTCGCGCAGCGCGGCGAAGATTTCGTCCATGCGGTAGGGCACTTCGCCGAACCACACGACATCGGGGCGCAGCGCGGGCGCGCTGCATTGCGGGCAGGGCGGGCGGTGCAGCAGGGCTTCGCGCCAAGCCACCCGCGCATCGCAGGCGGTGCACCACACGGTGAGATGCTCGCCGTGCATGTGGATCACGGAAAGTGAGCCGCCACGTTCGTGGAGATCGTCGACATTCTGGGTGACGAGGGTGACGCTGCCGCCGGGCACGCGCTTGGGCCATTCGCGTTCGAGGCGGCCCAGTGCGTGGTGCGCGGGATTGGGCTCCTTCGTCTGGATCGCCGCGCGGCGCATGTCGTAGAAGCGCAGCACCAGATCGGGATCCCGCGCGAAGCCTTCGGGCGTGGCGACGTCTTCTACCCGGTGCTGTTCCCAAAGGCCCCCGGCGCTGCGGAAGGTATCGATCCCGCTTTCGGCGGAAACCCCGGCTCCGGTCAGGATCACGATGTTGCGAATGGTCTGCATCGCGGCCATGAAGCACGCGAGACATGAGGTGATCAAGCATGACCGTTGGGGCGAGAGTGGGCATTATCGGCAGCGCCGGGCGCATGGGGCAGGCGCTGGCCGATGCGATCACGGCGGCGGGGCATGACGTCTCTGGCGGGATCGATCAGGGCGGCGATCCGCTCGCGTTGGCGCAGGCGAGCGATGTGCTGGTCGATTTTTCGGCCCCGGCAGCGCTGGAATTCAATCTCGATGCGGCGATCCATGCGGGCATTCCCATCGTGGTGGGCACGACGGGCCTCGCGGAGCGGCATCACTGGCTGGTCGATGCGGCGGCGGTATCCGTGCCGGTGCTCCAGACGGGCAACACCTCGCTCGGCGTGACCTTGCTGGCGCATCTGGTGCGCGAGGCGGCCACGCGTCTGGGCGAGGACTGGGATATCGAGATTGTCGAGACGCACCACCGCATGAAGGTCGATGCGCCATCGGGCACCGCGCTGCTGCTGGGCGAAGCGGCGGCAGCAGGCCGGGGCGTGCGGCTGGCCGAGGAACGGGTCGCGGGGCGTGACGGGGTGACGGGCGCCAGGCTGGCGGGGACCATCGGCTTCGCGGCCTTGCGCGGCGGCACCGTGGCGGGCGATCACACCGTGCATTTCCTGGCGGACAACGAACGCATCGCCCTTTCGCACCTCGCCGAAAACCGCGCGATCTTTGCGCGCGGTGCGGTGCGCGCGGCGCAATGGCTGATCGGCAAGGAGCCGGGGCGTTACAGCATGCCCGAGGTGCTGGGGCTTTGAAGAAGGACCAGATTTTCGAGTTCTTCCGGCGGCTTGCGGAAACCAATCCTTCGCCCGAGACCGAGCTCGAATACGGCAATGTCTACCAACTCCTCGTCGCGGTAACCCTCTCCGCGCAGGCGACGGACGTCGGCGTGAACAAGGCGACGCGCGCTCTGTTTGCCAAAGTGAAGACGCCGCAGGACATGCTGGACCTTGGCGAGGAAGGCCTGAAGCAGCACATCAAGACCATCGGCCTGTTCAACAGCAAGGCGAAGAACGTGATGGCCATGGCCGAAATCCTCGTGCGCGAGCATGGCGGCGAGGTTCCGGCGGACCGCGACTTGCTGACGGCGCTGCCCGGCGTGGGGCGCAAAACGGCGAATGTCGTGCTCAATTGCGCATTCGGGGCGGAGACTTTCGCGGTCGATACGCATATCTTCCGCCTGAGCAATCGCACCGGCCTCGCCAAGGGCAAGACTCCGCTGGCGGTGGAGAAGCAGCTGGAGAAGCGCGTGCCGCAGCCGTTCCGTGTCGGCTCGCACCACTGGATGATCCTGCACGGGCGCTATGTGTGCAAGGCGCGCATCCCCGAATGCTGGCGCTGCGAGGTGGTTGACCTTTGCGGGTATAAGGGGAAGATTCTGGAGCAGGGGGCGAAGCCTGCGACTCGGAAAGGGGCAACCGGGACGCGAAGAGCCAAGGAAAAGCTGCCATGAGGTACTTCACGTTCGCCGCCAAAGCTGCTGCCGCCACGACCGCCCTGCTTTCACTGGGGGCGTGCGCACCCCATCCGGCCACGGGCAATGCCACGGGAAATGATGGCCATGCGAAGGATGTCCCCGCCGCCACGCTCGCCGGAAAGCCGGTCAGCTGCATTTCCATCGCGCAGATCCAGGAAAGCCGCGTGCGCGATGACTGGACCATCGACTTCCGGGTGAGCGGGACCAAGTGGTATCGCAACACCCTGCCCAACCGCTGCTATTCGCTCGGGTTCGAGAAGGCCTTCTCCTACCAGACCTCGCTTTCGCAGCTTTGCAATGTCGATATCATCACGGTGTTCGCCAATGGTGCGGCCGGCGGCCCGCGCGGATCGTGCGGGCTGGGGATGTTCCAGCCGGTGACGCTCGACAAGACGAAGTAGGGAGCCGCCCGGTCAGGCCTCCGGATCGAGGTGCAGCCCCCGGCGTCCATGCTCCGGCGTGTCGTGCGGGGGCACAGCCTCGGGCGCGTCCGGGTCCAGCGGCACTTGCAGCATGCCTTCCCACTTGGTGATGACCGAGGTGGCCACCGCATTGCCCACCACGTTGGTGGCGGTGCGGCCCATGTCGAGGAAAGTGTCGACGCCCAGCAGCAGCGCGACGCCTTCGATCGGGAGGCCGAACTGGGTGAGCGTGGCGGCGATCACCACGAGGCTCGCGCGCGGCACGCTGGCGATGCCCTTCGAGGTGATCATCAAGGTCAGAAGCATGGCGACCTGCTGCCCGGCGGAAAGCGGAATGTTGTAGGCCTGCGCGATGAACAGCGTCGCAAAGCTGGTGTACATCATCGAGCCATCGAGATTGAAGCTGTAGCCCAGCGGCAGCATGAAGCCTGAAATGCGGCGCGGCACGCCGAACCGGTCGAGCTGTTCGAACAGCTTGGGCAGCGCGCTTTCCGAACTGGCGGTGGAGAAGGCGAGCAGGATCGGCTCGCGGATATAGCGCGCCAGCAGGAGCACGCGCTTGCCGAGGAAGATCCCGCCGAGCCCGAACAGCATCGTCCAGAGGATCAGGAGCCCGAAGTAGAACTCCGCGACAAAGGTCCCGTAGGTCAGGATGATGCCGACCCCGCGCACCGCGATGACCGAGGCCATCGCGCCGAACACCGCGAACGGTGCAGCGCGCATGACATAGCCGGTGATCGTGAGCATCAGCGTTGCCAGCGCCTCGCAGCCGCGCACCAGCGGCGCGGCTTCCTCGCCCATCGCCGAAAGCCCCAGCCCTGCGAAGATCGAGAACACGAGGATCTGGAGCACGTTGTTCTTGGCCATCGCATCGAGCGCGCTGGTGGGGAACACTTCGAGCACGAAGTGGCGCAAGGTAAAGTCTGCCGTGGCCAGTTCGCCTACCGGGGTGGTCGCGGTGATGTTGAGCCCGACGCCCGGCTGGAACAAGTTGACCAGCACCAGCCCGAGCCCGATCGAAATGAGGCTGGCGGTGATGAACCACGCCAGCGCCCGCCCGCCGATGCGGCCCAGCGCGCTGCTGTCACCCATGCTGGCAATGCCGGTCACCAGCGTCGCCAGAATCAGCGGCGCGATGATCATCTTGATGAGATGCAGGAACACCTCGGGCAGCAGCTTCAGCAGATCGGCGATCTGGGCAAGGCTCTTGTCGCCCGCCGGATAGGACACATTGAGCGCATAGCCCACGCCGATACCGGCAAACAGGGCGATCAGGATGTAGAGTGTCAGGCGCTTGCCCAAGGTTGCGGTTCCCTGTGTCGTTTGGGGCGAGAGACTAGCGGGGCCTGAGGTTTAGGCAAGCGGGGGGCGGGCCTTCTCAGCCCCCGCACTGCGCCCGGTGCATCAGCTTCTGGTCCGCCAGCACGAGCGCCATCATGGCTTCGACCACCGGCACGCCGCGAATGCCGACGCAAGGATCGTGGCGGCCCTTGGTGAACAGCTCGGTCGCCGCGCCTTCGCGCGTGATCGTGGGCACGGGCGTGAGGATCGAGGAGGTCGGCTTGAAGGCGACGCGGACATGGACCGGCTGGCCGGTGGAAATGCCGCCCGCGATGCCGCCCGCGTGGTTGGCGAGGAATTCCGGCGTATCGGAGCCCAATCCGGTTTTTGGGGGCCGCATCGGATCGGCATTGCCCTCGCCGGTGTTGGCAGCGGCGGCGAAACCGTCGCCGATTTCGACGCCCTTGACCGCGTTGATGCCCATCATCGCGTGGGCCAGTTCGGCATCGAGCTTGGCATAGAGCGGCGCGCCCCAGCCCGCGGGGACGCCCGTTGCGGTGCATTCGACCACCGCGCCGAGCGAGGAACCGGCCTTGCGGGCATTGTCGACCAAAGTTTCCCAGCGCGCGGCGGCCTTGGCATCGGGGCAGAAGAACGGGTTGCGGGCGATTTCGGCGGCATCGAAGTTGGCGGGATCGATGGCATCGCCGCCGATCGCACTGACCCAGCCGAGCACGGTGACTTCGGGGATGACGAGCCGCGCCACCGCACCTGCCGCGACCCGCGCTGCGGTCTCGCGCGCCGAGGAGCGCCCGCCGCCGCGATAGTCGCGGAAACCGTACTTCGCGTCGTAAGCATAGTCGGCGTGGCCGGGGCGATAGGCCTTGGCGACATCGCCGTAGTCCTTGGAGCGCTGATCCACGTTCTCGATCATCAGGCTGATCGGGGTGCCAGTTGTTCTGCCGTCGAACACGCCGGAGAGGATGCGGACCTGATCCGGTTCCTGCCGCTGCGTGGTGAAGCGCGATTGGCCGGGGCGGCGCGCATCGAGGAAGGGCTGGATATCCGCTTCGCTGATGGCGAGGCCCGGCGGGCAGCCATCGACGACCGCGCCGAGAGCGGGTCCGTGGCTTTCCCCCCAGGTGGTGAAGCGGAATGCGTGACCGAAGGTGTTGAAGCTCATGGCTGGTCGCTTTGTCGCAAGTGGGCGGAAATGTCCATTCTGCGGCGTGCACCACCCCCCCGGCCCCTCCTTGCGAAGAGGAGGGGGAGTGAACGAATAGCCCCTTCCTCTTTAGAGGAGGGGGTTGGGGGTGGTGGTAACACGCGCTACAGCGGCCCCATGTTCCTCGTCGTCTTCCGCAACCGCAAGCGCGCCGATATTGATGCGGCGGCCTACAGCGCCGATGCCGATGCGATGGAAGCGCTCGCTGCCGCGCAGCCGGGCTATCTCTCGTTCAAGAGCTACACTGCCGAGGACGGCGAAGTCGTGGCGATCAGCGAATGGGCGGATGAAGCGGCGGCGCTGGCGTGGCGGCGGGTGGCGCACCATGCCGAGATGCAGGCCAAGGGCCGCGAGGCATATTACGAGGACTACACGCTGTTTGCGGGAACACCCAGCCGGGTGCACCGCTTTGCGAGGACCAAGGCATGACGATCACGGTTTATGGCATCCCCAATTGCGACACGGTGAAGAAGGCGCGCGCGTGGCTCGATGCCAAGGGGATCGCCTATACCTTCCATGACTACAAGAAGGCGGGCGCGGACCCGGCGCGGATTGCGGGCTGGATCGCGGCGGCCGGGCTGGGCAAGGTGGTCAATCGGGCGGGAACGACCTTCCGCAAGCTTTCGGCTGAGGATCAGGCGGTGCTGGGCGGAGAGGGCGCGCCGGAGGTTCTGGCGGCCAATACTTCTGTGATCAAGCGGCCCATCGTGGAGCATCCGGGCGGGTTGCTGGTGGGCTTCAAGGAAGCCGAGTGGGCCGCCGAACTGGTCTAAATAGCGGATAATCCGACCTGTTCAGTGCGGCGGCTTGGTGTTATCTACATGAGTGTGAATACCGCCGCACCTTTCGCCTACGCGATCACCGTCGATCCCGCTGACATCGACTTCATGGGGCACGTCAACAACGCCTCATACCTCAAATGGGTGCAGGACGCCGTCGTGGGGCACTGGCGCGCGTTTGCGCCGGCGCAGGCGATTGCCGATCATGTCTGGGTCGCGACCAATCACAACATCACCTACCGGCGGCCGACGTTCCTGCATGATCCGGTGATCGCGCACGTGATTCTAGAGCGCGTGCAGGGCGCGCGCGCGTTTTACGAGACGATCATCAAGCGCGGTGAGGACGTGCTGGCCGAAGTGAAATCGAGCTGGTGCTGCCTCGATGCCGCCACCCTGCGCCCGGCGCGGCTGGCGCGCGATCTGGTCGAGAAGTTCCTGCCCACCGCAGGGTAAATCAGCGCAGCTTTTCGATGGCCAGCCCATCGGCCTTGGCGCGGATCTTGATCGATTCCTCGCTGCGGGTCAGCGCCTTGGCGAGTCCCTTCAGGGCTATGCCTTTCTTTGCCAGCGTGTGCAGCTTCTGCACTTCGTCGGTCGTCCAGGCCTGCTTGTGGCGTTCGAAGACTTTGCCGGTGGCCATCAGGCGTCCCTTCCATCGGATTTGCGGCCATCGGATTTTTGGGCCGTGACGATATAGTTGAGCGCCAGATCGTCGGAGAGGTGAAGGCCTTTCAGTGGGCTCCACGAAATGCCGCGCGGGTTGCCCATTGCGAATCCGGCGTCTGCCAGCAGGTCGCTCAGTTCCAGCGGGGTGATGAAATCCTCCCAGTGGTGCGTGCCCTTGGGCACCATGCCCACGCCTTCCGCCGCGCCGACCAGCAGCAGGCGCGATGGCGTCGTGCGGTTGGGGGTGGAAAGGACCAGCAGGCCGCCTTCCGCAACGCGCTGGGTCAGCCCGGCGACGAAGGCGGGCTTGTCGGCCACGTGTTCGATCACTTCCATCGAGGTGACGAGATCGAACTGGCCGAGGCCCAGCGCCGCTAGTTCGCCGTGGCGATAATCGATGGCGAGCCCGCCGCCTTGCGCATGGGCCTTGGCGGCTGCGATGTTCTCTTCCGCCGCGTCCACCGCCGTGACGGCCGCGCCCATCCGCGCCAGCGGTTCGGCCAGCAGCCCGGCACCGCAGCCGACATCAAGCGCGCCGCGTCCGGCCAGCGGGCGCAAGGTCCTGGGATCGGCGCCGAAGTGCGAATCGATGGCTTCGCGCAGGAACGCCAGCCGCACCGGGTTCAGCTTGTGCAGCATCGCCGAGCTGCCCTTGGGATCCCACCATTCCGCCGCCAGCTTGCCGAAATGGGCAGCTTCTTCGGGCCGGATCGTCGCGCCAGTTGTTGCAATGCTCATGCGCCGACTCTAAAGCGCCGCGTCCGCGCGGTCGAGGGGCCGCGCAAGGAAACCTCTTTTTGAAGTGCGGGGGATTGCGCGTGGCCCGGATCGTGATGAAATTCGGCGGCACCTCGATGGCCGGGACCGAGCGCATCCGCCGTGTCGCCGGGATCGTGAAGCGCCAGCAGGAAGCGGGCCATGAAGTGGCCGTCGTCGTCTCCGCCATGGCGGGCGAGACCGACCGGCTGGTGAACTTCTGCCGCGAAGCCCATGCGCTTTATGACCGGGCCGAATACGACGTGGTCGTTGCGGCTGGCGAGCAGATCACTTCGGGCTTGCTGGCGCTGCATCTGCAGGCGCTGGGCTGCAAGGCGCGTTCGTGGCTGGGCTGGCAGCTGCCGGTAAAGACCGACGACGCCCATGCTGCCGCGCGCATCGAGGATATCACTTCGCCCGAACTCCTCGCTTCGATGGCGGCGGGCGAGATCGCGGTGATTCCGGGCTTTCAGGGCCTCGACCCCGCGGGCCGCGTGACCACGCTGGGCCGGGGCGGTTCGGATACGTCGGCGGTCGCCGTGGCGGCGGCGGTGCAGGCGGATCGCTGCGATATCTACACCGATGTCGACGGGGTCTACACGACCGATCCGCGCATCGTGGCCAAGGCCCGCAAGCTGAAATACGTGACCTACGAGGAAATGCTCGAACTGGCCTCGGTCGGCTCGAAGGTGCTGCAGACCCGCTCGGTCAGCCTCGCGATGAAGGAAGGGGTGCGCGTGCAAGTGCTCTCCTCGTTCATCGACGAGAATGCCCCGCCGGCGGACAGCATCCCCGGCACGATGATCGTGAGCGACGAAGAACTGGACCGCATTCTGGCCGAAAGCGAAGAAGGACAAGAGATGGAACGCCAGCTGATCACCGGCATTGCCGCCGACAAGAACGAGGCCAAGGTGACGCTGACCCGCGTGGCGGACCGCCCCGGTGCGGTGGCGGCGATCTTCGGCCCGTTGGCCGAGGCGAACATCAACGTCGACATGATCATCCAGAACATCGCCAAGGACAAGGGCGAGACCGACGTGACCTTCACCTGCCCGCAGGCAGACCTTGCGCGCACGCAGGCGCTGCTGGAGGAACGCAAGGACACGATCGGCTATTACCGCATGATCGCCGACAGCAAGGTGGCCAAAGTCTCGGTCGTCGGCGTCGGTATGCGCAGCCATGCGGGCGTTGCTGCCACGATGTTCAAGGCGCTGGCCGAGCGCGGGATCAACATCCAGGCGATCTCCACCAGCGAGATCAAGGTCTCGGTGCTGATCGATTCCGACGAGGTGGAGCTTGCCGTGCGCGTGCTGCACACCGCCTATGGGCTGGATGCGGGGTAACGGGCTTCCTGCCTTTATGCTGCCTTGATGGCGCAGTACCTGCCCAATGGGTGCTGAACTGACCGGATGACATGATGACCGCATACCCCAAGACTGCTGCGCTGATGGCACGCGGCGCGGAATTCCTCGGCACCGAACATGCGGTGCTATGCGGCGCGATGAGCTGGGTGTCCGAGCGCAATCTCGTGGCGGCGATCAGCAATGCCGGCGGGTTTGGTGTGATCGCCTGCGGGGCGATGACGCCCGAACTGCTCGACGCGGAAATCACCGCCACGGCAGCGCTGACGGCCAAGCCCTTCGGCGTCAACCTCATCACCATGCACCCGCGTCTGTTCGATCTGATCGAAGTCTGCGCGCGGCACAATGTCAGCCATGTCGTGCTCGCGGGCGGCATTCCGCCCAAGGGCGCGGTCGAGGCGATCAAGGCGTTTGGCGCCAAGGTACTGGTCTTCGCGCCGACGCTGGCGCTGGCGAAGAAGCTGTTCCGCTCGGGCGCCGATGCGCTGGTGATCGAAGGGTCCGAAGCCGGCGGGCATATCGGCCCGGTTTCGACTTCGGTGCTGGCGCAGGAGTTCCTCCCCGCGCTCGCCAAGGATCACGTGGTGTTCGTGGCGGGCGGGATCGGCCGGGGCGAAATGATCGCGAGCTATCTGGAAATGGGCGCGAGCGGGGTGCAGCTGGGCACCCGCTTTGCCTGCGCCACCGAATCCATTGCGCACCCCGCGTTCAAGGCGGCGTTCTTCCGCGCCAATGCGCGCGATGCCGTCACCAGCGTGCAGATCGATCCGCGCCTGCCGGTGATCCCGGTGCGCGCCCTGCGCAACAAGGGCAGCGAGGAATTCAACGCCAAGCAGATCGAAGTCGCGCGGCGGCTTGATGAAGGCGTGGTCGACATGGGAGAGGCACAGCTCGAGATCGAGCACTTCTGGGCGGGCGCACTGCGCCGCGCGGTGATCGACGGCGATGTCGAACGCGGTTCGGTCATGGCCGGTCAATCGGTCGGCATGGTGACGAAGGAAGAACCAGTCGCCGCGATCATGGCTGAACTGATGGGCGATTGCGAAGCCGCGCTCACGACGCGCTGATCTGCTGCGCTGACACCCAAGCGAGGGCATGTTAGCCTTGCTCAGGCCTGTCCAGGGACACAACGGTCAACGGAGCTTGCGCCATGGACCTGACATCGATTCGTTCAACCGGGGCCAGCGCGGCGCGCGTCGATGTCGTCATCGTGGCCGAGGGATATACCGCGGCTGAGCGGAGCAAGTTCCTCTCCGATGCCAACGCCTTCACCACGTACATGCTGTCTACTGCCAACAAGACGCTGAACGATCCGTTCGCGACGTATGGTGCGCTGGTGAATGCCAGCGCGGTGTTCGTTGCTTCCAGTCAGGCTGGTTACGATACCGACACGACCACGGTGAACACCGCGTTCGATGCGCGCGCCTATGGCAGCGATGGGCGGCTGGTCTATGGCAACGAAAGCAAGGTCTATTCGGCGCTGTCCGCGCTGAAGGGCGATGCGCGCGATATCGTGGTCGTGCTGATCAATTCCTCGAAATACGGCGGTGCAGGCGGTTCGATTGCCTGGGCGACGGCAGGCAATCCCTATTCCTATGAAGTTGCGCTGCACGAGATCGGCCACAGCTTTGCCGGGTTGCAGGATGAATATGCCGATCCGGCGCTGGTGGAGACTTTTCCGCTCGGCGGCTTGAACAGCGTGCATGTCGCCACCACCAGTGATCCGGCGAAAGTGCCGTGGAAGGACTGGATCGGCTTCACTGACGGCCTTGGCACGGTGGGGGCTTACGAAGGCGGCTATTATCGTTCGACCGGCGTGTGGCGCGCGACGGAAACGTCGAAGATGCTCTCTCTCGACACCGCGTTCAGCGCGCCGGAGAAGGAAGCGTTCATCGACCGGTTCTATGCCGTGACCAGCGGATTGGTCACGTTGCCCGGCCAGAAGGTGCTGACCACCGCCCTCGCTGCAACGCCGAACAACGCGCTGTTTGCCTTTTCCTGGACCCTGAACGGCAAGGCGGCGGGACGCGGTTCGGGTGCACTCGATCTCAGGGATGCCATCAGGGCTGCGGCAGACGGGCCCGTCACGCTCGACATCGGCGTGACGATCCGGGATGCGACCGGGATGGTGCGCAAGGCCGATGTGCTGGCGAACAGCCGCGAGACGGCGACCGGCGAGCTGGTGCTGACCAAGACGACGCTGGATGCAGCACACACTACATTCTCCTCCGATTTTGCGGGCAACCAATATGTCGCTGGGACAGGCCTTGCCGATTCCATCAGTCTTCTTGCTGGCGGCACGCCGGGCACGCTCACGTGGGTTGAGGCGGGTGACGGCCGGGATGAAGTCGTCGGCGGGTTCGGAGATGACGTGCTGGACGGCGGGGCAGGGAGCGACCGGCTTGCTGGCCTGTTGGGCAATGACTTGCTGCTGGGGGGGGCTGGTGCCGATACGCTGATTGGCGGCGCCGGTGCCGATCGGCTCGAGGGCGGTGCGGGTAGCGATGTCCTGATTGGCGGGCTTGGGCGCGACATCCTTGTTGGCGGCTTCGGCAAGGACCGCTTCGAATTCCGCGATGGCACTTTCGGCGGCGCAACAATTGGCGCAGCGGATATCATTCAGGGCTGGGATGTGGGGGACCGCATCGATCTGGCCAGGGTCGACGCGGATTTTCGCAGCGCTGCCGCGGCGGCGGGCAACCAGGCGTTCGTCTTCATCGGCACCGCGGCCTTCAACACCGCCGACAGCACGATCGGCGAACTGCGCTATGAGACGAGTGCGAAAGGCGTGTTCGTCTATGGCGACCAGAACGGCGACGGGGTCGCCGATTTCATGATCCGGGTGGAAGGCACCCCCACCCTGACGGCGGCGGATTTCATCCTCTGACCTCGGCTCAGTACTCCAGCTCGACGTCCCAGTAGAGCCAATCGCGCCAGCTTTCGTGCAAGTGGCCCGGCGGGAAGAGCCGCCCGCGTTCCTGCAAGTGCCAAGAGGTTGGCCGGATCGGTTCGGTGATGAGCCGCATGGCGGCCTGCGCCGGGGTGCGGCCGCCCTTGCGCATGTTGCACGGTGCACAGGCGGCCACGACGTTTTCCCAGGTCGTGCGCCCGCCAAGGCGGCGCGGCACCACGTGATCGAACGTCAGCTGGTCCGGGCAGCCGCAGTACTGGCACTGGAACTTGTCGCGCAGGAACAGGTTGAAGCGCGTGAAGGCGGGAAACTCGCTCGGCTTCACATATTGGCGCAGCGCGATGACTGAAGGAATCTTCATGTCGAGCGAGGCGCTGTGCACTTCGCGGTCATAGGTCGCGACAATGTCGACGCGTTCGAGGAACACCGCCTTGATCGCGGTCTGCCAGGGCCAGAGGCTTAGCGGATAGTAGCTGAGCGGGGTGTAATCGGCATTGAGCACCAGCGCCGGGCAATTCGAGAGATGGCGATCATGGCCAAGAACGGTGGTTTCACCCCCGTGGGGGCTGCCACTATGGGGCCTGGCCTCAGCCGCCCGCTCGATCAGCGCCCTGTGAAGCATGCTCCCGTTCGGCCCTTTCGCATGGTCGCGCACGGCCTCATCCCCGAAAGGACGGCAAGGCGCCGGTCGGGAGCGATGTGAGGGATGCGGATGACCGCTTCGTGACGCATGCACGGAAAAGAACACAGGCGCGTCTCACCCGTCAAGAGGCCGCGCGCGGTCCTGTCCACAGGTGCACAGACCTGCGGACAGGATGGGGGTAACCCGGGATAAACGCAATGATTACAGGCGGGTGACTACTTGGTGTAGGCCTTCACCAGTTCATAGAGATAGGCGCGGCCAGTCATCAGCGACTTGATTTCGATCCGTTCGTTGAGGCCGTGGATGCCGTTCATGTCCGGGTTGAGCCAGCTGCCGGGCACACCGTAGGTCGGGATGCCCACGGCGGCGAGGAAGATCCCGTCGGTCGCGCCGGTCGACATCGTCGGCACCAGCGGCGTTTCGGGGAAATATTTTGCCGCCAGCTTTTCCATCGGGCCGATGATCGCCGGGTCCAGCGGCGGCGTCTTGGCCAGCGGGCGCATCGGCGGCACCGGGGTGACCGTCACGCCTGCATCGGCGACGACGGCCTGCAGTTCCTGCTGCACTTCATCAATCGAATGGCCGGGGAAGATGCGGCAGTTGACGTTGGCCCCGGCGCGCTGCGGCAGCGCGTTGTTGGCATGGCCGCCATCGATCAGCGTGGCGACGCAGGTGGTGCGCAGCATCGAATGGAACGTGCGGTCGGTGTTGAGCATGGCCTCTGCCGTGCTGTCTGCAGGATTGGCGGCAATCGCCTGCATTGCCTTGCCCATGTCGTCGGTGCGCTGGGCGCCGGCCTTGGCGAAGAACGCGCGGGTCGTGTCCGAAAGCTCGATCTTGAAATCGTGGTTCTGCAGCTTCACCAGCGCGGCGGCGAGTTGATAGATCGCGTTATCACGCACCGGGATCGAGCTGTGGCCGCCGGGGTTGCGGGTTTCCAGCCGATAGTTCTGCACGCCCTTTTCGCCGACCTGGATGGTCTCGACGACCAGCTTGCCGCCTTCTGAAACGCCCTTCGCATCGGTGCGCCCGCCGCCGCCTTCATTGAGCGCGAAAGCCGCGTCGATCAGATCGCGCTTGTTGTTCGCCAGCCATTCGGCGCCGTTGAACGCATACGTCGTTTCCTCGCCGCAGGTGAGCGCGAGCTTGAGCGTGCGCTTCGGCTTGAAGCCCTCCTGCTTAAAGCGGATCAGCGTATCGACCCAGCTGGCCGCCATCGCCTTGTCGTCCACCGTGCCGCGCGCATAGAGGTAGCCGTCTTCCTCGATCAGCGTGAAGGGATCACGCACCCAGTCCTCGCGCTTGGCTTCCACCACATCGAGGTGAGCGAGCAGCAGGATCGGCTTTGCGGTTTTCGAGGTGGCGCTGTTCGTTCCCGGCATGACTGCCACGAGGCCGCCTTCCTTGGGCTTTTCCGGCGTTGCGAAGATCGTCAGCTGATCGTCGGTGAAGCCCGCGGTCTTGAGCCGGGCGGCCATGCGCTCGGCCGCCAGCGTGCAGCTGCCGGACGAGAGCGTCGTGTTGGTCTCGACCAGTTCCTTGTAGAGGCTGCGGAATTCCGCTTCGCCGCCATAAGGATCGCCCTTGGCCGCAGGCGCTGCAAGAGCGCTGGAAGTGAGCATCGTCGTGCTCAGAGCGGCGGCGCAGATCGCACTGGTCAACAGCTTGCGCATGGCAGGAAAAGTCCTTTGCATGGGATAACATGCACGCGTTTCAGCACGATTGCGCATGGTTCGCCAGCCCCTCTCGGTTCGGCGCGTGAAACGGGGCTTTCCCTTGTGCAAAACGGGCCGGATTCGCTTGGGAAAAGCCCCGCGAATGCCTATGTCCGCAAGATGGCCAGTACGAACGAAAACATCCCCAACGCCAACGAATATGGCGCCGATTCCATCAAGGTCCTGCGCGGGCTCGATGCCGTGCGAAAGCGCCCCGGCATGTACATCGGCGATACCGACGATGGCTCGGGCCTGCACCACATGGTGTTCGAGGTTTCGGACAACGCGATCGACGAGGCACTGGCCGGGCATTGCGATCTGGTGCTGATCGAACTGAACCCCGATGGCTCGGTTTCGGTCGAGGATAACGGGCGCGGCATTCCCACCGGCATCCACGCCGAGGAAGGCGTTTCCGCCGCCGAAGTGATCATGACCCAGCTCCACGCGGGCGGGAAGTTCGAGAACACCAGCGACGACAACGCCTACAAGGTTTCCGGCGGGCTCCACGGCGTCGGCGTTTCGGTGGTCAATGCGCTTTCGGAATGGCTCGAACTCACGATCTGGCGCGACGGCCAAGAGCACTGGATGCGCTTCGAGCACGGCGATGCGGTCGCCCCGCTCAAGGTCACCGGGCCGGCACCAGCGGACGGCAAAGGCGGGGTCAAGAAGGGCACCCGCGTGACCTTCGCCGCCAGCCACGACACCTTCAAGAACGTGCTGGAGTTCGATTTCGACAAGCTGCAGCACCGCTACCGCGAACTGGCGTTCCTCAATTCGGGTGTGCGCATCCTGCTGCGCGACAAGCGCCACGAGGAAGTGGCCGAGCACGATCTCTACTACGTCGGCGGGATCGGCGCGTTCGTGCAGTACCTCGATCGCAACAAGCAGCCGCTGATGCCCGAGCCGATCGCCATTTCGGCAAGCCGCGACGGCGTGGGCATCGATGTCGCGCTCGAATGGAACGACAGCTATTACGAGAACGTCCTCGCCTTCACCAACAACATCCCCCAGCGCGATGGCGGCACGCACCTCGCCGCGTTCCGCGCGGCGCTGACGCGCACGCTGAACGGCTATGCGGATCGTTCGGGGATGCTGAAGAAGGAGAAGGTTTCGCTCACGGGCGACGACATGCGCGAGGGGCTGACCGCGATTGTTTCGGTGAAGCTGCCCGACCCCAAGTTCTCCTCGCAGACCAAGGACAAGCTGGTCAGCTCCGAAGTGCGCCAGCCGCTCGAAAGCCTGATGGCCGACAAGATGAGCGAATGGCTGGAGGAAAACCCTGCACACGCCCGCGCCGTGATCCAGAAGGTGATCGATGCCGCTGCCGCGCGCGAAGCCGCCAAGAAGGCGCGCGAACTTACCCGGCGCAAGGGCGCGATGGATATCGCCAGCCTGCCCGGCAAGCTGGCGGATTGCCAGGAGCGCGATCCCGCCAAGTGCGAACTGTTCCTCGTCGAGGGCGATTCGGCAGGCGGTTCGGCCAAGCAGGGGCGTGATCGGCACTTCCAGGCGATCCTGCCGCTCAAGGGCAAGATCCTCAACGTGGAGCGCGCGCGGTTCGACCGGATCATCGGCTCGAAGGAAGTCGGCACCCTCATTCAGGCGATGGGCACCGGGATCCGCGACGAGTTCAATCTCGGCAAGCTGCGCTATCACAAGATCGTGATCATGACCGACGCCGACGTCGACGGCGCGCATATCCGCACACTGCTGCTCACGTTCTTCCACCGCCAGATGCCCGAAATCATCCGCGAAGGGCACCTCTTCATCGCCCAGCCGCCGCTCTACAAAGTGGCCAAGGGCCGCAGCGAGGTCTATCTCAAGGATGGCCCGGCGCTGGATCGCTACCTTGTCGACGCCGGACTCGCGGGCCGCATGCTGGAGACGGCAGGCGGCGCGCGCAGCGGGGCGGACCTCGCGGGTCTCGTCGAGCATGCGCTGCGGCTGCGCAATCTCATGGCCTTCGCGCCGAAGCGCTATGACCCCGCGATCATCGAGGCGCTGGCGCTGGCTGGAGCGCTCGAGCCAGACATGACGCCTGCCGCGCGCGAGGCCGCGCTGGCCGCGAGCGTGCGCTGGCTCGACCGGGGCGACCGCGAGGCGCGCTGGGTGGCCGAAGTCAGCCCGGAAGGCGGCTACGACATCAAGCGGGTGTGGCGCGGCGTGACCGACCAGCACCCCATCGAAGCCGGTTTCCTCGCCAGCGCCGAAGCGCGCAAGCTCGCCCGCCTCGCCGGAGAGCAAGCCGAAGTCTATGCCGTGCCCGCCAAGCTGGTGCGCAGCGGCGGGGCGGCGGCGGCAGAGCCGGAGCCTGAAGCGGTGGTGGCGGACGAGCCGGAGGCCGAAGCCGAGGCCGCTCCCGCAGCCCCCGTGCGCGCGGCAGCGAAGGAAGGCGCAGGGATCACCCGCCCGTCCGAACTCCTCGCGCAAGTGCTGGCGGCGGGCCGCAAGGGCCTCTCGATCTCGCGCTACAAGGGCCTTGGCGAAATGAACGCCGATCAGCTCTGGGAAACGACGCTCGATCCCTCGCAGCGCTCGCTGCTGCAGGTGAAGGTGGAAGACGCCGACGTGACCGACGAGATCTTCACGCGCCTGATGGGCGACGTGGTCGAACCGCGCCGCGATTTCATTCAGGAAAACGCGCTCAACGTGGCGAACCTGGACGTCTGATGGCTGGGGCTACTCTCGCCGAAATCCCGTGGGATCAGGCGGCCACGATGATCGACCTCGAAGGCCGCGTGCCGATCATCGGCACGATCCGCGAATGCGCGCTGCACTTCACGCTCTACAAACCGCACGCGCGGGAAAATGCCCGCCTGCTGCTGACGGTGCCGGTGCACCGCGAGGGGCGGGCGACGCGGACGTGGCTGCTGGAGCCTGCGGAAATCGCGGTGCTGGCGGCGCTGCTCAAGGAAGAGGAATAGCACTGCACCCCGGGCGCTGGGCGGGGTTTGAAACGCGGCTTTAATTTGCGTGTGCCAGTCTCCCGCCGATGGAACTCTACTTCCTTATTGCCGGGCAGGCGCTGTGCCTTTTCAGCCTCTGGGTGCTGGCGCGCCGTGATCTTGTGCGGCTGACGCGGCCCTCGCTGCGGGTGGAGGCCGTGGTCACCGGCTTTCGCTCGACCTGGGAAGACGGCAGCCGCAGCTATGCGCCGGTTTACCGATTCACCAGCGCGGGCGGAGAGCATGAGGTGGTGGAAGCGCTTTATCGCGGCGCGCAGACCCCGCCGGTGGGGACCGTGGTCCCTCTGCACTATCCTGCGGGCCGACCCGATCTGGCGCATGTGCCCCGGCCGCTGCTGTGGTTGATGGTCTATGCGCTGCTGACAGGGCTGGAGGCCGTGCTCTTCGCGGTCATGATGGGGTGGCTGGACGGCTGAGGGTGCGGCGCTGTTGGATTTGACGGCACGGCGGCGCGGGCAGTGGACAAGGCAAGTGGATCGCGCGGCCGGTGCGGCGCCGTTTGAGGGCGCTGCGGGAAGGACGTCGCAGTGCTGCATCGCTGGCGAATGGCTGGAAGGGGCAGGGTCCGATCCAGCTCGACCTTATCGGGACCAGACCCGGATGCCGGGGGCGGCTCGCGTGCCAGCCGGCAACCTGCTTTGCGGGGCGGAAGCCTGCGCGAAGCGTGGGCAGTGATCCACGGTGCGCGGCATCTGCCGGGCGAGGCCTTGGGACGACGTCCCGCCTTCAACCCGCAGCCCGCACCGACCGCGTTGGCCTTTGGCGCGGACGCCGCTGGCCAGAAGAGCGGGGGGAAGGCTGGCCGTGCCTGCTCCCGATCCGGGGAGACGTTTAACCTATATGGTTTATTTTGTCAAGGTCGCTGGTTTGCTGATTGAGCGCGATCCCAGTAGGAACTAAATGGCCAATTTAGTCTGCCCGAATAACGCGCAGACCTACTTAGCTTGCCCTTTCCACTTTCGAATCCTCGCAGGCAGAACAAAAAGATACTCCCCAAGGGATTCCGCAAACTGTATTATTTGATCAACCTGCTCAATCGTGGAGCCAAAATAATCCTCATCAGCGTGACGCGGATCGTTTGCACTTAAACGTATTTCATGAGCCCAGTCGCGCATCTCTGAGGTAAACAAACCATCTTGCGAGGCTTTTTCAATTCTTGAATACAAAGACCCGTCCTTGTATCCCTTTTCCTTTAGCATCCAGTCGATCGCAGACGCTGCTAACATAATGGCCCCATCTGGAGCATGTCTCGAATCTAGGGCTTGCTGTAAATAATTGCGAGCACGCACTGGGATGTCGTCGGAAGCTCGTTTCGCTTCTGGAAAGCACCGAAAGATCTCTAATGAGGTCACCTGGCCTGCCGAGTTGAGCTTTGAACGCGCCGTATAGCCTTCAAACAAAGTGCATTTTCTGCATTGTGAGCATTGACCTAGTATTGTGTACCAAAGGATGTTAACGTCTGCAGAAAGTAACACATCACAATTCTGCTTCGTTATAAGAGGATTGGCAACGCCACACTGAGGGCAGCGTTCCAATTCTAAGATCACATTCCTTTCAAGGCGCACTGTTTCGGAGTTCCTATTGCCAAGCAAAAGATTTAGGTATCACTCCGCCGCGATCCCTGCCGCTGAGAACATGTCGGCCTCAGCCTCTTCCACCAGCTCGTTCGCCGGGTCGGCTGACTTTGCCTTGCGGCGGCTGTCGAAGCTGGACCACACGGTATTCCAATCGCCGCGGGTGGCGGCCTTGGAGTATTCGGTGGCGCGGGTTTCGAAGAAGTTGGCGTGCTCGACGCCGTTGAGCAGCGGGGTGAGCCAGGGGAGGGGGTGTTCCTCGATCATGTAGATCGGCTGGAAGCCCAGCTGGCCGAGGCGCCAATCGGCGATGTAGCGGATGTACTTCTTGATTTCCTTCGGGCTCATGCCCGGGACGGGGCCTTGTTCGAACGCCAGGTCGATGAAGGCGTCCTCGAGGCGGACGGTCTTCTGGCAGCAATCGATGATGTCTTCCTTCACCGCCTTCGTCAGGCAGCCGCGTTCCTGCACGAAGGCATGGAACAGCTTGGTGATGCCTTCGCAGTGGAGCGATTCGTCGCGCACCGACCACGAGACGATCTGGCCCATGCCCTTCATCTTGTTGAAGCGCGGGAAGTTCATCAGCATCGCGAAGCTGGCGAAGAGCTGGAGGCCTTCGGTGAAGCCGCCGAACATCGCGAGGGTGCGGGCGATGTCTTCATCGGAATCGACGCCGAACTGCTGCAGGTAATCGTGCTTGGCGCGCATTTCCTCGTATTCGAGGAACATCGCGTATTCGCTTTCGGGCATGCCGATCGTGTCGAGCAAGTGCGAGTAGGCGGCGATGTGCACCGTCTCCATGTTGGAGAAGGCGGCGAGCATCATCTTGACCTCGGTCGGCTTGAACACGCGGCCGTACTTGTCGTGGTAGCAATCCTGCACCTCGACGTCGGCCTGGGTGAAGAAGCGGAAGATCTGGGTGAGCAGGTTGCGCTCGTGGTCCGAGATCTTCTGCGCCCAATCGCGGCAGTCTTCGCCCAAGGGCACTTCCTCGGGCATCCAGTGGATCTGCTGCTGGCGCTTCCAGAAGTCGTAGGCCCAGGGATATTCGAAGGGCTTGTAGGAGCTGCGGGCTTCAAGAAGGGACATGGGGCGTTACCTGCTGGGAGAATGATGGGAAGATAGGCGCGGGAAGGCCCGCGCGGAAGGTGTCCGCGCGGGTTGAAGGCTGAGCGGTGGCGGGTTTTCCACCACCCCGGAGGACAGGGCTGGCGGCTACTTCCAGAACCAGCGCGGGGTGAGCTTGCGCTCCGCCCGATTGCGCCACATCTGGATGTAGAGCCACAGGCCCGAGAAGCTGAAGAAGATCATCGCGAAGCCCGAGAGCGTGCCGATCACCACGCCTGCGGGTCCGAAGCTCTCGCCCGAATGGAGATGGTGCAGCAGCCCAATAACCGCGCGCGGATCGCCCGGCTTGGGTTTCGGACGGCATAGGTAGTCCGGTGGGCAGACGAAGGCTGGCTGCGCTTGCGCGGCGGCGGCAGGCTTCTTGTCCTCGCCCCCCGCCAGAAGCGGCACGATCTGGCTGAGTGTGCCGGTGACGGCGATCCACAGCAGGAAGACGCCGAAGAACACCGAGATCCAGCGATGAAACTTGCGCACGAAGATGTCCCTTTTGCAATTGCGAATTACTCGCAAGCGTAGCCGACCTGACGCGTTCAGGGCAAGCGGGGGCCTTGTCGCGGATTGTATCCGTGCCGGGCAAGCCGCAATGTGTGGCTGATTGTATCACGCGGTGCAGCCCAGCTACGAACATGGCTTCGATCTCTAACGGGGATGCAGGGCGCATCCCCGGTGCTTCATGGCAAACTCACTGCCAAACTCACTGGCAGGCAAGGCATTCCTCGTAGTCGGTGGGCTGGGCGGCCAGTTCCATCACTGGCGCGGCGGCGGTGTTGTCTGCCTCCACCCCGCCGGCGAACCCGGCGCGCTGCACCGACTTGGAGCGCAGGTAGTAGAGCGACTTGATGCCCTTTTCCCACGCCTGGAAGTGCAGCATCATGAGATCCCACTTGTCGACGTCGGCCGGGATGTAGAGGTTCAGCGACTGCGCCTGATCGATATAGGGCGTGCGGTCAGCCGCGAATTCGAGCAGCCAGCGCTGGTCGATCTCGAAGCTGGTCTTGTAGACGGCCTTTTCCTCAGGGCTGAGGAAATCGAGGTGCTGGACGGAACCGCCGCGTTCGAGGATCGAGTTCCACACATTGGTAGAATCCTTGGATTTCGATTGCAGCAGCTTTTCGAGATAGGGGTTCTTCACCACGAAGCTGCCCGAGAGCGTCTTGTGGGTGTAGATGTTCGCCGGGATCGGCTCGATGCAGGCAGACGTGCCGCCGCAGATGATCGAGATCGACGCGGTGGGGGCAATCGCCATCTTGCAGCTGAAGCGCTGCATCACGCCCATGTCTGCGGCATCGGGGCAGGGGCCGCGTTCCTGCGCGAGCATCAGCGAGGCTTCGTCCGCCTTCGCAGCGATGTGGCGGAACATCTTGAGGTTCCACGCCTTGGCCATCGCGGTTTCGAAGCCGATGCCCTTCAATTGCAGGAACGAGTGAAAGCCCATCACGCCCATGCCAACCGAGCGTTCGCGCATGGCGGAATACTTGGCACGGGCCATCTCGTCCGGCGCGCGGTCGATATAGTCCTGCAGCACGTTGTCGAGGAAGCGCAGCACGTCTTCGATGAACAGGCGGTCGCCCTGCCATTCGTCCCAGGTTTCGAGATTGAGCGAGGACAGGCAGCACACGGCGGTGCGATCGTTGCCGAGGTGGTCGCGGCCGGTGGGCAGCGTGATTTCCGAGCAGAGGTTCGAGGTCGAAACCTTGAGGCCCAGATCGCGGTGATGCTTGGGCATCGTGCGGTTCACCGTGTCGTTGAACACGATGTAGGGCTCACCCGTGGCGAGGCGGGTTTCGACGAGCTTCTGGAACAGCGAACGCGCATCGACGGTGCCGCGCACCGAGCCGTCCTTGGGGCTGCGCAAGTGGAATTCAGTGCCATCGCGCACCGCTTCCATGAATTCGTCCGTCAAGAGCACGCCGTGGTGGAGGTTGAGCGCCTTGCGGTTGAAATCGCCCGAGGGCTTGCGGATTTCGAGGAACTCCTCGATTTCCGGGTGCGACACATCGAGGTAGCAGGCCGCCGAACCACGGCGCAGCGAGCCCTGCGAAATCGCGAGGGTCAGGCTGTCCATCACGCGGACGAAGGGGATGATGCCGCTGGTCTTGCCGTTGAGGCCAACGCTCTCGCCGATGCCGCGTACCTGGCCCCAATACGTGCCGATGCCGCCGCCCCGGCTGGCGAGCCAGACGTTCTCGTTCCACGTGCCGACGATGCCTTCGAGGCTGTCCGACACCGAGTTCAGGTAGCACGAGATGGGCAGACCGCGCCCGGTGCCGCCGTTCGAAAGGACGGGGGTGGCAGGCATGAACCACAGCTTCGAGATGTAGTCATAGAGCCGCTGCGCGTGATCCTGATCGTCGGCATAGGCATCGGCCACGCGCGCGAAGAGATCCTGATAGCGTTCGCCGGGCAGGAGATAGCGGTCGTCGAGCGTGTCCTTGCCGAAATCGGTCAGCAGGGCGTCGCGCGCATGATCGGTGACGATGGTGAAGCGGCGCGCGTTGATCGTCTTGGAATCGGGCGCAGGCTTGACCGCTGCGGCCAGCGCACCGGCTGCGCCTGCGGCCATTGCCGCAACGAGTGCCTCGCTGCCCTTGTCATCCGCGCTCATGCCAATCGCCTTTTCGTTTCCGCTTGCGGGGGCCGCGCTATCGGCGAGGCTGAGCTCGCTCTGGCCGTCATGCTCCGCAACGTTGTCACCAGTCCTGAAATCCACGCGGACAGTCCCCTGTTCCATCTGTCGCGCCCGCCCGGAAAGTCCGAATCGGAACGCGAAATCCATCATACGCCGCGCGGAACAAAAGGAGAATATAAATCCCCCACATCGCCCGCACCGGCACCAAGGTCCCAGGGTCAAGACCAGCGGCGGCGGCAAGACAGCCACCGTTGCCACGAGCGAAACGCCCGTTGCTGCTCTGAACTAGGTTTAGAGGTTCCCCCTGGACCCGACCACTACCTATAGTGCCTCAACCGGAATCAGACACAAGAGGGTAAACACTGCATTATCGATTCGGCTCGTCGCATGTACGATTCGTTTCGTCGTCATGACAGTCATGCTGCAGTGCAGCGACGCGCGGCCAAACGGGCGTTTCAAGCCCCAATCTGCATGGCGGCAAATAATTCTGGCGGCGCCTGCTGATCTTGTGGACAAAACCCTGTCCAGACCCGGCGGTGATTTAGCCCCGCGATTATCCACTGGCGCGTGGGGCATGGCGCGCGATATGCCCGGGCAGGCAGGCAGGCAGGCAGGCAGGCAGGCAGTGGGAGCAATCGCGTTGTTCAAGCTTATCTCGATTCTTGTGAGCGGTTTGTTGGTCGGCCTTGCGGCGCGCTACCTCTATCCCGGCAGTGTGCCCATGGGGCTGGGGCGGACGATCCTGCTGGGCATTGCCGGCTCGCTGGTGGCCGGGCTGGCGGCGGGCTGGGGCAGCAAGGATGGCGGCGTGAGCCGGGCAGGGTGTCTCGCGTCAATCCTCGGCGCGATGGTGGTGATCTTCATCGGGCGGCATTTGTAGGGGAAGCAGGGGTGCTGCGCCGCAGGCCTTGTCGTCGCATCGCTATCAGCACCACATGGCCGATCTAGCGCGCAACCAATCCCTGGGATGCAAGGGCAATGGCCCTTGCTCGCCGGAGGCATAAAACGCCCGCCGGATCAGTTCGGCACCAGCACCGTATCGCGCGCTGCGGGCTGGGTCTGCGGGTAGTCTTCGGTGAAGTGCAGGCCGCGGCTCTCACGGCGGGCGCGGGCGCTTTTTACGATGAGTTCGGCGGTTTGCAGCAGGTTGCGCAGTTCGATCAGGTCTGCGGTCACGCGGAAGTTGCCGTAGTACTCGTTGACCTCGGTCTTGAGCAGCTTGATCCGGTGCGCCGCGCGTTCGAGGCGCTTGTTGGTGCGCACGATGCCCACGTAGTTCCACATGAAGCGGCGCAGTTCGGTCCAGTTCTGCTTGATCACCACTTCCTCGTCGGAATCCGAGACGCGGCTTTCGTCCCATGCCCTGAGCGCGGGGGGCGCGGCGAAGCTGTCCCACCGGGCGAGGATGTCGCTGCCGGCGGCATCGCCGAACACGAAGCATTCGAGCAGGCTGTTGGAGGCGAGGCGGTTCGCGCCGTGAAGCCCGCTTTCGGAGCATTCGCCGACCGCATAGAGCCCTTCGAGATCGGTGCGGCCCGCCAGATCGATCAGCACGCCGCCGCAGGTATAGTGCTGCGCGGGGACGACCGGGATCGGCTCCTTCGTCATGTCGATGCCGAGGCCCATCAGGCGCTCGTAGATATTGGGGAAGTGGCCGCGGACGAACTCCGGGTCCTTGTGGCTGATATCGAGGTGCACGTAGTCGAGCCCGAGGCGCTTGATCTCATGATCGATGGCGCGCGCCACGATATCGCGCGGGGCCAGTTCTTCACGCGGATCGAAGCGCGGCATAAAGCGTTCGCCGCCGCCGGGGACGCCGGGGGGCAGCTTGAGGTGCCCGCCCTCGCCGCGCACCGCCTCGGTGATGAGGAAGTTCTTGACCTCGAGGTTGTAAAGGCAGGTCGGATGGAACTGCATGAATTCCATGTTGGAGACGCGGCAGCCCGCGCGCCAGGCCATGGCGATACCGTCTCCGGTGGCGCCGCGCGGGGCGGTGCTGAAAAGATAGGTGCGGCCCGCGCCGCCGGTGGCGAGGATCGTGGCGCGCGCGGCGAAGCATTCGACGCGCCCGGTGGAGGCATCGAGGGCGTAGGCGCCCCAGACCCGCTCACCGCCAGCGCCACGCCCGCCGCCATCCGCGCGGTGCCGGTCCGTGACCAGGTCGATGGCGACCATGTCCGGGCGCAGGGTGATATTGGGGTGGGCCTTCGCGGCGGCGATGAGCGCCTGCTGCACGGCCCAGCCGGTGGCATCATCGACATGCACGATGCGGCGGTGCGAGTGCCCGCCTTCGCGCGTGAGGTGCAGCGCGCCGGATTCGGCGTTGAACGGCACGCCCAGCTGTTCGAGCCGGCGGATCGCTTGCGGTGCGTTCTCGACCACGAACTCCACCGTCTCGCGCCGGTTGAGCCCGGCGCCCGCGACCATGGTATCGCGGATGTGGTCATCGAAGGTATCGCCTTCATCGAGCACGGCGGCGATGCCGCCTTGCGCCCAGGCGGTGGAGCCGCCATCGAGCGCGCCCTTGGCCAGCACGAGCACGCGGCAGCGTTCGGCCAGCACCAGCGCGGCGGTGAGCCCGGCGGCGCCGGAGCCGATGATCAGCACATCGGGGCTGGATGGGTCAGCGGCGGTCATGACCCGGCCCGCGGCGTAACAGGAAGAGGTTCGATCACCCCTCTCCCTTGCCCGTCTGCGCCGGGTTTGGGAAGCCTGATGCGGGCCGTGCAAAAGGGTAAATCGCAGGTGCTAGCACCGCATAACCGTTTGTTTGTGCAAGTGCGTAATGGTAGAGCCGCTTCGGACCATCCTTCTTGAAAGGACTACCGGTCATGTTCTGGCGTCTGCCTTTCTGCCTGTTCAACCGACACCGCGCCGACCCGCCCACTGTCCACTGGAACGGCTTGCGCCATGTCGGCCAGTGCCGCGATTGTCGGCGCCTCGTGAGGATGTCAGGCCGTGGCCATTGGAAGCGTCTGATAGAGGAAGTCGAGACCTGAAATCAGGTTCTTAATGCCATTCGCCGGGGCCGCGCGGCGTTATTGCGCAGGGGCGCTGGTGAGCTTGACGAAGACGTCCTCGAGATCGGCTTCGTCGGTCGAGACATCGACGATTCCGTAGCCCAGCGACTGCACCAGCGCGAGCACTTCGCCTGCGTTGATCCGGTCCTTGTTGTAGGTCACGCGCAGCTCGCGCTCGCCTGCAATCGTGCACTTCACAAAGGCTTCATGCTGCGGTGCAGCAGTGATCGGGCGATCAAGCGTGAGTACGACGATCTTTTCACGCATCATGCCGACAAGCTCGCGCGTCGGCTGATTGGTGATCAGGCGGCCATGGTTGATGATCGCGATCCGGTCGCACAGCTGCTCGGCTTCTTCGAGGTAGTGCGTGGTGAGCACGACCGTGACGCCTTGCTGGTTGAGATCGACCACCAGTTCCCACAGCAGACGGCGCAGTTCGACATCGACGCCTGCGGTCGGCTCATCCAGCACGAGGATCGGCGGGGTGTGGACCATGGCCTTGGCGATCAGCAGGCGGCGCTTCATCCCGCCCGAAAGCGAACGGGCGTAGGCATGGGCCTTGTCTGCCAGATGGACCGACTGGAGCAGTTCGAGCGAGCGGCGCGCAGCGGGCGGCACGCCATAAAGCCCCGCCTGAATGTCGAGCACTTCAATCGGCGTGAAGAAGGGATCGAACACGATCTCCTGCGGCACGATGCCGATCGAGGCCTTGGCGTTGCGCGGTTCCTTGTCGATATCGAAGCCCCAGATCTCGACCGTGCCGGACGACTTCATGACAAGGCCAGCGAGCGTATTGATCAGCGTGGACTTGCCGGCGCCATTGGGGCCGAGCAGGCCGAAGATCTGGCCTTGCGGTACATCGAAGCTGACGCCGCCGAGCGCGAGCTTGCCTTCCCCCGATTTGCTGCCAGCGGGGGCGTAGCGCTTGACGAGATCGCGGATGCGGATGGCGGGGGTGGTTTCCATGGCTTTCTCCCTGCCGCTTGATGCTTGCCGCGTAAAGGGGTTTGGGCAAGCGCTGGCTTGTCGGCCAAGCTTGTATGAGGGGCGGCGGTTTGCTACCCGCGCGGCCATGAACACGTCCAAAGCCATTGGCACCAATCCCGAGACCGTTATCACCACCAGCCACCGCGTGCGCTGCGATGGCGCCGACGATATTCGTGGCGGCGCGGCGCTCGGCCATCCGCGCGTGTGGATTGAAATCGACGAGCGCGGTTATGCCGAGTGCGGCTATTGCGACCGGCGTTTTGTCCTCAAGGGCGGGCCTGCCGATCACGCGTAATCCCGGTGGCATCATGGCGCGGGTCTGCCTATATCCTTGGCCATGACCCATACGCCCGATGCTCGCTCGCTGCTTTATCGCCCCGGATTGCTGACGCCTGAAGAGGCCAAACGCCTGACCGCCACGGCGCTCGGCGCATGCGAGGATGGCGAGCTCTACCTTCAGTTCATCGCCAGCGAGAGCTTCGGCTTCGACGACGGCCGCTTGAAAACGGCCGATTATTCGCGCGATGCCGGGTTCGGTCTGCGCGGCGTTTCGGGCGAGATGACCGGGTTTGCCCATGCGAACGAGATTTCCGCCGCCGCCATCGCGCGCGCCGGGGAAACGCTCAAGCTGCTCGATCCGGCCAAGTCCGCGCCCGCCGCGCCGCCGCGCCAGAACAACCGGCACTTATATACCGACGCTTCGCCGCTCGATGCAGTGCCCTTCGCGGCCAAGGTCAAGCTGCTGGAGACCATCGACGCGGCGGCGCGGGCGCGCGATCCGCGTGTGGCGCAAGTTTCCGCCAGCCTCGCGGCCAGCTGGTCGGTGGTGGAGATCGTGCGCGCCGACGGGTTCGTCGGGCACGATGTGCGCCCGCTGGTGCGGCTGAATGTGTCCATCGTGGCCGAGCAGAACGGGCGGCGCGAGACGGGCAGCTTCGGGATCGGCGGGCGGCGGCTCTATGACGACCTGTTCGAGGCCGAGACCTGGAACCGCGCCATCGACAGCGCGCTGGCGCAGGCGCTGGTCAATCTCGAATCGGTCGATGCGCCTGCGGGCGAGATGACCGTGCTGCTCGGACCTGGCTGGCCGGGCGTGCTGCTGCACGAAGCGGTGGGCCACGGGCTCGAAGGCGATTTCAACCGCAAGGGCACCAGCGCGTTTTCGGGCCGCGTCGGGCAGCGCGTGGCTGCGCCCGGCGTGACCGTGGTGGACGATGGCTCGATCCCCGGACGGCGCGGATCGCTCACCATCGACGATGAGGGCACACCGACCGAGGAAACCGTGCTGATCGAGGACGGCATCCTCAAGGGCTATATCCACGACCGCATGAGCGCGCGGCTGATGGGGCTGGCGGCCACCGGCAACGGGCGGCGCGAGAGCTATGCCCATGCGCCGATGCCGCGCATGACCAACACCTTCATGCGCGGCGGGAACGATGATCCGGCCGAGCTGCTTTCGCGGGTTAAGAACGGTATTTTTGCGAAGTCGTTCGGCGGCGGGCAGGTCGATATCACCAGCGGCAAGTTCGTGTTTTCCTGCACCGAGGCCTACCGCGTCGAGAACGGCAAACTGGGCGCGCCGATCAAGGGCGCGACGCTGATCGGCGACGGCCCCAGCGTACTGACGCGCGTGATCGGGATCGGCAACGACATGGCGCTCGATGAAGGCGTGGGCGTCTGCGGCAAGGGCGGGCAGAGCGTTCCGGCGGGCGTGGGCCAGCCGACCTTGCTGGTCGACGGGCTGACGGTGGGCGGCACGGCCTGATCTGCCGGAGACCATGACCAGTCCCGAAATGCGACGCAGGGGAAACTACGTAGTTGGCGTGGGCGCTGCGGTTTGATTTGCACCGCCCTCAGGGAAACTACAGTCAGCAAGGGTTAAGCCAGTCCGGCGCACCCTTGGTCCCGTTCCATTGAGAAAGGCGCTTGTCATGAACCGCGTTGCCTCCAAGTTCGGGGCCTCCAAGCTCGGATGCGTTGCCGCAGCTGGCGCGCTGCTGCTGGCTGGCACGGTGGCCGATGCCCGCCCGCGTCTGTCGGGCGAGGAACAGCTGGCCAAGCTGCTCGATGGCCGCGTTGCCGGAAAGCCGGTGAACTGCATCTCGCTGCCCAATGTCCAATCGACGCGGGTGATCGACAAGACGGCCATCGTCTATGGTTCGGGCGGCACGCTCTATGTCCAGCGGCCGCGGTCCGGGGCGTCTTCGCTCGATTCGAACGATATCCTGTTTACCCAGCTGACCATGTCGCAGCTGTGCAGCATCGATATCGTGCAGCTTCGCGATCGTAATGGCTTCTTCTTCCGCGGTTCGGTCGCGCTCGATGCGTTCGTGCCCTATACCAAGCCGCCGAAGGTTGCGCTGGCCGATTGATTTCGCCGGGCCCCCGGCGGTAAGGGCGGGGCATGAACGCCACGCCCCAACCGCTTTTGCGCCTCGCCACGCCTGCTGACACCGCCGCTCTTGCCGATCTGGCGCGCCGCGCTGTCAGCGCAAAGTTCGAGCATCTCTACAAGCCGGAAGATTTCGCGACCTTCATGGAGGCGGCGCATAGCGACGCCAAAGTGGCCAAGGAAATCGCCGATCCCGGCATGCGCGTGGCGGTGATCGAGGAGCACGGCGCGCTCGTCGCGTTCTGCAAGCTGGTGTTGGCAAGCACGCTGTCCGCCGGATACAGCGATGCGCAGAGGCCGCTGGAGCTGAAGCAGCTCTACACCGATCCGGCGCGCATCGGCGGCGGGCTGGGCAAGCGGCTGATGGATTGGGCGCTGGCCGAAGCCGCGCGCGAGGGCGCGGACGAGATCCAGCTCACCGTTTATAGCGAGAACGTCGAGGCGCAGCGGTTCTACCACCGCTATGGCTTTGCCAAGATCGCGGACATCGAATTCTGGGTAGGCAATCACTGCGATCCGGAATTTCTCTACGCCCGGCCGATGGCTGTGCAAGACCATGGTCTTGCCAGCGCGGAACAGGTATAAGCCGCCGCATGTCCTCGATCCGTCCCTGGCGCGATATTGCGCGCCGCAAGAGCCGCCAGATCATGGTGGGGTCCGTTCCCGTTGGCGGCGATGCGCCGATCACGGTGCAGACCATGACCAACACGCTGACCAGTGATCCCGTCGCGACGATCAACCAGATCCGCCGCTGCGAGGATGCGGGGGCCGATATCATCCGCGTTTCCTGCCCGGACGTGGAAAGCACTGCGGCGTTGGGCAAGATCGTGCGCGCGGCGCGCGTTCCCATCGTGGCGGACATCCATTTTCACTACAAGCGCGCGCTGGAAGCGGCGGACGCAGGCGCGGCCTGCTTGCGCATCAATCCCGGCAACATCGGCTCCTCCGAGCGCGTGGCCGAAGTGGTGCGCGCGGCCAAGGCCAATGGCTGCGCCATCCGCATCGGCGTGAACGCGGGCAGCCTTGAGAAAGATCTCCTCGAAAAGTACGGCGAGCCGTGCCCCGAGGCGCTGGTCGAGAGCGCGCTTGATCATATCAAGCTGCTGCAGGATCACGATTTCCACGAATACAAGGTGGCGGTGAAGGCCTCCGACGTGTTCCTTGCGGTCGCGGCCTATATGGGGCTGGCCGAAGCGGTCGATTGCCCGCTGCATCTGGGCATCACCGAAGCGGGCGGTCTGATCGGCGGCACGGTCAAGTCCTCGATCGGCCTGGGCAACCTGCTCTGGGCGGGGATCGGCGATACCTTGCGCGTTTCGCTTTCGGCGGAGCCCGAGGAGGAAGTGCGCGTCGGCTTCGAGATCCTGAAGTCGCTCGGCCTGCGCACGCGCGGCGTGCGCGTCGTCTCCTGCCCCAGCTGCGCGCGGCAGGGCTTTGATGTGATCCGCACGGTGGAGGCACTGGAAAGCCGCCTCAGCCATATCAAGACGCCGATTTCGCTCTCGGTGCTCGGCTGCGTGGTCAACGGCCCCGGCGAAGCGCGCGAGACCGATGTCGGCCTCACCGGCGGCGGCAACGGCAAGCACATGGTCTACCTCTCGGGCGTGACCGACCACACCGTGCAGAGCGAGGAAATGCTGGAGCATATCGTCGCGCTGGTGGAGAAGAAGGCCGCCGAAATGGAAGCCGCGACGACCGACGCGGGGAATGCGGAAGTACCCGCCTGATTTGCCGTCTTGGCGATTTGCTAACCCCTTTGCGGGCACAGTCCTGCTCGCCATGAACCGTTTCATCGTCATAGCCGGCCTTGTGCTGATCGGCAGCGCCGTGCTGGCGCCGCGGCTCAAGGTCGAGCCTGCGGTGGCGGAGCGCCCGGCCAAGTCCGCGCAGGCCTCGCCGTGGGGCAAGGGCGCTGCTGCCCCGGTGTCCGGCGGGTCTGCGGACATGGTCGAGATTGCGCGCGATGCGGGCGGGCAGTTCCATCTCGATGTCGATATCGACGGCGCACCGGTGCGTTTCCTCGTCGATACCGGCGCGGACGTTGTCGCGCTGACCGAGGACGATGCGGACCAGCTGGGGCTGAAGCCCGATCCCGGCGCCTATCGCCCGATGCTCCAGACGGCGTCCGGCACGGGCCTTGCCGCACCGGTGGAGATCGCGCGGATGACCATCGGCGGGCGCGAGCTTGTCGGCGTGGAGGCGGTGGTCGTGCCAGACCTGCCGGTCAGCCTGCTCGGGCAATCGGCGCTGCGGCGGTTGGGCAGTGTGACGCTGAAGGGTGACCGGCTGATCATTGCGGGGTAAGGGCCTGCACATGACGCTGAACATTCGCTCCGCCACGCCTGACGATCTGCCGCTGATCGCCGATCTCATCCGCGCCCTCGCCGAATACGAGAAGCTGGCGCATGAAGTGCGCTTCGATGAAGCCGTGCTGGGGGCCAAGCTGTTTGGCCAAAACAATGGTCATGGCCCTTATGCCGAAGTGATCATCGGCGAGGTTGATGGCGCGGCGCAGGGCTTCGCGCTGTTTTTCCATAATTTCTCGACCTTCGAGGGCAAGCCGGGGGTCTACCTGGAAGACCTGTTCGTGCGGCCCGAGGCGCGCGGCAGCGGGCTTGGCAAGGCGCTGCTGGCGCGGCTTGCGGCCATTGCGGTGGAACGGGACTGCGCGCGGCTCGAATGGTCGGTGCTCGATTGGAACGAACCGGCCATCGGCTTCTACAAGAAGCTCGGCGCGCGGCTGATGGACGAGTGGACGGTGATGCGGGTGGACGGCGCGGCGCTTGTTGACCTTGGCGGGCAAGCTGACACGAACGGTGGAAAATCGGCCTGAAACACCGTATGTATGCTGATATGACAGGACGGGTGAACAGGCGCGGGCTCATCATGGGCGCGGCGGCAACGGTGGTTGCGGCAGCGGTCCCGGCGCGCGTGTTTGCCCAGCCCTACTCCATTTCCGAACAGAAGCGCCGCATCCTAGGCGTGGCGCGGGAACAAGTGGCGCGGGTGGGTTCGGTGTTGTGGCGCACCGATATCGTCGGCATCGCCGATTTCGCGCTGCCCTCGGCCATGCCGCGCCTGCATTTCGCCGATCTGGAAAAGGGCGAAGTGCGCTCGTTCCTCGTCGCGCATGGCCGCGGCTCGGATCCGGAGCACGACGGCTTTCTGAAGACGTTTTCCAACGAAGTCGGCAGCCTCGCCACCTCGCGCGGGGCGTTCATCACGTACGAGTGGTACAAGGGCAAGTACGGCACTTCGATCCGGCTCGGCGGGGTCGATCCGGAAAACAGCAACACGCTGGACCGTGCGATCGTGTTGCACCCGGCGTGGTATTCCAACCCCGCGATGCTGGAAAAATGGGGCAAGCTGGGCCGCAGCGACGGCTGCTTTGCAATGGCCGAGGCCGATTTCAACGAGGCGCTGTGGCACCTTTCCGGCGGGCGGCTGCTCTATGCTGATCGGCTGGGGATTTATTGAGGACAAGGTGCGCCGCACGGGTGCGGAGCGCTCGCGGGCAAGCGCCTGCGTCCTTTCGTCCGGCTGGTCAGGTGCCATTGCCAGCAACGGTCGCACCGATAGGGATGGAGAACGAGACCGCTGGCGCGGGCGGCGGCTTCGGCTTGCTCGCGCACCGTAAACCGGGCCTTGCGCAAACAGATGCTCAAGCGGGTTCGCATCATGGATTCCGTGAGATCGGCCTGCCGGGCTACAGTGTCCGGTTACAGCGGATTGTCCAGCTTGATGATCGCCTCGTTGCTCTTGCGCTGATCGGTGTGGAGTTCGCGCGGTTTGGCGAAGCTGGCGATCACGGGGGCATCGCGGCCATAAAGGTCGGTGAAGCTGCGCATCAGGCCGGTCACGTCGCGCGCGACGGTGAAGTAGGTGACGTAGACCGCCCAGGGCTTGGTCATCGGCACCTTGGTATACTTGCCCGAGAGGTTGTACTCGACCGCGGTTTCCGGCGGCAGGTCTGCGCCGAGGATCGCCATCGTCATCGCCAGTTCGGTCGCGCGTTCGGCGCGGATGCAGCCGTGGCTGAGCGCGCGCGAGGGCAGGGCGAACAAGTTGCGGTTGGGCGTGTCGTGGATGTAGATCGCGTGCTCGTTGGGCATGTCGAGCTTCATCTTGCCCAGCGAATTGGTCGCGCCCGGCTGCTGCACCACGGTGATCGTGCCATCGGCGTTCTTGGTGGCGACATAGCCCTGCCGCTTGGCTGATGCGGGGCTGGCGATCAGCTTCTTGCCAAGCCCTTCGCCCACCACGATCGATTGCGGCACGGTCCAGGTCGGGTTGAACACCACGTTCTTGACATGCTCGGCCAGCTGCGGCGTCGCCGTCTTGCCCGGCTTGCCGACAATCGCGCGATAAGTGCGGATGATCTTGTTGTTGACCGTGAGCCGCAGCTCCTGCTCGGGCACGTTGATGATCAGGTATTGCAGGCCAAGATCGCGCGCCAGCCAGCGCCAGCGGTCCATGTTGGCCTTGATCATCGCGATCTGGCGCGGGTCCTTGGCACCGCGCAGCATATCGCGCAGCAGCGCGTAATCGGGATGCGTGGGCGTGAGCGAGGCGAGCACGCCGGGAATGTCGTGCGTTTCGGTGGCCTGCGCCAGAAGCTGCGAATTGGGATGAAGGTCCTGATCGGGATCGACCGCGAACCACTGCACCCGCGCGGGCATCGGCGTGCGGCCATCGCGCAAGTCTTCGGCCAGCCAGACGAACAGGCGGCTCGCCATGGCATCGAGATCGTCGCCTTCGCCCTTGGCGATCTGGGCGGCGAGCTTGGCCGGTTCATAGTCAGCCGGGGTGAGCCCTTCGGCGGCGATGCCCTTGATCGCGGTGTGCAGGGCCTGCGCATCGGCCACGGTCCAGTGCGCCAGCGGCGGCGGGGCGGGCTGGAGCACCGGGGCGGGCGTGGCGGTTGCAGCGGCTCCGGTTGCCGCAGCTCCAGTCGCTGCTCCAGTCGCTGCGGTGGACGGCGGCGCGGTGGGTGTTGTCGAGGCCGCCGGGGGCTTTGCGGCCGTGGTCAGATCAACCGGGCCCTGCTGGGCGGCAGCGGGCACCCCCGCCACGGCGAGGCCAAGTGCGGCGCCCCCAAGCAGGGTGCCGAGGCTCGTCCGATGGATCATGCGCATTTCCCGTAAATTCCCTGTGGCCGCCTTGGCCTGCAGTGCGAATCCTGCCCCAAGCCCGTCGTTCAATCAAGCAGCCTGCCTTACGGTTTGCTGAATCAGGGCAGGCTTTGCGCTGCGGCGGCTGGATCGCTATGGGCAGGCGATGAAGCGCACCAGCCCCCTTCTCCCCATCCTTGCCGCCTTGACCGGGCTTGCCTGCTTCGGAGTCATGGACGGGTTCATGAAGATCGCGGCGCTTGGCGTGGGGGCCTATGCCGCGCTGTTCTGGCGCAATCTGGTGGGCTCGCTCATCATGTTCCCGGTCTGGCTGGCGCGCGGAAACAAGGATGGCAGCCGGGGCCTGCCCGGGCGCGCGGCGATGAAGCTGCACCTCATGCGCTCGGGCGTTTCGGGCGTGATGGCGGTGATGTTTTTCTATGGCCTCGCGCGCACGCCGGTGGCCGAAGCGATGGCGCTTTCGTTCATTGCGCCGCTGATGGCGCTCTATCTGGCGGCGGCGACGCTGGGGGAGGAGCTTTCAAAGCGCGCGGTGGCGGGCTCGGTGCTGGCGCTGGCGGGCGTGGGGGTGATCGCGGCGGGCAAGTTCGGCGGGCGGTATGACACCGAAAGCGTGCACGGGCTGATTGCGATCCTGCTTTCGGCGGTGCTCTATGCGTGGAACCTCGTGCTGCAGCGGCGGCAATCGCTGCTCGCCGGGCCGGAGGAAACCTCCTTCTTCCAGACCTTCTTCATCTTCTGCCTGCTCGGCCTTGGCGCATGGTGGTTTGCCCCGCCGCCGCCCGCGCAGATGTGGCTGGTGCTGGCGGCTTCGGCGGTGCTGTCCACCGGTTCGCTCATGCTGCTGAGCTGGGCCTATGCCCGCGCCGAGGCGCAAGTGCTGGTGCCGCTGGAATACACCGCGTTCATCTGGGCGGCGCTGACCGGCTGGGTCGTGTTTTCCGAGCCGCTGACGCTGCGCACCTTGGCGGGCGTGGTGCTGATCGTGGCGGGCTGCCTGATCGCGCTCAGGCGCAAGCCTGCACAGGAAGCGGCTGCCGAGCGCGCCTGACCTTAACTTCCCAGCGTTGTCCCGAAGGCGTGGAACGCAGCGCCGATGATCACCGCAAACGAAAGCGCGGCAATGATGAGCTGTGCACCTATGTCGGACGAATGCACGCCTGAAGGCACCGGACGCGGCGCATAGGCCGGATGGTGGCGATGCGTTTTCGTGGGCGTGCCGGCCCGGTGCAGGGTGGTGCGGTGCGGCATGGCTTCGGCTCCTTTGCGCAGGGTAAGCGGAAGCCTGATTGCTAGGTCACAAGTCAGTTTCGCCGAAGCGTTAAATTGAACTGACATATTATCGTAACATTCGGCCGTGCAGCGCTGTGCGGCCTATGCATTTCACGCGCCGCGCAAGCCTTGACGCGAAAGCCGTCTCGGCGCATCGGGCAAGCAGCTAGCGGGGGCCAGTTTCGAGGGGGCCCGGCGCAGTATTTCGGCTCATCCAAGAAGGGATTTCGCATCGCCATGACCCAGGTCGGACAGGACACGCTCGGCGCGCGCAGCACGCTTACCGTCGGTGGCAAGGACTATGCCTATTACGCGCTCGGCAAGGCCGCAGCTGCGTATGGCGATGTCTCGCGCCTGCCCTTCTCGATGAAGGTCCTGCTTGAAAACCTGCTGCGCTTTGAAGATGGCGGCTTCACTGTTTCGACCGACGACATCAAGGCGCTGGTCGATTGGCAGAAGGATCCCTCCAGCAGCCGCGAGATCCAGTACCGCCCGGCGCGCGTGCTGCTCCAGGATTTCACCGGCGTGCCTTGCGTGGTCGATCTGGCCGCGATGCGCGATGCCATCGCCAAGCTCGGCGGCGATACCTCGCGAATCAATCCGCAAGTGCCCGTCCACCTCGTGATCGATCACTCGGTCATGGTCGATGAATTCGGCCACCCCAAGGCGTTCGAGCAGAACGTTGAGATCGAATACTACCGCAACGGCGAGCGCTACGACTTCCTCAAGTGGGGTTCGAAGAGCCTCGCGAACTTCAAGGCGGTGCCCCCGGGCACGGGCATCTGCCACCAGGTCAATCTTGAACACATCGCGCAGGCGGTGTGGACGAGCGAAGGGCCGGACGGCGCGACGGTCGCCTATCCCGACACCTGCGTCGGCACCGACAGCCACACCACGATGATCAACGGCCTCGGCGTGCTGGGCTGGGGCGTCGGCGGGATCGAGGCCGAGGCCGCGATGCTCGGCCAGCCGGTTTCGATGCTGATCCCCGAAGTGGTCGGCTTCAAGCTTACGGGCGAACTCAAGGAAGGCGTGACTGCGACCGACCTCGTTCTGACCTGCACCAACATGCTGCGCAAGCATGGCGTGGTCGGCCGTTTCGTCGAATACTACGGCCCCGGCCTTGCCTCGCTCACGCTGGCGGACCGCGCGACGCTGGCCAACATGGCGCCGGAATATGGCGCGACGTGCGGCTTCTTCGGCATCGACGACAAGACGCTCGACTACATGCGCCTGACCGGCCGCGAAGAAGACCAGATCGCGCTGACCGAAGCTTATGCCAAGGCGCAGGGCTTCTGGATCGATCCTTCGGTCGAGCCGGTGTTCACCTCGACGCTGGAACTGGACCTCTCGACGGTTGTGCCGTCGCTTGCTGGCCCGAAGCGTCCGCAGGACCGCGTTTCGCTGCCCGACGTCGACGACGTGTTCAACGCCGACCTCGCCAACACCTACAAGAAGGCGCAGCAGCGCGTTCCGGTCGAAGGCAAGGACTTCGATATCGGCGATGGCGACGTGACCATCGCGGCGATCACCAGCTGCACCAACACCTCGAACCCCGGCGTGCTGGTGGCCGCCGGCCTCGTCGCCAAGAAGGCCAACGAGCTGGGCCTGAAGCCCAAGCCGTGGGTCAAGACCAGCCTTGCGCCGGGATCGCAGGTCGTGACGGACTATCTTGTCCGCGCCGGGCTGCAGGAGCATCTCGATGCGGTCGGCTTCAACCTTGTCGGTTATGGCTGCACCACCTGCATCGGCAACTCCGGCCCGCTGGCCGAGCCGATCAGCAAGGCGATCAACGAGAACGGCCTCGTCGCTGCCGCCGTGATCTCGGGCAACCGCAACTTCGAAGGCCGCGTCTCTCCGGATGTGCGCGCGAACTTCCTCGCCAGCCCGCCGCTGGTGGTGGCCTATGCGCTCAAGGGCACGGTGATCGAGGACTTCATCTCGACCCCGATCGGCCAGAGCAAGGACGGCGTTGACGTCTACCTCAAGGATATCTGGCCCTCGAACGCCGAAGTCCACGCGACGATGATGGGCTGCATGGACCGCGCGATGTTCCAGGCGCGCTATGCCGACGTCTACAAGGGCGATGTGCACTGGCAGGCGATCGACGTGACGGGTTCGGAAACCTACAGCTGGCGCGCGGGCAGCACCTATGTGGCGAACCCGCCCTACTTCGAGGGCATGACGATGACCCCGGCTCCGGTGGGCGATATCGTCGAGGCCAAGCCGCTGGCGATCCTCGGCGATTCGATCACCACCGACCACATCTCGCCGGCCGGTTCGATCAAGGCCGACAGCCCGGCGGGCAAGTGGCTGATGGAGCACCAGGTCGCCAAGGCGGACTTCAACTCCTACGGCGCGCGCCGCGGCCACCACGAAGTGATGATGCGCGGCACCTTCGCCAACATCCGCATCAAGAACGAGATGGTGCCGGGGATCGAAGGCGGCATGAGCCGCTATGGCAGCGATGTCGGCGCGATCTACGACGTGGCGATGCAGCACAAGGCGGACGGCACCCCGCTGGTCGTCATCGCAGGCAAGGAATACGGCACCGGCTCCAGCCGCGACTGGGCGGCCAAGGGCACCAACCTGCTCGGCGTGCGCGCGGTCATCGTGGAAAGCTTCGAGCGCATCCACCGCTCGAACCTCGTCGGCATGGGCGTGCTGCCGCTGCAGTTCCTCGAAGGCGAATCGCGCGAGACGCTGGGCCTGACGGGCGACGACAGCTTCACCATTCGCGGCGTGGCCGGCCTCAAGCCGCGTCAGGACGTTGAAGTCGAAGTGACGCGCGCCGATGGTTCCAGCTTCACCTTCAAGGCGCTGTGCCGCATCGATACCGCCAACGAGCTGGAATACTTCCTCAACGGCGGCATCCTGCACTACGTTCTGCGCAACCTGGCGGCCTGATCGGCCGCCAGCGAGGGCGCTGCCCTCGGCCAGAATCAGAAAGCCATAAGCAGAGGCCTGAATCAGAAAGGGCGGCTCCACCGGGAGCCGCCCTTTTCGTTTGCCTGCCTGACGTTTGTCTGCCCGTCGCTGCGGGCTTTTGGCGGATCAGGCCGCTGTAGGGGCCTTGTTCTTCAGGCCGTGGCGACGGCGTGCGACGAGGCCCGCCGCTGCGGCGCCGAACAGAAGCATCATCGATGGTTCCGGCACTTCGGTTCCGCCGTTGGTGGTGCCGCCATTCGTGGTTCCGCCATTGGTCGTGCCACCATTGGTGGTGCCGCCGTTCGAAGACGAGGTTGACGACGAGGTCGAGCTGCTGGTGCTGCTCGACGTTGACGAGGATGTGGAAGACGAGGTCGAGGTCGAAGAGCTTGTGGAAACGTTGCCCGAGCTGGTCGAGGTAGACGAACTGGTCGAGACGTTGCCTGACGACGTGCTGACGTTGCCCGAGCTGGTCGAGACATTGCCCGACGAAGTCGACACGTTCCCCGAGGACGTGGACACGTTGCCTGAGGAGGTCGAGGTCGTGCTCGTCACCGCGCCCGAGCTGGTCGAGACGTTGCCGCTCGAAGTCGAGGTCGAGATGTTGCCGCTGGACGTCGACGTCGAACCGCCCGAGGTCGAGCTGGAGCCGCCCGACGTCGAGCTGGAGCCGCCCGACGTCGAGGTCGAGCCGGTGCTGGTCGAGGAGACGACCACGCTGCCGCCGCCGCCGCTGCCGCCGCCCCCGAAGAACCCGCCGAAGAACCCGCCGCCGAAGCCGCCGATCCCGCCGCCGCCAACCACGACCGGCACCGCGCCGCCACCGCCGCCGCCCGCCTGCTGGGGCGGCATCGGTGCCATGTAGGGCACCGGCGCATAGGCCATCTGCTGCTGGGGCATGGCGCAGGACTTGGTGACGGTCGTCTTGACCACGCGGCGCATGCGGTGAACCGGCCGCGGCGCGACGACCTTCGCGTAGTGCCGCTTGACCTGCTTGACCTTGATCGGCTTCACGTGGTGGATCTCGGCCGCCGAGGGCGCTTCCGAAACGTGCACTGCACCGCCGCCCAGCACCGCACCGCCCGCTGCGCAGGCCGCCAGTTTTGCCAATGCCATCCGAACCGACATGATCGTTGCTCTCTGTTTCCGTGGGAGCCCGCGTCTATCCCCGATTGGTGGACAAACCCTCTCCTGACAGATCGAACAACGCAGATCGCACCCGCTGCGGCAATGCTGTTAACCGCATTTCACCCCCTCCCGGAGCACCGAATTGGGTCATTCCGGGGCGATTGGCCAAGTCTGTGCCAAACTGGAACCGAATTGCGCGCAGCGGTTACGCCATCAGCGTTTACCACTATTCGCTGTCGTCTCCGCCAAACAGGCCGGGCAGGTCTGCCGAGGGGGGTGTGAGCCCGAGATGGCGCCACCCGCGATCGTTGAGGCAGCGCCCGCGCGCGGTGCGGGCCACCAGACCGAGCTGGATGAGATAGGGCTCGATCACGTCCTCGATCGTGTCGCGCGGTTCGGAAAGCCCGGCGGCCAGCGTTTCCACGCCGACCGGCCCGCCCTTGTAGATATCGGCGATCATCGAGAGGTAGCGCCGGTCCTGCAGATCGAGCCCGAGCGAATCGACTTCGAGCCTGGTGAGCGCATTGTCCGCGACCTCGCGGGTGATGACCGCTGCGCCTGCTACTTGCGCAAAATCGCGTACCCGCCGCAGCAGCCGGCCGGCCACGCGCGGAGTGCCGCGCGACCGGCGGGCAATCTCGCCCGCGCCCCCGCTGTCGACACCGATGCCGAGCAGGCCCGCACCGCGCGTGACGACGCGTTCAAGCTCCGCCACCGTGTAGAACTGGAGGCGCACCGGGATGCCGAAGCGGTCACGCAGCGGCGTGGCCAGCAGGCCTGCGCGCGTGGTCGCGCCGATCAGGGTGAAAGGCGGCAGATCGATCCGCACCGAGCGCGCCGAAGGCCCTTCGCCGATGATGAGATCGAGCGCGCGGTCTTCCATCGCCGGATAGAGCACTTCTTCCACCACGGGATTGAGGCGGTGGATCTCGTCGATGAACAGGACGTCGCCGTTCTCCAGATTGGTGAGCAGCGCGGCCAGATCACCCGCCTTGGCGATGACCGGGCCGGAGGTGGCGCGAAAGTTCACCCCCATCTCGCGCGCGATGATCGCCGCCAGCGTGGTCTTGCCGAGACCGGGCGGGCCATAGAACAGCACATGGTCCATCGCCTCGGCGCGCTGCTTGGCGCTTTCGATGAACACATGGAGGTTTTCGCGCGCAGCTTCCTGCCCGACGAATTCGGCGAGCGTCTTGGGACGCAGCGCCGCGTCCGGATCTTCGGTCTGGCGGCGGGGGGTGAGGATGGGGTTGTCGGTCAT
>NZ_NKIS01000009.1:0-199467 GCF_002278815.1 Novosphingobium sp. PASSN1 | reverse complement strand
GCCGCGTCTCGATGCGCAACCGCTGGGTGAAGACCGAGAAGTTCGAACTGGAAAAGGCCGCCGGGCGCCGCCTGTTCGGCATCTTCGGCAATCCGATGACGTCCGACCCCAGCGTGCAGGGCAAGCGATACAACACCGGCAACACCAATATCATCCTCCACGGCGGGCAACTGCTGGCGCTGATGGAAGGCGCGCCGCCGGTCGCGCTCGATCCGCGAAAGCTCGATACGCTGCACGAGGAGACCTATGGCGGGCTCGTCACCTCCAGCTTCTCCGCGCACCCCAAGATCGACTACGCCACGCGCGAGATGATCAACACGGGCGCTGCCATCCACGGCATGATGGGCCCGGCGGAAATGCGCTACGATGTGGTCGCGGCAGACGGCACGATCCGCAAGACCGAGATCATTCCGATGCCGCATTTCAGCCTGATGCACACCTTCCTGCTGACGGAAAACTGGGCGATCTTCCCGTTCATTCCGATCGATACCGACCTCAAGCGCTTTGCCGCTGGCGGGCCGATGACCGCGTGGGTGAACGACCGGCCGACCAAGTTCGCGGTGATGCCGCGCGAAGGCACCGCCGATCAGATCAAGTGGTTCGAGTTCGAACCGCGCCACATGTTCCACGAGCTGAACGTGTGGGAAGAGGACGGCAAGATCATCGCCGATGTCGCTGCCGCCAACGGCACCGCGCTGTTCCCGGACGAGACGGGCGCGCGGCGCACCCACGGCGATACGCAGCAGAGCCTGCGCCGCTGGACCATCGACCCCACCGGCAACACCGGCTGGATCAAGGAAGAAGTGCTCAACGGGCGCGACATCCAGTTCCCCCGCCCCGACGACCGCCTGATGACGCGCAAGAGCCGCCACAGCTTTGCCAACATCAACCTCAAATCGCGCGATGGACGCGTGGAGGGCATGGACGCGGTGCTGCGGTATGACACGCAGACGGGCGAGGAAGATATCTGGCACTTCGGCGCGGGCGCTGCGGCGGGCGAGCTTGTCTTCGCCCCCCGCCTTGGCAGCACCGACGAAGCCGACGGCTATGCGATGACGCTGGTTCACCCCGCGAACAGCGGCACCAGCGAACTGGCGATCTTCGCCGCCAAGGATATCGCAGCCGGGCCGATTGCCCGCGTCCTCATTCCCTTCCGCGTGCCCAGCGGCTTCCACTGCAACTTCTACGCCGAGGACAATCCGCTCTACCAGCAGACCCTCGCCAACTGACCTTCGAACGAAAGCATCCCATGACCACGATCCCCGCGCACCTTGCGCAATACGCTGCCGATGGCAGCTGGACCGACATGACCATCGGCGATTACGCGCGCCGTTGGGCCGAGACCGATCCCGACAAGGTCGTGTACCTCAATGATCCCGCTGCCCCGACTTATGCCAGCCTGCTGGCGGACGGCGAGGCACTGGCGCGGGCGCTGCGCGATCTGGGCCTGCGCACCGGCGAGGTGATCGGCGTTCAGGTGCCGAACTGGGTCGAGGCTTCGGTGATCAATCTCGCCGCCAATCTCGGCGGCTTCGTGATCGCGCCGATCGTGCCGATCTACCGCGATGCCGAAGTGATCCAGATGCTGGGCGATTGCGGGGCCAAGGCCTACTTCGTAGCGGAAAGCTTCAGGGGCTACGATTTCGCCGGGATGATGGACCGGGTGCGCCCGCACCTGCCCGATCTGAAGCACGTCATCTACGTGCGCCCCACCGAACGCACGCCCGATTTCGCCGCGCTGGTAGAACATGGGCGGGGCCTCAACACGCCGCTCGAGAAGGTCGACCCGAATGCGCTGAAGCTCGTTCTTTACACCTCCGGCACCACGGGCCGGGCCAAGGCGGTGCTCCATTCGCACAACACGCTGGACCGGGTGGCACAGTTCGGCCGCCAATATAGCGGCGTGCCGGGTGACGTGACGCTGATGCCCTCCCCCGTGACGCATATCAGCGGGTTTTCCGGCGGGCTGGAGAAGCCGTTCGCCTCGGGCAGTCAGGTCGTGCTGATGGAAGTGTGGAAGGCCAAGGAGGCGGTCGAACTGATCGACCGCTACGGAATCACTTCCACCGTCGCCGCAACGCCCTTCCTGCAGGAACTGTGCGATGCGGCGGACGCCGCCGGTTCCAAGCTCCCCACCTTCCGCCGCTTTGCCTGCGGCGGCGCAGCGATCCCTTCGGAGCTGGTCTACACCGCCAACAAGCGCCTCGCACACGCCTGCGCCTACCGCGTCTATGGCAGCAGCGAAGTGCCGCTGGCGACGCCGGGTGTCTTGCCCGAAGAAAGCCTTGAACTGGCCGCCGAGACCGATGGCCGGCCGCTCGATTATGAACTGCGGCTGGTGGATGACGACGGAAACGAAGTACCCCACGGCAGCGACGGCGAAATCCTCGTGCGCGGCCCGGCCATGTTCCTGGGTTATGCCGACGAAGCGCAGACGCGCGAGGCGCTGACCGAGGACGGCTATTTCAAGACCGGCGATATCGGCCGCATCACGCCATCGGGCTCGCTTGTCATCACCGGACGCAAGAAGGACCTCATCATCCGAGGCGGCGAGAACATCAGCGCCAAGGAAATCGAGGACGTGATGCATCTGCACCCCGCGATCAAGGAAGCCGCCGTCGTCTCCATGCCGCACGCGCGTCTTGGCGAGGGCATCTGCGCCTATCTGATCCCCGAAGGTGCGGATCATCCGGACATGGCGAGCCTTTCGGCCTTCGTCAGCGATGCGGGCCTTGCCAAGCAGAAGTGCCCCGAACGCATCGAATGGGTGGAAAGCTTCCCCCGCACCGCTTCGGGCAAGATCCGCAAGGATGTGCTGCGCGGCATGATCAAGGCGCAGATGGAAGCGGAGAAGGCAGGGTAGGCGCTGCGCCTCCGGCACCTCCCAAACCACACACGGTCCATACCGCCACACTTTCCGTCGCCCCGGGCTTGACCCGGGGCTAGGCTTCTATGGTCACGCGCTGCACCCGCAGAAAAGCCCAACCGCGGGTCAAGCCCGGGGTGACGAAGGCGGGGCGGCTTGGGCGAAAACGAAAAAGCCCCCTCTCCTTTCGGAGAGAGGGCTTTCAAGGCAGTGTATAAGCTGCGGTCTGATCAGTTCCCCGCCGCCTGAATCGCCGCCATTGCAGCGCCGATAGCAGCCTGGATCTCGCCCGGGCGCGGGTTGCGGCGCAGGGTCAGGCCGCCGTTGATCTGCAGGTTCTGGCCCGACATGAAGCAATCGTCGCTGACGACCCAGAGCGCGGCCTTGGCGATGTCTTCCGAAGTGCCGACACGGCCCAGCGGATATTCCTTGGTGAACGCATCGACGAGGCCGGGCACCGCGAACGACTGCTCGGTCATCGGGCTTGAGGTGAAGCCGGGCGAGAGCACGTTGGCACGGATGCCCTGCGGGCCATACTGGTTGGCGACGCAGCGGATCAGCGCCTCAGACCCCGCCTTGGTGGCGATATAGGCGGCGTGATCATCGATGATGCACTGCGTGGTGGCCGAAGAAATCTGCACCAGCGAACCGCCATGCGGCATCGCGCGGATGAACGCGCTGAGGAAGTAGTGCACGCCCTTCAGCTGCAGCGCGATGATCTGGTCGAGCTCGTCCTCGGTGATCTCGTGCAGGCCCTTGAGCAGGCCCCAGCCGGTAGCGTTGATGGCGATATCCACTTTGCCGTGCCGTTCCAGCACCGTGGTGGCAAGCGCTTCGACATCGGCCTTCTTCGACAGATCGCACAGCGCCCAATCGCCCGCGATCACCCCGGCGAAGCGCGAGAGTTCATCGGCCTTGCGCCCGGCGACGACGACTTTCGCCCCCGCATCGGCGAGGGTCTGCGCAATGTGCTGGCCCATGTTGCCCGCACCCGCCGCGCCGATCACGACGGCGACCTTGCCCGAAAGATTGGTCATGAGAGGTATTTCCTTTTCAATTAGGCCTTTGCGGTGAGAAAATTGGCGGTGGCCACGCCGTCGGGGCCATAGACCGGCTCCGAAATGTCACAGCGATACTTGCGCGTGTTTGCGCCCAGAATGGTGAAGCCCGCGAGGTGAGCGCCCATCTTGAAGTAGGATTCGGCGAGCAGATGCACGGCCAGATCCTCTGCCGTCTCCCACTCCTCGAACACGTGGATACGGCCCGGATTGTGCGGGTCGAGGCTCCACGCGTAGTGGCGGCAGCCCTTTTCGGCGAGCGCCATGTCGATCAGCGGCTGGGCGTCCTTCAGAACTTCATCACGGACTTCAGGCGCGAAATCGATTTCACCTGCAACAACGACGATCATCATTCATACCCCTTCAGAACTGCAAAGCTGCGGCTCTTGAAGAGCCAGGTCCCGCCGCGCTTGACGTAAGTGTCCTCATAGCGGCCGATGCTGCGGCGCAATTTGCCTTCGAGGTCTTCAAGCGTTTCGTTGGTGTAGACGCGGCCCGTTGCCGTATCGCCGTCGATGACGATGGCGGCGGTCTGCTGGAAGAAGCCCACGAACGCGAAAGTGCCCATCGCGCCCTGCCACAGGCCAACGATGGAGTCCTTGCCGTTCACCGTGGTGCCCGCCAGATCCCAGACGGCATCGTCCGCCCAGAGCGCGCCCCAGTCGGCCGCATCGCGCCGGAACACGGCGTCAGCGTAAGTGTCGTGCAGCGCGCGGATCGCGAGCTGGTCTTCGATTGGTCCGGCGATAGCCATGGTCTCTCCCGATCTTGGCCCAGATCTTGGCCCGATTTGAGCGGAGCCTAAGGCGATTCAGAAGGCTCAGAAACTATCATTTCCGCGCGCTGTCAGGCATCCGGATTTGGCTATTCTGGCGCGGCAAAAGCCCGGACTTGCCGGGCACGAACCATGGATGGAGAGCGCGATGGATCTGGGTCTCAAGGGCAAGAAAGTCATCATGAACGGCGGTGCGCGCGGCATCGGCCTCGAAATCCTCAAGATCCTCACCAGCGAAGGCGCGGACGTCGCGTTCTTCTCGCGCGATCAGGGCAAGATCGATGCCGCACTGGCCGTTCTTGCGGGCAATCCCGGCAAGGCGCACGGCGATGCGTTCGATATGACCGGCAACCTCGAAGGCTACGTCGCGTGGTTGAATGGCGCCGTGGAGAAGCTCGGCGGCTGCGACATCTTCATCAACATGGCGAGCGTTTCGGGCGCGGGTGCCACGCAGGATTGGCAGAAGTGCCTCGACGTGGACATCATGGCCGCGGTCAAGGGCATCGAGACGCTGACTCCGGCGCTGGAAGCCTCGGGCGCAGGCTCGATCATCGTGATGTCGTCCACCGCTGCGGTCGAGACCTTCATCATGCCGCAGGCCTACAACGCGATCAAAGCCGCGCTGATCACTTATGCCTCGCAGCTTGGCCAGGCGCTTGCGCCCAAGGGCATCCGTGTCAACACCGTGTCGCCCGGCCCGATCGAGTTCCCCGGCGGCAGCTGGGAGATGATCCAGGGCGCGATGCCGGACTTCTACAACAGCATCAAGGCGCAGATGCCGATGGGCCGCCTTGGCGCACCGGACGAAGTGGCGCGCTCGGTCGTGTTCCTCGCCAGCCCGGCCTCGTCCTACTCGACCGGCGTCAATCTGGTGATCGACGGCGGCTTCACCAAGCGCGTGCAGTTCTGATCTCATGACCAAGACACCGCGCGAACTCGCCGAGACCATGCTCGGCTGCATCGACAAGGGCGATTGGGCCGGGCTGATGGCGATCACCTCGCCCGATTATGTCGTACACGAGCCGCCGGAGCTTCCCTTCGGCGGCGACTGGAAGGGGCAGGATGCGCTGATCCGCCTGTTCCCCCACGTGTGGAGCTACTGGGACGACGTCGTGGTCGATCGGCTGGGCATCCTGACGGACGAGAACTACTTCTGCCTGCAGCTGCGCATGTCGATGACCTCGAAGCTGACGGGCAACCGCATCAGCACCTCGCTGGCAGAGACGACGCGCTGCGTGGACGGGCTGATGGTGGAATACACCATCCACTACCACGAAACCGCGCTCGTCGCCCGCGAAGCCGGCCCGCCGCGCCCCGGCGCGGTGAAGCTGGAGGGCTGAGGCATGGATCGTCTGAAAGGCAAAGTCGCCATCGTCACCGGTGCGGCCAAAGGCCTCGGCGCGGCGGATGCGCGGCTGTTCGTGGCCGAGGGTGCGCGCGTGATCCTTACCGACGTCGATGACGCGGCGGGCAGCGCGCTTGCGGCGGAACTGGGCGAGGCGGCAGAATACCACCGCCTCGACGTGACCAGCGAAGCGGCATGGGAAGCGCTCGTTGCCGATGTGGTAGCGCGCCACGGACGGCTCGACGTCCTCGTCAACAACGCGGGCGTCGTCGAATTCGGCGATCCCGAAACGCTGACCGAGGCAAATTACCGCAAGATCATGGCTGTCAGCATCGACGGCGTGGTGTTCGGCACCAAGCACGCCATCCCCGCGATGGCCGCGAACGGCGGCGGTTCGATCGTCAACATGGCCTCGATCGCCGCGATCCAGGGCGAGCCGACCTTTGCTGCCTATAGCGCCGCCAAAGGCGCCATCGACGCCTATACCCGCGCCACCGCCGCTTATTCGATCAAGAACGGGCGGGGCGTGCGGGCCAATTCGGTGCTCCCGGCGGGGATCGATACGCCGATGGTGCGCAGCCTTGGCGGCAAGCTGGCCGATCTGGGCGCAGCGGCCCCGGCGCACGACAACGCCACCGCGATGAACCGGCTGGGCGAGCCGGTTGATGTGGCGAACCTCGTCCTGTTCCTCGCCTCGGACGAGAGCCGCTTCATCAATGGACAGAGCCATGTGATCGATGATGGGGCTTCCATCATCGCCGGTGGAACGGTACCTCGCACAGATCGGTGATTGCGCGGAAATCCGCGCTTACCTATCACTTTTGCGGCTTCTCAAGCGTAGTGCTGGGTGGCCATGTCATTTGCATGATCTGCGCGCGGCCACCACCGCCCGCGCGGCCTCGTAACCGGGAGATTGAAGGTGCAACTGAGCCGCGACCAATTGCTGCAGGCCTATCGCCAGATGAAGGTCATCCGCGAATTCGAGGAACGCCTGCACGTCGATATCCAGACCGGCGAGATCGCCGGCTTCACCCACCTCTATTGCGGGCAGGAAGCCGTCGCGGTCGGCGTGTGCGAGCATCTTTCGACCGATGACAAGATCGTCTCCACCCACCGCGGCCACGGCCACTGCCTTGCCAAGGGCTGCGATGTTAACGGCATGATGGCCGAGATCTGGGGTAGCCGCGAAGGTTTGTGCAAGGGCAAGGGTGGCTCGATGCACATCGCCGATATCGACAAGGGCATGCTGGGCGCGAACGGCATTGTCGGCGCGGGCGCGCCGATTGCGGTGGGCGCGGGCATTGCCGCCAAGATCGATGGCAAGGGCCACGTTTCCATCGCCTTCTCCGGCGACGGCGCATGCAACCAGGGCACCACGTTCGAGGCGATGAACATGGCCGTCGTCACCAAGGCGGCGTGCATCTTCGTGTTTGAAAACAACCACTATTCCGAACACACCGGGTTCGAATACGCGGTCGGCACCGACAAGGACATCGCCAGCCGCGCGCAGGCCTTCGGCATGAAGGTGTGGCGCGGGGACGGCACCGATTTCTTCTCGGTCTATGAAACGATGCGCGAAGTGCTCGAATATGTTCGCGTTCCCGGCAATGGCCCGGCGGCGGTCGAGTTCGATACCGAGCGCTTCTTCGGCCACTTCGAAGGCGATCCGCAGCGCTATCGCGGCCCGGGCGAGCTTGATCGCATCCGTGAGACGCGCGATTGCATCAAGAAGTTCCGCGCCAGCGTAACCGGTGCCGGTCTGCTGACCGATGCCGATATCGATGCTGTCGATGCCGACGTGATGGACGCCATCGAAACTGCCGTGGCCAAGGCCAAGGCTGCCGACCGGCCCACCCCCGAGGACGTCCTCTCCGACGTCTATATCTCGTACTGAGCCCCCAGGAGCGCGACCAATGGCAAGAATGATGTATCGCGAGGCGGTCCTCTCCACGATCGCCGAGGAAATGGAGCGCGACGAGAACGTCGTGGTGCTGGGCGAAGATATTGTGGGCGGCAACGGCACCGCAGGCGGCCCTGAGGCCATCGGCGGCATCTGGTCGACCTCGACCGGCCTCTACGGCAAGTTCGGCGCAGACCGCGTGATCGACACCCCGATCTCGGAAAGCGCGATCATGGGCGCAGCGGCGGGCCTCGCGCTTTCGGGCAAGCGCCCGGTGGCCGAACTCATGTTCGCAGACTTCATCGGCGTTTCGCTCGATCAGATCTGGAACCAGCTCGCCAAGTTCCGCTACATGTTCGGCGGCAAGACCAAGTGCCCGGCGGTGATCCGCATGGCCTGGGGCGCGGGCTACAACGCCGCCGCGCAGCACAGCCAGGCGGTCCACCAGATCCTGACCGGGATGCCGGGCCTCAAGGTCGTGATGCCCAGCACCCCGGCCGACGTGAAGGGCCTGCTGCGCACCGCGATCCGCGATGATGACCCAGTGATCTTCCTGGAGCACAAGGCGCTCTACGGCGTGAAGGGCGAAGTGTCCGACGACAAGGACTTCATGATCCCCTTCGGCCACGCGCGCCTGACCCGCGCGGGCAACGATGTCACCATCGTCTCCACCGGCCTGCTGCTCGGCTTCTGCGAGGCCGTGGCCGACAAGCTGGCGGCGGAAGGCATCGGCTGCGACGTGATCGATCCGCGCACCACCAGCCCGCTGGATGAAGAAGCGATCCTCGATTCGGTCGAAGTGACCGGCCGCCTCGTGGTGGTCGACGAATCAAACCCGCGCTGCGGCTTTGCCGGTGATATCTGCGCGATGGTGGCGGAAAAGGCTTTTGCCAGCCTCAAGGCCCCCCCGCTCAGCGTCACCCCGCCGCACACCCCTGTCCCGTTCGCGCGCGAGCTGGAAACCGCGTACCTGCCCTCGATCCCCAAGATCGAAGCGGCGGTGCGCAAGGTCCTCTCCTACCGCTAAGGAAGCCGTCATGGCCGATATCCGCCCCTTCTGCATGCCCAAGTGGGGCATCGAAATGACCGAGGGCACCATTGCCGAATGGATGGTCCAGGAAGGCCAGGCGTTCACGCGCGGCCAGGTCATCTGCCTCATTGAAACCGACAAGATCACCAACGAAGTCGAAGCGGAATACGATGCCGTGCTGAAGCGCGTGCTCGTGCCCGCCAGCGATCAGCCGCACCCGGTGGGCGCGCTGCTGGGCGTGTTCACCGATGCCGCCACCACGGATGCCGAGGTTGACGCCTTCATCGCCGCGTTCAAGCCGGCGGAAACCGGGGTTGCCGCCAAGGCCGCCAGCGCAGACGCAGCGCCTGCTGCTGCCGCTGCGCCGGAACCGGCCCCTGCCCCCGCCGCTGCTGCGCCGAAGAAGATCGTCACCAACCGCCCGATCAGCCCCGAAGCCCTGAAGCTTGCCGAAGCCAATGGGGTCGATATCGAGCCCATCGCGGGTTCGGGCCGGGGTGGCCGCATCACCTATCAGGATGTGGTGCAGGCGATGCGCCCAGAGCAGGTCTATACGCCGAAGGGTCCCGCCGATCTGCCGCCGGTGGCGCAGGCGATCTATGCCTCGCCCCTCGCCGCGCGCCTTGCCGCGCAGTATGGCATCGACCTGAGCACGCTCAAGGGCACCGGCCCGCGCGGCCGTATCTCGAAGGCCGACGTGCTTGGCGCGGTAAAGCCCGCCGTGCCGGAAGCGGCCCCTGCCCCCGCGTTCGGTGCGCCCTTCGTGGCGGTCGCCAACACGCCGGTCGTCCAGCCGTTCGACAAGGTGCGCAAGGTCGTCGCCCGTCGCCTGACCGAAGCCAAGCAGACCATCCCGCACTTCTACTTGCGCGTTTCGGCGCGGGTCGATGAACTGGTCGCGCTGCGCAAGACGGCGAACGTCGTCATGGGCACCAAGGCTTCAATCAACGACTATCTGGTCAAGGCCGTCGCCATGGCGCTGGTCCGCCATCCGGATGTCAACGTGCAAGTCGCCGCCGAGGCGGTGCACAGCTTCCCCCATGCCGACGTGGCGATTGCGGTGGCGAGCCCCAAGGGCCTCGTCACGCCGATCGTGCGCCAGGCAGACCGGATGCACATCGCGCAGATCGCGGCCACCACCCGCGCCCTGATCGACAAGGCGCAGGCCGGACGGCTGAGCTTCGAGGACATGGACGGCGGTACGTTCTCCATCTCGAACCTCGGCATGTTCGGGATCGAGGAATTCGACGCGATCATCAATCCGCCGCAGGGCGCAATTCTGGCCGTTGGCGGGATCAACCGCGTCGCTGTGGAAACGGCAGACGGTGACATCGCGTTCGAGGGCCAGATCAAGCTTTCGCTCTCGGTCGATCACCGCGCCATCGACGGTGCGGCGGGCGCGGCCTTCCTGCAGACGCTGAAAGCGCTGATCGAAACGCCGGAATCGCTGTTCTCCTGATGGGGCGGGTAAGGTGATCGGCAGGCCCATCCGGCAGGTCGCCTATTTCTGCGCCGACGTGCGCGCGGCTGCGGCTGCGCACCACGCGGCGTTTGGCTCCGGGCCGTTCTTCGTGGCGGACAACATCCCCGTTGCGCGCTCGGTGCATCGCGGGGTGGAACGCGTGCTCGATCATTCCTCGGCCTATGGCCAATGGGGCGAAGTGATGATCGAGTTCGTCCAGCAGAACAATCCCGGCCCTTCCCCCTTCCACGACATGTATCCGGAAGGCTCGGGCAGCTACGGCATCCACCATACGGCCGTGTTCGTAGACGATGTGGATGCCGCGCTGGCCCAGCTCGAAGCGCAGGGCGCGCCTTGCGCCATGCGGGCGGAAATGGCCGATGGCTTCGTCTTCGCCTTCGCAGACACCACTGCCACGCTCGGCCACATGACCGAGCTTTACAGCCCGCGGCCCAGCCTCCTCGGTTTCTACGCGATGATAGCCAACGCGGCCCAGGATGGCGCACCGGAGCGCGACCTCATCACCACCATCCGCCTGCGCTGAAAGCCTCCCCCATGACCACCAACCGTTTCTGGCAGCTCGATGCCCATCCCAAGGGCGACGACTTCGCCAGCGCGCTCTCCTTGCGCGAGGAAGCGCTCCAGCCGCTGACCGAAGGGCAAGTGCGCATCGCCGCGCAGTGGCTCTCGATGGACGCGGGCACGCGCATGTGGATGAGCCCGCGCACCGATGGCTATCAGCCGCCCCTGCCGCTTGGCGCGAAGATGTCCGGCCTCGTGATCGGACGGATCACCGAAAGCCGCGATGCGGCGTTCCCCGAAGGCACCCTGGTGCGCGGCTTCGGCCAGTGGGCGGACTACTCCGTTGTCACCCCGGTCGAAGCCGGACTGATGGCGCTCGATGAAAGCCTCCCTGATCTGCGCGAGCATTTCGGTGCGCTCGGCATGAACGGCTGGACCGCGCTGCTCGGCGTGCGGGATACCGCGCGCATCCAGCCCGGCCAGTGGATCGCCGTCTCCGCTGCTGCCGGGGCCACGGGCAGCCTTGCCGTGCAGGTCGCGCGCAATCTTGGCGCCCATGTCGTCGGCATTGCGGGCGGACCTGCCAAGTGCGCCTACCTGACCGAGGAACTGGGTGCGGACATCGCCATCGACTACAAGGCCGACGATATCGCCGCGCGCCTTGCCGCCGAAGTGCCCGGCGGGCTCAATGCCTATTTCGACAATGTCGGCGGGCCGATTCTGGATGCGATCCTGCCCAACATGGCGCTGTTCGGCTGCGTCGCGGTTTGCGGGCTGGTTGCCGCCTATGATGCCGACAAGCCGCTGCCCGGCCCTGCGCGCTATGATCAGGTGCTGATGAAGCGGCTGCGGATCGAAGGCTTCTTCGTGCCCGATCACTTCGGCCGTGCGGAAGAGTTCATCCCCCCGCTGCGCGCTTGGCACGATGAAGGCCGCCTCGTTTCGCGGTTTGACGAAACGCCGGGCCTTGAAAACACGCTCGCCGCCTATGCACGGATGCTGGGCGGCGGCGCTATCGGGAAGGTGCTGGTGAAGGTGGCGTAGCACCCCGCACGGGCGTGTAAGCGGCCCAGCGCTGGAATACATCCAACAGAAGCGTCGGCCCGGACTTGATCCGGGCCTTGGCTTTCTTTTTTCCGGCGCTGCGCTGGAAGCAGAGCCTAACCCCGGGTCAAGCCCGGGGTGACGCAGAATGAATGAGCGTGACGTCTAGTCCGCCATCCACTTTTCCAGATTCTCGTGGAAATACCGCACCCGGCGTTCCTGAAACGCGAGGTAATCGCGCTTGTAGCCGCGCGAGTGCAGGCCGCGCTGCTGCTGCTCCCAAACCGACACGTCCTGATCGATGCCCGGCCCAGCGGAAACCTCGCCCCACTTGCCCTGCACGTGCGGCGCGGGGACCGAGACGTCGACCCATTCCGACATCGACTGCGAGTAGTACCGCGTCGTGCCCGCGGGGAAGAGCGTCATGTACCACATGTCGAAGTAGCACTTTTCCGGATCGGTCTCGTGCGGGCGGGCGCGCAGCCAGATGTTGCCATCGGGCTTGAGGCTGAACGAGAGGTTCGGGAAGATCGTGTAGTGCCAGTGATCGGTCAGCTGGTCATCGTGGTAGGTCGAGAAATCAAAGCCCTTCTCGGCGCCCTTCTCGCGCTTCGCTTTCTGCAGCGCTTTCCGGATCTCGCCCGTCTTGCCGCCGCGGAACTGAGCGGGATCGAGCCCCCAGAACTCCAGCTCCTCGCGCAGCATTTCGAGCGTTTCCGCCTCGCCGCCGCGCAGCTGCTTGGTCGGCCCGGCGCCCGGCATGAACATGCGCGCGTGGCCTTCGGGGTAGAGATCGAACTGGCACTGGCTATAGGCATATTCCATCACGAACTTCGTCTGCGGATGGACGAAGGGCACGTGATAGCTCTCGTTGAAGTTGTCCTGCACCAGCTTCCAGTTGAAGTTGCCCTCGATCGTCACCCAGTGCGTGCGGACCATCGCGTCCATCGGATACGTATCGATCTGATCGGCGATCGGCCCCATGAACTGGCGCAGTGGCGCAGCGTCGTTGTCCATGTTGATCCATACGAACCCGGCCCAGGTCTCACACTTCACCTCGATCAGGTTGAGCTTGCCGCACGGCGAACCCTGCACGAAATCAGCCTCATCCGGCACGACCTTGAGCTTGCCGGCAAGATCATAGGACCAGCCGTGATAGGGGCAGACGAGCCGCTTGGAGTTGCCCTGTTCACCCGAGACAACCGGCATCGCGCGGTGCTGGCACACGTTGTAGAACGCGCGCACCTGCCCGTCGTCGCCGCGCACGCAGACGATGGTTTCGGGGCCGAAATCAGCCGTCAGCCAGTCGCCCGTATTGGGGATCTGCGCCTGTGTGCCCGCGATCTGCCAGGTCTTGGTCCAGATCTTGTCCCACTCGCGGTCCGCCCATTCCTTCGAGAAATAGCGATCCGGCGTGATCGGCGCGTTGCCCAGCGCCGGATCGGCCAGCGGGGTAATATCGGCCAGCGACGTGGCGCGGGCGCGGGCGAGCTGTGCTTGAGTCGTCATGGGATGGTCTCCTGTTTCAGGCACCGTTGAAGTGGTTGTATGATGGATCGGCGTGGCCGCGTTCGCCAAATGCGTATCCCGGCATGGCGGCGCGGTCCCACATGTCGGTCGAAGCTTGTGCCGTGCTCCAGTCATAGACGGCATGGCGGTGCGACATCTTCCATGTCCCATCGCGCCGCTCGAACCGGTCGAGATAGCGCCCGGCGGCGACCATGAAGGTATCGCCGCTTTCGCCGGGGATGTGGTGGTGCGCGATGAAATAGGCCTCGCCCTGCGCCTTGTCGCCGTCCACCTCGATCAGCACGTTGCCGATCATGTGCTGGGTGCGGCGCATCCCGGCGAGCACTTCCATCACCCACGGCACGAAATCGGCGGCCGTGCCCTGATACATGCCGTGGTCGTCAGTGGCGTCGGGGTGGAACACCGCGCGCACCAGATCGGCATCGCATCGGTCGATCCCGCGCGCGAGGCGGTGGACGAGTTCGGTGCAGGCCATCTTGTCGAGCAGCAGCGCCACGCGGGGATCGAGATCAGCGGCCATCGGTTCAGTCTCCGGTATAGAGGGCATCGTCGGGCATGCGCTTGCCGTGGCGCTTCAGCGTACCGTAGAGCGGTCCGTCCCACTGCGCAGTCGAGGGACAATTCCGGCTCCAATCGAGCACATAGCGGCGGTGAAGCAAGCGCCATTCGTCGCCGCGTTTCTCCAGCCTGTCGAGATAGCGCCCGCCGACGTCCATTTCCTGCGGGCCATCGGGCGAATCGACTTCATGCCACGCGCGGCAATAGGTCTCGGCAGTTGCGCTCGCGCCGTCGATATCGATCAGCATGTTGCCGAGGAAGTGCTGCGTCCGCCGCATCGCGCCAAGTGCGGGCAGCACGGTTTCGGACCAGCCTAGCGCCGGGGCTTCGCCGGTGCCGTAATCGACCAGCGCATCGTCCCACCACACGCTTTTCAGCACCGCGAGATCGCAACGGTCGATCCCGCGCGCATAGCGGTTCAGCACATCCACGATCGCCAACCGATCGGCGACCTGCTCAGGGTATACCTTGCTCATCGGGTCCGCATCTCCTCGCGCCGGCAGCTGAGATCATCGGGGCTGCGCCCGCCCCACGGGAACATCGTGTCGCTGCCGGGCAAGTCGGCTGCGGGCTCATCACGCACCCAATCGACCAGTTCGGTGCGGTGCGCGATCTTCCACACGCCCGCGCGCCGCTCGTACCGATCTACGTAGCGCCCGGCGACGAACATGTCCCGCTCGCCGTCCTCCGCCACGATCCGGTGGTGCGCCTGAAAATAGACTTCGCCGAACGCTTGGGTCTCGCTTTCGAAATCGATCCGCACTTGCCCGATCATGTGGTGATTGGCCTTGTGCGGGGTGAGCACACGCTGCGCGAATTCGACGAAGCCCGCTGCATCGCCTTGCCAGCCAGCGCCGTAATCGGTTGTCGCATCATCGTGGAACACCGAGATGTGCAGCGCGGGATCGAGCCGGTCCTGCGCGCGCATGTAGTCGCAGCTGAGGTCGTAGATTGCCTGCCGCGAAACGAGACGGTCGAGCGCGTCCATCGTCACGCCCTTTCCAGATAGCTGTCGAGCGTCTGGTGGAACTGCCGGATGCGCGCTTCCTGATAGTTGCCCAGCGTCTGCCCGCGCTTCGCCGAGCCGAGAAAGCCCTGATACTGCAGCGCGAGGTTGTCGGTGTCCTGATCGTAGACCCCGCCCAGCCCCGGGTTCATCCCCGGCGCTTCGGCATAGGATTGCTCGACCGAAAGCCGCACCGGCTCGGGCGGATGCTCAACCGGGGTGCCCGGCGGCACCAGCTTGAGGAACATGAGATCGAACAGCGAGCGCGACGGATCATTGCCGATGGGCCGGAAGCGGTAGATCATCGGCAGCGAAACGCCCGGAAACAGGCACATGTTGGGGAACAGGTGATACTCGATGGAATCGAGCATCTCGCTGTCGGAATACATGTCCAGCGGGACGCCCAGATCGGCCGACATCTGTTCGCGCAGCTTCTCCGCCGCATAGGACCGCGCCGTCCGCCCTTCAGGCAGGACGCCGGGCGAAACGCGCATCCGGTCAAACAGTTCCTGCTCGGTCTGCGTGCCGGTGTAGTGCGGGCTCGCCACGCCGATGGTGTGGACGAAGCGCGTCACGTGATCGCTGAACAGATCATACTGCGCATTGGCGTCCGCCGCCGTCGGCAGCGCCTGAGAGTGCGTTTCGTAGACGTGGTAGGCTTCGAGGAAGGCCTCCTGCGCAGCCTTCCAGTTGGTCGGCAGTTCCTTCTGCACATGGAGCGCGATGCGCCGGTCAGCGAGATCCCAGCGGCCGGAGAAATGCTCGGCCAGCGGCCCCAGCTGTTCGGCCAGCGGGCGCGCTTCGGGATCGAGGTTGATGAAGATGAACCCGCCCCAGGTTTCCATCTGCACTTGCGGCAGGCTGAAATCCTCGTCCTTCACATGCGGGAAGTCCCACCGGCAGGGCACATGCGAAAGGCCCCCTTCGAGCGACCAGCGCCAGCCGTGGAACGGGCAGCGCAGTTCCATCGCATTGCCGCTGGTGTCCGACCGTTTGAGCTGGGTGCCGCGGTGGAGGCAGGCATTGCGATAGGCACGGATCTCCATGTCATCGCCGCGCACGATGAGCACCGACCACGGGCCGATATCGTAGGTGATGTAATCGCCCGCTTCGGGAATATGCTCCTCGCGCGCGGCCCATTGCCAGGTGCGCGCCCACATCTGGGTGAACTCGCGCGCCATGAAATCGGAGCTGGTGTAGCGGTCATATTCGATGTCGGCATCGCCAGCGAAGCTGTAGGCCTCGGCGATCAGCGCGGGCGGCACGTCCTGCCCGTCGGCGAGGATGATATCGCGCGTGCTCGGCCCGGGGCACCGAGCGGTTCCGGGCTCTGCAGGAAGAGGCAGGCTGGTTTCGAGGTTCATGCGGTTATGCTCCTTGTCACCCTGATCTGCCTCTTCCCGCTGATCATCAATAGCGGACGGTAAGCTGGAACCGCACCGTGCGCGGCATTGCGCCGTAGCCGATGATATCGCCCCGCGTGGCGTTGTTGGTGCCAGTGCCTGCCCCCGTCAGCGGTGCGGTGCCTCCGCCGATGAAGTAGAACTTGTTGGTCAGGTTCTTGCCGATGACAGCCAGCTGCCAGCGATCATTCTGGGCACCGATCCGGAGGCCCGCATCGAGCACGGCATAGCCATCCTGACGGGTATAGGGATCGCCGAAGCTCGATCCGAGATACGAGCTCGAGGTGCGCGTATCGACGTTGCCGCCGATCTTGAGGCTCGATCCGAGGTCGGTCTCATAGGAAACCCCGGCCGTCGCGGTCCATTCCGGGGCAGCCGAAGTCGGCGTACCGGAAAGGTCCTGCCGCTCGATACCGTTCACCTTCAGCGAGCAGCCCGCCGCAATGCTCTGGCCCGACCAGCACGGCGCGATGAAGTTGATATAGCGCGCGCGGTTGTAATTGAGTGTGCCGCGCAGCGTCAGGCCCGGGACCGAACGCGGCGCGTATTCCAGCTCCAGTTCGGCACCCTTCGAGCGCGCCGCACCGGCATTGTAGGTGACGTAGGCGAAGACCTGCGCGTTGAAGAAGTCGATCTGCAGGTCGGTGTACTTGTAGCTGTAGAGTGTCAGGTTCGCGCGCAGCTGGCGGTCGAACAGCGTGGTCTTGATACCCGCTTCGAAACCACGGCCCTTTTCCGGGTTGAACGCAAGGTCCGCGGAAGGATTGACGGTCACCAGCGAGGAGTTGATCGCGCTGTTGGAGAAGCCGCCCGACTTGTAGGCGGTCTTGTATGCGCCGTAGACCATCACGTCGGTTGTCGGCTTCCAGCTGATCGTCACGTCCGGCGACCAGTCGTTGAAGGTCTGGTCACCCGTCAGCACGCCGTTCGCCGCAGCGCTCTGCGGACGGAAGATACCGGTGAGCGCCGGGTTCACGTAAGGCTGCGTGAAAGTGCTCTTCTTGGTTTCGTGCGTGTAGCGCACGCCCGCGGTTGCTTCGACCGTGGGGAGGATCTTCCACGTCGCCTGACCATAGGCCGACAAGGTTTCGCCGTCGGTCGCCGATTCCTTGGAATAGGCGACATAGCGCATGCCCGTGGGCGCAGCCGAGTTCTCGAGACTGGCGAAGAGCACCGCCTGGAAGAAGTCCCGCCTGGTCTTCTGGTAAAGACCGCCGACCATCAGGTTGACCGGGCTGTCGAACTTGGTCTGTGCGCGCAGTTCCTGGCTGAAGGCGTGGTAGCTGGCGTTTTCCGTCGCCCACACGCCGCCGCCGAGGAAATCGCAGTCGCAGCCGAACTTGTTGTTGTTCCAGTTGTAGTTGGTGACCGAGTTGAGGGTGACGTTCTCCATGTCGTAGTTGACCGTGCCGGTCACCTGCCACGACTTGTAGGTGTTGTAGAGATCGCCGTTGGAACGCGCAAACGGGGTGGCCTGCGCGATGTCAACAGGGAAGTTGTTCTGGTAGATCTTGAAGCCGCCATCGCACTTGTAGGCCGGGTTCAGCGCGGTCGCGCCCGTCGGGCACCGCACTGCCGAATAGTTCCAGCCATTGCCGATGGTGTCGTTCCACGAACCCGAAGCCTTGAGCGTCGCGGTGAGGCCACCGCCGCCATCATACTTCAGCGTCGCACGCCCGATCAGCTCGCGCTCCTGCGGCTGATCGGCCGCGGCGGGGGCGGCGACGTGGTTGGTCGATACAAAGCCCTTGGCGACGTCGAGGGTCGGGTAATTCTGCGAACCGGCGGCATTGCGATACCAGCCGCCGAACATCTTCGAGCCACGCACCGCGAGGCGAAGGCCCCAGTTGTCGCCCAGCGGAGTCGAATAGATGGCCTCGCCGTAGAGCTGGCGGGCATTGGCCTCATAACCGATCCGGCCGATGATCTCGCGGTCCTTGCCGGGGTCCGCCGTGGTCAGGCTGATCACGCCGGCCGTCGCGTTCTTGCCGAAGAACAGCGCCTGCGGGCCCTTCAGCACCTCGACCCGGGCGAGATCGAAGAAGCCTTCGTTGATGACGCGGCCTTGCCCGTAATAGACGCTGTCCACCACGATCGCGACGGACTGCTCGATGCCGATCGAGGTCGCGTTGGAGCCAATACCGCGCATCGTGAGCTGCGCGCCTGCGCCGTTCGAGGCGCGCGCGACGGTGAACTGCGGCGTGGCGGCGGCAATCTTCTCAAGGCTGGTGAGATCGCGTGACTGGATGGTCTGCGCGCTGATCGCCTGCACGGCCACCGGAATGCTCTGCACGCTTTCCGAACGGCGGCGGGCCGTCACGATGATGTCTTCGACCCCGCTGGAGGCTGTGGTTTCCGCAGCCGCTCCGGCCTGCGGCGGGGCCTGCTCTTCAGCGGCCAACGCCGGGTTTGCTGCCAGCAGCGCTCCGGGCGCCAACAGGGCCAGAGCAGCGACACGCGCCGTGCTCGAAAGAAATTCCGGTCGCACCGATTTGGTGTGCTGCATTGTGCCTCTCCCGCTTCATGATGCCGCCGCCCGGATTCTTTCGCGGTACAGCTGACGGGTACAAGGGTATCAATCCAGCCCTTCTGCTCAACTGTTTATGCGCGTCTTAGATACTTTTGATAGGAAACCGGCAGGGGTGCCGGAACTGAGCCGGCACAAGCTGGCCCGCGAGCGCCATGCGGCGCGCGCGGGCCAGATGCCGGGATTACAGCTTGAGCAGCTGCTTGCCCTTGTTCGAGCCGGAGAACAGGCGCTGCAAGGTGGCAGGCGCGTTCTCGAAGCCGTGCTGGACGTCTTCGCGGTAGGCCAGGCGGCCTTCGTTCACCCACTTGACCAGACGGCGGCGGATATCCGGGAACTCGCTGGCCCAATCAAGCACGATGAAGCCCTGCATCCGCGCGCGGCGGAACACGAGGTTGAAGTAGTTTTCGGGACCGGCAGGCAGGTTGCCGGTTTCATAGCGGCTGATGCCGCCGCAGATCACCACGCGGGCATTGGTGGCGATGCACGCGAGCATGTCATTCAGGATCTTGCCGCCGACATTGTCGAAGATCACGTTGATCCCGTTGGGCGCGAGTTCCTTCAATTGCGCGCGGATCGGCCCGGCCTTGTAATCGATGGCGTGGTCATAGCCCGCTTCCTTGACGAGCCACTCGCACTTTTCAGGTCCGCCCGCGATGCCGATCACGGTGCAGCCCGCGATCTTGGCCAGCTGGCCGACGATCGAGCCTGTGGCGCCCGCCGCGCCGGAAACGACGACGACATCACCCGCCACCGGTTCGCCGACCTTGAACAGGCCGCAGTACGCCGTCACGCCCGTGGTCCCGAGGATCGAGAGCATCGCCGTCGGCGGCAGATCGGGCATCGCAGGAATCAGGCCATCGCCGTCATGGATGAGGTATTCGCTCCAGCAGATCGAACCGGCCAGCACGGTGCCGACGGGGAACTTGCCGCCATTGCTCGCCACGACCTCGACGATACCCGAGCCGCGCATCACATCGCCGATAGCCATCGGCGCGACGTAGTCGGCAATGTTTTCCATCCAGCCCTTCTGTGCCGGATCAAAGCCGAGGAAGTGCGTCTTGAGCAGCATCTGGCCCGGACCGGGTTCGGGCAGCGTGGTCGTCACCAGCTTCAGATCATCATCGTTGATCGGGCGGCCGCGCGGGTGTCCATTGAGCAGCCATTGGCGGGTTTCAGTCACGCGAGATCTCCCAGAAGTGTTGTGTTGTTGCCGAGACTAGCGGCAGTGCCGCACATCCGGACCTACCGAATTGAATGAGCCCGAAAGGGTACTAGCGCGCCATACCCGCCATACGGGTGGCAAGCGCCGGATCGCGCGGATCGTTCCAGTCCTGCCGCGCTGCCCATTCGGCAAGGCTGGCGGGCTTGTGCTTGAAGTGCCGCGCCATTTCCTCCGGCGTCACCACCAGCGGCGAGGTGGCTTGCGCGTTGTACCAGCGATAGAACTGAGCCATCCCGTCATAGATCGAGGCGGGCTTCACTTCCGCCGACCCCGTCACCAGCAGGCTCATGGCCGAGGCGAAATCGTCCGGCGTCAGGCTCTTGAACACGATCGCCTTGCCCGAGACCTTGCTCAGGGTCGCGGCAACCTCGTCGCCCACCAGCGCTTCCGGCCCGCCGACCTTGTAGCGCCCGCTGGGCAGGTCCGGATTGGTCAGCGCCTCGACCATGAAGGCCGCGACGTCATCAAGGCAGATCCACGAAATCCTGAGATCGGGCTTGGCCGGATAGGCAAAGATGCCCTTGTTCACGATGCCGGGCTTGTTCCAGCTGCGGATCATATTGTCCATGAACACGCGCGATTCGATGATCGCCCATTCGCAGCCGCTGCCCGCAATCGCGGCGATGATATCGCGCCGCCCGTCCATCGCCGGGCTGCCAATGTCCTCGTCAGTGATGTGGCAGCTGGTGTGGAAGACAATGCGCTTTACGCCGTTCGCCTTGCCTGCCGCCGCGATGCTTGCGCCCATCTTCTGCGCGAGGTCCCGGTCGAACACGAAGGGCAGGTGCGCGGCAATCGCGTCCATCCCCTTGGCCGCCGCGATCATCGAGGCTTCGTCGTAGATATCCGCCGCCACGGTTTCGACATGCGCGAACTCGGTGCCTGCCAGCGCCTGCGGATTGCGCAGCGCGGCCACCGGGGTCAGCCCCGCCGCGATCAGCCGGGTGAGCAGCGGATGCCCCTGGTCGCCCGTCGCGCCCAGTACCAGTATGCGCTCCATTTTGATTTCCTTATTGATTGGCGAGCCGTGCGGCTGTCCGCCCGGCAATGCATCCGAATGTCAGTGCTGGCCCCAGCGTGCCGCCTGCGCCTGCGTAAACGCTACCCGTGGGACACGCGATCACGTTGCCCGCGCCGTAAAGCCCGGGGATCGGCTCGCCGTTCACATCCAGCACTTGCGCCGCAGCATTTGTCCGCGCCCCGCCATTGGTGCCGAGTGCGCCGAGCTTGAGCTGCACGGCATGAAACGGCCCCTGATCCAGCGGCCCCAGGGTTGCCGCCGCGCTGGGGCGCGAACGGTCGCCGTAGAAATGATCGTAAGCGCTGACGCCGCGCCCGAAATCGGGGTCTTCGGCGGTTGCAGCATGGGCGTTGAAGCGCTCCACCGTCTGCACAAAAGTTGCAGCATCAACGCCGATCTTCGCGGCCAGTTCTTCCAGCGTATCGGCCGCGAAAACCCAGTCCGGCAGCGGATCGAACGGCATCACCGTGCCCAGCGGATAACGCGCGCGATATTGCGCATCGAACACCAGCCACGCCGGATTGTTGGGATAGTCATACGTCGCCGGATCGAACTGGTGGAACGCGCCCGCCAGCGAGGAATAGTTGTTCGCCTCGTTGCAAAACCGTCGCCCCGCGCGGTTGACAAGCAGGCTGTGCGGCAAGGTCCGCTCGATCAGCACTGGCGAAGCGCGCTGCTCGCCGCCCGGCCACTGCGCGCCGCTGGGGGAAAGCGTGGGTACCCACCAAGCCGAGGTCATGTTGCCCAGCCCTGCGCCGACGGACATCGCCAGTTTCAGCCCATCGCCGGTATTGCCTGGCGGCGAGGCCGGCATATCGAGCGGCCCGCGCAGGAAGGTTTTCTTGAGGCTCTCGTTCCACTCGAACCCGCCGGTTGCGAGAATGACGCCCCTGCCTGCGCGAATGCTGCGCCCGCCAGCAAACTCCACACCGACCACCCGGCCAGCCTCGACGATCAGCCGCTCGGCCTTCAGGCCCAGCTGCGGCTCGATCCCGCGCGCAAGGCAGGCTGCCAGCAGCCGCCCGACCATCGCCTGCCCGAACCCGCGCAAGTCCGCCTCCGCCCGGCGCTTCAGCTCCGCCGGATCGACGTACCCGCTGCTGCCGCCGAGCGGCGTTTCGCGCAGCATCATGCGCTGGATCACACCGTCGCTGAACACCTTCTCCGCCCACGGACCGAGCGTGGTGAAGTCGAACAGTTCGTTATCGAGCGCCCGCCCGCCTTCCGGTTTCGCACCGGGCCGGTCGAGGTAGTAGTCCGGATAGCTCGGCAGGATACTGACCGCGAGCGCGCCTGCATCTTCCAGAAACGCCAGCGCGCCGGGTGCTTCGCGCACGAACGCGCCCAGCACTTCGGGCTCCATCTCGCCGTGATCGAGACTGCCGAAATAGGCGAGCGCATCCGCCTCGCTGTCAGCCAGCCCCGCAGCCTGCATGCGGGGGTTGTTCGCCGCCCAGATGATCCCGCCCGAAACTGCTGCCGTGCCGCCCAGCCGGTCAGCCTTTTCGACCAGCGTGACAGACGCGCCCGCCGCATGGGCAGACAGCGCCGCCGCCATGCCCGCCGCGCCTGCGCCGATGATCAGGACGTCAGTCGTCTCGCTCACCTCACAGCCCTCCGGCGACATAGAGGCACTGGCCCGTGACCCAGCCCGATGCGGGCGAGCACAGGTAAAGCGCCGCCGCCGCGATATCCTCCTCGCGGCCATAGCGCTGGAGCGGGATGCGGATCATCTCGCGCAGCGCCTCGCGCGCGGCTTCATCGCCGGTGCGCATGCAATCGTTGAAGTTCTGCGTGGGGATCGGCCCCGGCGCGACGGCATTGACGCGGATCTTCGGCGCGAGTTCGCGCGAGAGCGTTTCGGTGAGGCTGTTCACCCCCGCCTTCGCCGCGGCATAAGGCCCGTTCTTCGCCTGCGGGCCGAACGCCGCGCGCGAGGACGTGCTGAGGATCACCCCGCCTGCCTCACCCATGGCTTTCGCAGCGACGACCGCGCCCATCCACACGGCCTTGAGGTTGAGGTCGACCTGTGCGTCCCAGCTTTGTTCAGTCGTCTTGGTCAGATAGCGCGGATTGCCATCGGGGATGCCGCCGGCATTGTTGACCCAGATGTTCACCGGGCCAAGCTCTGCCGCAGCCCGCGCGGCAAGGTTTTCCAGCGCATCCATGCTGGTGGCATCGGTCGGCACCGCGAGGGCGCGCCGCCCGCGCGCGCGGATTTCCTCGGCCACGGCCTCGATGTCCGCCGCCGTGCGTGCGCCCAGCGCGACGTCTGCGCCCGCTTCGGCCAGCGCGATGGCGATGGCGCGGCCGATGCCCTTGCCCGCGCCAGTGACGACAGCCACTTGTCCGTCGATGCGGAAACTTTCCAGAATGCTCATGCCGGCTGCGCCTCGCGTTCCATCAGGGTGATGCGCGGATCGTTGGGCCAGACCCATTCCTTGCCGATGACCTGCTTCACCGCGAGGTGCTCCGGCACGTTCTCCAGCCCGATCATCTTGTCGCAGGTCTGGTGGAAGCTGTAGATGCGCGCTTCCTGATAGCTCAGTGGCACGGACTTGAAGCCGTCGCTTTCCATCGACTTCTGGATCGCCTCGCCGAACTGGGTGTCTTCCTGGATGATCGGGCTCATATCGCGCCCGCCCTTCCCGTCCGGCACGGTCCACAAGTCCGGCGTGGGGCCATCACCCCAATCGAGTGCCATGGTGATCAGTTCGAGCCGGGTGGTGTTCAGCGAGGTCGGCCAGAAGATCAGCGGCGGAATGAAGAAGTTGGAGAGCGGCGAGACCCAGTTGGGGAACATCGTGTAGCTCTGCGTGGTGCTGCGGCCGAGTTCGCCCACCGTCTCGATCTGCTTCCATTCGGGCGGGCTGTCGATCGCGCGCACGTGTTCGCGGTTGGTGTGCTGCGGCGCAGGCGCGATCATCCGCGCGTGGCCATGGGGGTACATCGTGTTGACGTTGCGCTTGTGATCGACCAGCGGCGCGACCGTATCGGGATGGATGAAGGGCACATGGTAGACTTCCATGTTGGCCTCCATCGCCACCTTCCAGTTGCAATTGAGGTGGAAGGAATTGCGCGCGGCGAGCTTGATCTTGTCGAACGCGAACTCCTCCCACTCGTCCCAGATCGGCCCCATCCAATCGCGCAAGCTCATCGCATTGTCGTCGAGGTTCACGAAGATCAGCTTGCCGTACATCTCGCAGCGCACGCCGATCAGGCTGCGGCACGACTTGTCGAAATTGCTGCCGAAATCCTGCGATTCCGGCACGCCGATCAGCTCGCCGTCGGTCTTGTAGGTCCAGTTGTGATAACCGCACATCAGGCGCGGCGCGCGCCCGCTCTGCTGCGTGACGACCGGCGCGCCGCGGTGGCGGCAGGTGTTGTAGAACGCGCGGACCTTGCCATCCATGCCGTGGACGATGATCAGCGGCTGTCCCGCGTTGTCCCACTGCATGAAGCTGCCCGGTTCGGGCACTTCATCGAGATGCGCGGCGAACAGCCAGCTCTTCTTCCAGATGTGCTTCTGCTCGAGGTCGTAATACTCCTGAGACGTGTAGCGCCCGGCGGGAAGGTCCGGCAGCGGCGGGAAGCCTTCGGGCGGGCTCCCCCGCGCCGCTTCCCATTCCATCAGACGCTTGATCGTGTCGACCGTCTGCTGATCCATCATCTGCCGCACTCCTTTTCGGGCTATCGCCACTGAGCCGAATTCAGGCGTTCCCTGCGATCACCGATTTCGCATCGTCCGCGCGGATTGCCGCGCCGTTGATGAACTTGCTCTCGTCCGAGGCGAGGAACAGCACCGTGTAGGCAATGTCGTCCGGCTCACCGAGCTTGGTGATCGGTCCGGCGTTGAGCGCCTCTTCCGCGCCGCGCATCAGCGCCGCCTGCCGGCCGACTTCCATCACCATCGGCGTCAGCACGCCGGCCGGGTGGATCGAATTGCAGCGGATGTTGTAGCCGCTCTTGGCGCAGTGAACGGCCACCGCCCGCGTCAGCGCCTCAACCGCGCCCTTGGCCGCGCAATAGGCCGCAACCGCGCTTTCGCCCTGCACCGAGGCGATCGAGGCCATGTTGATGATCGATCCGCCACCCGTTTCCTTCATCACGCGCACCGCGTGCTGGCAGCCGAACCAGGTGCCGTCCGCGCTGACGGCCATGATGAAGCGGTAGTCCTTCTCGGTCTGCGTCTCGATATCGCCAAGCTCGACCACGCCCGCGTTGTTGACGAGAATATCGAGCTTGCCGTGGCGGAGGGCGACGTCGTCGACCAGCACCTTCCATTCGGCATCATGCCGCACATCGAGGTAGCGGAACTCGGCCATTTCGCCCAGTTCGGCGGCAACGCGTGTCCCGTTTTCACGGTCCACGTCGGTGAGGACGACCCGCGCGCCTTCGCGCACGAACATGCGCGCATCCGCCTCGCCAAGGCCCTTCGCGGCCCCTGTGATGATCGCGACTTTGCCTGCCAGCCTGCCCATACCCGAATGTCCTCTCAATTATGCAAGTTCCCACCAATTCACCCCGGATGCTAGGCAGACGTTACTAGCAAAAGAGAGGGGAAGCGCCGTGACGCTGACGACAAACGAGCTCTCGGCGCGCGAGGAGATCCGGGATCTGCTCCACCGCTATTGCAAGGGAATCGACCGGAAAGACTGGGCCTTGGTGCGCTCGTGCTTCGCCGATGACCATGTCCACCGGCACTCCACGTTCGTCGGATCGCCGGACGAGTTTATCGGTTTTGCCAGTGCCGTGCTCGGCACCATCCCCGCGACGCACCACACCATCGGCAATCTGCACTTCGCCTTTGCGCCGGACGGCCAGAGCGTGGAGACCGAAGCCAACTTCGTCGCCTACCACTTCATCGAAGCCGGCCACACCGAAGGCACGCCGGTGCCGACCGGCGGCAAGGCGACCGACTGGATTGTCGCGGGCCGATACTGCGACCGGATGGAAAAGCGCGATGGGCGCTGGCTTATCGTCGCGCGGCAGGCGCACCATGATTGGGAACGCGTCGATCCGGCAAATGTCTGAACAAACAAGCAATTTCACGGGAGAGAATGACATGCGACTGAACGGCAAGACCGCGCTTATCACCGGCGGTTCCTCGGGGCTCGGTGCAGCCATGTCGCGGCGCTTTGTTGCCGAGGGCGCGAGCGTCGTGATTGCCGATATCGACGATGCAGGCGGCGAGGCCCTCGCCTCCGAGCTTGGCGACAAGGCCCGCTACGTGCACCTTGATGTGACGCAGGAAGCCGATTGGGCCGCTGCGATGGACGGCATCGGCGCGCTCGATTGCGTGATCAACAACGCGGGCATCACCACTGCCGGGAACATCGAGCAGGTGACGCTCGCGCAGTTCCGCCATGAATTCGAGATCGATGTCGTCGGCGTGTTCCTTGGCTGCAAATATGCCGTGGCGAAGATGAAGGCCGCTGGCGGCTCGATCATCAACATGTCCTCGCTCGCGGGCATCCGCGCCAATGCCGATCTCGTCGCCTACAACGGCGCGAAGGCGGCGGTGGCGCACATGACCAAGTCGATCGCGGCGCATTGCGGCAAGAGCGGCTACGGCATCCGCTGCAACTCGATCCACCCCGGCGTGATCCGCACGCCCATCCTCGACAAGGTGCTGGCGCAGGTGCCCAACCCGGACGAAGTCTACGCGGGCTGGGTCGCGGTCCACCCCATCGGCCGCATCGGCACGCCCGAGGAAATCGCCGCCATCGCGGTGTACCTCGCTTCCGACGAATCCGGCTTCACCACCGGGGCCGAGTTCCGCATCGACGGCGGCAGTTCGATTTAGGATTGGTCGATCTGATGAACCCGATCAGCCTCGCCTCGGGCGTCGTTCCCGAATTCGGCCCTGTCGAAACCATCCGCGCCGCGCGCTTTGGCGGGTTTGACGCGGTCGGGCTCTGGGTCGATCCCGAGGCGTGGACTGAGACGACCACCCGCGAGGCCCGCGCCGCGCTGGCGGATACGGGCCTCCCGCTGGTCGACGTGGAAGTGATCTGGCTTCAGCCGGGCAGCGACATGGCCGCGCACAAGAAGGTCATCGATGTCGGCGCCCAGCTTGGCGCGCAAAACGTGCTGTGCGTTTCCTCGGAAGCCGACATGGGCAAGACCGCCGCGCGCCTCAACGAGCTGTGCGTCCATGCCGAAGGGACGGGCCTGCGGGTGGCGCTGGAGTTCGGCATCTTCACCGAAGTGAAGAACCTCGCCATGGCGCTATCCGTGCTGGATCAGGTCGCGCACCCGCTGCGCGCGCTGCTGATCGATCCGATCCATGTCGACCGCTCGGGCACCGCGCCCGCCGATCTCGCGGCTATCCCGCGCGAATTGCTGCCCTACGCGCAGTTCTGCGATGCCCCCGCCAAGCGCCCCGATCCGGCGGATTTTGCAGCGATCATCGAAGACGCCATCGACCTGCGCCAGCAGTGCGGCGAAGGCGCGCTGCCGCTGGCCGCGATGTATCTGGCCCTGCCGCCCGGCATCCCGCTCAGCATCGAGCTGCGCTCCAAGGCCCTGCGCGATGGTTTCCCTGATCCCGGCGAGCGCTCGCGGGCCGTCGCACAGGCCACGCGGCGGTGGCTGGCGGCGAACGCAGGCTAGTTCCCGCGCCCCTTCACGAAGGCCGCCACATCATCGTGCAGCGCCTTCAGCGATGCCTCCAGCGCATAGACCATGTGGCCTGACGGGTAATACTTGTAGGAAATGTTCCCGCGCAGGTTCTCCGGCACGGGCAGATGGCGCATCTGGAAGCGGCCTTCGAAATAGGGCGTCGCGGTATCGTAGTATCCGCCCAGCACCAGCACCCTCAGCGAGGGATTGGTCTTCATCGCGAAGGCGAGGTCCGGCAGCACGTTCGCCGCGCCTTCCACTGCGTATCCGGCGCCCGGCGGAGTGTGCTTGAGGTCCCACTCCCCCACGTCGGCAAAGAGCTTGAACGCCTTGCCCGTGCCATAACCCAGCTTGCCGCGCGCGTAGTCGTTGAACGCCGAGACATAGGCAGAGCTGATCGCAGTGGACTGCGGATCGTAGTCCGCCTCGCGGCTCAACACATCGAGGCTTGCTCCGGAAAAGCGCGTATCGAGCCGACCCACCGTCTGCCCGGTCTCGTCCATCAGGTTGCGATTGAACTGGCCGAGATTGACCCTGAGGTTCGAGCGGAGGATATAGGCCGGGCTAAGGCCGGTGTAGCGCGCTAGCTTTTCGGCCATCGCCTGCTTGCGCTGCGCTGAAATGTCGTTCCCCTCGATCAGCGCGGCGGCATAGTCGGTGGTCGCAAAACGCTCCGCCTCGGCAAGGAACGGTTCAAGCTCTGCCGGGCGGCCGCCGGGCACGCGGTTGTGATACCAGGCGGTTGCCGCATAAGTCGGCAGCGTCGCGATATAGGGCAGGTCGTTGCCGGGGTTCCACTGCGGCGCATCGGCCCAGAAATCGAACGCGAGCGTCACCGAAAGCAGCATGATCCCGTTGAGATCGACCGCATCCGACGACTGCAGCTTCGCGGCCAAGGCCACCGCGCGCGGCGTGCCGTAGCTTTCGCCGAAAAGGTAGCGCGGCGAATTCCAGCGCTGGTACTTGGAGAGGAACTGCTTGATGAAATCGGCGAAGGCGTAAACGTCCTGATCGATCCCGTAGAACGCCTTTTCCTTGTCCTTGCCCGCGATCCGGCTGAACCCCGCTCCCGGCGCATCGATGAACACGAGATCCGCCACATCGAGCGGGCTCTCGCCGTTATCAACCACCTGATAGGGCGCGGGCGGGGTGTGCTGGCCGTCCGCCGTCACCACCCGGCGCGGGCCGAACGCGCCCATGTGGAGCCACACGGTGGAGGAACCCGGCCCGCCATTGAACACGAACAGGATGGGGCGATCCGCAGCGGGCGCACCCTTCTTGAAATACGCGGTATAGAACATCGAGGCTTCGGCAGCGGCCTCATCGTCCGCCTTGGGTTTGGCGGCGTCGTCCCAGCCCTTCGGGTGGACCACCAGTGTGCCCGCGATGGCCTTGTAATCGATCCGGCTGCCCCGCACCGTGACGGAGCCTTCGCTGGCGACTTCCTCCGGCTGGAACAGGGCGGGAGGCACCGCCTTTGCTGCTTCGGCTGGCTTGGCCGCATCCGCCGCCTTGTCCGCCGCCAGTGCCGCCGTGCTCAGCCCGAAAGCCAGAGCCAGTGCCGAAATATCCCGCAGCCACCGCATGAAAGCGCCCCACCTGAAAAAAACAAAACCGGCGCGGGTGGTCGCACCGCGCCGGTTTGTTGTCCAGCAGTCATGAAGGGCCTGGGAGGGCATGTAGCCCTCCCCAACCGTTACCGCGCCATCACCCCGCCGAAGGCCGGTGCGCCGTATCGGACCAGTCCTGCCGTGCAACCCACTGCGCCAGCGTTTCCAGCTCGATCCCCGGCAGGCGTTCCATCATAGCCTCGGTGTTGACTTCGAACGGCTTGGTCGGCGCGTTGTTGTTGTAGTTGTAGAACGCCGCAATCCCGGCAGCGAAGGGCTTGCGCTCCTCCTCAGCCATCGAATCGCCCAGCGCCTTCACCAGCAGATCGCCAAACTCTTCCGGTGTGCAGGGATCGTACTTGATCGTGTGGCCGAAGTGATCGGACAAGATCTGCGCGACTTGCGGCGGCAGCAGGCGCTCCGGCCCGCCGATGTTCATCCACGTGCCTTCCATGTCCGGGCGGTCCATCGCGTGGATCATGATCTTGGCCACGTCATCGAGGCTGATCCAGTTCGCGCCCAGCGTTGGCTTGTGCGGATAGACATAGCGCTTCTCGTGCATGATGAACGGGCGCGCCCAGTTGGTCAGCAGGTTGTCCATGAACAGCACCGAGCCGAACACCGTGGCCGGAACGCCCGAACGGAACAGCGCGTTGATGCCCGCGGTGTTGCCCGCATAAGTAAATGCATCGCCGGGCTTGTCCGGAATCCAGCTGGAGGTGTTCCAGACGAAGCGCTTGGCGTCGACTTCCTTGGCCGCCTCACCGATCCAGCCCGCCAGTTCGGCGCGGGAATCGCGCAGTTGCAGCGGGTGATTGTAGAACACCGCGTCCGAGCCTTCGAGCGCCTTGGTGTAGGTCTTGCGGTCGTACAGGTCGATCACGCGCGTTTCGATATCGGCGTTGGTTGGCCCAAGATCGGGCTTTTCATTGCGCGAAAGCGCGCGAACCGAGTGCCCTGCGGCAACGAGTTGGCGCACCTGCGCCAGCCCTTGCCGACCGGTTGCGCCCACGACGGATACCAGTGCCATTTCGCATCTCTCCTCTTGAGTGGAGCTGCCCGGCTCTCTGGCCCGGTGCAGCCGGATTATTCGGGCCTAGCTGCGGATTGCGCTGGCTCCGTCGACATTGAGGTCGGTCCCGCTGGTGAAGCTCGAATCCTCGCAGCTGAGAAACAGGATCGCGCGCGCCACTTCGTCAGGCTCGCCCACGCGGCCCATCGGGTGCGCGGAAGCCATCACCCCCTCGATCTGCTCGGGCGTTGCGCCGCCCGCGTTGAGGTAGCGATTGTACATCGGGGTGCGGATCGCGCCGGGATGCACGGTGTTGGCGCGAATCTTGAGGCCACGTTCGGCGCAATCGAGCGCGACCGACTTCGTGAGATGCGTGACGCCCGCCTTCGACGCGCAATAAGCCGCCATGCCGCCTGCCGCGCGGTGCGCCAGCATCGAGCCGATGTTGACGATGGTGGCGTTCTCGCCCGAAGCCGCCAGCGCCGGGAGCGCGGCGCGGCAGCCATAGAAGCTGCCGGTCAGGTTGATATCGATATGGCGGTGCCAGCTATCGAGATCGACGTCGACGGTGTTGCCCGGCTCGGAAATGCCCGCGATGTTGCACAGCGTGGTCAGCTTGCCGAAGCGCGCCAACGTGGCGGCGACGGCGGCTTCCCACTGCGCCAGATCGCGCACATCAAGCTGCACCGCAGCGGCATTCGGCCCCAGCCTGGCGGCATGGGCCTGCGCCTTGTCCAACTGCAGATCGCCGAGCATCACGCTGCCGCCTTCGGCCACGAACAGTTCGGCAACCGTGCCGCCAATCCCTTCCGCGCCGCCCGAAATCAGGGCGACCTTGCCGGTCATCTTCCCCATCTGTTTCAGCGCTCCAGAATGCACACGCCGGACAAGCCAGGTGCGCCATAGACGTGGCTGTAGGCCGCCTTGGGATTGTTTGGCACCTGCCGCCCGCCGCCCCGGCCGCGCAGCTGCACGGTGTTTTCATAGACCTGACGCAGACCCGAAGCGCCGATGGGTTCGCCGCAAGCAAGGCAGCCGCCATCGGTGTTGACCGGGAGCGTGCCGGTGACTTCGGTGCGGCCTTCGCGCAGCCACTGTTCCTGATCGCCATCCTTGCAGAAGCCGTTTTCGGCCATGTGCATGATTTCCGCGCCGGATTCGGTATCCTGCAACTGCGCGACGGAGATATCCTCCGGCCCGATCCCGGCTTGCTCGAACGCCGCCTTGGAGGCGAGGATCGTCGGCTTGCCGCCATTGTCGATATCAACCGAAGGCGCAAACACCTCGAACGAGCCCGGCGGACGGGTGCGGACGGCGACGCTGGCGATCTTCACCGCATCGGCACCCAATTCGCGCACTTTCTTGCCGCTGGCGAGGATCAGCGCCACCGCGCCTTCGGCGGGCGCGCAGAACATGTACTTGGTCAGCGGATCATTGACCATCGGCGAGTTCAGGATGGTTTCCAGATCGACCGGCGAACGCCGCCATGCGTGATCGGCATGGACGCCGTTGCGGAAGGCCTTTTCCGCAACGCGGCCCAGCGTTTCCCGGCTGATCCCGTAGAGCTGCATGTAGCGCTGGATCTTCAATGCGAAGAACTGCGTCGTCAGCATCATGCCGGTCTGGCCGTACCATTCGGGCAGGCCATAATCGCGCGGCTTGGCGTTGAATGCGCCGCGCGGGTGCTTGTCGAAGCCGACCGCCAGCGCCACGTCGAACTCGCCCGCCGCAATGGCATTGCGCGCGGAGGCCAGCGCAGAGCCGCCGGTGGCGCAGCCGTTGGCGACGTTGATGAACGGCAGGCCGGTGAGGCCCAGTTCGTTGACCATGATATCCGCGCTGCCTGCCGCCGCCGAGCCGCCATAGGCGCAGCCCACGTCGGTCCATGCGATCCCGGCATCGGCCATCGCCTGACGCACGGCGAACACGCCCTGATCGCGGCCCGAGCGGCCATCAGTGCGGCCAAAGGGGTGGATGCCCGCCCCGATGATATAGACGTCTTCCATCACGCTTTCTCCGGACGAAACGCATAAGTCGAACGGGTCGCGTCAAACGGCGCGACCACGAATTCCATCGGCATGCCAAGCTTCAGATCTTCCAGCACGCAATCGACGATGCGCGTCTCGACGATCACTTCGCCGGGCAGCTCGACATAGCCGAGCAGGTAGGGCTGGAACGGCTCCGGCCCTTCGAATGGCTCCTTCGGCTGGAAATCCTGCCGGGTCCACGACCACAGCGTACCCTTGCGCGAAAGGCGCCAGAGTTCGACGCCTTCGGCCGCATCGCCGCTGGGATAGGGGAACACGATCTTACCCGATGGCAGCCGCCCGCCGATCAGCGCGGGCTCCGCCTCGTTCGTCCACAAGTTCTCTGCAATCGGCTCAAGCACGTCAGCCATACCTTTCCCATCAGGGGCGGGCCGACGGCTGCGGCCCGATATGAAAAGTATCGTGACACCAAAGCCGGGGGGCGACGATCATTGAAAGTGCTAGGTCGCGCCATCCTGGCCCTCACTCAATGTGTTAGTCGCCGCCGCGACCGCGAATGCCTAGCCCTTGGAAAAAGAGGAGCGAGCGACTTGGGAGAGCATCGCCACTACCGCCATTTCGTGCTCGGCGTGATCACGTTCGGCGGCATGCTCAATATCGCCGACAGGCTGATCCTCTCGATCATGATCGAGGATATCAAGCACGCCTTTGCCCTGTCCGACACGCAGATCGGCCTGATCACCGGCTTTGCGTTCACCGTGCTCTATGTCGTCTGCGGGCTGCCGCTGGCCTGGCTGGCAGACCGGATGAGCCGCCCGCTGATCATCGCCTGCGCCATCGCTTCGTGGAGCCTGATGACCGCGCTGTGCGGCATGGCGACCGGTTTCTGGACCTTCTTCCTTGCGCGCATGGGGGTGGGCATCGGCGAATCGGGCAGCGGCCCTGCCGCCACCTCGCTGCTGACGCAGACGTTCAAGGGCCACGAACTGGGCCGCGCGATGGGCATCTATTTCCTTGGCCCTACGCTGGGCACCGCGGCGGGTCTCATCCTTGGCGGGGTGCTGGCCCATGCCGTCGGCTGGCGGATGACCTTCCTGCTGCTGGGCCTGCCCGGCATTGCCTTCGCGCTGTTCGTGTTCCTGACGGTGAAGGAGCCGGGCGGCCGCCCCGTCCCGCCCAAGGTCGGCCTGACTGAAGGGCTGACCGCGTGGTTCACCGGGGTGCGCGCGCTGTTTGCCAACCGCGTGTTCCTTGCCGCATCGTGCGCCTTTGGCTGCATGATCGTGACGGGCTATGTCTTTGCCACCTGGCTCGCGGCGATCATGCTGCGCGGCTTCCCCGTCTCCACCGCCGATGTCGGCTTCTACCTCGGCCTCGCGTTCGTGCTGGGCGGCATTCCCGGCCCGCTGCTGGGCGGCTACCTCACCGATTGGCTGGTCCGGCGCGATGCTCGCTGGCGGGCATGGCTCCCGGCGATTGCCACGCTGGGCTGCCTGCCGTTCTACCTCGCCGCGCTCATGAGCACGCATTTCTGGACGTTCCTCGGCCTGTTTTCCTGCGGCTATCTGGTGTTCCTTGTCGCGCAGGCGCCCACCGTCTCGCTGATCCAGCTGGCCGTCCGGCCCGATGAGCGCGCGATGGCGATGGCGGTCGCGATGATCTTCAACAATCTCATCGGGCAGGCGCTCGGCCTGTTCCTCGTCGGCTATGTCAGCACCAGCCTGACGCCCCTGTTCGGCATCAAGGCGCTGAGCTGGGCGGTGATCGGCGTCAGCGCGGCCTTCGCGGTGCCCGCCGTGCTGTTCTACCTCTACGCGGCGGGCGGCATGGAGCGCGGTCCCCTCAAAACTGGTAATGGCCCCGCCTCTGCGGAGGCGTAGACTTATCGAAAGTGGACTTGTGACAAGTCCATGGGAGAGCAGACAAATGGTGGAAACCAAGACCGGGCACGACCGTACTGCAGGCGTGACCTACCTCGATGTGATCAAGAGCGACAAGGTCGCTCCGCCGCCTGTCTATCTGGAAGAATCGCCCTATCCCGGCGGCGTCACCAAGGTCGCCACGCACCGCTACTACAGCCGCGAGGAGCACGACCGCGAGGTTGAACGCCTGTGGAAGCGCGTGTGGCAGATGGCCTGCCACGAGGACGACATTCCCAACGTGGGCGACACTTTCGTCTACGAGATCGCAGGGCTTTCCTTCATTCTCGTGCGCAATGCCCCCGGCGATGGCCCCGGCGCGGTCAAGGCTTTTCCCAACGCCTGCCTCCACCGCGGGCGCCAGCTGTGCGATGCGCACCGGCAGGGCCTGAAGGTGCTGCGCTGCCCGTTCCACGGCTGGTCATGGCACCTCGATGGCAAGCTCAAGGAAGTGCCCAGCCACTGGGATTTCCCGAGCGTCACCGAAGAGGAATATTCACTCCCCGCCGTCTCGGTCGGCCATTGGGGCGGCTTCGTGTTCATCAATCCGGACCCGAATGCCGAGCCGCTCGCCGATTTCCTCGGCGATATCGACCGCCATTTCTCGCTGCCATTCAAGGGCCGCTACAAGGCCGCGCACATGGTCAAGCGCCTGCCCTGCAACTGGAAAGTGGCGCAGGAAGCCTTCATGGAATCCTACCACGTCGTCGGCACGCACCCCGAACTGCTGCCGATGTTCCTCGATACCGGCTCGAAGTACGACGTGTGGCCGAACATCAGCCGCGCGATGTCCGCCTCCGGTCCGCCAAGCGCGCACACCGATCTCGATGCGCCTGATCCCAGCGCGTTCCCCGAAGGACAGGCCTTCACCAGCTTTCGCCACCCGCTGAACGGGCACCTTTACACGCGGCTGGACGAAAACCGCGTCGAAGTGCGCCATCCCAATGGCAAGACCGGCATCTTCGACATGACCGGCGCGCATGTTGAGGGCGAAGTGGTCAACGCCGATGCGCACATGTGCAACTGGATCGGCGGCAAGATCGCGCCGGGCGAGGAAAACACGCCCACGCGCTTTGCCAGCGCTTCAGCGGCGGATTTCCGCGCCGATGCCGCGCGCGACCGGCGCGACACGATGCGCCCGCAGTGGGGCGATGCGATCGACCAGTTCAGCGATGCCGACATGATCGACGCGATCTTCTATTCGGTGTTCCCCAACCTGCATCCTTGGGCGGATTTCAACCCGATCTTCTACCGCTTCCGGCCCGACGGGAACAACCCGGAGCAATCGCTGCACGAAGTGATGTACATGGTGCAGGTGCCCGAAGGCGCAGAGCGCCCCGCGCCCGCCAAGTGCACCTTCCTCGATCTGGACGACGACTACACCAAGGCGACCGAATTCGGCAGCTATCTCAACAAGATCTTCAACCAGGACGGCCTGAATCACGCCGCTGTACAAAAGGGCCTGCACAATCACCCCAAGGGCGAGGTGATTTTCGCGAGCTATCAGGAAAGCAAGATCCGCGATTTCCACGAGAAGCTGAACCACTGGCTGGATAGCGAAACCCCGCCGAAAAGCCGCTGATCTCCTTGCCGGCCTTTCCCTGCGCGTGCGGCCTGCAATCCGGCGCGCGGGGCCCCCTGACGATACGCGAGGATACGGCCCCAACCAAAAGGCTGGATGAAACCTAACTTCCGTCACGGAATCCTTGCGCTTTTCCGGCCACACTGCGCCGGAAAACCCACACTTTGTCACCCTTTTTGATAGTTGCTGTCAGCCCCCTGCGCCCTAGCTTATCATACGGGATGATAAGGAAAAAATCGTGCGTTAACAGCATGATAAACGCCTTATATCAAATTGGGAGGATTGCCATGAGATTGAACACACTCGCATCGCCGCTGCGCATCGCGCTTCTCGCGGGCGTCGCGTCGACTTCGCTGGCGCTGCCGGGGCTGGCCCATGCCGCCGATGCCGCAGCCGCCGATGCGGCGTCAGCACCTCCGGCAACCACCGAGGAAATCACCGTTTTCGCTCGCCGCGATGCAGAATCGCTGCAGAACGTGCCGCTGACGATCACCGCGATCGGCGCTGCCACGCTCGCCAAGTACAACGTCACCAAGCCCGCTGACATCGTCAGCCGCATCCCCACGCTGAACGTCCAGATCGGCGGCTCGGGCGCAGGCGCGCAGCTCTCCCTGCGCGGTGTCGGCTCGTCCAACATCTCCGCCGCGTTCGACAGCGCCGTGGCGCTCGATTTCGACGGCGTGCAGGTTTCCACTAGCCGCCTGCTGCAGGCCGGCTTCGTCGACCCCGCCCAGATCGACGTCCTCAAGGGCCCGCAGTCGCTCTACTTCGGCAAGAGCGCCTCGGCAGGCGTGCTGCAGATCCGCTCCGCAGACCCAACCTCCACGTGGCAGTACGGCGGCAGCGCTTCGTATGAGTTCGAGGAAAAGGGCTACCTCATCGGTGGCTTCATTTCCGGCCCGCTGAGCGACACCTTCGGTATCCGCATCGCCGGCCAGTACAACGACGTGAAGGAATACGTGAAGATCGCGCCCGGCACGCCTGCGCTGCTGCGCAATCGCGGGCTTCGCGATTTCGTCGGCCGTGTCACGCTGCAGTGGGAACCGTCGAGCGATTTCAAGGCCAACCTCAAGGCCACCTACACGCGCAACACCAATGACGGCGCCATCGGCACCGCAGATATCTCGTGCGGCAAGAACGGCCGGGCGGATGAAGTCGTGCTGCTGGGCGGCGCGATCGCGATCCCCTCGAACGCGGATTGCAACCCGTTCGACAAGTACTTCACCACGTCCGATCCTTCGCCCACTGCGGTCAAGAAGTTCCCCGATGGCAGCGCGGGCGCCAACGGCGGCTATCCTGGCCACCCCTTCGGCAAGACGGACCTGTTCTTCACCCGCCTGCTGATGAACGCCAAGGTTGCCGATAACCTGAAAGTCGTCTCGACCACCGGCTTCATGAGCCTCAAGGCAGTCGACTTCGACTCCTACTCCTACCTCGGCGTCGGCCCCGCGTTCAACCCGAACGGCGTCCCCGTCGGCCTGATCGCGCCTGCCCTCGCCGCAATCAATGGCCCGGGCGTCGCGCTCGGCATGGGCTCCAGCGATCCGGAGAACAAAACCAAGCAGTTCACCCAGGAACTGCGCATGGTCAGCAGCTTCGACGGGATGTTCAACTTCACCCTCGGCGCGTTCTATGAAAAGCGTACGATCGATTTCAATACGTCGCAGATGGGCGTGAACATCTCGATCATCGCGCCCGATCCTGTGACGGGCAACACTTATGACTGGTACAAGAAGCACCGCACCAAGACCGATGCCTATTCGGCATTCGGCAGCGGCACGCTGACCTTCACCGATCAGCTCGAACTGACCGGCGGTGTGCGCTGGACGCGCGAAAAGAAGGTGAACACAATCACCGTTCCTTACGTGCACACGTTCCTGTCGGCAGGCCCTGCCTTCATCGACAGCGGCTTCTTCTCGGGTCCGATCAACTTCAAGGACACCAAGTGGACGCCTGAAGTCACGCTGCGCTACAAGGCGACGCCTGACCTCAATGTCTATGCCGCGTTCAAGACCGGCTTCAAGTCGGGCGGTATCGACAACTCGGCACTGCCTTCGTCGAACCTGCTCGGCCTGGACAACCCGGCCACGCGCGATGCCGTTGCCAATGGCCTGATCTTCAAGTCGGAAACCAGCCGCGGCGGTGAAATCGGCTTCAAGTCGCAGCTCGCCAACCGCACCATCACGTTCAACGCGACCGCGTACTACTACGTGTTCAAGAACCTGCAGGTGCAGAACTTCAACGCCACCACGATCCAGTTCATCACCAGCAACGCCGGTGAGCTGACCACGAAGGGCATCGACATGGACTTCAGCTGGCGCACGCCGGTTGACGGCCTGCGCTTCACCGGTTCGGCGGCCTATACCAATGCGAAGTTCACCAAGGACTTCATCACCGGCACCGGGCCTGACGGCATTGCCGGCAACGCGGACGATCCGAACATCAATGGCCGCCGCGCTGCGCGTGCACCGCGCTTCGCGGGTAACATTGCCTTCGATTACACCGCACCGCTGGGCGATTCGCTCGAACTGGGCCTGGCCAGCAACCTCGCCTACAGCGGCGCGTACTACACCCGTCAGGAAAACGTGGCTGACTACATCCAGCCCGCCTATGCCACTCTCGACGCCCAGATCTCGGTCGGCGCACCTGATGGCCGGTGGAAGCTGGCGCTGATCGGCAACAACGTCACCAACAAGATCTTCGTCAACACTTCGGGCGGCCGTCCGTTCCTCGCCGGTCCCGGCGGGCTCGGCACCCCCGGCAGCGCGACCTACGTGCCGCAGGGTGACGATGAAGTGTTCACCGTCAACCGTGGCCGTCAGGTCTTCGTGCAGGCCAGCTTCAAGTTCTGATCTTCAGAGCTTAGGCCGGAAAAAGGGCCGCTCCGGGAAACCGGGGCGGCCTTTTTCGTTGTGGGCGCCTTTCACTTTGTGGGCGCCTTTCACTTTGTGGACGCCTTTCACTTTGTGGACAGGGCACAGAAAAAGCGCGGCTGAAGCAATCTGCCTCAGCCGCGCCGTCTCCCATTGGGGGCCAGATGTATCAGATGACATCGTCGGCCCGTGCTTGACACGGGCCTTGGCTTTCTTCTTCGCCCGCCGCGGCTGAAGACCAGCCAAACCCCGTGTCAAGCACGGGGTGACGGAAAGGGATTAGCCAGGCTGACGGGGCTCTGCAGGAGGACCTCAGGCCGCGACCACCCGAACCGGAATCGCGCTTTGCAGAACCATGCCGGTGATCGGATCGGCGTCGTCCGCGTCGTCGATCAGGCGGTTGGTCGAGCCGCCCGCCGTCATCACATCATCCTTGCCCGCATCATCGTTGCCCCATGCGTGGGACATCGAGATGACCCCGCGCCGCACCTTGTCGCTCGCGCTGGCCACCGCGTGGATCGAGGCGACGCGCGAGGCGATCTCGATCACCGCACCGTCTTCCACGCCGAGCGCGGCCAGATCCTCCGGATTGATGTAGGCCGGGTTGGTCGGCATCTTCTTCTTGAGGAACTCGGAGATATGCCCGTTGCTGTTGTAGCGGTGCTTGGAACGGCGCGAGATCAGGCGGAAATCGAACCCGTCCGCCTCGGGCCGCTGCGCCGCATAGCCGGCAAAGGCCGCCGGCATCGCGCCCGCGCCAAGCTGGAACCGGTTTGCCGCATCGGGATCGGCAGGCGCAATCACTGCGTGTGCTTCGGGATAGATCATCGCCCCACCCGGCGTCGCACTCGCCAGCCCGTCGGCTCGCGCCTTGCTCGGCGCGATCAGGCAGCCATGCGCGATGAGATCGAGCATCGTCATCTTGTCTGGCACCGCATCCATCGAACACGGCCCGCCCGGCAGCTGGAGCTGAAGGCCGAGGTGCTTGGCGAGCCACCACAGCATTTCGTACTCGTCCATCGTATCGCCCGGCGCGGGCACCATCGCCTCGGCATAATGCGCGTAAGGCTCCTCGCAGAACGGCTGCGAGACGTTGTTGATGTCCTCACGTTCAAGGCACATCGAAGGCGCGAGGATCACGTCCGCCCGCTTCGCGCTGGCCGACATATAGGGATCTACCTGCACGAACATTTCCAGCGTTTCGAGCGCTTTGCGCACCTTGCGCTGGTTGGGGAAGGCGATTTCCGGGTTGCCGCCGATCGAGATGAGCACCTTGATCTGGCCTTCACCGGGGGTGAGGATCTCATCCGCCAGCACCGGGCAGGGCATTTCGGTGCCCAGCTTGCCGATGCCGCGAATGCGCGACTTCGTGAAGCCTTCGCCGAACATCGGCATCGGCGGCGCAACTTGCGCCTTCTTCGGCCCAGCGGCAAACGGCATGAACACCATCGGGTTCGCCACTTTGTCACCCGCCTGGTTGAAGCGGGCGCAGACCACGTTGAGCGCGGTCACCATATATTCGGTGAGGACGCCGCGGCCCGCCATTTCCGGCCCGGTGCCCGTGACCACCCGGCCCTTGGCGGCGCGGGCGAACATGCGGGCAGCCGCAACGATCTGTTCCGCCGGAACGCCCGACTTCTCGCCTGCCAGTTCGGGCGTGAAATCCTTCACCGCTTCGGACAGTTCATCGAAACCATCAACGTGGGCGGCCACGAAGTTGCGGTCGTAGAGCCCTTCCTTGATGATCACGTGGAGCATCCCGCCGAGCAGCGCGGGGTCTTCGCCCGGCTTCACCTGCAAGTAGAGGTCGGCCAGATTGCCGGTGTCGCTCTGGCGCGGATCGGCCACGATCACCTTCATCCCGCGCGCCTTGGCATCGCGCAGGCGGCGCGAGGGCGAGAACGGCGGCACGCCGCCGCTCGGCGTGTAGTGGGAGACGAGCGGGTTGTTGCCGACGAACATGACGACGTCGGATTCCTCGAAGTTGTTCGGCCCGCCCATCCACTGGCCATAACGCGCGGTGGTGAAGACCTTGGCGGGCTGGTCCACCGTGACGCTGGTATAGTAGTTGCGCGTGCCAATCGCCTCGGCCAGCGCATAGGACGTGCCCAGCACCGCGCTGTTCTGGAAGGCATTGGTGCCGCAATAGAGCGCCACGGCATGCGGGCCATGTTCGGCGATCACCGCGCGGACCTTGTCCGCCACCTGCTTCAGCGCCTCTGCGGTAGACGTCTCGACGAACTCCGCGCCTTTCACGCCGCCCTTGCGCACCAGCGGGCGCATGTGCCGTTCGGGCAGGTTGTGCATTTCGGGCATCTGGCGGCCCTTCACGCAGGTATAGCCACCAAACAGCGGGTTCTCGGGATCGCCCCGCACCGACTTCACCTTGTCGCCTTCAACATCAACCAGCATGGCGCAGCTGGCATGGCAGAAGCGGCAGAAGGTACGCAGGGTCTTATCGGCCAAGACACGTCTCCCAATATTTTGAGTGCGGAGGCTATCGGCAATTGCCCCCATCTCCCACTGATGAAAGAGAGGGTAGGCCCCCGCCTTTTCACCAGTAGCATGGCGGTCGAACCCGGGTTTGATGCGCAATCAGCCCAAACCGAAGGATAGCAGATGAGCCAAGAAAACCGCCACTGGATCCTTGCGCGGCGGCCCGTGGGCAACGCCTATGCCGAAGCCTTCGCGTTGGAGACGGAAACCCTGCCCGCACTGGCAGAAGGCCAGATCCTCGTCGCCAACAAGGTCCTTTCGATGGACAGCGGCACGCGCATGTACATGACCGACCGCGAGGACAGCTATCAGCCCGGCACCCCCTTGGGCGCTAAGCTGATCGGCACGGTGCTGGGCGTGGTGACGCAAAGCCGCCATCCTGCCTACAAGGCAGGAGACCGCGTGCGCTGCTATGGCCAGTGGGCGGATTTTTCAGTGGTAGAGCCTGATGCGACGTACTGCACCACGCTCGATGATGCGCATGCTGACCCGAAAGAATACGTCGGCATCTACGGCGCGAACGGGTGGACGGCGTGGGTAGGGGTGGTTGAGACCGGCGCGGTGCAGGCGGGCGAGACGTTCGTCGTCTCAGCTGCGGCGGGCTGTACCGGGCTGATGGCCGGGCAGATCGCCAAGGCGCGCGGCGCCTGCGTGATCGGCATTGCGGGCGGCGCGGCCAAGTGCGGCCTGCTGACCGGAGAGTACGGGTTTGACGCGGCAATCGACTACAAGGCTGGCAATGTCGAAGCCGAACTGGCGCGGCTCTGCCCGGACGGGATCGACGTCTATTTCGACAACGTTGGCGGCGAGATTCTCGATGCAGCGCTGGCGAACATGGCGCTGTTCGGCCGCGTCGCGGTCTGCGGCCTCATCACCAACTATATCGCGCAAGGGCCGGTGCCGGGCCCTTACCGGTTCGATCAGGTGCTGATGAAGCGCCTGCGCATCGAAGGCTTCTTCTCGCCCGATTTCTATGTGCGCGAACCGGCGTTCAACCCGGAACTGGCGCGGCTTGCAGCAGCAGGGCAGCTGCGCCTGCCCTTCGAGGTGAGCACGGGGCTGGAGGCAACGCCCGAAGCCTTCACCAAGCTCTTCACCGGGGCGAATATCGGCAAAGTGGTGGTGGAACTCTAAATCTGCGTGAAGCCGCCGTCGATGACCAGCTCGCTGCAGGTCATGTAGCTGGCGGCGTCCGAGCACAGGAACACCACGCCGCCGCCCATTTCCTCGGGCCGGGCCATGCGGCCGATGGGGTGCGTCATCTTGACGCCCTCCAGCGCCACCTCGCGGCTGGGGGCGACGCCCATTTCGACATAGCGGTCGATGATGCTTTCCAGCATCCCGGTATCGACGCCGCCGGGATGCACGCTGTTGACGCGGATGTTGTAGCCCAGCGCGGCAAATTCAGCGCCCATGCACTTGGTCAGGCCGGTCAGCGCGAACTTGCTGGTGCAATAGGCCGCGTTGAACGCCGCGCCATTCAGCCCGCCGACCGACGAGAAATTGACCACCGAAGCACCGCTTTTGCGCGCCTTGCCGCCTTCGCGCAGCATCGGCAGCAGCGCCTGCGTGCCAAGGATCACGCCATCGACATTGACCGCATTGACCCGGTGGAACTGCGCCAGCGTGGTCGCCTCGAAGCTTTCGACGATGGAAATGCCCGCGATGTGCGCCAGTGCATCGAGCCGTCCGAACCGCGATTCAATGACTTCGGCCAGCGCCTTCCAGCTGGCCTCGCTCGTCACGTCGAGCGACTGATAGAGATCGCAGGCGAGATCCCCCGCCGCCCCGCCGGCCTCGTCCCATTCCAGCGTAGCCAGATCGGCCGCGATCACGGTCGCATGGGCCGCCTTCAGCGCCTTGCACACCTGACGCCCGATCCCCCCGGTCGCTCCGGTGACCAGTGCGACAACTCCATCCAACGCAATCGTCATGGCAGAAATCCTTATTGGGCGGTCCAGCCGCCATCGACGACAAGCTCCGCACCCGTCACATAGCTGGCGTCATCAGAGGCGAGGAACGCCACGGCGGGGGCGATTTCATCGGGCTCGGCGATGCGGCCGATCGGCGTGCTCGCGCCCAGCCCGGCCATCAGCGTATCGACGGATTCGCCCATGCCCTTTTCCACCCAGCCCGCCATGCCCTGTTCAAGCAAGTGCGTGCGCACGAAGCCGGGGTGCACGGAATTGACGCGGATCGGCATGCGCTTCTGCGCGAATTCGACCGCCACGGCCTTGCAGAACAGCCGCACCGCACCCTTGGAGGTGTTGTAGGCGGAGGCATCGGCAATGCCGACGATCCCCATGATCGAGCTGATCGCGATCACCGAGGAGCCGCCGCGCGTCGTCTTGCCCGTCTCTTCCATCAGCGGCGTGCAATGCTTCACGCCGAGGAACAGGCCATCGACATTGACCGCCATCACGCGGTGCCAATCGGCAAGGCTGATCTCCTCGACCCGCGAGGTGCAATCGGTGCCGGCATTGGCCACCAGCACATCGAGCCGCCCATGATCCGCGCGGACCTGCGCGGCGGCCGCCTGCCAGTCGGCCTCCTGCGTCACGTTAAGCCGCAAGTAGTGCGCCGCAGCCCCCAGCCGGGCGAGCACGGCGGAAACCTCCGCCGCGCCCGGATCGGCAATGTCGGTCAGCACCACGCTCGCGCCTTCGGCCAGCATCCGCTCTGCCGCCGCCAGGCCAATGCCGCGCAGCGCGCCGGTGACCAGCGCAACGCGCCCTTCGAGCCGCTGCATCACGTCGTCTTCGGCAGCTCGCCGGAGATGTACTTGTCCATCGTGCGGTGGAACTGGCGGATGCGCGTTTCTTGATAGTGGCCGAGCTCAAGCCGCTTGTTCTTGCTCGCCTTCATGCCGGCCTGCACGTGCGGCAGGTTTTCCATGTCCTGATCGAACACGCCCGCCAGCGCGGCACCGATGAGGTGTCCGGCATAAGTCCAGGGCTCGCCATCGGGGATCAGGAACATTTCCGGTCCGCGTGCGGGCTTCTCGCCCTTTTGCGCGCGCATCAGGATGCGCACTTCCATCAGGCAGTGATCGGCATCCTTCCACGGCCGCCAGCGATAGACGATGTTGGGCACGAAGCCGCCCCACGGGCTCCAGTTGGGGAAGATGTTGTAGGTCAGGTTGTCGAGCATCTCGCTGTCGGAAGCCTGCGAGTAATCATGCCCATTCATTGCCGCGAAGCCTTCGCGGTTGGCCTGCGCCAGCACCTTGCGCGCCAGCAGCGGATCGGCGGGATCGAAGCCCTTGAGGTCGGTCGGTTCAGCCGCATTGCGGCGGCCGCGCCCATCGCCTGCGCCAAGGAACTCGGCCAGTTTGTTGATCACATACATCTGGTCCTTGCCCTTGAGGTGGGGCGAGAGGGTGCCGTTGGGCGTGATCGCCCGGTTCATGTGATCGCCGTAGAGATCGTAGCGGGTGTTGGCGTCTGCCGTGAAGGGCAGGATCTGCGGGTGCGTGACGATCGAGTGCCAGGCTTCCATGAACGCCTCGGATACCGCCTTCCAGTTGGCCGGAACCACGCGTGCGACCCACGCGCCGGTGGTGCATTCATCGAGCCGCCAGTTGTCGTAATGCTCGACACCGGGGCCGATCCATTCGCGGAAACTCGGCAGATCGTGGTTCTCGGTGATCAGGATGAAGCCCTGCCAGCGCTCGACCTTCAGTTCGGGAAGCGAGAGGTCCTTGTCTTCCAGATGCTTGAAATCCCACGAGCAGGGGATTTCCTTCAGGCTGCCATCGTTGTTCCAGGTGAAGCCGTGGAACGGGCAGCGCAGGTTGATCGCGCGCCCGCCTTCCAGCCGCAGCTTGCGCCCACGGTGGAGGCACACGTTGTAGAACGCGCGAACGCTGTCGTCCGGCTGGCGGACGAGCAGGAACGACTTATCATTGATCTCGTAGACCACGGTGTCGCCCGGATCGGGCATGTCTTCCTCGCGCGCGGCGAACTGCCACACGTTGGACCACATCTTCTCGTCTTCCAGCGCCTTGAACGCGGGGCTGGTATAGCGCTCCGGATCGAGCGGATCGTCGCCCAGTTCCTGCGTCGATTCCATCACGAGGTAATCGGGCGCGGGGCGCGTATCGACGGCCAGCATGTCGGTGTAAGTGATCCCCGGACAGCGGTCGGACCGGTCTGCCTTGAAGTCGTCGATCTGGGGGTCAATGTCAGCCATGGCGGATCCTGATTGTCAGAGGCGCAGGGCAGGCCAGGCAGGCCTTACCGCACGCGCAGTTCTTGCACGCGTGATATATTGCCATCGCGCTGTCTGCCAACAAGCTGGCGCATTGAATAGGCGGGGAAGAAAGCCGGGCGCGCGCCCTCAGCAAGACCGTCCTCAGTAAGAGCGTCCTCAGTAAGAGCGGGGCAGGCCGAGCACGTGTTCGGCAATGTAGCTCAGGATCATGTTCGTGGAAATCGGCGCCACCTGATAGAGCCGGGTCTCACGGAACTTGCGTTCGATGTCATATTCCTCGGCAAACCCGAACCCGCCGTGCGTCTGCACCGCCGCTTCGGCTGCGGCCCACGAGGCATCGGCGGCGAGCATCTTGGCCATGTTGGCCTGTTCGCCGCAGGCCTCGCCCGCTTCGAACAACCGCGCGGCTTCGTGCACCATCAGTTCCGCCGCGCGCATCTGGGCATAGGCCTTGGCGATGGGGAATTGCACGCCCTGATTCTGGCCGATGGGGCGGCCAAACAGTTCGCGCTGGTTGGCATAAGCGCGCGATCGTTCGATGAACCACTTGGCATCGCCGATGCATTCGGCCGCGATCAGGATGCGTTCCGCGTTCATGCCCGAAAGAATGTAGCGGAAGCCCTTGCCTTCCTCTCCGATCAGGTTGGCCGCGGGCACTTCGACATTGTCGAAGAACACCTCGGTGGTCGAATGGTTCATCATCGTGCGGATCGGGCGGATCGTCAGGCCGCCCGCCGCGCGCGCCGCGTTCATGTCGAGGATGAAGATCGAGAGGCCATCGATCCCCCGCGCCGATTCCTCACGCGGCGTGGTGCGCGCCAGCAGCAGCATGAGATCGGAATGCTCGGCGCGGCTGGTCCAGATCTTCTGGCCATTGACGATGTATCTGTCGCCCTGCCGGACGGCTGTGGTCTTGAGCGAGCCCGTATCGGTGCCGCTGGTCGGCTCGGTCACGCCGAAGGCCTGCAGGCGCAGTTCGCCGCTGGCGATGCGGGGCAGATATTCGCGCTTCTGCTCCGCGCTGCCGTGCCGCAGCAGCGCGCCCATGATGTACATCTGCGCGTGACAAGCCGAACCGTTGCACCCGGCGCGCTGCACTTCCTCAAGGATGGCCGCAGCGGCTGAAAGCGGCAGGCCCGAACCGCCGTATTCCTCCGGGATCAGCGCGGCGAGATAGCCCGCTTCGCCCAGCGCACGGACGAACTCAGCCGGGTAGGCCATCTCGCGATCGAGCTCGCGCCAGTAGGGATCGGGAAAGCTCTGGCACAGCTTGGCCACTTCCTCCCGGATTTCGGGAAAATCGGTTCCCTGCAAACTCGCCAATGCCATCTCGAATACCTGTCCTGCTCGCGCTTACTGCTTTTCCAGCCCTTACTGCTTTTCCAGCTTTGCCACGCCATCGGGGATCGCCACCCAGTTCTGCGCGCTCGAAGTCCAGAAGTGGACGGTGGGCGTGAGATCGGCCACCGCGTCCAGCGTGCCCGCCTTGATGAAGATCATGCCTTGCGCCATCCCGTCCGGCGTCTCGCTGAACACGGGCGAGCCGCACTTGCCGCAGAACTTGCGCAGCACCGGATTGCCCGATTCGCTACCGTCTTCGTAGACGGTCAGTTCGCCCGTGCGCTCGAGCGAAGCGAACGGGACGGCCACGAGCACCGAAAACGCCGTTCCCGCCTGCTTTTGGCAATGGCGGCAATGGCACACGCCGGTCAGCAGCGGCGGCCACGATGTTTCATAGCGCACCGATCCGCACAGACATCCGCCCTGGCGCCGTTCCCCTGCTGCTGCTTCGCTCATAACCCTGTCTCCCTGATCGTTGTTGCCTTCATTGCACGGCCCCTGCCGCGCGCCATCTCACGTTTCTGCCAGCCCTTATCCTTCGGCCAACATTGCGCGCAGTTCGCTCTTGAGAATTTTGCCATTGGCGTTGCGTGGCAGGGTCGCTTCCGTGAAAGCGATCCGCACCGGCACCTTGAAGCCCGCCAGCCTCGCTGCGACGAAAGCGCGCAGTTCTTCCTCGCTCGCCTCGGTTCCGGGTGCAAGATAGACAACCGCGGCCGGTTCCTCGCCCAGCGTGCGGTGGGGAATGCCGACCAGCGCGGCATCGGTCACGGCTGGATGTTCGTAGAGCACATTCTCGACCTCGATCGAGTAGATGTTCTCACCGCCCCGGATGATCACGTCCTTGGCGCGGTCGACGATGGTGCAGAAGCCTTCGTCATCGAGCTTCGCCAGATCGCCGGTGCGCACCCAGCCGTCCACGAAGGTCTGCGCGGTCGCCTCGGGCCGGTTCCAGTAGCCCGCCACGATCATCGGCCCGCTGGCCCAGAGTTCGCCGACCGTGTTCGGCGGCAATACCGTCACTCCGTCGTCGGCGCGGATTTCGAGGCTGGCGACGGGTGCGGGCGGGCCGCAGCTGGAGGGCCGGTTGAGGTAATCCTCGGCCATGTGGTGCGTCACCGTGGCGCTCGTTTCCGTCATGCCCCAGCCATTGCCGGGCAGCGCGCCGAAAGTCTGCCAGATCGCCGTCACCAGTTCGGGCGCGGACGGCGCGCCGCCATAGGCGATGGCCTCAAGGCTGGAGAGATCGAACTGCCCGCGCTCGGGGTGTTCGATCAGCTGCCAGGCGATGAACGGCACCCCGCCGGTCATCGAGACGCGCTCGCGCTGGATCAAGCGCATCGCCTCCAGCGTATCCCACTTGTGCAGCAGCACGAGGCGGCTGCCGCCTGCGAGCGAGCCCATCAGCGTGGCCGAAAAGGCCGTGGCGTGAAAGAACGGCACCGCGAGCAGGATCACGCGCGGCTTGGGCTCGGGCAGCCCCTCGCCGCGCCGCCGCGCCGATTGCGCGCCGCTCCACGCGCTCGTCATGATGTTGGTGACAAGGTTGCGGTGCGTGCCAAGCGCGCCCTTGGGCCGCCCGGTGGTGCCGCTGGTGTAGAAGATGCCGGCGGGATCATCGCTGTGGATCTGCGCTGCGGGCAGCTGCGCATCGGGCAGCACCGCCCAGATCGCGGGTGTGCCGATCAGGTCTTCCAGCGCTTCCCCGCCTGACGAGTTCCCGCGCGAGACCACCACGTTCTTGAGCGGAAGGCCTGCCGCGTGCGGCCCGATCCGTGCCCAGCGGTCGGCATCGGCAATCAGCATGCGCGCGCCGCTGTCTTCCAGCGCGAAGGCCAGTTCCTCGCCCGTCCACCACGCATTGAGCGGCACGATGATTGCACCGAGCGCCGCCACTGCCATGAACGCCACCGGCCATTCCGGCAGGTTGCGCATGGCGAGCGCCACCCGGTCCCCCTTGGCCACGCCGCGCGCGGCCAGCGCGGCCATCAGCGCGGCGACCGCGCGATGGAAAGCATCGAAGCTCACGCGCTCATCGCCGTAGACCAGGAAATCCGCCGCGCCGTGCGTGCGCGCTGCCGCCATCACGGCGCGCAGATCGGGCAGCGCGTTCTTCCACACCCGCGTCGGCACGCCGCGAATGGTCAGGTTTTCCATCTCGAACGGCATGCCCGGCGCGCACAGCTCGCTGCGGATTTCCGCCAGCGTGTGCACCGGCCAGCCGGGGGGAATGGCCGGGAGCGCGCCGGTACGTTCGGGGGCTTGTTCAGTCATGGCATCCTCATGGGCGCGGCTCATTCCGGCAGCGCCTCTTTGAGGGGGAGACTAGGGCCAGCCCCGGCTTGCAGCAAGTGCCCGCAAAGCCCTGCTTGCCGTAGCGGAAGGGCGCGAATCCGGCGGAATTGCTGCATTTTTCGAATGGCCGCACCGCGCAAAGCGCTTCCCTGATCCCGTTCGATGACCTAATCCGGAGCTATAACAAGATTCGTGGGAAGGACGCCAATTTGCCGGAGAGCGAGCAGCCGGATACCGCAAACACCGGGGGCGACGAGGCCGGCATGGGCTTTGGCGCCCTCGCCGCGCGGCTGGAGCCGCTGGGCAGTGGGCGCTTCAAGCTCGATGGCGCAGCAGGCTGGATGCAGGGCCGGACGATGTATGGCGGCACGGCGGCGTTCATCGCCTACTCCGCCGCCAAGCTGGCCTTCCCGGATCTGCCTCCGCTGCGCGCCGCGCAAGTCGGGTTTGTTGCTCCGGTGGGCGAACAGCTCGAAGTTGAAGTCGTGATGCTCCGGCAGGGGCGCAGCGTGGCGCAAGTGGAAACCTCACTGCTGTGCGATGGCGCGGTCGCGCAGCGCACGCTCTGGCTGTTCGGCGCGGAGCGCGAGAGCAATGGCAGCGTGGCGGCCTCGGTCCTGCCGGGGCTGATCCCGCCGGAAGAGTCCCCGCACCTCACCGCAAGCGACATGGCCCCCGCCTTCACCGCGCGGATGGACATGCGCCGCGCCGATCCCGCTGGCGGCTCACCTGCGGGCACGATCCGCCGCTGGGTGCGGCTGAAGGACCGCGCCGGGCTTGATCCCGTGGGCGAACTCGTCGGCATTGGCGATGCCTTGCCGCCCGGTTCGGCGCGCGCGATGGAGCGCAAGGGGCCGATCAGCTCGATCACCTGGGCGCTGACGATTCTGGGCGAAGTGCCGCAGACGCGCGAGGGCTGGTGGCTGCTCGAAACCAGTTCGAACCACATGGCCCATGGCTTCAGCAGCGAAACCCTGCGGCTGTGGAGCAGCGAAGGCGTGGAAGTGATGCACGGCCTACAATCGGTGGCGGTGTTCGGGTGATCCAGCTGGCTGATCCTGCCGCCCACGGCTTCGATGCCGCCCGCCTGGCGCGGATCGGCGCATTCCTCGAAGAACGCTACGTCGGCCCCGGCCTGATCCCGCACGCCGATCTGCTGATCGCGCGGGGTGGCGAGCCGTTCCACCGCGTGACGCTCGGCAAGGCCCGCGCTGATGGCGCGCCGCTGGCGCAAGACGCGATCTTCCGCATTGCATCGATGACCAAGGCGCTCACCAGCGTGGCGTTCATGATGCTGCTGGAAGAAGGCAAAGTCGCGCTCGATGATCCGGTCACCAAGGTGATCCCGGAATTCGCCGGCCTCGGCATCTACAATGGCGGCGGCGGCGATGCCCCGTTTTTCCCGACGCGCGCGGCCACAAACCCGATGCGGATGGTGGACCTCCTCACCCACATGTCGGGGCTGACGTATGGCATCCAGAACCGCACGAATGTCGATGCCGCCTACCGCAAGGGCCGGCTCGACGGGCACGCCTCGCTGCCGGGCAATGATCACTTCATTGCCGAACTCGCCAAGCTGCCGCTGGAGTTCGATCCGGGCACGGGCTGGAACTATTCGGTCAGCACCGATGTGCTCGGCGTGATCGTGGCGCGGCTTTCCGGCATGGGCCTTGGCGCGTTCTTCGCGGACCGGATTTTCGCGCCGCTCGGCATGGTCGATACCGGCTTTCACTGTCCACCCGAAAAGGCGCACCGGCTCACCGACAGCTGGGCATGGAACCCGATGGGCGCACCGACGCTGATTGATCATGCCGAAACGTCGAACACGCTGCGCGAACCTCGCTTTGAAAGCGGCGGCGGCGGATTGCTCTCGACGACGGCGGATTATCACCGCTTCTGCGCGGCGCTGGCCAAGGGCGGCGCGCCATTGATTTCGCCCAAGACGCTGGCGCTGATGACCGCCAACCACCTCCCCGGCGGCGCGGACCTGACCACGCTTTCGCGCGCCTTGTTCAGCGAGGCGGGCAATGCGGGTATCGGTTTCGGCCTCGGCTTCGGCGTCGTGATCGATCCCGCCAAGACGCTCATTCCCGGCACAAGGGGTGAGTTCCACTGGGGCGGCATCCATTCCACCGCCTTCTTCGTCGATCCGCGCGAGAAGCTGCACATGGTCTTCATGACCCAGCTGCTCCCTTCGTCCAGTTATCCCATCCGCCGCCAGCTCAAGACGCTGGTCTATTCGGCGATGACCCACAGTTACGCCTAAACTCTGGCACGCCTAAAACCCATCACAGGAGACACCGCATGTCCGATCCCATTCCCGGCGCCAAGGACCACATCGATACCGCGCGCAAGCTTGCCGCGACGGTCAATGATATCCCGGCCGATACCGCGCTGTTGCCCGTGAACAAGGTCGGCGTGATCGGCGCAGGCACGATGGGCGGCGGCATCACGATGAACTTCCTCACCGCAGGCATTCCCGTCACCATCGTGGAAATGACGCAGGAAGCGCTGGACCGCGGCGTCGCCACGATGCGCCGCAATTACGAGAACACCGTGAAGCGCGGCAAGATGGACGCGGCGCTGGCGGAGGCCGCAATGGGCCGCCTCACCCCGACGCTCGATTTCAATGCGCTTGCGGATGCAGATCTGGTGATCGAGGCGGTCTACGAGAGCATGGAGGTCAAGAAGGAAGTCTTCGGCAAGCTAGACGGCATCGTGAAGCAGGGCGCGATCCTCGCCAGCAACACCAGCTACCTTGATGTGAACGAGATCGGCGCCTGCACCAAGCGCCCTGAAGCCGTGCTCGGCATGCACTTTTTCTCGCCCGCCAACGTGATGAAGCTGCTCGAAGTCGTGCGCGGTTCGGCCACGGCCAAGAACGTGCTCGCTACGGTGATGGCGCTATCGGTGAAGATCGGCAAGGTGCCGGTCGTATCGGGCGTGTGCCACGGCTTCATCGGCAATCGCATGCTCGGCAAGCGGCAGGAGCAGGCCAATGCGCTGATCATGGAAGGCGCGGACTTTGCCGAGGTGGACAACGCGCTCCTCGCCTTTGGCTTCCCGATGGGTCCGTTCCAGATGGCCGACTTGGCCGGCCTCGATATCGGCTGGCACCGCGATCCCAATCGCATCGAAACGCTGCGTGAGGCGCTTTGCGCGCAAGGCCGCTGGGGCCAGAAAACCGGCAAGGGCTTCTACGACTACGACGAGAACCGCCAGCGCACCCCCTCTGACCTCACGCGCGGCCTGATTGCCGAATGGGCTGCCAAGGCCGGCAAGCCCCAGCGCGCAATCGACAGCCAGGAAATCCTCGAACGCCTGCTCTATCCGATGGTCAGCGAAGGCGCGCTCATCCTCGAGGAAGGCATTTCGCAGCGCGCTTCGGACATCGATACCGTCTGGCTCAACGGCTATGGCTGGCCGGCGTGGACCGGTGGCCCGATGTTCTGGGCCAGCCATATCGGCCTTGGCACGGTCGTCGCGGGCCTTGAGAAGCATGGCCTCCCCGTCGCCCCACTGCTCGCCAAGAAGGCAGCAGCCGGCGAAGCGTTCGACTGAGGAAACGGCAGGCCATGCAGATCGAGGACATCATCGCGAGCCCGTTCATCCCGCTGAGCGTGATCCTGCGCGCCCATGCGGCGCGGCGGGGCGATGCCATCGCGATTGCCGACGAAACCTCGTGGATTTCGTGGGCCGAGCTTGACGCGATGCTCGACCGCGTGGCCGCCGCCCTGCAGCGCGAGGGGGTTGCGGCGAACGAACCCGTCGCCATCGCGGCCAGCAATGCGGTGAACACCGGCCTCGCCTTCCTTGGTGCCCTGCGCGCCGGGGCCGTGGCCGCGCCGCTCACCTCCACAGCCGCGCCCGCCACGGTTCTTGCCATGCTGGCGGACAGCACCAGCCGCGTGCTGCTGCTCGACAAGGCGATGGCCGAGGGGCTCGCTGGCCTGCCCTTCCCCGCACACGTCAAGCGCATCGCGCTCGATGACAGCGACGCCGGTGAACCGTTTTCGGAGTGGATCGCCCCTGCGGGCGCGAAGCCCGAAGAGCGGCTCCCCCGGCCAGAAGACCCGTTCAACATCATCTATTCCTCGGGCACGACCGGCAGCCCCAAGGGCATCGTGCAATCGCACCAGATGCGCCACGAATATGTGCGCCGCGGGCTCGGCTCGGGCTTTGACGACAACAGCGCGACGATCTGCTCGACCCCGCTCTATTCGAACACCACGCTGGTCAGCTTCCTGCCTACGCTGACGGCAGCGGGCAAGGTCGTGCTGATGAAGAAGTTCGACGCGCGTGGCTTCCTCGAACTCTCGCAACGCGAGCGCGTGACGCATGCCATGCTGGTGCCGGTGCAATATCGCCGCATCATGGAAGTGCCTGATTTCGACAGCTTCGACCTCTCGTCCTACCGGCTCAAGACCTGCACTTCCGCCCCCTTCCCTGCATGGCTCAAGGCCGATGTGCTGAAGCGCTGGCCTGGCGGCCTCGTCGAAGGCTACGGCCTTACGGAAGGCGGCGCGACCACCAACCTTGTCGCGCACGAATACCCGGACAAGCTCCACACCGTCGGCCGCCCCTCGCCGGGGCATGTCATCAAGATCATCGACGAGGACGGCAACGAATTGCCGCAGGGCGAAGTGGGCGAGATAGTCGGCCGTTCGCCGATCATGATGAACGGCTACCACGGCCAGCCCGCCAAGACGCGCGAAATGGAATGGTTCGACAAGGACGGGCAGCGCTATTTGCGCCACGGCGATGTGGGCCGGTTTGACGAGGACGGCTTCCTCATCCTGATGGACCGCGCCAAGGACATGATCATCTCGGGCGGATTCAATATCTACCCGACCGACCTTGAAGCCGAACTGACCCGGCAGGATGCGGTGAAGGAAGCCGCCGTTGTCGGCATTCCCTCCGACCAATGGGGCGAAACTCCGCTCGCCGTGATCGTGCTGGCCGATCCTCCCGCCGACCCCGAAGCGATCCGCGCCGAAGCGAACCGCGCGCTTGGCAAGACCCAGCGCATCGCCCGCATCGAAGTTATCAGCGAACTGCCCCGCAGCCCGATCGGCAAAGTTCTGAAGCGGGAACTGCGCGATCAATTCGGCGGAAATCCTATCGAACAAAAGCCCTTACCCCAATCGGATTCCAAGGAGACCAACCATGCGTGATGCCGTTATCGTCGCTGCCGCCCGCACCCCCATCGGGCGCGCCTACAAGGGCGCGTTCAACGCCACCGCCGGGGCCACGCTCGGCGCGCTCTCGCTCGAAGCCGCCGTCGCGCGCGCCGGGATCGAAGGCGGCGAGATCGACGATGTGCTGTGGGGCTCGGCGCTCCAGCAGGGCGCGCAGGCTGGCAATATCGCCCGCCAGGTCGCGCTGCGGGCGGGCCTTCCCGTCACCGTTTCGGGCATGAGCATGGACCGCCAGTGCTCCTCGGGCCTGATGACCATCGCCACCGCCGCCAAGCAGATCATCGTCGACCGCATGGATATCGTGGCGGCAGGCGGTCAGGAATCGATCAGCCTCGTCCAGACCAAGGACATGCGCGTTGCGCCCGATCGCAGCCTCGTTGCCATGCACAATGCGGTCTACATGCCGATGCTGCAGACCGCCGAAACGGTCGGCAAGCGCTACAACATCAGCCGCGAGGCCTGCGACGAATACGCCCTGCAATCACAGCAGCGCACCGCTGCCGCACAAGCTGCGGGCAAGTTCGATGCTGAGATCGTGCCGACCAACAGTTCGATGGGCGTGCAGAACAAGGAAACCGGCGAGATCACGATGCAGGACGTGACCCTCACCAAGGATGAGGGCAACCGCCCCTCGACCACGCTGGAGAACCTGCAGGCGCTGAAGCCCGTGATCGAGGGCGGCATCGTGACGGCGGGCAACGCCAGCCAGCTTTCGGATGGTTCGGCTGCAGTCGTGCTGATGGAAGCCACCGTTGCTGCGAAGAAGGGGCTCACCCCGCTGGGCCGCTATGTCGGCATGGCTGCCGCTGGCACCGAGCCAGACGAGATGGGCATCGGCCCGGTCTTCGCCGTCCCCGCGTTGCTGAAGCGGTTTGGCCTCAAGATGGACGATATCGGGCTGTGGGAGCTGAACGAGGCGTTCGCGGTGCAGGTGCTCTATTGCCGCGACAAGCTCGGCATTCCGAACGAGCTGCTCAACGTGAACGGCGGCGCGATCTCCATCGGCCACCCCTATGGCATGACCGGCGCGCGCGGCGTGATGCACGCGCTGATCGAAGGCAAGCGCCGGGGCGCGAAGCATGTCATCGTGACGATGTGCGTCGGCGGCGGCATGGGCGCGGCGGGGCTGTTCGAAGTCCTCTGATCGCGCTTTGAACACACAAAAAGGGGCGCTGACGGACCACCCGGCAGCGCCCCTTTTTTTGATGGCTGCCTTAGCAGATCACAGCACCAGATCGGCCGCCGTGATCGCGTTCACGCCTTCAAGCACGATGGCGAATTCCGCCGCCGGGCCTTTGTCGATGCTGCCGAACAGCGTGTGCGTCGCGGCATCGAACCACACCACGCCCGCGCCATTGCCCGGCGTCGGCGCACCCGCCACCAACATGAAGGCATCGTCGCCGCCGCCCTTGATCGCGTCGATCGCCGAAAGGTCGATCTTGTCGCTCCCGGTGGTGAAATCGGTCACGTGATCGGCGATACCTGGGCGCGTGTCCTTCACATCAGTGAAGCGGAACACGTCGTCGCCGCTGCCGCCCGTCAGCGTGTCGCCACCGCGGCCGCCGGTCAGGGTATCGTTACCCGCACCGCCATCCAGCATATTGGCTTCCTTGCTGCCGATCAGCACATCGCCAAAGCCCGAACCGGTAACGTTCTCGATGCCCTTGATGGTGTCGAGCCCAGTCCCGGAATCACTGGCGATCGGGTTGGCGATACCGATGAAAAGATCGATGCTCACCCCGGCCTTGGCGGCCGAATAATCGATCGTGTCGGTGCCCTTCCCGCCAGAGAAGGCATCATTGCCGGCATCCTGCCCGGCGAGGAACACGTCGTCGCCCTCACCGCCGCTGACTTTGTCCTTGCCTTCGCCGCCCAGCAGCGTGTCAGCACCCTTGCCGCCATCGAGCTCGTCGTCGCCGATGCCGCCGTTCAGCATATCGGTGCCGTCAAAGCCGATGACCTTGTCGTTGCCATCGCCGCCGTTCACGGTGTCATCGCCGATCCCGCCGCCGACGACATCGTTGCCATCACCACCATTGAGGGTGTCGTTACCTTCCGCACCGCGCAGCGTGTCGTTGCCGAGGCCGCCCTGCAGCGTATCGTTGCCAAGCCCGCCGAACAGGCCATCCTTGCCGTCGCCGCCGTTCAGCGCATCGCTGCCGTCGCCGCCCGTCAGCCTATCGTCGCCAGTGTTGCCATAAAGCGTATCGTCGCCCGCGCCGCCATCGAGGTCATCACCCTTGGTGCCGCCATAGAGATCATCGTTGCCATCGCCGCCAAACAGCTTGTCGTTGCCGTCGCCGCCATCGAGGATGTCGTTGCCGCTGCCGCCATCGAGCACGTCGTTGTCGGCATCGCCGATCAGGCCGTCGTTGCCCGCGCCGCCATCGAGCACATCGCCGCCATTGCCGCCGAGCAGAACGTCATCCCCGGTGCCGCCGTGCAGCACGTCCGCGTTGCCAAGCCCGGCGATATGATCATCGCCCGCACCGCCGCTGATCACGTTCTTGCCATGATCGCCTTGCAGCGAATCGTCGTTCGAACCGTCATTGTCCTGATCGCCCGGCACGTTGCCATCATCCTCGCCTGCGGTCGGATCGTTGATCACTTTGCCGTCGAGCGTCGTGAACACCACGCCCTGCCGCGCATAGAACGAAGGATCATCGCTCGTCGAAGCCGTCGGCACGAACGTCTTGACCTTGATATAAGCCCCAAACGTGCTCGTGAGCGTGATCACGCCCGTCCCGGCGTTCAGGCTCAGGGTCTGGTTCTTGTTCAGCGGATCGATCTCGAACGTGCCGTCGCCTTCCACTTCGTAGCGGGTAATCGGATTGGTCGTGGTGTCGAACTTGTAGACTTGCGTCATGGGGGGTCCCTCCTTCGCACTGAAGCCCTTGCTTGCGGCATAACTACCGGTTTTTGCTGACACATCGGCGACAGGACCGTTCATGGGGCGTACAGCTTGGCGGTGCCCTGCCACTGCAGCTCGGCGCGCCAAGGTCATGAAAACAGGAGGGAATACAGCCGTGCAGCGCCCCGTTGAGGTTGCGCCGATGACACCGGATCGGACTCAATGTGGCATAGTGCTTTGCGGCCCGACCATCCCGATTCGCGCTTGAGCCTGCGCGCCTGCCGCCCTAGCCAAGGGGCCAAGGAGCCTGCCTGCATGACCACTGCCCAAGACGACACGCGCCACCCCGAGGACAGGCCATGGCCGCAGGACGGCCGTGAACGCCTGATCTACCCCTCGCCCGTTGGCTGGAAGGGCACCGATTTCGTCGACAACGAGAGCGAGCTGCTCAAGCGGCTGAACCCCAAGACGGTATTCATGATGGGCGACAACCCCGCCCTGCCCCGGATGCCCGAACGCCCGCGCCTGATGGATTTCTTCCGCTGCCGTTTCGGCGATATTACCGTGCGCCACCTGCTGGTGAGTGCCAAGCGCGCGCTCGACGACGGGCTGCCGGAGAAGGTCGTGATGGCCTGCCTGCTGCACGACATTTCCAACGGCTGCCTGATCCGCTGCGACCACGGCTACTGGAGCGCGCAGCTGGTGGAGCCTTATGTCGATCCAGAAGTGGCCTTCGCGGTGAAGTACCATCAGGCGCTGCGCTATGTGCCCGATGAAAGCGTGGGCTACGCCTACCCCGAAAGCTACCACGCCTTCTTCGGCCCGGACTATCAGGTGCCGGAGTACCTCCTGCGCGACGCCGAGTATGCGAAGAACCACAAGTGGTACATGACCGCGCGGCAGATGACGCTCTACGACACCTACTTCTTCGACGATTTCCCGGTGGTGGTGCCGGAGGAGCTGGAGGACGTGATCGGGCGGAACTTCAGGGAACCGGCAGAAGGGCTGGGGTTTGATGGTTCACCGACGTCGCATATGTGGCGCACGATGATCTGGCCGAACAATTTCCTGTGAGGGGGTGGCCTTGGCTGGGTCGGGACTGAAAGCCGACTTGCGACATACCGCGCCACTGCTATCATCCGGCGATACATTACAAGGCCTTAGATGCGATTTTCTGTACTCTGCATTGTTTTATCATTCGTCCTCGGAGGGTGTGGCAGCAATCCCGTCGAAGTAAGTCATCCTTTCTTCGTATGGTATATTGAAGACCCGTCCAAAACTTACATTTTTCGTTGCCCTGAAGGTCCAGAGGCAGGGTGCAGCCATGAAGGACTACCGGGACCGGGGATTATCGCCGTTGGCTCGGATAGGACCCACATCGTGGTCCATTCTGCGGAAGGCTTCTATTTTTTCACGCGAGTACCCTATGAAAAGAATGGTTGGGGAAACTATTCCGAGACCATCATTGGCCCAATCACAAAAGATCAATTTGATTTGGAGTCCCGAAGGCAGAACCTTCCGACGTTCTCTGCTTATTTTTGAGGGTCCAATCTACACCCAACTCCAGCCATGGCTGCTGGCAGATCTGATCCTCAAACCCCGCCGTTGCCCCGTGCTTGACACGGGGCTTGGCTACCTTTCGGTATCTCCCTCGACGCGGTAGCGGTTCGCCATGACGTAGATCCAGCCGCCCTTCTTCAGCGGGCTTTCATGCCTAACGCGAGGGCGCAAGGGAAGCCAGGCCCCGTGTCAAGCACGGGGCGACGAGGGTGGTGGTTGAGAGCAAACCGTCCGATGCTCGGTCCTCCCTGTTTTTCCGAAGGACAAACGGGGAGGGGGACTGCCCGCGTAGCGGGTGGTGGAGGGGGCATTACCCCTCCGTCAGCCCTTCGGGCTGCAACCTCCCCATTTGTGCGATCGCAAAAATGGGGAGGACTACGCCACCCCACCTCAACCTTCCCCGCATGCCCGGCAAAGCCCTGCATCCCCAGCCCTCACTGCGGCGCGATCACTCCACTTGGACAAATGCAGCCACATCTTCGCAAATAACTATACGCTAATTACTTAGCTATTTTTTGCTATTTCGCAATATTGTATAATTATTTTGGCAAACTCTTGGAATATATTAATAAAAAAATTCCCTCAAACCAGTATTGCGCTCCTCAAATTTCGTCATCATCAAAAGCGCATTGGGAGGATTTTTCACATGCGCATGATTTGCATTCCGGTCGCGTTGCTTGCCACCTGTTCTGCCGTGCTCGCTCAGCCGGTTGCAGCGCCCGCACCGGTCGCCGCTCAGGCCACCAGCGAGACCGCACCCGTCGCCGCTCTTGCGCCGACTCCGCAGAAGATCACGCTCCCGGCGGAATCGCCGATCAAGCTCACTATCGTCGATAGCCTCTCATCGAAGAAGGCCAAGCTGGGCGACAAGTTTGCGATCGTGACGCTGGATGACGTTGCGCAGGATGGCGTGGTGATCATTCCCAAGGGCACCAAGGGCGAGGGCAGCGTTTCGTTCCGTGGCGGCAGCGGCTCGTTCGGCAAGTCTGGCCGGCTGGAGATCGCGTTCGAAACGCTGATGCTCAACGGTCAGAAGATCACGATCACGGGCAAATATCGCGATGAAGGCAAGGGCAATGGCGGCGCCGCAACGGGCGCGGTGCTGGCGGTTGGTCTCGTCGGCGGTCTGTTTGTGCACGGCCATGCCGCAAAGATCGAAAAGGGTGAGGTTATGGCGGCGCAGACGGTTGACCCGATAACCGTCGATGCCCCGGCTTCTGCACCTGCACCTGCAAGCAATTGATCTGCCCACTGCGCACGTCCGTCTCGTGCTGGAGAATGCGATGAAACGCATGGATCTGGTCGTGCCAGCGCTGCTCCTCACGCTGGGCACACCGATGCCGGTCATGGCCAAGGAAGCCAAGGCGGCAAAGGTGGAGGGCCCGACCTCGCTGGGCAACACTGCTCCGGTGAAAATCACCAGGGTCATGCTCGACTCCGCCCCCGGCGTGTTCGTCGGCGATGACGACCGCCTGCTAATCCTGAGCAAGATCCAGTCGCGTCTCAACACACTTAGCCCGAGCCCTGCGGCCGATGCTCCGGCCTACCGCATGTCGGTCATCCTGACCCGGTTCTCGCACGGTGAGGCAGCCGCTCGCATGGCGTTGATCGGGCTGGGCAGCATCCATGTCGAAGGCAAGGTCCAGCTGATCGGCACCGACGGCAAGCAGGTTGCGGAGTTCGTCATCACGAAGGGACTGGTGCTGGGCGGCCTCGCCGGCGGGTTCGCAACCGCGAGCAGCGTGGAAGACCGCTTTGCCAATGCGGTCGTGGCGACCATCATTCCACAACCATCCACCGCTGCCAGCAGCCCGGAGGTCAAGCCGGGCGATACGCCAGCGGCCTCGACTTCCGTGTCAGGCGCAACGCCCCTTGCAGGTACTGCGCAGGCTCCGAATCAAACGAAGCCGACGGCCCCTTGACGTTATCTTTCCTTAGCGGTGCTCGCAGCGCAGCTCAGGCCACCCCCGCCTCGACATTACCCGCGTGCCCGGCGAAGCCCTGCATCCCCAGCCACCATTGCAGCGCGATCACGCCGCCCTTGGCGGGGCGCAGGATCGCGGCGATCAGTGATGCGGCGAGGACCAGCGCGATCAGCATCATCGCCCATTGCGGCAGGCTTTCCATCTGGCCCAGCGTGATGATCACTGGCGCCATCAGGTGCCCGGTCAGCAGGATCGCGATATAGGGCGGGAAATCGTCCGCCGCGTGCAGCGTCCAGTTCTGGCCGCACATGCGGCAGCGCTCGACCGGCCTCAGCCCGCCTGCGAACAGATGCGTGCCCCCGCAGCGCGGGCACTTGCCCGCAGCGCCGCGCAGGATCGCGCTGCTCGCACTATGCGGCAGGATCGCGGGATCGAGCGGCAGGGCAACATTGGGCATGACGCGTCCTACTTCTTGGCGAAGGGGTTGGCCGGGCTGCGCAAGGTCAGCCGGATCGGCACCGCTTCGAAGCCCAGTTCGCGGCGGATGCTGTTCACCAGATAGCGGCGATAGCTTTCGGGAAGCTGATCGAGCCGGGTTCCGAACATCACGAAGCTGGGCGGGCGGGTGCGCGCCTGCGTGATATAGCGCAGCTTGATGCGGCGGCCGCCGGGCGCGGGCGGCGGATTGGCGGCGAGGGCATCATCGAACCAACGGTTCAGCGCCGAAGTCGCCACGCGCTTCGACCATGCGGCGCGGATATCGAAGGCGGCGGTCAGCAGCTGATCCAGCCCCTTGCCCGTGCGCGCCGAGACCGCGAACATCGGCACGCCGCGCACTTGCGCGAGGCCTTCATCCAGCGCGGCGCGAATGCCGTTGAACAGGGCGGAGGGATCTTCGGCCACGTCCCACTTGTTGATCGCGATCATCAGCGCGCGGCCTTCCTCGAGCACCAGCGAGGCGATCTTGAGGTCCTGATGCTCCAGCCCGCGCGTCGCATCGAGCAGCAGCACGACGACTTCGGCAAAGTCGATGGCCCGGCGCGCATCGGCGACGGACATCTTCTCCAGCTTCTCGACGACTTGCGCCTTCTTGCGCATCCCCGCCGTGTCGATCAGCCGCACGGGGCGGTAGTCATCGCGCGCGGGATCGAACCACTGCCAGTCAATCGCGATGGAATCGCGCGTGATCCCGGCTTCTGGCCCAGTCAGCAGCCGGTTTTCGCCGAGCAGCTTGTTGATGAGCGTGGACTTGCCCGCATTCGGCCGCCCGACGATGGCGAGCTTGAGGACCGATTCGGGATCGAACTCCTCTTCCTCCTCCTCGCCTTCCGGCGGGGGCGCGTCAGCATCATCGTCGTCCTTGACCGTGCCTTCGATGTGCGGGCGCAGCGCTTCGAACAGATCGGCGAGGCCCTGCCCATGCTCGGCGGAAAACGCCACCGGCTCACCAAAGCCAAGCGCGAAGGCATCATAGAGCCCCGGATCGCCCGCGCGGCCCTCCGCCTTGTTGGCCATGAGCACGATCGGAATGCGGCTTGAGCGCAAATACCGTGCGATTTCCTCGTCCAGCGGGGTAATCCCGGCGCGCGCGTCGATCACGAACAGCGCGACATCCGCGCCGATCAGCGAGGCTTCGGTCTGCTGGCGCATGCGGCCCGGCAGCGTCTCGGGATCGAGGTCTTCCCAGCCTGCCGTGTCGACGATGGTGAACGGCATCCCGAGCAGATCCGCATCGCCAAAGCGGCGGTCGCGCGTCACGCCTGGCTGATCATCGACCAGCGCAAGCTTCTTGCCGACCAGCCGGTTGAACAGCGTCGATTTGCCGACATTGGGCCGGCCGATGATGATAACCTGGGGAAGCATGGGCATCCCGTGGCCCTAACGCGCCCGGAACGCAAGGGTTGCGTGGGAACCGAGTGGCCAGAACCGGCCCACGCGCCAAACGCAAATGCCTTGTTAACCAGCTTCGCAAGAGCAGCTTTAACCACATCGGACCCAAATGGGACGCATGAGGCTAGCTCCCCTGCGAATCGCATTCCTGACCCTGCTCACCGCCTGTCCGGCTCTGGTGGCCGCGCGTCCGGTCGCGCCCGATCCGGCCATGCTGACCGGCGATGATGCCGCGGAAGAGCGCGGCCTACCCTATATTCAGTGCGTGCCTTATGCCCGCAAGGTCTCGGGCATTCAGCTCTATGGCGATGCCCATACGTGGTGGAAGCAGGCGGCAGGCCACTATGCCCGCGGCACCCGCCCCAAAGTCGGCGCGGTTATGGCGTTTCGCCCGTATGGTCCGATGCAATTGGGCCATGTCGCGGCGGTGAGCCGCGTGGTCGATTCGCGCACGGTGCTGCTGCGCCATGCCAACTGGTCCCCCATCGAAGGGCGGCGCGGGCAGCTCGAAGACAATGTGCGCGCGGTGGATGTCTCCCGTGCGAACGACTGGAGCGAAGTGCGCGTGTGGTATGCGCCGCTCGGAGGCCTCGGCACGACGCACTGGCCGGTCGAGGGCTTCATCTACAACCAGAAGGCGCTTCAGAACGAACGGCTGACGGTGCTGGCCTCGGCGGAACCGCCCAAGGCCAAGGCGGCCTACACTTCGCGCATCGGGGCGGACTTCCTGAAGGGCATCGTGCCGGAAACCAGCCGGACGGCCGCGCGCCGCCCGCTGGCCAATCGCGAAGTGCCGAAGGTTCAGGTCGCCAAGGAAGACCGCACCATCGCGGTCTCCACCAACCTCGCCCGCGATCCCATCGGCCGGATCATCGCCAGCCGGGTGCGTTAAGGAAAACGCTCCTCCCCATTTTCACGAAGTGCAAATGGGGAGGTGGCAGCCCGCAGGGCTGACGGAGGGGTGATCCCTCAAAGCGTCTTGATGATTGCCGAGAAATCGAGCCCACCGTTGCCGGCATCGGCAAACGCCGCGTAAAGCTCTTCAGCCCGTGCGCCCATCGGCACATTGGCACCCGCCGTCTTCGCCGCTTCCATCGCCAGCTTCAGATCCTTCAGCATCAGCGCGGTGGCAAAGCCGCCCTGATAGCCGTTGTCTGCCGGGGTCGTCGGACCGACGCCGGGCACCGGGCAATAGCTCGTCATCGACCAGCACTGGCCCGAGGCCTTGGACGAAATGTCGAAGAAGGTTTGCAGATCGAGGCCCAGCTTCTCGGCCATGGCGAAGGTTTCGCAGGTTGCGACCATCGAGGCACCGAGCAGCATGTTGTTGCAGATCTTGGCCGCCTGCCCCGCGCCGCTGTCTCCGGCATGGATAACCGCCTTGCCCATAGCGGCAAGGATCGGCTCGCCGCGCGCGAAAGCATCGGTGCTGCCACCGACCATGAAGGTGAGCGTGCCGCCATTGGCCGCCGCGATCCCGCCCGAAACCGGCGCATCGACCATGGCATAGCCCGCGCCTGCCGCTTGGCCGGCGACTTCGCGCGCGGTGGCAACGTCGATGGTCGAGCAATCGAGCAGCAGCGCCGAAGTGGGCGCATGGCCGATCACGTCCGCCGAGTAGACCGCCTTCACGATGGCGCCGTTGGGCAGCATCGAGACGACCACATCCGCGCCCTGCACGGCTTCCTTCACAGAAGTGTAGGTGGTGCAGCCGTTTTCCTTCGCGCGGGCCAGCGCCGCTTCGGCAAGATCGAACGCGTGGACGTCATGCCCTGCCTTGACCAGATTTGCGGCCATGCCGCCGCCCATGTTGCCAAGGCCGATAAATGCGATTTTCATGGTCTTACTTCCCCTTCCACACGCCGGGGCGCTTTTCGATGAAGGCGGCCATGCCTTCGGCCTTGTCTTCGGTCGCCGTGAGAATCTGGAACACGCGGCGTTCGAACAGGATGCCCTGATCGAGCGTCATCTCGAAAGCGGCATTGACCATTTCCTTGTTGGCGATGGCGGCAACCGGCGGCATCCCGGCGATCACGTCCGCCGTCTTGAGCGCTTCGTCAAGCAGATCGGCGAGCGGCACGACGCGCGTGACGAGGCCCGAACGCTCGGCTTCCACCGCGTCCATCATGCGGCTGGTAAGGCACATGTCCATCGCCTTGGCCTTGCCCACTGCGCGGGTCAGGCGCTGCGAACCGCCCATGCCAGGCGCAACGCCGAGCTTGATTTCGGGCTGGCCGAACTTGGCGTTTTCCGAAGCGATGATGAAGTCCGCCATCATGGCCAGCTCGCACCCGCCGCCGAGCGCGAAGCCGTTCACTGCCGCGATCCACGGCTTGCGCGTGGTCTTCACGAGGTGGCTGGTCCAGCGCGAGAAGAAGTCGCCGGTGTAGAACTCGGTCGCGGCCTTGTCGGCCATTTCCTTGATGTCCGCGCCTGCGGCAAAGGCCTTCTCGCCCGAGCCGGTCAGCACCGCGCAGCGCTGCGAGGGATCGGCTTCATAGGCCGCGAAGGCCGTGATCAGCTCTTCGAGCACCTGCGAATTGAGGGCATTCAAGGACTTGGGACGGTTAAGCGTGATCAGCGTGACGGCGCCGCGCTGTTCAACCAGGATCGTTTCATAGGTCATAGGGGGCTCCATTCCTCGCTATCGGTGAGGGGCGCGAAGATCGCGTCCAGCATGTCGTCGGTCACGCCTTCGGGCGTGGCCGGGTTCCACTTGGGGGCATTGTCCTTGTCCACGATCACCGCGCGCACGCCTTCGGCAAAGTCCGGGCGGAGCAGCACGCGGCTGCAGATGCGGTATTCCATCACCATGTTCGCCGCGAAATCAGGCAGGGTCAGGCTGGTGGCCAGCTGGCGCAGCGCGACCTTGCAGGTCTGCGGGCTCTTGGTGTGGAGGCTCGCCGACGTGGCGGCGGCAAACTCGCTGCCATCGGCGGCCAGCGCGGCGAGGATGTCCTCGTAGCGATCCGAAGCGAACAGCCGCGCAATTGCCTCGGCCTGCGCCGCAATCTTCGGTTCGGGCGGCACGGCGGCTGCCGCATGCAGGATGGCCGGGATATCGCCGGGATTGGCCGCAATCTTCGCCTTCACTTCGGCCAGCGCGGCGGAAGGCAGATAGTGCGTTGCAGAGCCTGCCCAAAGGCATTCGGCCCCGTCCATCCGCGCACCGGTGAGCGCGAGATACTGGCCCAGCCGCCCCTTCATGCGCGAAAGGAACCAGCCGCCGCCGACATCCGGGAACAGGCCGATTCCGGTTTCGGGCATGGCAAGCCGGGTGTTCTCGGTCGCGACACGGTAGCGCGCAGGGTCCGCGATGCCGACGCCGCCGCCCATCGTGATCCCGTCCATGAACGCCACGATGGGCTTTTCATACGTCATGATCAGGTGGTTGAGGCGGTATTCGTCGAAGAAGAACTTGCGGCCCGAAACGCCCTCGTCATTCAGCGCCGAATTGCGCAGGAAGGCAATGTCGCCGCCCGCGCAGAAGCCGCGCCCTTCGGAATGGTCGATGATCACCGCACCGATGGCGGGGTCATCGCGCCACTTCAGCAGCGCCTCGGTCATCCCGTCGACCATCGCGCGGTTGAGCGCGTGGATCGCCTTGGGCCGGTTGAGCGAGAGCACGCCCATCCCGCCTTCAACGCGTACCAGAATGTCTTCGCTCATTGCCTCGTTCTCTCCCGAATTCGTGATTACTGCCGAAGCAGATCGCGCCCGACGATCAGCTTCATCACCTCGTTGGTGCCTTCGAGGATGCGGTGGACGCGCAGGTCGCGCCAGAAGCGCTCGATCGGATAGTCCTTGAGGTAGCCATAGCCGCCGAAGATCTGCAGCGCGCGGTCGACAACGCTCGAACCGGTGTCGGTCGCCAGCTTCTTGGCCATCGCCGAAAAGCGCGTCTTGTCCGGCGCGTTCTGCGTCACCTTGGCTGCCGCGAGATAGAGCAGCGCGCGCGCCGCTTCGAGGTCGGTCGCCATGTCCGCCAGCGCAAACTGGGTGTTCTGGAACTCGGCAATCGGCTGGCCGAACTGGCTACGGTCCTTGGCATACTTGATCGCTTCATCGAGGCACCGCTGCGCCCCGCCGAGCGAGCAGGCGCCGATATTGAGCCGCCCGCCATCGAGCCCGGCCATGGCAAAGCGGAAGCCATCGCCTTCCGCGCCGACGCGGTTCGCCACTGGCACCTTCACGTTTTCAAGGATCACTTGCGCGGTGGGCGAGGCGTTCCAGCCCAGCTTGCGTTCCGGCGCGCCGAAGCTGACGCCGGGCATGTCCTTCTCGATCACGAGGCACGAGATGCCCTTCGGCCCCGCCTCGCCCGTGCGCACCATCGTCACGTAGATGTCGCTCACGCCGCCGCCCGAAATGAACTGCTTGGTGCCGTTCACCACATAGTGATCGCCTTCAAGCTTCGCCGAAGTGCGGAGCGCCGCAGCATCCGAGCCCGAACCCGGCTCGGTCAGGCAATAGCTGGCAATCTTGTCCATCGTGATGAGCTGCGGGAGATAGCGCGCTTTGATCTCCGCACCGCCGAACCGGTCGATCATCCACGAAGCCATGTTGTGGATCGAAATGAACGCGCTCGTGGCGGGGCAGCCATAGGCCATGGCTTCCATGATCAGCGCCGAATCGAGCCGTCCCAGCCCGATGCCGCCGCTTTCCTCGCTCACGTAGATCGAGGCGAAGCCCAGTTCGGCGGCAGACTTGATCGTCTCACGCGGGAAGGTGTGCTCCTCGTCCCACTGCGCCGCAAACGGCGTGATCGCATCGGCGGTGAAGCGCCGGGCCATTTCCTGAATGGCGATCTGGTCATCGGTAAGGGCGAACTGGTCGGTCATGCTCTGGCCTTGCGTTCTAGGGATGGGCGTTCTGGGGATGGTGAAAAGGGAAAAGCTGCTGCGCGTCCTAGCCGAAGCGAGGCAAAGGGCAAGCGATGGCCCGTGGGGGCGAGACCACCTCGCGGCCGCGCATCATGGCAGCACCGCGCCGTCATTCTTCCATCACTTCCGCTTCGATCTCGACCTTCCATTCGGGCCGGATGAAGCCGGAAACCACCAAGGTGGTGGTCGCCGGGCGAGCAGTGCCGAACCACTTGCCGTGGACGCGCGCGACCGCTTCGAAATCGGCCCGGTCGGTCAGGTAGATGCACGTGCGGACGGTATCGTCGATCGAGCCATCCAGATCGGCAATCGCCTTGGCGACGATGGCGCAGCAGCGCTCCATTTGCGCTGCTGCATCACCGGGCGTGCTCGATCCATCGGGTTCGATGGGCGCCGTCCCGGCAACCATGATCTGGTTGCCGGTGCGCACTGCCCTTGCGAAGCCAAGGATCGGTTCCATCGGCGAACCACTCGAAACCCGCAGCTTCGCCATCAAATTACCCCATCGTCGGGATGACGAAGGCGTTGCCGCCCGAAGGCAGGCCTTCCGGCCAGCGCTGGGTGACGGTCTTGACCTTGGTCCAGAACTTCACGCCTTCCACGCCGTGCTGGTTGGTATCGCCAAAGGCAGACCGCTTCCAGCCGCCGAAGGTGTGATAGGCCACCGGCACCGGGATCGGCACGTTGATGCCGACCATGCCGACATTGACCCGCGCCGCGAATTCACGCGCCGCATTGCCGCTGCGCGTGAACAGCGCCACGCCGTTGCCGTACTGGTGCTTCGAAGGCAGCGCGAGCGCTTCCTCGAAGTCCTTGGCACGCACGATCTGCAGCACGGGACCGAAGATCTCGTTCTTGTAGCTCTCCATATCCGCCGTCACGTGGTCGATCAGCGTGGGGCCGACGAAGAAGCCGTTCTCGTGGCCCTGCAGCGTAAAGCCGCGGCCATCGATCACGATCTCGCCGCCTTCAGCCTCGCACGTTGTGATCCAGCGCTCGATGTTCGCCTTGTGCGCAGCAGAAACCACCGGGCCGTAATGGCAATCATTGTCGGTCGAGATGCCGACGCGCAGCTTCTCGATCGCCGGGATCAGCTTGGCCTTGAGGCGTTCCGCCGTCTCGTCACCCACCGGCACGACCACCGGCAGCGCCATGCAGCGCTCGCCCGCCGAACCGAAGGCCGCGCCCGCGAGATCGTTGACGACCTGATCGAGATCGGCGTCGGGCATCACGATGCCGTGGTTCTTGGCACCGCCCATGGCCTGCACGCGCTTGCCCGCAGCAACGCCGCGGTTGTAGACATAGTGCGCAATATCGGACGAGCCTACGAAGCTCACCGCGCCGATGGCCGGGTGATCGAGGATCGCGTCGACCATTTCCTTGTCGCCATGCACGACCTGGCAGATGCCCTCGGGCAGACCGGCTTCAAGGAACAGCTCGGCAAAGCGCACCGGCACCGAAGGATCGCGTTCCGAAGGCTTGATGATGAACGCGTTGCCAGTGGCGATGGCCACACCGGCCATCCATAGCGGGATCATGCCGGGGAAGTTGAACGGGGTGATGCCCGCGCCGATGCCGATGGGCTGGCGCATCGAATAGATGTCGATGCCCGGGCCAGCGCCCTGCGTGTATTCGCCCTTGAGCACATGCGGGATGCCGCAGCAGAACTCGATCACTTCCAGGCCGCGCTGAATGTCACCCTTCGAGTCGGCAATGACCTTGCCGTGCTCGGAGGAAAGGAGGTGCGCCAGCTCGTCGATGTTCGCTTCGACCAGCCGCTTGAATTCGAACATCACGCGGGCGCGGCGCTGCGGGTTGACTGCGGCCCATGCGGGCTGCGCGGCAAGCGCAGCCTGCACGGCGCGTTCCAGCGTGGCGGCATCGCCCAGCGCCACTTCGGCCTGCACGGCGCCAGTGTTGGGATCGAACACCTGGCCCTTGCGCGCCGGCGCTCCGCCGGAGCCGCCAACAATGAAATGATCGATCTGGCGCATATTCCGCATCCTCTCTGGTGAACTGAATTGGCAGCTCCCTGCACCCCGGATGATTTGCAAGCAAGGCGAGAAAATGCGAGGAACACCTGCAATGATGCAGGTACCTGACTGGAGCGATTTCCAGACCTTTCTCGCCATCGCACGCGCCGGGCAGCTATCCCGCGCGGCGCAGGCCATGGGCGTGGATGCCACGACCATGGGCCGCCGCCTGCGCCGCCTCGAAACGCGCATCGGTGCCACCTTGTTCGAACAAACGCGCGAGGGGCAGGTGCTCACCGAAGCGGGCGAGGCGATGCTCGTCGAAGTCGAGGCGATGGAGCGCGCCGCCAGCCGCATTGCCGAGCACAGCGGCGGCGGCCCGGCAGGCCTGCTGCGCGTCAGCCTTTCCGAAGGTTTCGCCAGCTGGATCGTCGCCCCTGCGCTCGGCAGCTTTACTGCGGCACATCCAAGGCTGGTGATCGACCTCGTGGCGAACTCCGGCTTCCTCAGCCCTTCGAAGCGCGAGGCGGACCTTGCTGTCACCCTTTCGCGCCCGCGTGCGGGGCCGGTCATCGCGGGCAAGCTTTCAGACTATCACCTGCGGCTTTACGCCTGCCCGGACTACCTTTCCGGCCACGCCCCGCTGCGCCGCCCGTCAGACCTCGCCAAGGGCCACGCCCTCGTCGGCTATGTCCCGGATCTGCTCTATGCGCCCGAACTGCGCTATCTCGCCGAAATCGAACCCGGCCTCGCCGCCACGGTGCGCTCGTCCTCGATCAACGCGCAGCACCGCCTGATCGCCGCAGGTGCGGGCATCGGGGTGCTGCCCTGTTTCATCGGCGATGCGGACCCCAGCCTCGTGCCCGTGCTGCCGGAGCGGCGCATCACCAGATCGTTCTGGCTCGTCATGCACAAAGACACGCACGCGCTCGCACGCGTTCAGGCGTTCAAGATGTGGCTGACAGGACTTGTAGAGCGCGAAAGGAGCAGGCTGCTGCCCCATTAGGTCCTCCCCATTTTTGCGATGCACAAATGGGGAGGTGGCCTGCTGCAGGTAGGTCGGAGGGGTTTTCTCTACAGCTTCGCCACCGGCGCGTCGTCGCCAAGGTCCTCGTACCATGCCTCGACCGCCCCTGAGAGCTTGAGCGTCAGCGGATTACCCTTGCGGTCCATGGTCTTGCCCGCCTGCACGCGCACCCAGCCTTCGGAGATGCAATACTCCTCGACATTGCGGCGCACCGTGCCCTTGAAGCGGATGCCAATGCCCCGACGCAGCTTCTCCGCGTCAAAAAACGGGCTGCGCGGATTGATCGCGAGGTGATCGGGGGGCACGTCCGGTCCGGCAGTCGTGGCGGGAGCGGTGGATTCGAGCGCTGAAGCATCTTCGGTCATGGGGCCGCAAATATCTTGATCCCCCCACTTGTCAATCAAGCGCCGTCATGGCAGAGGCCCGCGCCTGTCCGGTCGCCACGCCAATCGCATGGCTTCACCGCACGGGCGCGTAGCTCAGTGGTAGAGCACACCCTTCACACGGGTGGGGTCGCAGGTTCAATCCCTGCCGCGCCCACCATAAAACCCTCTGAAATAAGGGGATTTTATGGGGCCACTTCCGGGACCGAAAATCTTCGATGCGGAAAATAACGGGAACAAACACCCCATTTCGCGTCCCGCTCGTACAAAACCCGTACACGGACATCATGACTTCCCCTTCCTTTTGCCGTCAGGCGAGCTGAACAGGGTCAGCTTGGTTGCCTGCTCGGCTGCTCGAAGACCCCGCATTTGGGCCTCGTGAATTTTCTCAGCCGTCTGCTCGGCGTGGGTATAAGTTCTGCGCATCAGGCTCGTATCGGACCAACCGCCGAATTCACCGGCAGCCTTCTCGTCAATGCCCTGCCGCACATTCATTTCCTGGCCAAAGCCATGGCGGCCGGCGGCATGAAACGGCAACAGGTCGATCCCGGCCAGTTTGCACGCACGTGCCCAGCCTTTCCTTGGACTTGAACGATCCGCAAAGCCGAAGACGCGCATATTTTCCACCGTCCGGTCAAACCCGCGCGGATATATCCGCGGAAGAGACGCGAGTTCCGTGGCAAGTTCCTGCGGGACCGAGATCCAGCGATCGTCGTGACCCTTCGCCGCGGGAATGCAGACCAGCATATCATCAAGCTTGAGATGTCGATCGGGATGCATTGACACCGCCTGGCTGATCCTTGCGCCGGTCATAAACATGAACATCGCCAAGGCGGCATGACGCTTGGGCGCATGTTGGCGAAATTTTAGGAGCCATTCCCAGCTTCCGGGGGTCTTCTTGACTCGACTTTTTCGCCCGCGCTTGATATCCTGCGCGACGCGTTCTTCCTTGGAATAGCCCTTGATGCGGATTGGCGCGCAGTGGCCGAGATCGTGGGCGTTATTAATTACCGATCGCACAGGCGTGACGACATGGCGGACCCAGGTATCTGTGGAGGCATCAGGGTAAAGCTCTTGGCCAAGGTCGCGTACCTGTTTCGGCGTGATAGCGGCGACCGGCAACGATCCGAGCTTTTTAAGGATCGGCACGAGATACCCAGCGTCGGCCGCGCTTGGTTTGTAAATGAGGACGGCGTCGGCGAAAGTGAATATCGCACCCGGCTGCGCATCTGTCTCATCACCTAAGACGTGGCGACGAATCTGCCTTTCTTCCTCGGCGCGGCACCAGTCCCAAGCGCCTGCTTCCTCAGATGCGCCAGTGCTGCATCGATAGTAGTCGGTGATGGCGGCGCCGAGATATTCGACGCGCCCGCGAGCCCACCACGTTGGGCCTCTGCGAAACGGTTCGAGGGGCATGGTTTGCGACTTTCCAGAATTTGATCGATTTGATCGGCGGTGATGATCATTGTCCGGCCAAGCCGATGGCAGGCGCCGATACGGCTCGCCTTTTCCCGCAGTGAGCGCTCGGAGATGATCAGGCCTCGTGTGGACAGCAGTTCGACCCATTCACTGGGTGGCTTGCCGGAATCGAGGATGGTCGAAAGTATAGCCATTTCAAAAGCTCCCCGCACTCAGCGCGTCGGTTCAGGATCCTGCCCGGGGTTGGCGAGTATGAGCCGCCCCATGGGTGTTGAGCGCCCTGCTGCCTTGACGAAATGGTTCGCTACATAGTCCTCGATCGCCGTCTCAGGCAGCAGCAGCCTGCCATTGACGCGGATATGCGACAGCAGGCCACGCGCGACCATTCGGCGGACGCGGGATTCCGGCCAGCCACTTTGCGCTGCCAGTTTTGGGAGGGTCAGCAATTGCATGACTAGCACCTATGTAGTAGTTTGGGGTTTGAGTTCAACTGAAACTCACGATCATTGGAGTAACTCATGTTTGTGAGTTTCGTCAAGGCGGATTCGCGTGCAGGTGCCGAATGAGTATCGGCGCCCGTTTTCTGGAGATCAGAAAAGCCAAGGGGCTGAACCAGACCGACGTCGCAGCTGCGATCGGCATTTCCCACGGAGCGCTGGTCAATTATGAAAAAGGCCGGGAGCCGCCAGCGTCAGCGGTCATCGCCTTCAGCAAGGCGTATGGGGTCAATCCGACCTGGCTGCTGCTGGGCGAAGGTCGTCCGGAGCAAAACAGTCTGGACGACTTATATAGCCGGTCCATCAACATCGCTTGGGCCTATCTTACCCGCGGCGGCGATGAGGTCGAGCGAGACCATCTGATCAAGCTGAGCAGCGCCCTGTTTCAATACCTCATGGAACATGGTGACATCAGCGAAGCCATGACCGACAAACTACTTTCGCTGAGCGCATGACATGAACAATAATTCTGACGGCTTGGTCGTCGATGCCCGGATCTTGGCGGCTTTACGCGCTGTGAACCCACCGCTTGAAAAGCTCATGTCGGATCGGTTTGCGCTACGACATGAGGTTCGGCACGCACATGCCGAACTGGAGTGTGCACAGCGACGAGTCGATGATCTGCGCGATTTTCGCGAAGTCCTAGTCCCACGCTACATCGCCTTTGCGAAGGCAGTTTCGCTGGGCGCAGCTGGCCTGACACTTCTGGCTCTTGCCGCCGCTTTCTTTACTGACCTCTTGGAGGTCAGAACCACAGCCTCCCTCTTTGCCTCTCTACTCCTGCCGCTCTGGCTTGTCGATCAAGCTGAGCAGGAGTTCGGTCGCTGGCGTGTCCGCCTCGGGAAGCCTCCAAGTTTCAAATCGCGAGCTACCGATAATTGGTCCCTTGCTAGCTAGTTTGTGGACGCAAAACAGGGCACAGTTGCGTACCCACCTTTTGGAAATGGATCGACTCAGAGTCGGCCTCTCAAATCCGCCACCATGAACGTCCGCTCCTGACAGAAGCTCCCGATACTGCGATTCGCAGCGGATGGTCGGCAGGCGCGCAATTGCAGTCGTCCAGACGATTCGGCATCGATCACGGAAGCCGGCCTTCCATTTTTCGCAAGGCGGCCAGAGCGGCGCTTCCACTCGCTTTACGCCACGAGAAAAGCCTTCAGTGGGCGGCTTTCCAGTATTATGTTGATGCAGCCCAGATCAATGGAATCTCTCTGACCGGCATATCTGCGCCACTGACGGCGATCAGCCAATATCGTTGTCAGGGTCGTGCTGTTGGTCGGATTGGCGGTTGCACCCGGGCGTAGAGTTCGTCGTACAGTCGCACCTCGCCCGGCATCGCGATCGTAACGGCCAAGCCAAACACCACATACTCGTCAATCGTCGCGCCCTGATCAGGCTCGCGCTGCACTACGAGCGGAATGGTCATGTCAGCAGTGACAGCCGGCGCATCGTTGCCCTCCCAGCACCGCGAAAATATGGTGCCGCGGTTGGTCTGATTCTCATCGGGCTGCCAACTGTGGCTACCTACTCCAAGCTCACCGAGCGCGTCAGGCTTCAAAATCTTCAGCTTGCATGTCCGATAACTCTTCCGCCCAGGCGCGACCGGCGTGAACCAGGCCAACGTCGCGGACAAGCTGTGTGGACGCGCCTGGCCGCCGATTGCGACCGGGACTGGGACCTGGACCGTAACGCCGCGGTCGCGCGCAAGACGGCCAGTCGCGAAGAACGTGGCCCGGTCTGATGCACAGGCCACGGCGTCGTTGGCATCGACGCAGCCAAATCCGATGAACCGGCGAATATTGTCCTTCTGCTTGCTAGCTTGGCCTTGGCCCCATGGCCCGACCGTCGCCTTGATGAGGTCGGCGAGCTGACGCGGCCAGCGGGCCGGATGCACTAGCAAGGCTTTGAGCAAGACCGCGCGCTCGATGGTCGGCAGGCGAAGGAAAGCGTTGCCATAGGCGGCTTCCAGTGCATCATGGATCTGATGACAGGTGCGTGAGGCCAGCGCAGCGGCGGCACTAGTCCCATTCGTGTAGCCGTCGAGATTTTCCCGGCCGCCGGCCGGCGGCGCCGCGACCTTCAGACCGGCGCCGCGGGATGCCTGTCCCGGCCGAACATCGATATGAACATGGTTGCGGATGACCTGCATATGCTCGCGGGCGCCCGGCATCAGGATGTCGGGTTTTACCGATCGCGCAAATCCTGGGCCGAGTGAACTCGAGGGGTTGGGCGCGTCGTGAGCAGGAAAGGGATCGATGAAACCGCGGGCCAGTGCTCGCACGGCAGGGCTCACGGCATCCTGGTTGCAGGCACCCACAGTGATGCCGTTCACCGTCTCCGCCGGAGAAATAATTCTTCGCTCGCCTATCAGCGCATGGAGCGAGCCGATCATCGCTGTAGCGCGACCATCCGCGTTGGCGCCTTCATAGGCTAAACTCGTTGCAAAGCCCGGAATGCCAAACTCAGTCGTTACATTGCCTGCGCTGACGATGAAGAGCAGCCCAAATCGATTGGAGAGGCGGTCGAGCAGGCGCGCCCATGGAGAAAGCTGGCCATGAAACGGCCGAAAGCGATTGCCCAGCGACAAGTTGACAATCACGACCCCTGGGCGTTGCTCGCGTAGCCGGATAACCGCCAAATAGATAAGATCCACGACGAGCCGATCGCTCGGAAACGCATCGTGGTTGCCCATCACCGGCATGACATGGATGCGACGTGGCAGGGGCAATGCCGGCGCATTCCGATCACCATGTATGATAAGCGATGCCATTGCGGTGCCATGAGAGCGATGCGCGACCAGCGCGCCGGGCTCAAGGCCGAACGGATCGTCTAGATCAACATGGTCGCTGAGCAGTCGGTGGGCAGCAACCGGAACGCCGTCAAGCAAGGCAAGAATAGGATCACCCAATTGTGCCGGCGGGGCGGTACCCAAGTCCTCCTCACCTACGTCGCCGAGCTCGATTGTCGTCGGTTCGCTCTGCGGTCGGATATGCAAGACCGGTTCGAGGCCGGCTATTCCCTCAAGGCGTCTCTCGACAATGTCGCGCACGGCGCGCGCGGGAATATCCGCAAGCAGCGCATGGTAGCTGATCTCGGCGATACGAGCGCGTGAGACGACGACGCCACCACGTCCCACTATCGCGGCCCGGACGTTGGCCTCATTCTCATTCGCTACGTTTACGCGCTCTCGGTAGACCAGCTCAACCTCTAGGCGCACAAGATCATCATCATCGAGCCCGTCGATGGCTACCGCAAGTAGGCCTGCGTCATTGCTGTGGACGCGATCAAGCGGGCCCCACGGCCTCAGATCCCGAAGAAGCTCGAAGACGCTTGCCCAAGGCGTTTCGCCGCGCTGAAGCTGGCCATTCTCCCACCGTCGCCAGAGCTGCTCGAGATTGCGGAGTGCGGCCATGTCGGGTACCAGCAGATACGCATAAGGCTGCGGATCGCCCTCATCGCCTTCCAGCTCCTCCTCGTCGATCAGCTCAAGGCCCGCGACGTTCTGTATGGCCGCCGCAAAGGCGTTGATCGACCCACGGACCTCGAACACGAGCAGACGCTCGGGCGCCAGGCCGGCGGGATCGGCGCGCAGCGCCATTGCATCGGCACCGCGCGCGAGCACTTGGGCAAGACGATTGAACGCAGGACCAAAGGTGTCGGTCTGACGCTGGCGAGGAAAGGCTTCAGAAGGACGGGGGAAGCCGGCACGCCCAGGCTTACGGGCTTGATCAGCCTGCGGCGTCAGCCTCAGAAGCGGCTTCGTCGGATCGCTCGGCATTTAGGGTCTCCGGCGTTACCCGCGCGGTCCACAAGCCGAGCTCAGCACGTAACGATTCATCGACAGAAACCTCCCCCAAACCCAAAATCTGCCGCCTTCGTACATTCTGGCAAAAATCGAGTGCCTCCGCATAGCTGACCATGCCGAGCTTCGCAGCAACTTTGGCAGGCGACAACTTCGGAGCGCTCGGCCAGTCCGAGAATACGCGATCGAGAAACACTGTAATCTCTTTTCGATGTGGCGCTGGCATCGCCAGCCTCATCTGGAACCGACGCCAGACGGCACGATCGAGCAGCTCGCCATGATTTGTCGCGGCGACGAGGATAACATAGCTCGGTAGCTGGTCGAGCTGCATGAGCAGGAATGAAACGACCCGCTTGATCTCGCCGGTTTCGTGCGTATCGCCGCGTTCCTTCCCGATGGCGTCAAATTCGTCGAAGAACAGAACGCTCGGTGTCGTGCGGACATAGTCGAAGAGTTTTCGCAGGCGCGCGTTCGTTTCGCCGAGATAGCTGCCGATCAGCGCATCGTATCGAACGACATAAAAGGGTAGCCCAAGCCCCTCTGCAATCGCTTCCGCGAAGGACGTCTTACCGTTCCCCGGCGGTCCCGAAAGCAACACGCGATGACGCGGTTCGAACCCGCTCGCACGTAGCACGTCGGCGCGCTGATGCTCTTCGATCAGCTGGCGGCCGCTTTGCTGGGCTGGCAAAGGGAGAAGCAAATCGTCCAGACGGAGACGTGCGGTGACTTCAAGGATAGCCTCGCGGCCGTTCACCGGATTGAGCTGAGGCGCGCTCGTGGTAAGTGCAGGAGGGGTAATCGGAACGGTCGACAGCGCGCGCTGCAGTCGGTCGGCAACGATGTAATGTTTTTTTGCGCGTTCGTCCGCGACAATCGCTTCCGCGGTCGAACGCAGGGCTTCACGATCGCCAACGGCGCTCGCGCGCACCAAACTTACCAGAAGATCGCTACGTGCCATGGTCGCCTAGACCTATTCCCCGCTCCGAGCCCATGATTGATTCTCTACCTTACTCATAATTGCGTCGCTTGCGCGATTATGTTTGCGGTTGCGCGCCAGTCCGAATCAAAAATGCGCCGTATTGATTCAGCAGAGGCGTTTGCCGCTCTAGCCAACGTAGGCGGTTGCAGCAATCGCCCCGTTTGGTGCCGCCGTCTGGTAGCGCGCTGGCGAGCCGAATCCGGGGTAGTAGATAAAATGAACGCCAACTGGCCGCCGCAGCTGTCGAGATGGGGCGCCAAATTCCGCTTCGCGCCGCCGCACACGTCAGCTCTGCCAGTCTACTCTCCCCGAGCACTCGACCGTCGCAGCGGGCATTTGCGCCGCACCACGCATGACTAGTCTCCCCCTTACTAGTCATGCCCACGATGGTTGCGATCGGAAGGATCGCCTCATATTCCGCCCATCAAGTCTCCAACGTTGTCGCGCATATGCCGGATGAAGATCAGCCCTTGCGCAGCCTGGATATTTCGAGAACCATGGCTGCGCGATAACTGTACCAGGCCCGGTCGAAAGAACGGGACTGACGACGTGAAACTTTTGATTTTGAGCCTTGCGGCTGCCGCTGCATCTTGGCCAAACACTGGCGCTGCGCGCGGAGTCGAATATCAGGACTTTGGCCAGCTAAAGCCATCGAGCTTTGTCCTCGGCACGCCGCCTCGATCAAATGAAGCACCGGACATGCGCGTACGTGGTGACAATGAGCTGAGCATAGAATTCGTGGCGATGGGCGTAGAATCGCCGGAACAACCAGTTCGTTCGTCCGAGCCATCGTCAAATTTTTTGCCCGACACGGTTTGGCGGCGACAACGCAATCTAGGGGCGCAGGCAGATGCCATGCTCTTGGCTGCACCGGCGTGGTCCGATGGCTGCCCGAATGAGGAATACATGCCCAATCCTTCGCTCCCAGTGGCTGCACAACGCCGACGGGCGACGTGGTATTCCGCCATGGCTTCGGTATCATGCGAAGCAGGCGTTCCCGTGGCATTGTTCGACGCCCTCATTATTCAGGAGAGCGGCTACAATCCAATCGCGGCAAGCTCCAAAGGCGCAGCAGGAATGGCGCAGTTGATGCCATCGAGTGCCCGCAAACTGGGTGTGCGCAATGTCTGGAATCCCGTCGAGAACATGCGTGGCGGTGCCCGCTATCTTCGCGCGCTTCTCGATGAGTTCGGCCGATTTGATCTGGCACTTGCCGCCTACAACGCCGGCGAAGGCCGGGTGCGTGCTGCACGCCAGGTTCCTCGCATTCGCGAGACCGTAAATTACGTCTCGTCCATTCTGCTGACCATGCGTGACCAGTTCAGGCGTCGGCTTGATGCCGGCGAGCGCAACGTCACGAGCATCGATCCGTGATAGCTGTTCCGATGTTCGCAAAGTGGTCGCGGTTAGACGAAACGGCTAGATTTCCGGCAGCTTGATGAAGCCATCGCGTCGATTGCGGACCTGTTCTTCATTGGCGATGATCGTGTTTGCGAGCCAGTCGGATAGCGTGTCCTGCGCAGGGTTTGTCAATGGCTCGATCGGGAAATCGGCGCGCTCCCCAAGTTTCAGCACGACTGGTTTGAGCAGCCGGATGACGAGGCTGAGACTTGGGTCGTCATAGCTTTGCCAATCGCCCATGACCTCGATCGCGATCGTGGCTCGAGCATGATCGATTTCAAACAATTCGGTCAGGGCATTCAATTCGGCCAGTCGCAATGGTCGTTGACCGCCGAGCATCCGCCCGAGCTGCCGCCGACTTACGCCCATCAACTCGGCAATTTCACATTGTGGTCGGGGGTCTTTCGCGGCGTGTTGATTGATGAGAGCCAGGTACGCATCCGCATCAGTGAGTCTACGCATTTCCTGTTCAGTGCATACTATAGTATGTTTGTCGCAATCAGGCAGTTTTTCGTGGCCCATTGAACCCCTCGCCTTGTCTCCCCGTCAGCGCAGTCGGGATCATGCGGCCGGTCTGTCAAGACTAATAACGGTCCATTTTCGCAGCAATTATCAGTTGCGCGTAATAACGTAGATACAGGCTTGGATCGCCTCAAGCACACTGACCGGACGGCCAAGTTTCGCCTCGGCATGTTCTCGAAATTCGCGCAGCCGATCGTTGACGCTGGAATCGATCCGAATGTTGACGCGGATGGTGCCGATGAGGGCGTCCGCGTTGCAAATATCCTCCAACTCATTGACCGATAGATTGAAAATCTGATTTCCCGGATCGGTCAGAACTTGGGTGAGCAACCGACGCGGGGAGCAAGTGATGTGCTCGCGCACCGAAAGCTTGAACAGCGCCTCGCTTAGGGCCCGAAAGGTCAGCGGGTTCACGTGCACGCGATGCGTCGCCTGGGCCGGACCTCCAGCTTGGGTTTTTGCGCTCGAATCACCCATTCTCATGCGCCCCCGCTCAATTCGCTCGCGTGATACCTTTTCTGCCCGTGTGTGGGCGCTTTGCGCCCAATGGCGGGCGCTTTACGCGCCCGTTCTGGCCCTGATCGCCCATCGGCGTGCGCAACGCGCGCGGTCGTGGGCCGAATCGACCTCTCCCAAGCATATCTTATAAATTTCGCCGGAATAGTTACCCAAAAAGGGCTTCAGTGCCTTGCCCGATAGGCACAGCCGGGCGGAATTTCGGGATCGGCAGACAAGTGATGCCGCCATTCAACCCCGAAAGGACATACCCATGTCGACTGCGTCATTGGATGCGCGAAATCGCGCATCGCTCCTGAGCTACCTCGTGCCGGCAGTTGTGGCGGCAGTCATGATCGCGCCGGCCGCCTACGCTGGCACCGACGCGACCTTTGGCACCGCGCTCACTCAGTTCTCGAACTTCCTTTCGGGTTCGGGCGGCAAGGTGATCACCGTGCTCAGCCTCGCCGGCGGCATCGTGGGCCTTGCGTCCGGTCGCTTCTCGCTCGGCCAGGTTGCTGTGCCCGTCGGCACTGGTGTTGCCGCCGGCACCGGTGTTCCGATCGTCACCGCGATGGTGACCGCCACCATCTAAAAAGAAGCCCGGCCTGCCGCCTGCCCCCCAGAGGCTGGACCGGGCTCACCTTCCCCCCAAAAACTCATGTGACGGCGGGCAGCAATGGAACGCTATGCTATTCCCAAGCATCTGGATGATCCCGAGTTGATCGGGTTTTGGACGCTTGATGAATTCCTGGTGATGGTCATCCCCTTTGTTTGGGGGATCATGGCCCAGCATATCGTTATCGGGCTGATCATCTCCACCGCGGCTTGGTTCGGTTATCGCAAGCTACGAGCTGGCCGGTCGATGTCCTGGATCCTGCATTTTGGGTACTGGCATCTGCCTGGTGAGTTCTTCGGCCTGAAGTGCTTGCCCCCGTCACATCTTCGCGTCCTGGCCGGCTGAGCCATGGATCTCGATCTCGCCCACGGCAATGCGCAGCGCGTGCTGCGCCAGCGCAATGCGCTGGCGGTGGCAGCTCTTGCGCTTGGCCTGCTGCTTGCCGGGACATTCGTGGTTGCGCAACGGCGCGACCGTGAGATCGTGCTGGTGCCAACCCTGCGTACACCGGTGACGCTGAGCAGCGTGGCGGTTTCGCCCGAATACCTCGAGATGGTGACGCGGGACGTGGCAGCGGTTGCGTTGAACCGCTCGCCGGAATCGCTGACTTGGTGGATGAATTCCATCCTCGAACTGACCGACGAGCGGGCACGAGGGCAGGTCAAGAAGGACCTGATGAAGATCGTTGCCGAACAACAAGGCTCGCAGATCACTCAGTTTTTCACACCGGATATGCTGCAAGTTGACCCGGCCCACCTTCAAAGCGACGTGGGCGGCACTGTGCATACCGTCGTCGCCTCCAAGGAGGTGACCAACGCGCATCGGACCTTCCGCTTCACCTGGTCTTACAATGGCGTGTCCCTGAAACTGGTCGGCTTCGGCATGGTTGCAAAGGCGGACCCGGCAAAATGATCGTCGGAACCGCACAAGGGGCGAACCTCATGGCAAGGCTGGAAATTGCTGCCGCGGGGGCGCATGCCTCCCGGCTTAAGTGGCGCGCGCGCCTGTTCGGGGCGTCGCTATTGGGCTTGGGTATTGCCGGCGTGGCAGAGCCTGCCTTGGCCGATCAAAACGTTCTCGCCGCCGACAATGGCACCGTTCATTGCGACGCATCGCTCAAGGATCTGACGCGTGTCACCTTGAAGGACGATCAGTTCGCCTCGGTCTCAAAGGTCCAGACCGGCAATCCTGCTGAGGACTTTCAGGTCGTCAACGAGCCACTGCGCGGTGACATTTACCTCTCGGTGGGTTCGGGCTTTTCCAAGCCGTCGATCTCGTTCTTCGGCACCACGCGCAAAGGCTTTGTCTACAAATTCGTCTGCACAGTCGCTGGTGGTGATGCCAAACAGGTGTTCGTTGCCAATGCAGATCGGGAGCAGCCTGCATCTATCGGCGAGCGTTGGCCAACCAACCTTTCCGCCCAGGAGACGGCAGCACGGCTGATCGCGGCGATGTACGCCCAGAAGCCAGTCGAGGGCTACGACATCACGTGGCGCGCACTGGCTCCGGTCAATGTGGGGGCGATCAAGGTGCAACTGGTAGGGCAATATGCCGGGTCCGCGTTCACCGGCAAACTGCTCAAGATTGCCAACACCGGCACCAAGCTCATCGTGCTCAGCGAAGACCAGGTCGCACCCGCCGAAGCGGTTGCCGTGAGCATCACCAATCCAAACTTGGAGGCAGGTCAGGAAACGACCGCCTTCGTCATCGTCCGCTCTTCGGGTCCGGGAGAACGGCCATGAACGGCGCTACCGGCCAGGGTTCGGCCGAAACCGCCGCGCCACAGGTGGGCGATGATCTTGATCGCAACGCGGTGACCCGAAAGCGCCAGAGGCTCGCAATGTATGCGCTCGGCGGAACGCTCGTTCTTGCTGGCATCTGGTGGATTACTGGCACGCCGTCCAGCGAGCCCACGCAGATGGCGCAAGCTGACCAGACCAAGTCGGTAAAGATTTCCACCGACGACATGGTCAATCGCTCCATGGCCGACAAGGAGTGGATGGCGCTCTCCGAAAACCAGATCAGCACCCAAGGGTCCGAAATCAAATCGCTTCAGAGCGATAGCGCCCGGCTCGATCAACTGCAAAAGCAGCTCCAGGATCTTCAGGGGCAGAACCAGTCGCTCAAGACCGATGGGACCAAGGTTCTATCAGCGTACCAGACTGAAAACGACCAACTGCGGTCGCAGATTTCTGCCCTCTCCACGCAAATGCAGCGTGCAACTGCCGGGCCGACGTCGCTCTATGGCGCAGGTGCGCCCGGCACGTATCAACGTGCTGGCACTGCACCACAAGGCCCAGCGGGGCCGCCCGCAGGCGCGGAGCCTTTGGCATCTTCGCCGCCTATGCGGCCGAACGAGGTTCGGCTGATCGCCTTCATCGGCGATGCGTCGGGAACAGCCACGCGGATGGTCCCGTCCAAAACCACGCAGTTCACCGACAGCGAGAATTATCTGCCGCCGAACTCGATCGCGATGGCAAAGGTGGTGGTAGGCGTTGATGCGACAGCCAACACCAAGAGCCAGACCGATCCCTTGCCAGTCGTCCTGCGGATCACCGGACAGGCAAGATCGGTCTATGCGCAGGGCAAGTTGCTCAAGACCAACATCGTTGGCTGCATGGTCAATGGTGCGGCCATGGCGGATCTCAGTTCCGAGAAGGTCTACGTCAAGCTTCAGCGCATGACTTGCCCGCAGCCGGGCGGGCGCGTGGCGGTGAGTGAGGTCAAGGGTTTCATCGCCTTTGGCGGCAAGACCGGCGTGCGTGGACGGGTCGTGAGCCGATCGGGTAACCTCGTGACACAGGCCTTCGTGGCGGGCGCTCTGGGTGGTTTCGGGCGGGGCTTTTCAGCCAATTCGCAAAGCTTCCTGACCGCGCCGTCGGTCAATGTGAATGGCCAGCGATCCTCGCTGTCACCCTTAGACATCGCCCAAGGCGGGCTCGGACAGGGCGTCGCCCAGTCCGCCGATACAGTTTCCAAATATCTGATTGAACGCGCCGAGCAGTACCAGCCAGTCGTCGAAATGCCGACCGGCCTCGATGTCGAGGTGGTGTTTCTCGACGGCGTATTCATCCGCAACTGAGGGAAGTTTGGCATGACGGGTTTGAAATTCCTTGGCCTCACCGCGCTTGCGACGATGGCAACGCATTCGTCGCCGAGTCTTGCCGGACCGAACCTTGCTGGATCAATGAACGCGCAAACTGTCGCTCACGCGGTATCGGCGCGACTGCCGCGCACGCAGGTCTCGAAGGTGGACTGTGCCAAGGTCCCCGGCATCTGCGAGGTGCAGGCGGGCAGCAACATCTTTTACGTCGATCCGTCCGCTCGATATCTGATCGTCGGGCGCGTCTATGACATGGAAACCCGCCAGGACATCACGGCGGCGCGGCTTCTCGAAATCAATCCGGATCTCCTTCTGGGCGGTGCGGCTTCCGTGCGCGGGGCAAACGAAGACGCCGCCTATGCGCCCCAGGCCCGCACCGGCCCGGCGCCATCCACCGCACAAGCCCCCGCGCAAAAAGTCTCGCTTGCGGGGCTGCCAGCTTCGGGGGCCATCGAATGGGGCGGAACCGGGCCGCATGTCACTGTCTTCAGCGATTTCCATTGCGGCTATTGCCGCATGCTTCACCAGACTTTGAAGGCCATGGGCGTTCGCGTCAGCGAGCGGCCGATCTCGGTTCTTGGCACCCGTGCGATTTCCGATGCGGTGATCTGCGCCGAGGACCGGGTAAGCGCCGTCGACAAGGCCTACAGCGATCAGGATGTGCCCAAGCGGGCCTGCGATACCAGCGGGCTCGATGCCAACGAGCGCTTCGCCGGAGTGCATGGGTTTAGCGGTACGCCCGTGATCGTTCGCGAAGACGGAGCCATTCTCCTTGGCTTTCGCCCACGCGAGTTTCTGGAAGCCTGGCTGAAGGGAGGCGCATGACACCCATGCGTGGCAGGCTCGCTCTCATATTGATCGGCGCGAGCGCCCTTTCGGGCTGCTCGCTCCTGCACTCCAACATCAAGGGCGGCTTTGTTTGCGCCGCTCCGCACGGGACCTGCGCGCCCTCGACGACGATCGACGACGACGCAATCCGTGCGATCGGCGGGCCTGATGTCCAGACCGGGGATGGTGGAGAAGAGTCTGCCGCGACAAATTCGGAACTGACGAAACCGGTGAAGTCCGTCTCCACGAAGTTTGGAACCGGCAAAGGGGCTATCTTCGTTCCGGGCGGCCGCCCCACAATCAAGGTCGTATTTCCAGCCTGGCGCGACAATTCTGGACAGGTCCATCCCCGCACTGCGGCCTACACGGCCGTCGATCTTCCGCCGGTGCCGGTGGCCATGGCGATACCGCTTAACGCAGACCAATTGGGCGCTAGTGAAAGCACGAGCTTGCTCGGTGTTGCCGAGATGGCGCCAGATTTCGGACTGCTTGGGTCGGCCCCACCTGCGGTGGCACCTGCAATCGACCGCACACCAGAGATTGGCACCAAAGAGGCTGCGCTCGTTGGTGGAGGATCCCAGGCCGCTGGCGCCGGTTCGACAGATCCGCTCGGTGCGATCAAGGATCAGGTCAAACATATCCTTTCGGCCACGAAGAAAGCACCGGCGCAGACTGACGCACCGAAGGCTGGTTCTACGCCAGATCAGACCAGTGCCAGCTTCCCGCCGAAGGGAAGCTGATTGCCATGCTTTCGCGGTTTGTCGAATTGGTAACGGGTGACGACCAGACGCCCGAGCGCACGCCTGGCGCCCGCGAGGTGCCGATGCTCGCCAATTTTCTGGGGTATCGTGCTTACAATCCGACCGAACAACTCTTCCATCTGACCCGCTCCAAGGGCTTCATTCTTGAGCTGGCCCCGCTTATCGGCGCCGACGAACGTATCTCCGACATTCTGAATTCGATCTTTTCGGACGTGCTGCTGCCCGGCTGCGAATTCCAGATCATCAATTATGCGTCGCCCAGGATTGCCGAGAAGCTGCAAGAATGGGCGCTGCCGCGGGTGCGGGCAGGACAGGTATTCGACAAGCTCGCGCGATACCGGCTCGAACTTCTCCGCAAGGGAGCGTGGTCCACGCTTGCCGGCGACGGCCCATTTCACCTGCGCCACTTCCGAGTGCTCTTTGCGGTTGGCGTTGGGCAAGGCGTAAGCATCAGTTCTGAGCAATTGGGCGCGGTGCGCGAAGGGATCAGCTCCGCTTTCGATTCGATCAATGTTGCAAGCCGGGTGGTTGGACCAACGGAACTCATCCGATTCATCGACGATGTGGTATGCCCCTCGACGGGCGCCGGCGATGATGCCCCTGACTACAGCCCTTTCGATCCAATCAACGAGCAATGCGTGCGGCGCGATCTCGTAACCCGCGTCGAGCGGGATCGGCTGATCCTCCAAGCCCCGTCGTTGCGCCCTTCCGGCGTGGTTGTGGATGGCGCACCGGAACTGGCCGACTATTCGCCGCACGAGTTCGACGTCCGCACCATGTCGGTGCGCTATTTCCCTGAGCGCTGGGCACCCTGGGATACCCAGAAGGTCATCGGCGACGTGTTCAACCCGAAGCTATGCCTGCCTTGCCCCGTCCTCCAGTCGATCTCCGGTAAAATTCCCGCCGCCGACGTTTCGGAAGCCAAAGCCGGGTGGAAGTTCACCCGCACCACCTCGCTCGCCGATGGCAAAGCCGCCAAGCTTGTGCCGGCGCTCAAGACCCAGTCGGCCGAATGGCAGCATGTCCAGCAGCAGGTCCGGCTCGGCCAAAAGCTGGTGCAGATCTACTACAGCGTGACCATGGTCTCCCCTGCGGGGCGCGGGGACGTCAATGAGCGAACGCTGAAGGCGATCTACAAGGCCGCCGGATGGGATCTGATCGACGAGACTTACCTGCAACTGGGCGGTCTCATGGCTTCGTTTCCGCTGATGCTGGCCGACGGGCTCTCGACCGACCTCGTGCGAATGCGCCGGTTCCGCACGGTGCTTTCCGCCAATGTTGCCTCGCTCGCCCCGGTGCAGGGAGAATATAACGGGGGTCACATCCCGCACCTGCTCTTCATCGGAAGGCGCGGACAGCCGCAGTTCTGGTCGCCGTTCCAGAATGGCGCTGGAAACCACAATGTCGCGATCGCCGGGAAGTCGGGCTCGGGTAAATCGGTACTGCTGCAAGACCTGACCGCAAGTCTGGCCGGCGTGCGCGCCAAGACCATCGTCATCGACGATGGCCGCTCGTTCGAGCACATGGCCAAGGCGCTCGGCGGGACTTTCACCGAATTCAAGCTGTCGTCGGGCATCTCGATCAACCCCTTTCGGATGATCGATCTAAGCCTTGCAGACGAAGACGAGGATTACCTGGTCGACTGCATGGCGATGCTCAAGGCCATCGTGTCGCAGATGGCCCGGTACGAAAACCGCCTTAACGACACGGAGCGGGGCCTGATCGATGCTGCTGTAAATGCAGTGTGGGAGCGCGACGGCCGGGACGGCACTGTCGATGGTGTCATGGCGGCACTGCACGAGGCGGGGCATCCGCAGGCCGACGATCTCGCCACCGCTCTGCTGCCGTTTTCGGCGAAGGGAACATACGGTCCCTTCTTCCTTGGCGACACCAATCTCGACATGTCGGCCGACCTCACGGTCTTTGAACTTTCGGATCTCTCGTCGCGTGAGGAACTGCGCAGCGTCGTCCTGACGGCCATCATGTTCGTCGCCTCGCAGACGATGCGCAAACTCGACCGCCAGATCCCCAAGGCGCTCATCATCGATGAGGCCTGGCAGATGCTGAAGGGCGGCGCGATGGCCGATTTCGTCGAGACCTATTCGCGGACCTGCCGCAAATATGGTTCCTCGCTCATCACCGCCACGCAATCGATCAACGACTTTTACAAGTCGGGTGGTTCGAAGGCGGCGCTCGAGAACTCCGACTGGATGGTGGTGCTCCAGCAAAAGCCCGAGACCATCGCCGATTTCCGCAAGTCTGACCGGTTCGAGATGGACAATTTCACCGACGCACTTTTGCGCTCGCTGAAGCGCAACGGCACGGATTACTCGGACCTCCTGATCCGCGGGCCGGACACGCAGACCGTGTGCCGGCGTGTGCTCGATCCTTTCTCGGCGACGCTCTATTCTTCGAGTCCGCAGACCTATGCCCGCATTGAGGCCGAGGTTGAGCGGGGCCTTTCGATGGCCGAAGCAATCGAGGCGGTCGCCTATCCGGCAAGCGCCCCGCCGCTGAAGGCGGCTGCACAATGACGGCGCGTCGAAACTCCCTTGATTGGGGCGCGGTAGCCGCCAGCTCCTTGCGTCTGCTTGGCTGGCTTGCCGTCAATGCGCTCGCCGCCGCCGGAATTATCGCGCTTGCTGCTTTCGCGCTGGGGAGCTTTTCGCTGCCGCTGACTATGGCGCAGCTTGCCAACCTGACGGATCGCTACGTGGTCGCCAGCGGCGCTCGGCAGGACCAGTTCAACCACATCGTCACGCTTGGGTTCGCGGCGGCCTTCGTCGCAGTCTCCTTTTTCCGGCGCGCCGGAATGGTGCGTGCTCTCACCTCGCCCGAGAACGATCATGGACAATGATATTGACGCAGGCACACGCCCGGACGCGGTGCCCCTTTTTGACCGAGCCGCAACGCCAGCAGCGCGCGGTTTCCGGGAGCTCGGGATCTTTGTTGTCGCAAGCTTGGCATTGCTTTGGGCGGCTTGGACGACACATGCCATCTGCGAGATCAAGCGAGCCTCGCCCCATATCGTCAAAGTGCAATTGGCGGGCCTCGTGCAGGAATATGTGCAGGCTGAGGCCCGTTCGGGCGCGCCTGCCGACCAGGTTACTGCGCGGACGACCGCTTATCTAAAGGCGCTCAATGAGACGGTCAGCGCCCAAGCCCATGGCGGCACCGTGGTGCTGCTCGCCAACGCCGTCGTTGATGGTGCAGTCCCCGATATTACCATGACCGTCCGGAAGGAGGTCTATGCCCGTGTTCCCCACCCGCAGCCGGGTCAGGCGCAGGGCATGACACCCCAGATGCAGCGGTTTTTCGACGCAAATGGAGCGGCGGATGGCAACGGCAAGTGACGCCAGCCCCACAGGGCGGAGCCGTGCAATGCCACCCTGGGCAAGGGGGTTCGTCGGCGCGGCCGTCTTTGTCTTTGGGTATTTTGGTCTGCAATCACTGGCAGCCTGGCACGACAGCCACGCGATCTTCATCAATGCGAGTGAGTCGCTGCCCAACTGGGCGCTGCTCGTCGAAGCCGGGCGTTTCCCAAAGCGCGGCGAGTATGTCGTCTTCGATCCCGGCCGCGATCCGCTGGTGGTCAAGCACTTTGGGGGCAAACCAAAGCCCTTCGCGAAGATCGCCTACGGCGTGCCTGGCGACGTGGTTTCGCGCGTCGCCGAGCGAGTGCTGGTCAACGGCCACGAGGTGGCGCGGCTAAAGCCGCTGACACGGCAGGGCGAGAAGCTTGTGCCCGGGCCGACTGGGATTGTGCCGACTGGCTGCATCTTCGCAGCGACCCCGCACAAGGATGGGTTCGACAGTCGCTATGCCGCGATCGGCTTCGTTTGCGGGCATCATCTGATCGGGGTCGGGGAGCCGATCCTTTGAATTGGGTAGGCATCCGGCTCGAAGCGCTGCTTGTCCTGGCTGTTGGCAGCCTCAGCCCGATTCCAGTGGCGAGCGCAAAGGATTACGGCACGCTCGGATCGACCTGGGCGATCGCGGAACCAGATCTGCTCGCGGTGATCCGGGCGCGTTTGCAATCGGCGCAGCAGAGCGGGGCGCTCACCGCAATGAACCAGAAATTCGTCGAGGCGGCCCAAGCCAGCGTTCACCGGCCCCACCCCGTCGCCGGCATTGGCCCGGCGATCGTGGATCGACACTGGAGCGTCGATCCGACCGTCACGATCGCGGACGATATTCGCGACGCGCGCGGCAATCTGCTCGCCGCGAAGGGGCAAAAGTTCAATCCGCTTCGCGTGGTGGGCATGGCCCATGCCTTTGCCTTCATCGATGGCGACAACGCAGCGGAACTGTCCTGGGCATTGAAACAGGGCGAGCCTGAGAAGCTGTGGATCGTGCTGGTGAATGGCTCGCCCACGGCCCGCATGAAAGAGATGAAGCGGCGCTTCTATTTCGACCAGCAAGGCGTGCTGACCTCACGATTCGGGATCGAGCACACGCCAGCATTGCTCAGCCAGGAGGGCGAAGCACTCGACATCCGCGAAGTCGCGCTCCCACATACTGCGGCAACGCCATGATGGGTTGGCGGATCATCGCGGCATTGCGCCGATGGAAGAGCGCGCTCGTCGAGCGGCTACCGGTGCCGATGGCTGCTCCCGAGACGCCGCATCTGCGCAGTTTGCGGATGGTGCTGGTCGTCGAGCTTATGCTCCTTGGCCTCCTTACCGCGGCGTGGGAGCCGATCGCTTCCACCAGCCTGGGCAGGATCGCACCATTTGCCTGGTTGGTGCTGGCACTGAACGCGCTCATCGTCGGCACCCGCTGGCTCGTCGTCAAAATCCGCGCGGATAATGCCTGGGCGGTACGGGTTCCCGGCGAATGATTCGGCGCCGCCTCCTCGCCGCACTGTTGGCCATCGTCGGGCTGGGAACGGCTGAAACCGCCGGCGCCCAAGGTTCGGCGACTTGCCATGGCCATTTCCCGAACCCGATCACCGACATTTGCTGGGACTGCTTCTTCCCGCTGTCGATCGGCGGCTTCGACTTGTGGCCGAGCGACAAGCCCGATCCGCCTAATCCAGCGTTGCCGGTGTGTCTCTGCGGCCTGAGGCCTGGCCTGTCGTTCGGCTTCTGGGAGCCGGTTCGGCTCGTCGATGTGACGACCAAGCCCTTCTGCTTCCCGAACCTTGGCGGACTCACAATCAACCCCGGAATGTATGTTGGCAACGGCCATGTGTCGTCTGCCTCGCAAAAGGGTGGAAACACCGAGATGACCGCCCAGTATCAGGCGCACTATTACGTCTACCCGCTGTTTTACCTCCTCGAGTTGCTGGCGGATTTCATCTGCTTCGAACAGGCCTCGTTCGACCTCGCCTACATGACCGAACTCGACCCGACCTGGCAGGACGATACGCTGGCCGCGCTGGTCTATCCCGAAACGGTCGTGTTCGACTTTCCGCTGGCCCAAGTGGCCTGCGCAGCGGACTGCGTGGCCGCGACTGCCGCTTTGCCGCTCAACTCGCTGTTCTGGTGCGCTGGCTGCAACGGCTCAATGTATCCGATGACCGGGAACATCGGGAACAATTCGACCATGGACCAGTCGATGCGGCTCGCGGCCGAGCGCATGGTCTACAAGATGCACCGTACAGCGCTCGCTTGGGGGACCATGGGAAGCCAGGGCCTCTGCGGCAAATATCTCATGCCGATCATGCAGAAACAGCAATACCGCCTGCAGATGGTGAACCCGGTGGCCGCGACATCCGGGCGCTACGCCTGTCAGCCGCCGGGCGGCTCGACCGTTTTGCAACTGAAATCCCATACTTACCCGGTCGTCGGCGAGGACGTCGGCTACCTTGTGTGGCGCAAGCGTAATTGCTGCGCGTTCTGATGGGGGAGCCATGACCAAGCGCTTTCTCCTCAGCAGCATCGGCATCGCCGCGATCAGTGTTGGTGCCGCGATCGCGCAAACGAGTGTTGACGGGCTCGACCTCGAGGCGATTGACAAGCGCGCGCATGCGGGGGCTGCCGATCTGTCGCAGTTCGTGGCGCAAGTGCTCCACGCCCAAGTGAAGGCGAACGCCGAGCAGCGCACAACGGTCGAAGGCATGGTCGAAGCGGCTTCCAGCAATCTCGCAGCGCTCAACCCGTCACCCTCCAACCCCAAAGCTGGCGGCGTCGATCTCGACTCGCTGGTGAGCCAGGCCGGGCAAACGATGAAGCCTGAAGACCGCTCTGCGCCGATGTTCATCGCGTTCGCCAGCCTCTCGATGCCTGAGGGTTCGCTGCATCACCTGATCATCGATGTCACCAAGGCTGGCGGCATGGTCGTGTTTCGCGGGTTCTCCAGCGGAGGTGGCCGCGCCTTTATGGACCAGCTTCGCAAGGTCGTCCCTCCAGGCGGACCTGCTCATCTCAGCATCGATCCGCGCCTGTTTCGCGCCTATCGCGTCGAGGCGGTGCCGACCTATGTCGCCGCCTCGTCGAGCTTTGCGCTGTGCTCGGGCACAGACTGCACAAACGAGCCACCGGCCTATGACCGGCTCGCAGGGAACGTCACCACCGGCTTCGCACTCGAAACCTTCGCAGAGGGTAACGGTCCAGGCTCGCCGGTGGCACGTCTGGCGCTCAAGAATTTGAGAAACGGCGATTGAGCCGGTTTCCCGCCCTTGCATGCCTCGCTGGCGCTCTCGCGACGCTCGTGACCTCCACGGTAGACGCCCAAAGCGTCGATCCAAAAGCGGCGGCAGCGGCCGTCGCTGGGCAATTGCAGGGCCAACTCAATGGTGTGGTGACCAATCAGAGCGCCCCCAATGCCGTGCCTGGCTATAGCAGCGCGGATCTTCCCCAAGGCAACTACATGGCCCGCCCGGATAGCCTGGCAAATGACGGGGCGATCCAGGCGACGACCAGCGAGCCCTATGCGATCGTCACCAATTCCAATCGGCCTGCGGTCGACACTTCGACGCTTGGCCTCGCCAATGCCAAGACGGTCGAGGCCAACCCGAACAATTTCTCTGGTGGGACGGGAGCCGGTGGAAGCCAGGGCAATTGCCAGCAGTTGCCGCCGAGTTCGGGTGCACCCAGCACATATTACGATTCCTGCCAGATTGGGCAGGCCGAAGCGGACAGCAGCTTCACTTGCACCATAGGTTGGAACAACCAGCTGGCCAGCGCCCACCAGTTTACTTGCCACACCTCCGAATGGGACATCTACAATCCCAGCGTCAATCAGACCTTCTATTTGGCACAAGTATCGGATTGCGGTTCTTTCGCCGCGCAGACTTCCTGTGCCCAAGTCGCACAAACCACCAAGGCCCCGCAAACGACATGGCCTCCGGGTGCCGGGATCGGGCTCACGTTCACCGAAACCGACACGACCTACAATTGCACCGGCCAGACAAACTACGGCACGCCGGCCTCGAGCAACTACTGCATCAGTCACACTTCATGGTGCTTCGTGCCGCCGCCGCTGGATCAGGCGCCCGGCGTCCCGGGTGCGACCGACAACGGCCCGGTTCAGACTTATCGGGGATCGGTGACCGACAGCTCTGATTGTCAGGCAAAGCTCGGGGCGGCGGCCGCATGTCCGCGCGGCTACGTCCAGCAGGGGAACGAATGCGTCCAGACCACAGCGGCCATCGTCACCTATTCCTGTCCACCGGGTTGGAACCTTGCCGGAAACCAGTGCAGTCTCGTCACCGTGGAGGCGGCAAGCCTCACCGGCTACACCTGCCCGTCGGGCTTCAGCCTGTCGGGAACCACTTGCACACAGACTGAGGCAGCTACCGCGTCGGGCTATTCCTGTCCCGCGGGCTACGTGCTGTCCGGCACCAACTGCACCAGCAGCCAGAGCCAAGCTGCGACGTCGTCTTACACGTGCCCGAAAGGCTGGACCCTCTCAGGGACCAGTTGCAGTGGACCCGTCACACAGGTGGCGGGTGTCCAATATTCGTGCCCTGCCGGATGGACGCTTGCCGGTACCACTTGCAGCCAGACGACGAGCCAGGCCGCAAGCGCGACCTATTCGTGCCCAACAGGTTTTACGCTGAACGGTTCGGTCTGCCAGGAGGTGCTGACCCAGGCGGCGAGCCCGACATACAGCTGCCCCGCAGGTGGCAGCCTCTCGGGATCGAATTGCATCCAGACATCGTCCTACGCCGCGACGCCTTCCTATTCTTGTCCACCTGGGATGACGCTGTCGGGCAAGACCTGCACCCAGGGATCGAGCTATGCTGCCAACGCAAGTTGGTCCTGCCCCGCGGGTTGGACGCTTTCTGGCACGACGTGTTCGAAACCCGTCAACTATGCGACATCGACCTATTCCTGCCCATCCGGCGGCACGGCGAGCCAGTTTCGCTACGCCTGCCATTCTTCGGAATGGGATCTCGTCTTCGATTACAGCAGCCAGACCACGCTGCTCTCGACCCTATCGGACTGCGGTTCTTTTGCCAGCGAGCCCACTTGCAGCCAGGTCTCACAAAGCCAGCAACCCCCGCAGGTCACTTGGGGATCATCTTACGGCATCGGCACTTCGTTCACGGAGACTGATTTCGTCTATTCCTGCTCGGGTTCGACAAATTTCGGGACTGGGGCGTCGAACACTTATTGCCTTGGCGCCAGCTATTGCTTCGATGAAACCGGTGTGGCTGGCATCCCTGGGGTGCCTGGTTCGAGCTACCTCGGCGCCATCTGCACGGGATCGGCAACGCAGGCCGCAAACCCGACCTATAGCTGCCCATCAGGCGGCACGCTCTCAGGCTCGACTTGCATCACCAGCAGCACTCAACCAGCCGATGTCAGCTATTCTTGCCCCTCAGGAGGTACCGTATCGGGGCAGAATTGCACAACCAGCACCTCGCAAGCGGCCAGTGTGCTTTATACCTGCCCGATCGGATTCGCGCTCAGTGGGACGACCTGCTCCGAGACTTTGAGCCAAGGCGCGACGGCCTCTTACAGTTGCCCGGCCGGATCCACGCTGTCGGGAAACCTGTGCATTGGCACCAGCAGTCAGCCTGCAAGTGCCAGCTATGGCTGCCCAATCGGCTACAGCCTGTCCGGAACGACCTGCACCGGGACGGGCACTCAAGCAGCGAGCGTCACTTATGCTTGCCCCACTGGCTGGACCCTGACGGGCACGACTTGCAGCCTCAACACGACGATCGCCGCTACGCCGGCTTACGCTTGCCCCTCCGGAATGACATTGTCAGGCACGCAATGCATCACGAGCCAGGCAGCCGCACCCGCGTACTCGTGCCCGGTGGGGTTTATCGTCGATGGCTCGACCTGCACCAAAAACCAGACCCAGGGTGCGACCGCGTCCTATTCCTGCCCATCGGGGACCAAAGTCTCGGGCACCAATTGCGTTGCATCGGTTGCGGCGTCGAGTTCCGGCGGCGCGGGCGGGATGACGTGCATGCCACCGACCGAGGTCTGCGTTGATTCATCGCCCGCTACCCGGACCGTCGCCGGTGTCCAGGTCACCCATGATTGCTGGCAATGGCAGGCGACCTACCAGTGCGGCACACTGACCAGCGCCAACGACTGCTCTACGCTTGCAGCCAAGAGCAATTGCAGCTTCGACCACGAAGTTTGCCTAGATGATCCCCAGAATGGGGCATGCCAGGTCAAGAGCGAGGTCTACAAATGCACGACGCCATCAGCCGCCACTGGTAGCCCCGCGTATTCGTGCAGCGGCGATGTCTACTGCCTCGACGGAAACTGCACCCAGTTACCGCGCGACCCGTCGCCAGATCTGGCCAAAACGCTCGTCGCGATGAATGCTATGAACGATGCCAAGGGCCAATTCGACCCAAAAGCACTGACCATCTTCGCTGGCAATGCTACTGGCTGCCACAAGCCGCTGTTCGGCCTCGTCAACTGTTGCGCCGGCAAAGTTTCCGGGCTGCTGACGGGAGCCTCGGCCGGGTTGGCCCTCGCTGGCCTGCTTTCCGGAAGCTACGCCTTCCTGCTCGGCATGGTGACCCAGTTCCTCGTTCTTTTCTTATGTTCGAGGGAGGAGATGCTCCTCGACGTCAAGGACCGCCTCGGCCTGTGCCACTACGTTGGTGAATACTGCTCGTCACATTTCCTCTTCGTCTGCGCCACCGAACGCAAAAACTACTGCTGTTACCAATCCAAGTTGGCCCGCGTGATCCAGGAACAAGGTCGGGCGCAATTGGGGCTGGGTTTCGGTACCGCCAAGAGCCCGAACTGCGCAGGCTTCACGGTCAACCAGTTCTCGCACCTCGACCTTTCCAAAATGGATTTCTCGGAGGTCTTTGCCGATTTCACCAGCGCGGTGTCGCTGCCGAACTCGCTCCAGACCTCGGCCGAGATCCAGCAGAAGGTCCAATCCTACTATCAAACGCATGGCCCGGGGACAGGACAATGACCCGGCCGCCATCCCATACGACAAGGAGCCCGGCGATGATCGGACGTTTGACAAGCGGCCGCGCCGCATTTCGGATGGGCGGCTTGGCAGCGCTTGCGCTGTTCGGCGCGCCCCTTTGGGCGGCACCGACACCTCCAACGCCGGACAGCAGCCCGTCGATTGAGGAGGCAGTTTCCGCCGGCGGCGCTGCCGATGACAATTCCGCTCCGCCTGTGGTGTCCGATCCGAACGAAGCAGTTGCCATGCGCGGGCAGGACCCATTCTATTGCGGCCAACGCAAGCTCGGAACCTGGTTCTACTGTGAGCGCCCTAGACCCGTTGATCGCGGACGGGCTGCACCGACAGCGCCAGCGGACTCCTATCGCCAGCGCCTCGACCGCATCGGAGCACGCCTTGAAGAACTGAAGGCAAAGGCTGTGCTCGAGCCGTCGCCTGAAAACATCATCGCCTATGTCCGCTATCAGCGCGAGCAACTCGATCGGGCATCGATGTTTGCCGATGTCTGGGAGCGGGCGATCTGGCAGCACCCGGACCTCGACTACACCTTGCAGCGGCCTGTCAACACGCTCGGCAAAAGTGCCTGGCTCGAGCAGCGCAAAACCGACCGTGAGGCAACGATTGCTACGCTGTCGGAGCGGTACGGACTGTTCTTCTTCTACTCAGGCTCCTGCGGTGCCTGCGAAGTGTTTTCACCAGTCGTGCGCTCGCTCGCCGACAAGTACCACCTCTCGGTGCTCCCGGTCTCGATGGACGGGGGCGCAAATCCCGCCTTTCCGCGCTTTGTCGTCAATCACGGCCAGTACGAGAAGATGGGGCTTGAGGGCGGACAGGTGCCGGCCCTCGTGCTCTTCGACACCTACCTCAAGAAGCCGATCCCCGTCGGTTACGGCGTCATGGCCGAGGACGAGGTGCTGCAACGCATTTTCTATCTGACCAGTGTCAAGCCGGGGAGCGACTTCTGATGCGTGAGCAACCTGGATCCATCCGCCGGCTCCTGCGGGCCGTCGGCCTTTGGCTGACCCTGCTCGCAGCAACAAACCTTCTCGTCGTCGAAACGGCTCAGGCGGACGTGAACAGCCAGTTGGGCTCGTTCTTTTCCAGCCTTGGCGGCTCGGCCAATGTCACTGGCCCGGTGGCCTATAGTGGGCAGCAGGGCGGATATTACAGCGGTGGCAATCTCTGGGTGCGTTTCCCTGCCCAGCAGACCTACTCGTTGGGATCGCTGCAAATGCCGAGCGTCAAGTCTGGCTGCGGCGGCATCGACATCTTCACTGGCAGCTTCTCGTTCATCAACACCGACCAGATCGTCGCTGCCATGAAAGCTGCGGCCAATGGCGCGCTCGCCTTCGTGTTCGATCTGGCGATCAACGCCATCTCCTCGCAGATCGGCTCGTCGATCGAGAAGGTCATGCAGAAACTGCAGCAGTTCACCCAGCACAGCCTCAATGCCTGTCAGGCTGGTGAGCAAGCGGCGGCAGGACTTGCGGGCATGGTCGGTGCTCGCGACTCCCACTTTTGTGCGACGATCGGCAACAGCCAAGGCATTTTCTCGGACTGGGCAGCCTCCGCGCAGGGTTGCGGGACCGGAGGGAGCCAGACGTCGACGCTTTCGTCGAACACCGACAAGACGATTCCGTCTGGCCCCTACAATTACACCTGGTCGATGTTGACCCAGAAATACCCGAGTTTCGACACAGCTTTCAAACAGTACCTGATGAGCCTCGTTGGTACGGTGATCTATCAGCCCGGCACCAGTGACAGCCAAGGCCCTACGTACAAATTTCTTGGCCAAGGTGATCCCGCGCTCATCACTGCACTCCTCGATGGCGGTAGCACCGCGCAGGTTTTCACCTGCGACACTGCCGATCAGTGCCTCAACCCGAGGCAGTCGACGCTGACGGTGGCGAGCGCGAGCGCTCTGAAAACCCGGGTCTACAATCTTCTCATCGATATTGCCGGGCGCATCCAGGGCAACCAGCAACTGACGAGCGAAGAGATTGGGCTGCTCGGCGCCACCACCATCCCGCTCTACAAGATCATGGTGGTCAACGCGGCCGCAAGCTTCGGCGGGATGAACACCGCGGACCTCTCCGGACTCGCCGAAATCACCTCGGTCGATCTCCTCGAGACGGTTGTGCAGCAGTTCTACAAAATGGTCACCGACGGGCAGAGCTCGTTCCAGAACGCCGATCCGATGACTCTGAAGCAGTGGCAGGACCAGCTGCGCGAGGTGACGCACACGCTCGATGCGCAAGTGATCCACAATTCGGAGCGGCTGACACGCACAGAGCAGATCCTCGATCGGACCATCCGCATCGAGGGCACCCTGCGCAATGCCATGTCGCCGCAAATGTCGGCGGCACTCCAGTTCGAGAAGGTGCTGGGCCAGCACCCATTGCAGTGAGGTCGCAGCCATGACCGTCAATGTGATCACAAGTGGCGGTGGCCAGTACATCGTCAACGTGCTGAATGCAGTTGCGGCCTGGGCCGGCGGCGGCGGCTTTCGTTCGATGCTCCAGGTCGTGATGGTGATGGGGCTCGGCTATTGCCTCCTCATCATGGCCTTCTCGCTGAACTGGCGGGTGCTGTTCAACTGGTTCCTATCCGCAACCGCCATGTACATGTGCATGATCGTGCCGACGGCGACGGTGGTGGTGTCCGACACGATCAATCCCACAATCGGCAATGGCGCAGTCGCCAATGTGCCCTTGGGACTTGCGGTGGTCGCGTCGTTTTCCAGCCAAGTGAACGACTGGCTGACGAAGACCGCCGAGAGCGTGTTCACAATGCCGGCGGCCCTCGAATACACTTCGGGCGGGATGATCTATCCGACTCGGCTCAACGATTTGACTCAGCAGTTCACGATTGCCGATCCGGTGATGAAGGCCAACGTCGAGAGCTTCCTCGGGCAATGCACCTTCTACGACATCCTGCTCGGCCAAGGTAACGGATGGGCGACGCTGGCAAGCTCACCCGACCTGTTGAGCGCGCTTGGGCCGGGGTCGGCGGCGCGATCGACGACCTGGATTCCTGCCGGCGGCGGCACAGCATCGATCATCGGCTGTCAAACCGCCTATCGGAACATTGCCAACGCCTATCCGGCGCTGGGCACTGCCGGGATCAAGGCAACCGCGCCGGCATTTTACCCAAACCTGCCATCGGCGAGCGCGGTTACGCAGCTCAAGAACGACCTGCCCACCATGGCCCAGACCTTCTATGGCGGGGCGGGCATAAGCGCGCAGCAGATCTTTCAGCAGCGATCCTTGGTGAACGCCTTCATGGAAGCGCGGGCGAATTTCGGTGCTGGCGGCGGAGATACATTCGCGGCGCTCCATGCCGATGTTCAGGCCCAGAACTCCTATATCTCGGCCGCGCGCCAGGCGATGACGTGGGTGCCTGTGTTGAACCTGGTCCTCACCATCGTCTTCTACGCAATGTTCCCCGTCGTCTTCCCGCTGTTCCTGTTCCCCCAGACGGGGCCGGCCCTCTTGAAGGGCTATCTCACAGGCTTCTTCTACCTCGCCTCGTGGGGGCCGATCTACGCGGTCCTCCACATGTTCATCACCCAATATTCAGCCTCGCAGCTTGCAGCCTTGGCACCGGGCGGCATGACTATGGCGACAATGGCGGGGATCGACACCATCGACCAGAATATGGAGACGCTCGCAGGTTACCTTCTGCTGTTTGTGCCCGTGCTCGCCGCTGGCATGGCGAAAGGCGCAATGTCGATCGCCTCCAACACCGGTGCGATGCTGGCACCTGCCATGCAGGCCGCCGAAGCGGCTGCGGTCGAGCGCACAACCGGGAACTATTCCTACGGGAATGAGCACTTCCAGAATGTGACCGGGCAGCAGGTCAACACCGCGCCGACCTGGACCTTCGCCGCCAGCGATGTCCCGCAGGTCAATATGCGCGGGGCCAACGGCACGATCACGAGTTCCATGCCGGACGGGTCCACGGTCTACAACACCACGCCAGGCATCAGCCATTTCGGTTTCAGCCCAAGCGAGATGCAGAGCGTGACCGCCAATCTCCAGCAGAGCAGCGCGCAGTACCATTCCCGCGCGAATCAACTGCGGAGCACATCGAGCGAACGCTGGTCCGAAGGCATGCGCACGCTCGACTCGTTATCGTCGGGCTCGCGCCATGCATCGGGTAGCGAGGGATCGACCGGAGCGCAGGGCGGCAACACCTCAAGCCAGTTTGACAGGCAAGGTACAGACGCCAAGAGCCAGACCGGCTCGAGCCGGACGATCGGCGACACGCTGTCGTCGGGGCGATCGCTTGGTCATTCCGAGACCAACACCTTTGGTGTCAACGCAGGCGGAAAGGCAGGCATCGGCGGCAAGGTATTGGGTGCGGAGCTTGGCGGATCAGCTGGAGCAAGCTGGGACCACAAGTGGACCAAGAACACTTCCGACCAGGAAGGGCGCACTGCCAGCGATGCGCAGAACGAAAGCCAGAGTGCCAATGTCGCCAAATATCACGCGAACGGTGCCGATATCACTCTGACGGATGGCGGCTACTGGCGGGATGGCACATTCCATCGGGTTGAGAATTTTCGCGAGAAGCGCCACGCCGTCGAACGCGATTTCTCCGAGGCCCAATCGCTTGAACGGCAGGCCTCACAATCGGACGAGGTTGGTGCACGGCTTGAACGCATCGCGTCGTACTCTCAAGCCCACGGCTACCAGATCTCGGACGATATGAGCCAGGTCGTGGCATCGCGGTATGCGCAGATGGCATCCTCTCCCGAATTTCGGGACCTCGGCGCACCATCGCTGACCAACACCACACCCACCCCCCATCAGCGCGATGTCCGCAACATGATCGTGGCGAAAATCCTTGAGGATTATGCAGCGAGCGGCATTGGGCCGGTCGAGGCTATGTTACAGGATCCAAGCGCAACGATGGGGACCGTTCAGGGGCCGGGAGCCGGCCCAATGGCTCTTGGTCCAACATCTACACCAAATGGCGGAAGCAAGAGGCATGGGCGCAACAGTGCGGGTCACGTCGAAGGTGGCCCAAGGGGCGAGCCTCGCGCACCTGGGGAGGACGTGGCAAAGGCCGCTATTGCACGGGGTGCTGCCGTGGTTGCGAACGAGGATGCAACCGCAAAGGCTGGCTTCAACAATGCTGCAGGAGGAACGTCCGCTTGGGGGCCGCAAACACGGAAGGACACCGAGAGGCCCTAGTGGACGCGCTTCAGACTTTGCTCAACGGTATTGCGAAGGTTATCGCCCCACTTGGCGGATGCACGTTGAGCTTGCTCACTCCGCTGACGGTCCAGATAAGCGTCCAATCCACCAATGACCGCAATGGCCAACAACAAGAGCGGCACCATAATCATCACTGCAGTCGCGAGCTTGCGTTGAATGTTGATGGCGCGGGCGGTCTTGAGGACATTAGGGATGCGGTCATATTCCAGCGCCATCAACGCTTCGGTCTTCGATCCGCGGAAGCCTCCTTCAAGGGAGGAGGCGTTTTCCGCGCTCAAGTCCTCAACATGCTCGCCAAGGTGGAGAGTTTTGTGGGTTTTATTCATACTTTCATTTTTAAGACTTGATGGAACGAAACGCAAACGAATACAGCGTCGTTCAATTGTTCATGCGAAGCGCGGGTCATACTCTTACTCGGCTACCGGGCTGCCTTTGATCTGCAGCTCGACCGCCCCACTGGCCTGAACAAGAGCGCCGCAGCACGTCGCCAGAAAAGCGCACAAATGTGCAAAACCTAAGCGTTTTGCTTGTGCATCCGCGCGACAATGGACAAGCGTCACTTGACGTCCGCTGGCAATAGTGGTCTATTTTTGTTCCATGCCTAAAATTGATCCTCGACACCCCGGCAAAGCCGTCCGAGCCGACTGCCTCAGTCGACATTGCCTTACTGTGTTCCAAGCAGCCAAGATGCTTGGAGTGACGCGCCAAGCCCTAAACAATCTCGTAAACGGTCATTGTGGCATATCGCCTGAAATGGCCATCCGACTTGCGACCGTGTTCGGCGGCAAACCGGAAACCTGGTTGCATCTGCAAATGGAATACGACCTCGCTCACGCAATGGAACGGCTAGGGCATCGCGGCATTGCGGCGCTCGCCCGACAACCAATCATCGAACACCAAGTGAGGCTTTCCTAATGGCAACCCGCGCCGCCGCCGTGACCGTCTTACATCCTTCGCTGCCCGGTTTCTGTCCGATCACCGATGCTGTCGCTGGCATGGCCGGCGCAGGGGTTGATGAGCGCGGCGCGATTTTCACGCGCCGGGAAGTGGTCGATTTCATCCTTGATCTTGTCGGCTACACCGCCGACCAACCCTTGCTTCAGCGCCGTTTGCTAGAACCATCGTTCGGGCACGGTGACTTTCTGCTGCCCGTCCTGGAGCGCCTGCTGGAAGCTTGGCGCCGGGCCGGATCGCCAAACGCTGTTGCGGCGCTGTGCGACGCCATCAGCGCCGTGGAGCTGCACCATGCATCGGCAGGACATACCCGCCAGCACGTCATCGAACTTTTGCGCGCGGCGCGCATCAGTGCGCGTGACGCGGGCACGATCGCCGATCACTGGCTCACGTGCGGTGACTTCCTGCTGACCCCGCTGGAAGGGGAGTTCGATTACGTCGTCGGCAATCCGCCCTACATTCGCCAAGAGCTGATCCCCGATGTGCTCATGGCCGAATATCGCGCGCGTTACAGCACGATCTACGACCGAGCCGACATCTACGTCCCATTCATTGAGCGCTCCGCGCACATGCTCGCCCCTGGCGGGCATATGGGTTTTATCTGTTCCGATCGGTGGATGAAGAACCGCTATGGCGGACCGCTTCGCCAACTGATCGCTGAGCAATTTCACCTCAAAACTTACGTGGATATGGTCGATACACCAGCGTTCCACGTCGAGGTGGTCGCCTATCCGGCCATCACGGTTATCTCGCGTGAGAAGCCAGGCCCGACGCGCATTGCCCGTCGGCCAGCGATCACGGGCCATGCACTGGCCAAACTGTCGCACGCGCTTACCGCTGTGCGCGCACCCGAGATTGAAAGCGGCGCGCGCGAGATCCACCGCGTCACCAACGGGGCGAACCCATGGATTCTGGAATCGACAGACCAGCTCACCTTGGTGCGCCGCCTCGAGGCGAGCTTTCCAACGATCGAAGAGGCCGGGTGCAAAGTTGGCATTGGTGTCGCCACCGGTGCCGATAAGGCATTCACGGGCGACTTCGCTGAGCTGGACGTGGAGCCCAGTAGGAAGCTCGCCATGGCGACCACACGCGACATCGACACAGGCATTGTCCTGTGGCGCGGCAAGGGCGTCATCAACCCGTTTGGTGATGACGGGCGCTTGGTGAAGCTGCGCGATTACCCGCGCCTGAAACGCTACCTGGAGGACCGCAAAGAGCTGATCGCCAATCGGCACGTGGCGCAAAAAGCCCCGGCAAATTGGTATCGCACCATCGACCGTATCTATCCCGAAGTTGCAAAAAAGCCGAAGCTGTTGATCCCCGACATCAAGGGCGAGGCCAACATCGTTTACGAGGAAGGGCGGCTCTACCCGCACCATAATCTCTACTACATCACGTCCGACAGTTGGGACATGCGCGCGCTCCAGGCCGTGCTGTTGTCCGGCATCGCCCGGTTGTTTGTGGCAACCTACTCTACGAAAATGCGCGGCGGCTATCTGCGCTTCCAGGCGCAATATTTGCGCCGCATCCGCCTGCCCAGGTGGCAGGACGTGCCCGCGCCGTTGAAACGCCGATTGAATGCCGCGGCCATCGCGAAGGACATTGAGGCCTGCAATCAGGCCGTGTTTGAATTGTATCAGCTGTCTCCCCAGGAGCGGGCTGCGCTTGGGGGGAACTGAGAATGGCGCTTGATCTAGCCGACTACGAAACCAAAGCCCGGGAGGCCGCAATGGCGTTCTGGGGCAATCGCGAACGGGCGCGGCAGGCCCAGATCGAGGCGGGCAAGGCCGACCAGGGCGAACGCGCGGGCGTCACGGCCGGCAAGAACATGGACGGGTTTCTCGCCATGCTGATCGACATCGTTCAAGCCAATGGCCCTGCCGGCGCCGTCATCCACCAGCAGCGCTCGGTCCTCACCTTGCCCGGCTATTACCGCCCAACCAAACTTTGGGACGTGCTGGTCATGCATGACGGGCAGTTGATCGCCGCCGTTGAGCTGAAAAGCCAGGTTGGCCCGTCCTTCGGCAACAACTTTAACAATCGGTCGGAGGAGGCCATCGGCACGGCGCACGACCTTTGGACGGCATACCGCGAAGGTGCCTTCGGCGATCAGCCCAGGCCCTTCGTGGGCTGGTTGATGATGGTGGAGGATGCACCGGAATCGCGGCGCCCCGTCACCGACCGATCGCCACATTTCCCGGTGTTCCCCGAATTCCAGGGCGCGTCCTATCTGAAGCGCTATGACATCCTTTGCCAGCGGTTGGCCAAGGAACAGTTGTATAGCGCGGCAGCCCTTTTGGCCTCGCCGCGCACGGCTTCGGCGACGGGCGAGTTTTGCGAATTGTCCGAACTCACCAGCCTCAAAACCTTCGTCACGTCGCTCGCAGGCCACATGGCGGCCGAAGCAGCACGGGCATAGCGGGGCGGGGCATGGAATTGCTCGATCTTGAGAAGCTGCGCGTCTTCCTCGTGTTCGCGGTTCCTGGGATCGTTATCCTCTACATGCGCGCCCAATTTCTCACCGGCCGCATTCCCGCTCTTGCGGAAGGGATTGTCGCCTACATCACGGTTTCGCTGGTTTATTACGCCCTGGCCCTGCCCTTGATGAGCCACGTGCAAGCGGCAAGTGGCTTCGCACAGTCGCTGCTTTGGATCTTCGTCGTAATCGTCGGCCCCGCGCTTGTTGGCGCTGCGCTCGGGCTCAACGTGCGCAAGGGTTGGCTGCAATGGCTGCTTGCGAAGTTCGGCATTAGTACCGTGCATCCGGTCAACAGCGCTTGGGATTGGCGCTTTGCTGGAACGAAAAGCTCTTGGGTGCTGGCCATATTGAAGGATGGCTCAAGGTGGGCAGGCTATCTCGGCGGTGGATCGTTTCTCTCGTCGGACCCCGCAGAGCGCGACCTGTTCATTCAACGAGTCTATGAGCTAGACGAAAGCAATAACTGGCTGGCCCGCGAAAGCGGCGTCTGGATTGCCCATGGCGAAATCCAGTCATTGGAATTGTGGCCTGACAAACCCAACATCGAGGAACCATCATGACAAAGAAAGCCGGACCCAGCGCACCGTTCCGTGGAATTGCCCAAGACGGTTATCGACCCACGGAGACACACGGCCATCAACCCATCGCCGTGCGGCCGACTGGCACGGTCAGCAACGGGCACCAACCGACCACCAGCCAAGGCCCGGCCGGTAGCCCGCCCAACCAGGGCAGCGGCGGCCAGGGTGGCGGCAAGAAGTAGGTAGCGATGGCAAGCGAGATCGTCAGCCGCCGCCTGCGCTCGCTGTTGATGGACCATCTTGCCGGCGCGTCCGTCCTGCGCGAGATCGGCAACGAGTTCGAGGCGGCCGACGTGCCGTTTCGGCCGATCGAGGGCGAAGACCTTGGCGGCCAACGGCGCAACCTCGCCCAAGGCTACTATAATGGGCTGGATTTCGCCGACGCGGCCGACGCCCGCAAATTCCACCAGGTGCTCTCCGTGTTCATGGAACAGCTGGAGCAATTGATCGGCACGCCGGGCGCGATCCCTTACAATGAAACCACCTTCAAGCGGCTTCAACAGCAGCTGGCGCGTGATGGCTTTGCCTACCAGGGCGGCACCATCCTGCCCGTCACCGCCGCCGCGCGGCTCGCTGACGCCAAAGCCATCGCGGAAAAATTCGACGCCAACCATATTGGCGATCAGATCCGGCGTATCGAGGCATCGATCGACGCCGACCCCGCCCTCGCCATCGGCCAGGCGAAGGAGCTAACTGAAAGCTGTTTCAAAACCATCCTTGGCGAACGCGGGATCGAATACGGGAAGGAGGACTTGCCGCAGCTGGGCAAGAAAGCCTTCAAGGCCTTGAAGCTCGTGCCCGATGATATTCCCGATGCTGCGAAGGGCGCGCAAACCATCCGCGTCATGTTGAGCAACCTCGCCACCGTCGTGCAGGGCATTGCTGAAATCCGCAGCCTTTATGGCACCGGCCACGGCAAAGACGGCAAGACCAAGGGTGTTTCGTCCCGCCACGCGCGACTTGCCGTTGGTGCCGCAAGCACGCTCGTGACCTTCGCGTTCCAGACGCATCTGGAGCAGCCCCCGACAACGTAGCACCGCAAATTTCAAAACCGACCGGTCATCGGCGTCCGGTCCGCCTAGAGTGCTATGTTCGTATACCCTTCCACCGATGTGCAGGTTATCCGGCTGTCCTTATTCACCGGACATGGGCGTCTGGTCACGACAAGTCACCCGTGACCAGACGCGATCGGACATGGAAGTCCAGTCGGCTGCTATTGAAAGTGCCAGAATTACGGCACATATAGCGTGGCACGAGGTAACGCAACATGACCAACACGATCAAGATCACGCCCATCACGCCTGCCACGGTTGTGGCCATCAAGCCCAAGGCGGACACCCGCAAGGCGTCGGAGAAGAAGTACGGCAAGCCGGTCATGGACTTGGGCTTTTGTATCGTACCTTCCCTTCTGATGCAGGCGCAGGCGCGCCTTGGCATCAACCCGGTGCAGTTCAACATCATTATGCACCTGGCCGACATCTGGTGGGACGCGGCCCACCGGCCGTGGCCGAAGAAGCAGCTGCTCGCCGAACGCATGGGCATGAGCGAGCGGCAGGTACAGCGTCAGATCGCCGAATTGGAGGCCGCTAGCCTGGTGCAGCGGGTCGAACGCACCCGCCCCGGACGCGGCAAGACCAGCAACGAATATGACCTCTCCGGCCTGGTGAAGAAATTGCAGGCGCTGGAACCCGAGTTTGCCGAGGTGAAGCAGGAAAACCAGAAGCGCCGCAAAGCGGTCAGCCTGCCCAAGCATCGCCGGGCTTCGGCCTGATAATTTCGACCGGCTTGCCAACGCCGGCGCGATCGAACGTAGGAAGCGGCGTTTCCGCCAGAAACATCGGCCCCTTCCACAAGGGCGTGATGACACCGCCGCTTCCTACGTTCCAATCCATAGATCGGATCACTCACGATTGCCACGATCGACAAAAAAGACAAGCGCTCGGTGGTCGAGCAGATAGGTCTTGAGGAAGCGCGAGACCGCTGCCGGCGTAATTGAGGTGACGTCGCTTTCCAGAGGGATGGCCTGGGCCATTCTGGGAGCACGCAGGACCAAGGTGAGCTGGCGCGCCCACCAGGCATTGGAGCTTTGGTTGGCGGTCCTGCTGGCGGTCACGGCGAGGCGTGCGCGTTTGAACGGTTCGGATGCGATCGGGCCACGCGCAAGCTCTCCGACGATGTGGGCAATGCGATTTCGGGTCGTGGTCACGGACGACGGTGGTATCCTGATGGCAATGCCAAACGCAGCGCCCCCCGCGAGTTCAAGCGGTTTCGATGCACTGACAACCGGTGGCGCTTCAGGCGATGTCGTAAATGTGGCCTCGCTTCGCAGGCGATCCTCGACTAGCGCTGCGGCAACCGCGGCCACAAGGCTAAGGCGCGGCTTGCCGCCTTCGTCCGGCAAACGCCAATATTCTCCGAACCAAGCATACCCTTCCGCGCCCCGCTGCTCCAAAATGATCGGTTCACGCCATGGCGTCGGGGGCGTCACCAAGGCTCGTACCCGTTGCGCAGTCGGCCGATGTTCGCCGGCAGCCAAGGTCTGGGACATCGCCCGTATGGCGTCTTCGACCGAAATGTCCCCCACCACCGCGACATCAGCGGCCATTGCCAGCGATGCCTTGAGCAGATCAGGCAATTCCTTCCCTGTCGTCGCTGCGATGTCCGCGCGCTCGGGCAGTTCCTGGTAGCGCGGGCCAACTATGACGTGCTGCGCCGCACGAGCAAACTCCGCGGCCGGATCGCCCTCGATCTGCGTGGCAATCATCGGCCCCACCATCGCGATCTTCTCGCTCATTTCCGGCCCGAACCCGGGATCGCGGGCATAGGCGGTCAGCAGAGCGAGTTCGGTCCGCAATTCACTGGACGGCGCATCACCCTGTAGTTGGAAAGCGGAGACCCCAGCGACGAACGTCACGTTGACGGGGTGCCCCGAGATCTTCTGCCATTGATCAAGGTCAGCGTAGGAGAGCTTCGTAGTTCCGCCGAGTGGCATGAGCGTCGTCGCCCAAAGCGCGTGGACCAAGTGATCGGGCACACCCGACCGCCCTGCGCCGAACGAGGCGATCACAGCGACCTGGCCCGGTGTCGATCGCGTGGATTTGACAATCAGGCGCGCGCCGGTGGTGAAGGTCACGATCGTCGCGCCATGCGCTGCATCCACGGTTGTCGTCGCAACACGCGCTGGGTCGCCGAAGTTCACATGCGGAAATTCATCGGGCACTGAGGCGCTCGCCGGTGTCTGTGCCACAGAGGGCGCTGCAGCGAGAGCCAGGGCGAATAACCCAAGCCCAACGACCAACAGCCTCGCCTGACCGCGGTGTCCAACCGTTCGCGCGACGGCGACTGTTCCTGGAGGGCCATTCGTCAGCAGACTGCCGGGACTGCGCACACTTGCATTCATCGTTCACCTCACAATCCGAGTTCGATGGTTTTTTCGGGGACATGGGTGAGTTGTGGCTTGGGCGCTGATCCATGCTTTTCAGGCTCGACCCGCAGCGAAGCGGGATCGATTGCGAAGGGATCAGCGCGGTCAGTCGATTGCGTTGACGCGGCCTCGCCTGCGCCTTTCGCGGCCCGGTTGGCTTGCCCGGGCAAATCAACCGCCTTTTCGCCGATGTGTTCAAGTGCGCTGGCTTTGTCGCCGGGATTGGCCTCGATCGAGCGCAGCAACTGGTCGCGATCGTTGGTGAAGATCGTGATGTCGTCGCGGACGCGGGTGGCCATCACATGGGTCAGGCGCTGGCTGGACAACTGCCGTTCTGCAGAATGCATGACCCCGATGCCCTGATCGGTGGTCATGCCTTGGGCCTGGTGCATGTTGATCGCGTAGGCGAGCCCCATTCGTGAGAGCATCCTGTCGCCGTGCGCGAGCAACATGTTCACACCTTCACTTGTCTGCACCTCCACACCCTCACGTGTGATGCCGATGATCTCGGCCCCGGCTGAATTGAACATCCCGCGTGCCTTGTCGTTGGCGGTCCAGCGGACGCGCTCGCCTTCGTGGATGCGGATCGTCTCGCGTTCTGACAGAGTGAGCGACTCCCGCTTGTCGCCCGGATCGAGCCGGTCGGGGCGGAAGCTGTGTCGCCGTCCGTCTTCATCGCGCAGGACGACACGCCCCGTCTTGGTGATTTCAACAACCCGGTATTGACCGCGCTCGAGGCCACCAGGCCGCGCGTTGCCGCTGACATCAAGAAGCTGCCCGGCCCGATAGGTCCGGGCGTACCGCAGTTCCTCGCGGGTGACATTGACGCTCTCAACGCGCGCAAGTTCAAGCCCCTCGCCACGGAGCGTCCCCTCTGCCTTCAGGCCACCCTGCACGAAATCGTTGAGGAAGGCCCGGGTTTCGCGGCCCGATGCGTAAAGCGCGGTGCGGGAGCGGTCTTCGGCGGACAGTTCGAGCCATTTGCGCGCCGCCGCCTCTCGGAAGTCCACCCCTGTGCTCAGCACCCGATCGCCCAGCACGCGAAAGGCACCGCCAAAATGCCCTGTGCGTGTGAGCGCCGCGACGGACTTCATATGCTCGGTACGTTGGCGCAGGCTGACATCCATCCGGGCCATGGCTGGACGATGGGCTTGGACCAGGCTGAAGGCCTTGCCCGCATCGATCGGCTGCAACTGCGCGCGATCACCGATCAACACCAGACGGCTCACGCCCAACGTGTTGGCTATGGTCACAAGGTCATTCATCTGCTTGTTGGCGACGAGCGAGGCTTCGTCGAGGACGAGAACCGTGTCCTGCAGCAAAGCTTTCGAGGTCTCGAAGGCCTCGCCCTTGCTGGCCATCGCCCCGCGCAGATGATCGTTGACGAACGATGACAGCGTCTGGGCCGGGATCCTCGCCTCATCTTTCAGCATGGAGACCATCTTGTTGGCCTGCGCGAGACCAAGCACCTGCTTGCCGTCTTCGCCCAAGGCCGAGGCCATGGCCGAAATCAGGGTTGTCTTGCCGGCACCGGCAACGCCCTGGATCACGACCACCCGGTCGCGACTCGACAGGGCAAGGATACCGGCGTCCAACTGTTCCTGGCCCAGCAGACGCTCACCCGCCTTGTCCTGCAAGCGGGTCGCGGCGACATCCGCAGCCATGATCGGCTGACCGATGTCCCGCCCTGCATCGATCCCCGCAAGCAAGCGCCGCTCTTCCGCGATGTGCTCGGGCGTGGTCACATGCGTGATGGCGCCATCGCTGCGGACGGACTTGCCGAAGACAAGCTGGCCCTTGTCCGCCAACTGCCGGACGCGTGCCTCAACCGCCTCGATGGTGACGCCCTTGATGCCGAGGTCGAGCGCGGTTCGCGACACCTCATGGATCGGAAAGGCAGCCTCGCGCTGACCAAGGATTCTGATGGCTGATGCCACAGCCATTTCCGCTCCAAGCTGCGAAGCGGACATGCCGAGGCGAGCGATACCACTGGTGACCAGCGGATCGCCCGGACCCAACCACTCGGACAGCCGCTCGGCCCATTGTGCGACCACGGCCCCGATTTGCCGCATGGCATTGAGCCCACCAGCCCCTCGGCTCGAATCCGCAGCCTGCGCCTGCGCCTCGGCCACTTGCGCCTGCCCATCAAAACGCAGCCCGGCCGCACGCTCCCCCCACTCTGCGCGAAGGGCTCCCCGGTCTTCGAGATTGACCTTGGCGTCGCGTGTCCTGACGACAACCGCATCGCGTCCTCGGGGTGTGGCGATGCCGATCTCGGCTGCCTTGGCGAGCACCTCTACGCGCCGCTGGCTGAACTCACGGATGACCGCTGCTGGAACGCCCTGGACTTCGAACTGGCCGTGCTTGCCGGTCAGTTCGGTGCGGTAGCCGAGCTCTTCGACCAGTGTGCGAAGCGCCGCATGATAGACGCTGCCGATGATCGAATTGTTCTTCCAAAGTTGATCGTTGTGGAGCGCCTGCCAACGCTCGCCCACTTTGCTCAGGTTGGCGATGACGACATGGAGGTGCGCCTGCGGGTCGAGCTTCCGGCTCGTGTCGTGCTGGAAGATGGCATAGGCAAGATTGCCGGTCTGGACCGGATCACCCTTTGGGTTCTCGGTATAGACCCGCCCTTCGGCAAAGTTCTTCTCGACCCAGCCCATAGTCTGGCGCACCGCCTGCATGTGGGCGGCGAGCAGACGCTGGTCGCCACCCACATAGGCGAGCACGCTGGCGGATTTGGGCATCGAGAAGGTGAGATCCATGCCGGCGCGTCGGCGCTCGGGATCACCGACCTGCTCGCCGTCGGGCAGCCTGCCGTTGAGCAGGTTCTCGAACGCCAGCTTGTCCACTTCGCCAACCAGGCCGAGTTCCGCCGCTGCCAGTCCGCCCCAGGCGCTGACCTCGCTGGAATGTTCGCCGACGTAATAGTCGTCCTTGGCGAAGTAGGAGGCGGCACCGCCAGCAGAGCGGACAGGAGCGACCGACAACACCGTCTACATTCCCATATCCATGTCGTCATCGAGACCGGGAGGCGCCTGCGGATCCTCGTGGCCCACCGACTGGCGGTGATGGGAAGCACGCTCAGCGGGGTCGACGTAGGCCTGCCCGGTCCGTTCCTCGATCGTGATCTGTTGCTCGCGCCGACCCGAACCCTGCGACGCATTTTTCGATGCCGGGCCGGTTTGCCGGTCGTCCTGGCTTTTGGTGCTATCGCGACCGTCTCGCGCGCCACCTCCGCGGCTTTGACGCAGGCTGTTTTTCCATGCGCTGTCTGCGGGCTTGGCGTTAGGTGCCTCATCGTCGTTTCGTAGGGATGCCGTTCCCTCGGCGCGTGAATCAATTTGCTGCGCGGCGGCGCTGATCGCTTGCGTGTCTATGGATGCGGCGGCGCTAAACTCGAAAGCGCGTTGCGCGGCGGCTTGCCCATCGACTGGGGCTACGTGCGCTTCGTCAAGGGACGTGGTGACAGGAGCCGGTCCGCCATCGCCGCCATCTTCATCCAGATCGTCTTGCCGAGCGACATAGGCCGCGATCTGCATTTCGGACTTGCGCTGGAAGGGCTCGGCGATGGCGGGATAGTCGGTCCATTCGAGCTTGATCCGCGCGGCCGGGAACCCTTCGGGGAACTTCACGAAACCGTGGAGCGAGGGCAGATCCATGATGTCGTTGGCGATCACGAGCGGTTTGATGTCGGTTCGCGGGGTGATGGTGGCTGCATCACGCGACCGGCTCGCTCCGATCGAATAGGCCTCGTCGGTCTCGCGCAGCTCGTGAGAGCCGATGACATCCGAACAGAATTCGGCGGTGGTCTTGTCCGCAGTAGCCAGCATCAGCTTGGTGCGGGCCAGCGAGGCAAGGTTGACTGCCCCTTCCTTGCCATAGGTTTCCGAGAGTTTGTCGAAGCTGTGCATGCCAAGGACGAAGGCACCGCCAAAGCCGCGCGCGGTTTGAAGGCCATGCTCAATTGCCGGCAAACGGTGCAACGCATGGACTTCGTCGAAGAGAAACCACATGCGCAAGTTCCGGGTACGCGGCATTCCCATCAGCGAATTGACCGCAAGGTCCATCCATAAGGTCAGCAGTGCCCGGTTGAGGGTGAGGTCGCCGTGGGTCGAAGTGATGAAAAGGATCGAGCCTGGCGGAGTATCGCCTTGCACCCAGCGTCGGATCGAGAAGGATGGCGGGCCGCCCGGCACCGGATCGGGCAGGAAACGGATCGCCTGTGCATTGGTGTTGAACACCGCGCGGATCGATTCTGCCATGCGCGCCGCCTCCACGGCCGTTAGCGGACTGGCGATGGTATTGGCGAGCCGGCGATGCACTTCCTTGAGATCGGCTTCCATCAGGTGGTGGGCGATCGCGCCATTCGAGGTCTCGCCGCTCGCCGCCAGCTTGATGCACATTTCGACAAACAGCGTGCGCGCCGCCATCGCCCAGAAGGGTTCGGCGTTGGCCCCATCGCTTGGGACGAGCGCGGTGGCGGCTGAGATATAGTCGGCGTAGTTCTGGCAATCGTTGAAGATGGTCCAAGGCGGGCAGCGCTTGTCCATCGGGTTGAGGATATGATCGGTCTCCGGGCGATAGAAGGCCTCGACGAAGGCGCCGGTAAGATCGAAAATGACGCAGCGCTGGCCCCGCTCCCGTGCCTCGACAACGATGTTGCGCAGCTGCGTGGTCTTGCCCGAGCCGGTGGTGCCGATCAGCATCGCGTGGGTTTGTTCAAGTCGCCAGGGATAGGGGACGCCGGCGATCGTGTAGGGGACATGGATGCCCAGAGCCGTCCGTGCCGGTATGGGCAATGCCGCTACCGAGGCTGGATCCAGATCGGGATGCGACGCTGCAAGTTCTGTCCTGAATTCAGCGTCATTATGCGCGGAGATTTCTTCGGTCAGAACGTCGCTCGGCACCATCATGGCCCCGCGCTCATGGCGCTCCTTGAGAATGTCGGTGCCGATCTGCTGGGACAGCTTGACGAACCAGGTCGCAAGCGGGCTCGTGAGGACGCCGGCGGCACCCAGCGCGACGACAATGCATCGCAGGAACTTGGTCCAGGCCCAGGCGACATCGGGGTAGTCCGGCACATCGCCGATCGCCATGGGGACCAGAGTATTGTCGGTCAGAGTGAGGTTGACCATGTGGCTTGGGTCGAGATCGACAAGGCTCCAGAAGCCCGCGAAGACCCGCATCTCGACCAGTTGCACTTCGTGCTCGCGCATCAGGAACGCGAGGAGGAGAATGAGGAACAGGGTGAAGCTCGCAAGCGCGGCGATGATCGGCCATCGCAGGCCCTCCATCATCATCATGTAGCGCAAGCGAATGAGCTGCGAGCCTCGGGTGAATGCCCCAACGTTGCGCACGACCTCGCCGCGCGCGGACTGGTGCACGACCGCGACCGGCCGGCGGTCGAAGCGGATATCATCCTTACGCGGCATGGTAGGTCTTCGCGTGTTCTACGGCGAGGTCTAGCAGCCGATCTGAATCGTCGGGAGCGAGCTTGGTGACCAAGGTGTCGAGCGCGAGGCTGGTGAACTCAAGGATCGTCAGCAGCCGGCCGAAGTCGATACCGTGGCCGTGCTCGGCGAACGGCAATGCGACGTCGATGAGCTGGCGCACGACGTCCGTCGGCGGGAGGCCGCGCCGCTCGGCCAAGGCCTTGATCCGGTCGAACTGGATAGGGGTTACGCTGAGACCGGTTTGTATGAAACGCGCCATGCTGCTTCCTTGCGGCAGGCAGCTTGGTCCGGTTATCGCGAGTTCAATTTAGCCGATCAGTTCAGCAAGGACAAGTCTCCGGGACACTCCAATCTACATGGCGATTTGCGAAATCTCGGCGCCAAAACTGCGAGATTTCGGGCTTTTTCCGACGCCATACAGTTCCATGTATGACCCCGGCCATCGCAGCACGATCGATACATGACGCTGTATTCGGAAATTTGGCGATACATAGGGATGTATTTTGCACTAACCGGCTGAAACAGCTAAATAATATTGGGATAGAATCCATCTACACTTTTCGGCCCTCCCGCGTAGGGTGTGCTGCGTCAATAGGAACTCAGGTCGGTCTCGATTGATGCCGGGGGCTCAGCGCCCGCATGTTGGAAACGGGGTGACGCGAGTGCCCAGGCCCGCCGTGAGGCGGTGCCCACGGGTGCGATTCCGCCCGCCGATTTGCCACGATCGCGAGGGGCCATTTATGCGCCTTTGGGCGTGACCCAGATCTCGACCGGCGCGATGAACTTGCCAGGCGCGGGCTTGCCGACGTAGACCCGGTCGGCGGTGACCATCTCGCCGGTGGCCAGATGAAACGTCACCCAAGGCTTGGGCATGCGCTGGAAGGTCATCTTCTGGATAGGCTGGCCGGTGGCTGAATTCATAATCGTTGCGATGATGCTCATCGGCCGCCCATAGGCACCGGCGACGATGCCATTCAACACCGCTGGGTTGGCTCTCCACGGAAACGGACGGATGGAGCGGTGCCCCCGTAACGTGGAATCGACGACTCCCAAGTGATCCGGTAATATCCTCGTCGGCCGATACATCGGAGGTCGAACGGTGTCGGCGGAACCATTGTTTCCGGGAGACACACGGTGCGGGAAAAGACATCCATGCCAAGCCCGCTGGAGATTGCGCGGGCGCTGGCGAGCGTGCTCGAGGCCAAGCTCGCCGATCCTTCGGCAGAGCGGATCGAGCTCTCACGCGAGGAGGCGGCTTTGTGCCTGGGCGTGATCAACGGCGTTGCTGAAAACCTGACTGCCGGGACGGGAAACGGCTCCTGATACAAGCCGCATCGCGGCAGGTGCGCGGCATGGGGTGGGCTTGCCCCGCCTCTACGCCGCGTACCTCCTGCCATCGGAAAAAGAGATGGAGGACGCCGCCGAAGCGGCGCCCTCCATCTAGGGTCAGGCAGCGACGCGCTGGTGGCGCAGGCCAAAGGCGTGGTGGGGCACGTTGGCTTCACGCACGCGAGTGAGCAGGTTCGCCTGGATGCCGGAGCCTTCGCAGACCATGGCGTGCACAGGCTTCAGGTTCATCAATTGCTCGTTGCGCAGAAAGCCCGCGCGCTTGCCCAGCGCCCGGTTGAGGGTGAAGCGGACAGTCTTGACACCGCGTGCCGCTGCCCAGGCGTGAGCGATCTGGTCGCAGCCCTTGTGTTGGGCGGTAGTCGCCAGGATCATATTGGGAATGCGGGCATGAGTTTCGTCGAGCGCATCCCAGAGCAGTTCGTGGTCGTGCCAGTCGGTGCCACCGGAGAAGATCACCACCGGCCCGGTCGGCGCGTGATCCTCGCGGCGCTTGGCAGAGCGGGCGGCGAGGAAGTCGCGGGCATCAATCTGGCTGGCGGTCAGGCCCGATGAGACCCGGCTGCCCCTGACGGTCGAGAACGGGCGTCCGGTTTCAACGCGGTAGATCTCGCCAGCGTAGTCACGCATGGCTTCCATCGCCTCGCGGCAGTCCATCAGGGTCTGGCAGATGCGCTGGGTCTCTTCGAGTTCGACGGCGTAGATTTCCGAAGGGTCGAAGGCGCGGGCCATGTCGCCAAGCTTCTTGCTGGCTTCATCCTCGCGCTTCTCAATGCGCTGCGCGGTGACGTGAAAGCTGTTGACGAAGCCCCAGACGATGTCCTGGGCGAATTCCTCCATGCGGGTGCTGCGCAAGAGATCGAAGATGGTGCCGATCGCCATCTCCATCGCCCCGCGCGCGGCCTGCGCATCGGGCATGTCGGTAGCCATGGGTTCTTCGTGGACCGAGAGTTGAGCCATCGAGCCCTGCTCGGCGAATGCTGTGTCAAAGCCAGGGGTTTCGATCTGCTCGCGGTAGAAAGCGGAGAGAGCTTCAAAGCTGGCGAATGCTTGCGTCATGGTGGCCTCCAGAAGGTTCTTGTTCGTCATCTTCGTGATGACGGGAGGTCGGGGGGCGAACCGGACCAGCTTGTCAGGGACGTTGCCCGGGAAGCTGGCTGCGGCGGAGCATCGCGCCAAAAAGTGGGAACCGGTTTTTGGCATCAGCGATGCGACCACAAAGCGCAGCCAGACCCCGGTTGACGCCGCGAAGCGGGGCGTGGGGGAGCCGATTTTGTGGTGGGCTGGCCCGCCGCAAAATTGGGGGAACCGCGCATCCTTGATCAAGCGCCAGGCCGGTTTGCCAAACTTGGACTACGAGAGAGTGTGTTGTTGGTTATGAGGAAAATGCTACGGTGCCCCCGGGCACCCCGCGCCAGTCGATCGTGACCCGATAGGGCCGAGACCCGACAAGGGGCTCGGTGGAGCCCGCTCGCGGGCGGAATAGAGCGCGGTGACCGCCTCGGCGGGCAGGTGCCTCGGCCCGATAGTGTTGGTCCAAATGGAGGCCTCCTACGCTCCAGTATGCGATCAAAAAAATCACATCATTCCGTAAGAAGTAGTTGGCTGGTGAATTGTCAGGGATGCAGTCATCCGTACATTTGGGCCCAGATCCTCAGCCATCACCCGGGTCAAATCGATCTCGTTCTCACGGAATGACAAACCATCATGCTTGCTGCATTCATCAGAATGCCGAGTAGCGGTGAGTTGACTGAGGCGACGCAGCGCCGGGCCAATTGGAATTTCGGCCGAAACCGAAGGCATAAGTTCAACGGGTTGATTGCCTAGTGCGTTAATCAGCTTGGCGGCCGCATGATCGATACGGAGGAGATTGTGCGCAAGTTCATGTCCGATGCGGACTAAACCCAGACCGGCCAATTGCCCCTTATGAACTTTGTCGTCGCGGACCAATGCATCGCCGCCTGCGAACACCTGAACAAGAACCCTTGCCCCGCGACGTTCACTGGTGGTTGAGACGGCCCAAAGAAATTGCAATTGGGCACCTGCATGCTTGCAGCGATTGCACAGGTTTGCGGTGAAATCCCGCATCCGCTTTGCTGACGTGCGAAATTCACTGAGAGATTGACGTTCCTCTTTCGACGCCGCCCTCACGCGGTTTGGCAACAGGTTCGCATAGCAGTCAAAAATCTCTGTGGCATCGTAAACAACGCGCCGGAAAGCTTCGATTAGAGCAATACCATCAGGCTGAGCGTTCGCTTCCACTGCCGCCAACTCATCGACAAATTCGGTGAGCAATATATTGAACGCGCGCCAACGTGCTGGAATGATTTGAAGCAGATGGGCGCCTTGCTCATCGGAAAGATCAACAGCACGCCCAGAGCAAGCAGTGATAAAAGGCAGCTCAGGATTGCCCGATGGCGATAGCGGAATCAGCATCAACAGGATTTAGCACGGCGCCCCCCTATCCGGGAGTATAAGTCTTGCTCGCAAGGCTTTGAAAGGGTGGGCTCCTTCAGGCGCCCACCCAAACTGGCGTTCAATGCACCGCCACCACGTCGATGAGCAGGCCATCCAGGCTGTCGATCCCGCGCTCGCTGGCAATCAGGCTCCAGGCGGCGACCAGGTCGTCGAAATATTCCGCATCGACGAGGGTTTCGGCGCGGGCTTCGCCGAACTGGCTTTCTTCCCAGGCGAGGCTGTGCGCGGCGTCGGTGGAAGAGGCGATGGCATTGCCGAGATGCGCGGCGATATCGTAATCGGTGAGATGAGCCGATTGCGCCCGGATGCGGGCGACCATGGCGGGGTTGGTGACGGTGATGCCGTTGGTGATGCAGGCGACGTCATCGAAGTTCGAAAAGTGCAACATGGGCCGTGCTCCTGAAGGGTGCTTGACAACCTTGGGGGGCGGCCCATCCGGGCCGCCCGTCAGGGGTCAGAGGAACTCGATCTCGTCGGCGACGATGTCGGTGTTGTAGAAGGTGCGGCCATCCTTCTCGTTCTTGGTGTAGCGGATCTCCCCGGTGACCAGCAGCTTGTCGCCCTTCTTCTTGTGGTTGGCGATCGACTTGGCCAAACCGTTGAAGGCCTTGATGGTGTGGAACTGGTCGTAGGTTTCGGGATAGCCATCCTCACCCTTGACCACCTGGCCGTCCTTGATGACCGGGCGCGAGGTGACGAGAGAGAAGCTGACCCCGCCCTTGGCATCGGTGCCGAAGCGGGCGATGTCGGAGGTGATGCGGCCCGAGAGGAAAACCTTGTTCATGGGAAGTCTCCAGATCTTACCGGCGAGCCTTTCCCGCCGGGATGAACTGAAGCGCAGCCCGTGATTGAGGGGGCGCGGCACCGGAGCGAAGCGGAGGGGAACCTCCATTTTTCGAGTGGTGCGGGCGCCGGCCTGAAAGGTCGGTAACTCGGTCGACAAATGGGGGTTGCCGCGCCCCCGCGCGGGCGTAGTGTTCATCCCTTCTCTGGCGGGATGGATTGCCGGTCGGGTCGCCCGGAGATGCCAACAAGGGTCAGGCCCCCTCGGGTCGCCCACGCGCTCACTGCGTCACCTGTTCCGATACCAAGGGTTTGTTGTTCGGGGTTCTCGGACCCGGGGCGGGTCAGACGGCGCCAGACCGGGGTCCGGAGCATGGCTCTGCACCCGAGATCTGCGACCAACTCATGAACAAGGGCCGCCTGCGGCCAAGCTGATCGCCGACCAGAGTGGCAAGGTGAATTGGTCGCCGGATCGGTCCGGCCACTGGACGACGGTTTGGCCGAACCATGCTGCCACAATCAGCGTGCCGGCTATCGCAGTTCAGCCCCTGACGGCGGTCTGATTGTTAATCGGATCGTCGGGGTCGAGGCATTGCAACGCATGCTCGATGTGTACGGCGGCCAGGAGTTCCCCGGCTTCCTTAAGCCGCGCGTTCAGCACGGCAAGCGACTGGGTAGCGGCCAGTCTTTCCGATGGTGTGAGCGGTCTTTGAGGCTCAGACATAGGAGGCAACCTTTGGCGGATTCGGTGAGAATATACGGCATATTGCACTAACATTACGAAGGTTCATTAAATGCCCCTTGGTGGGTTAACGCACTGTAGCCTGTAATCGTTCGTCGATCCGACAACCGGCACCACGGCACAGTGGTGCCCAAGTCGTTGGATGGAATGTTGCTTACATATTATAGTTGATAAACTCAAAGTATGTAACGGTCGATCGTCCCGCGCATGGACATGCGTAAACTGGTTGGCCGGAATTTCGCGCGCCTGCGTCGAGACCAAGGTCTGACTCAGGAGCAGGTCGAGGAGCGTTCGGGCTTCAGTCAGCAATATCTGAGCGGCCTCGAACGTGGCCGACGGAACCCGACGATCATCACGCTCTATGAACTGGCGCGCGCCCTTGGCGTAAGCCATGTCGAACTGGTGCGGCCAGATACCGACGCCTGACGGCGCCCTGCTCCCCGAGCGCATCGAGCAAAATGAAAAAAGGCGACCCGTCGCAAGACGGGCCGCCCAGGCATCAAGCATTCGAAATTCGCGGCGATCAGGCCGCTTTGGCAAAGCCGGGTTCGACAGACGCGAACGGGGAAGCATCCTCGCCAAAGCCGGCATCGTGGCCCGCGTAGCCGTCGTTGGCCGCACCTGCGGTCACGCCATCGCCAAACATGCTGGCGACGCGGCGACGCGGCCGCGACCAGGCGACGTTGAGCGAACCGTCGTCCTGCGCGAACAGCGCGATCGAAAGCGGCGCCTCAAAGCTCGGATCGTCGATCTGGCCCTGGAGGAAGGTGCTGCCACCGTTGGTCGCGGTTTTCTCCCACAGGCCGCCGACGGCCAGGAACTGGCCACTCTGGCCCCGCACCATGACGTCGAACTTGGGGGCGGCGGGATTGCTGGACTGGACGGGACGCAGGCCCACGGTGAGATCGAGCGTGGCAGTCTGGATCTTGCCCAGATAGGCACCGGCGGCATTCTGCTTCAACTGACCGATATTCATGTCCTTAGTCTCCTCGGATGACGGCACCCTCTTGCTGCTCGGGCGCCGATGGGGTTCACACTGCTGTCTTCGGCGACTTCGCCTTCGACACTCATCCCCTTCCACCTCACGCTCCCCCGCCGCGGCAGGCCTGCCGCGAGACTGTCCTCGAAACCGTGTCGCCGAGGAACGTGCGAAAGGAAGGGCAAGCGTCAGGCCGCGCGTGGGAAATCCCGGTTATCGTTGGCGTGATCCGGGAAGGCCCCGCTCCGGCGGCGGCCCGGACGCGCCCAGGCAACGTTGTAGCTGCCATCATTCTGGCGGAAGGCGCTGATCGCCAGGGGATGCTTCATGGATGGATCGTCGATCCGTCCTTGCAGGAAGCATTTACCGGTAGCCTTCGAGGTTTGCTCCCACAGCGCGCCGATCTGGACAGTCGCACCAGCGGGATTGCGGGCGCAAAGCTCGAAGGCGGGTGCCTTGGGGCTCAGCGACGAAACCGGGCGCAGCGCGAAGCGCATGGCGACCGAAAGCGTAGCGATATTGCCGGTGAGGACGCCGTTGTCGGTGGCGCGAATAGTGCCGATATTCATGTGACGGAACTCCTTGATGGTGTGCACTGGCTCCGCAAATGCGGTTGCCGGGAGTGCGAAAGTGCAAGCTTTGGCCCACGCCCTCGCCACCACATCAGCTCCCCCTCTTCGCCCTTCCCGCATCAGCGGGATTGCAGCTGGGATCGCTCAATTGTGCACGCGCGCATGGTAATGGGGCGTGTGGAGGCAGCAGATGTTTTCGGGCGACCAGCGCAGGTGGCCGCCCGACAGGAATCGGCCCTCGCTTGGCACGACGGTGACAGCGCCCACCGCGGCAACGTCATGAAAGGTGCCGTTGATCGGATCGAGGGTGGCGACCCAGCAGGTCTCGCAAGTCACCGGCCGGTTCAGGTCGAGCCCGACAAGATCGGGGATCGGCACAACCGCGTAGAGACAGAAGAGGAACGAGGTTGAACAGGCGTTGTCGATCAGCTCGACCAGCTGTTCGGGCGCGACAATCGGCGCACGCCGGCGCCGTAGCCCCGGTGCCAGGCGCCTCCACGCCGCATGCCGGTTGCGCGCCAGTTGGCGAAATTGGGTCATCGTGTAGCCGAGACTGGCGAGCGCGAATTGCAGGTTGCGATCGATGACCAGTTCGCCGGCATCGGGCCACGGTCGGTGGGAGGTGATCAGGCTGTCATCGAGCCAGCGCTCGCAGGTGAAGCGAAATAGCAGTTCGCAGCGATCATGGCTGGCGAAGAGATCGGCGACGGAGCTGTCGTCGCGCGTGGATGCCGCCTCTTCCCAGCCTTCCCGGATCAGATCGAGGGCATCGTCGAGATCACTGCACTGCTGCGCTTCGGCCAGACCCTCGCGCAGCGGCCCGGAGACCTCGTGATACCAAGTGGTCCAGAATTCGGCCGGCGGGAACTCCGCCTCCATGGCATCCTCGATGGCGTCCCCGTCGTAATGGGCATCGATGATGCGCGCGGCGAGCGCGTTCAGGGACTTGAGCGACCAGCAATCGGACCGGTCGCGCCAGTAGCGCGTGTGCGGAAAGGCCTCCGCAAGATCGCCGAGCCAGCGTGAGCCGGCCTCGGTTGCAAGGAATTGCACGGCCGTAACGCCGTGAGCGGCGGCGGGAAGTGCGGGAACGTTGTACATGGGCCTTGGACCTCCAGAGTGAATGCGCCCCGCGCCTCCCCTCTCTCCTTTGGCCCGCTCGGTCAGCCGCGCGCGCTCGACATGGGCTTGGGCCGTACGATCTCGCCCCAGTCCGCATAGGGCAGCGGACAGGGATAGAGCGACGCAGAATCGCCCGCCGTGCGACGCCGCGCCACGGCGGTGCGCGCGGCCATGCGTCCCTCGATGTCGTTGTCGGGCAGCAGTACGAGTGCATCAGTGCCCGAGCCGAGGTCGAAGCCGGTAAAATTGCGCAGGCCAAAACAGGTACCCGCACCGCGACCGGTGATTTGCCAGAAGGCGCAGGCGGTTTCGAAGCCTTCGGCAATGAACAGGGTGGGTCCGGTCTGCCGAGATGGCCACGTCCCGCCTCGTGATGCACCGAGCATCATCCGTCCGGTCCGCTCGGCGGTATCAGGATCAAGGAGGAGCCGCTGGATCGCGATCAACGTATCGCCGCGAAACACCCCCACCAGCAATGCCGGATGAAAGCGGACCGCACGCCCTTTGCCCACGGGGCATTGATCCAGGAAGCGGACATCGGGCGGCAGAAAATCAATCCCGCGCTGATCGCGCAGGTAGCGCTCGGCAAGTGTGCCGGCGATGGGCCCGGACCGGTTCCAAAGCCGGCGGAACGGCGTGTCGTGGGCGCGCGGTGGCCGTGGCACGGCGACGGAACGCGGGAGCGGCACGCCCATAACCTCGCGGATCGCCCGCATCACTTGCGCGCCGTCGCAGCCGGCAAAGCAATGGACGAGGATGGTCTCGCGCCCCTGGCGGATCGAAAGACTGGGCTCGTGATCCAGATGGGCCGGGCAACGAACCATGGCATAGCCCCCGTGCCAACGCCCACCGAGCTGCTGGACAAGCGCCAAAGTGCTGGGGGTCGGAACGTACTCCAAGATGAAGCCTCCGTGGCAAATCTGAGAATTCGTGACACGATTCAATATTTGTGGCAAATGATCGCCATTGCGCCACACGGGGTGCGTTGGAGTCCAGCCATGAACCAACAGGTCAGCATCACGCCCAACGGCCGGATGAGTCTGCCCGCCGAGATCCGCAAGCGGCTCGGCGTTGCCGGCGGCGGCACTCTGGTGGTCGAGGCAACCCCCGACGGCGTGATCTTGCGCACGGTCGCGCAGTCGATCGCGCATGCGCAAGGACTGGCGCGCAAATATGGCGGGCAGCCGGCGGCTTCGGTCGACGCGTTCCTCGCCGCGCGCAAGGATGACAGCGGCGAATGAGCGAAGTCGTTCTCGACGCGTCGGCCCTGCTGGCACTGCTCCATGACGAACCCGGCGCCTCCAAGGTTGCCGATGTGCTGGCGGGCGGCCGCATTTGCGCGGTCAATCTGGCGGAAGTGGTGAGCCATTTCATCCACCTCGGCATGCCGGCCCATGAGGTCGATGCGATGCTCCATCCGCTGCCGATCAATGTGATCGCGGCTGATGATGGACTGGCCCGGATCGCGGGGCGCCTTCGCGGTGTCACGGCCTCGGCCGGACTGTCGCTTGGCGACCGCTTCTGCCTCGCGCTTGCGGAGCGCGATGGCTTGCCCGCGCTTACTGCCGACAAGCAGTGGCGGACATTCGCCGATGCGGTTGCCGCAAAGATCGTGGTGATCCGCTAGAACTCAATTCCGGCAGTGCCGACAGCCTGACCCGTCGCAGCAATCGGCCCAGGCACTGATGTGCAGGGCCGATCCGTCGCGAAAGCGGGCGGTGACCCCGACCGCGTATTCGGTTTCCGAGGCGGCCCGGTCGAGTTCGAACTGCCAGTCCCGCTCCAGCACATCCCAAACCTCGTAGACATTCACGAGATCGCTGAAATGCTCAGGGAATGAATAGACCGCAAGATCGGCGATGGTGACCGCGGCACCGAACCGTTCCGCCTTGCGATCGACCGCAAGGAACGCGCCCATCAGTAGTCCTCGGGCAGCAGGATCGTGATTACGCGCGTGGTCTGCGAAGCATCGGCCGGGTCCTCCGAGCCGAACTCCATGGCGGCATCGTAATAGTCGATCTTGAGCCAGACCTTGTGGCCCAGGAACTCGAGCGCCGCGAAATCGCGCTCGAGGCTGTCGTCCGAAAAGGTGCAATGGCGGAACGCCGCCATCAACTGCGCCTGCAACAGGATCGGCTCCTTGGGCGCGCCTTCGGCTTCGGCAAGCCGTTCGAGGCAATTGCGGGTAATGACCGTGCGCGCGGTGCGATCGAGGCCGAGACGTGCCCGGTCGTTGAGGCGGGCGATCTGTTCGAGACGCAGGACTGCGTCCGCTGGCGTGGCGGTGGCAAGCATGGTGGATCTCCGTGAGATGGAAGTCAGCCGACCCGCGTGAGCAGGTCGGAGACGGCAGGGTCGATGGCGAAGCCGAGCGCACTCGCCAGTTCGACAGCCGCCTCGATGTCAGCATCGGCAAGCGAGAACGATGCCGCAAAGGCGGCCAGAGTATCGTCGGGCTTGGGATTGATGCCGTGGAGCTGACCAGCGGTAGCCGTGACGGCAAATGGCCAGCAATTTGCGACGCCGACGATGCCCTCAGGCAGGATCAGCAGTGTATCGCCGCTGTCGATCCGCTCGTCGGTTTGGGTTGCATCATAGGCGTTACCCGTGCTTGCAAAGCCGTGATAGCGCCGAGCGAGAAAGGCGAAGCGTTCACTGTCAGTCAGCATGAGGTCGAGACCTTTGGCGCGAGCGGAATTGCTCGCCCTCCCGCTCCCGCTTTCCTCTCGATTGGCCGCGCGCAGTTACAGCGGGAAATCTTCAAGGCTGGTCACCAGCCCGTCGAAATCCTCATCTGGCCCGAGCACATCGGTCATGGTCAGGATCGTCTCGAAATCGACCCCGTGATCCAGGGCCAGGGTTTCCAGATAGCCGAACCGGTCGATTGCCCCGTCGGCCTGATAGCGATCAAGCGGGATGGTCCTCTCCCGGTTCAGGCGCTCGATCGTGGCGAGCGGAATGCCGCGTACTTCCAGGTTGGGCATGGCGGTGCTCCTTCAGGCGAGCGAAGATGCTCGCCCTCCCGATCCCGCTCCACTTCCGCCTCGAGCGGCGGAGATGGCACTGTGCAACTGATCGAATGCGGCTGATCTGGCCGCGTCGGGGCCATGTCGGACCGCAAGGACAGCTTCACCCGCCGAAAGCAGTCGCAAGGCCCCTTGCTGAATGCGCAGGTCCGCGCGCGCAGCATCGATGCGGGCGATCTCGATGGGATCGGTGATCGTGAATTCCTCGAGGGTGACATCGCCGCAGTCATTGCACCACTGGTTGTCGAATTCGCCGAGGAGGACGCTCTGCTGGAGGACGACATCCCAACCCGCGTTGGCGTCGTTGCCACAGCGGTCGCTGCCGCAATGCGGGCAGCGATAGGCGAGATAGCCCTCCATCACGCGATTTCTCCCAGCAGCGCGCCAAGCGGTGGGAGTTCGAGCCATCCGGGCGCAACGCTACCGGTGTAAGGAAGACGCACCGCTTCGGCCTCGCGCTGGGTGAAGACCGTGGCCGTCTTGAGCGGCCCGAAGCCTTCCGCGTTGTTCCAGAAAAGCAGGCCACAAGCCGGGTCTTTGATCACGGCGACCAGATGCTGACGATCGAGATCCTGACCAAGACTGTGCAGCGGAACAATGCGTTCGGCACTCACTTCGACAAAGCCACCGCCGAAGGAATCGACGCGCATCCGCGAACAGGTTTCCGCCCAGCCAAACCGGAACGGAAGTGCCGATGGCAGCAGGATGCGGAGCAGCCCCGCTAGGGCATAGGGATCGACACTATCGCCGCTGATGTCGAGGATCACGCCGCCTTTGTTCGCCGGATCAGGCGAGCAGGTGATCTCCGCGCCATGGCTCGGATAGGTCTCGTCACTGAACAGGGTGGTGAAGCGCTCGAAGGGCTGGCGGGGATCATTGGCGGGAAACAATTGCTGGAAGCGTTGGGAGCAGGATGCCCAGAATGCCAAGGCTTCCTCGGGATTTTCGAAGCCCGTCTGGATCGCGTCAATCACATCGTCGATCTCGGGCAGGATTTTGGCTTCCGCCGCATCGACCCTCAGCGCGAATGCGGTCTGGGTGTAGTAATCAGCCATGGTCGGCGTCCTCGTCAGGATGCAGTGGGGACGAAAGGTCCGCTCGCGCGAAGTTCGGCGAAAATTGCGCGCAGCGGCGCCTCTTGATCGAGCAGCGCATCGAGACAATCTGCCGCGCTATCGGCGAAGGTCGGATGATCGGGATCGCTCATGTCGAGGACGTGGACAACGTCCTCGATCAGGCGCAGCAGGGTCGGCGCACGCGCCATCACGTTTAGATTCGCAAGCGCTTCCTCGAAAGGCCGGGCGCCGCTTTGGCGCACCGTCGCGATGAAGGTGCGATCATGCTGGATGGGATCACCCGAAGTGATGTCTCCCACCCAGTCGAACGGCCAATCGGCAGTGCTGCGGCGCAAGGCGCCCGCCTGCCAATCGCCGGAGGTCGGTCTGCTGGTCATGGATTTCTCCGCAAAAAGGAAAATGCGCAAAGTGCGCCTTGCTCAGGCTGCCAATGGCAGCGGGTCGGCGGCAGCCTTGTGCGCGGCGTGAATCCAGTCGGCAGCGGCCTGCGCCTGTGCCGCTGCGGAGAAAATCGCCTTAGGATCGTGGCGCAATGCGCCGAGCCAACTCGCCAGGTAAGCAGCGTGATCGGGGCGCGGAGTATAGGCAAGGCCAAGGTCGGCCATGAGGTAGGATGCGCCGAGCTCGGCCACGAGCTCCTCGCGGGCGCGGATGCTGCGCTCCTTGTGATAGTCGCGCAGCGTCTCACGAGCTAACCTGTCCACATGTCCACTCGCGTGGGTGACCTCATGTGCGAGTGTGGACACCAGATCGAGATCATGGTCGAAAGCCTCGCGCGTCGGCATGAACACCTTGTCGATTTCCGGTCGGTAATGGGCGTCGTGGAGCCCGTATTCGACCCTGACGCCGATGCCTTCGAGAAAGGCCAGCGCCTCGGCCGTCGAGGTGCTGATCGGCGCCTGCTCCTTGATCAGCGTATCGTCGGCGCCATCGACCTGGTCGCGGTTGAAGACGACAAAGCTGCGCGCGAAAAAACGAGCGCGCCCCTCCCCGTCCGCCGAGGCAGTCTCGACAGCGTCCGCCCGCTCGATCTTCTTCCAGAGAATGACATGCGTGCCGACTTCACCCTTGCGGACCTGGGCACCGCCGGTTTTCCACTGCTGATAGGTAGCCCAGGTGCCGGAAGCATAACCGCAAGCATCGGCTGTGGCCCACAGGACAAGGCGGTTGATCCCGGAATAGCGCCGGCCAGCGACGCTGGTCGGGCGCATGACGGGTGCGCCGGCGTGATGCCAGGGCATCCGCCAATTGCCCGCTCCAGCTTCGATTGCCGCGACCAGTTGGGCCGTGACGGTGGCGTAAATGTCGTGACGCGGCTTCATGGGGGATTTGCTCCTCTTGATCCGAGCACTTGCTCGCAGGCTCCCCTCCCCCTCGGCTCTCACTCCGACGCAGGTCAGAGGTTGGGGGCCGGTCGATGAACCGGCCCCCGTCAGGCAAATGGATGTCGAATCAGGCTGCCTGGGCGTCGAAACCGTCCGGCTCGTTCTGATTGGCGGGGGCGATATCGGGAGGGCCGTCACGCCCCGACGCCTCGGAAGAATCGCCCGAATCCTCGATCCGATCCGAATGATCCGGGCCGGTCTCGGCAAATCCCATCACCGACGGCACCCAGGCCAGGGCGCGCGCCTTGACCACGGGCTCAACGATCGTGTCGCCAGAGCAAAGGCGCGCCGCCGCGCTGGCGAGCTCGCCCTTCTTGGCCGTCGCATAGCGGAGCGCCAGCTCGGGATCGAACTCGCCAAGAATGGAGAGGATCTGCGCCTTCTTGATCCGGTCAAAGAAGTTCTCCGCGCCGGGCCGCCAGTGCTGTGGGACGTCGATGCCGATATGGGCACCAAGCCGGGTCTGGAAGGCCGACGCGTGCTGACCACTCGCCAGACTGGCCTTGAGGCTCTGGCTGACGGCATAGGCGAGCCAGCAGGCCTTGGTATCGTCGTCGAGTGCGCGGAAGGCAATGAACGAGACGAAACTGTCCTCATCGCTGGCCCAATCGGCGGCTAGCGATGCGCGGACATTTTCCAATTCGGTGATGGCGATGGTTGCCGGGATGCCAGTCAGACCGGAGGGTTCGTTGCGGTCAGCAATGCGGATCGTGCAGCCGGTGTCCGAATAGCCGAAATGCCCGGCATGATCGCGCGCCAGGCTGAAGATCGCCAGATCGAGCGCCAGCGCCGGATCATGGGCGACGTGCAGCGCCAGCACGTCGCGGCGATCCTTGGCCAACTGCTCCTCGAGCGAACGGGGCAGCGTCGCCGAGCCGGTGGGTTCGTCGAGATCGGCATCGGAGCTTTCCTGCGTGCCACCGGGAGCCCCGGAACGGGGACGCTTTCCGGACTTTGTGGTGGTGTAGAAGTTTTCGAGGAGACGCGGGCGACCGTCCTTGCCGAGGACGAGGAAGGTGCCGACGTTGGGCTTGTCCTCCTCCGGAATGAGCCATTCAGTGTCCGACAATCGATCATGCTCGGCGTCGAGCGCGTGGTACTCAGCCTCGAGCGCTTCGAGACCATCAGGCTCATCAGCTGCGTCGAGTAGCTCGGCGAGTTCAGTCATGCGCTCGGAGATCTCGTCCATGCGGGCCAGCGCATCGGCGGTGGGTTCCGCGCGGCGCGGCCAGTAGGGATGCAGGTCTTTGGTGTCGTCATAGGTAACGTGGGTCGCGAGGCGCGGCGTCACCCAGGCGAGCCGGCTGCCGAGCGCCGCGATGTCTGCCTCGTGCGAAAGCTTCTTGGTGGCAAGATCCATGGCGAGATCCCCATCAAGCCACTGGCCCTCGCCCTCGCTCGCAAAGAGGTCGCGCTCGATCCGCCCGCCGCAGCTGGCATATTCAGCCTCGCCCAGGAAGCGGGCGATGGGATGATCGGCCGAGAGACTTTCCTCTGCAATCGCGCGGCGGATGGCCTGCGGATTGTCGGCCTGCCAGCTCGTCGACAGGCGCTCCCATGCTGCCACCTGCCGCTCACGGTCGCCGGTCGAGCCGTAGGCCTGTGCGACATCGAGCGTGATCTCGCCCGCAGCCAGCGCAGCGAAGATCGGCTCGGCCAAATCGGCAAGGCGCAGGCGGCCCTGCACATGGCGGAACGTCACGCCAAAGCGGCGTGCAACGGCTTCGGCATCGGCGCCGCTGTCCACGATCTCGCGATAGGCACGCGCTTCATCCGCCGGCGTCATGGCCTCGCGGATCAGGTTTTCCGCAAGGCTGATCTCGCGCGCGGCGACATCCTCGTTCTCGCAGAGGCGCACATCGATCGTGTAATCCTTGGGCAGCACTCCGCGTTCGATCAGCAGGCCGATCGCGCGCCAGCGGCGGCCACCGGCGTGGACATCGTAGAGGGTTTTCTTGCCCGCCGACGGGCTGACGATAAGCGGCTGTAACAGGCCGTGTTCGGCGATGCTGGCGGCCAGTGCTTCAAGCCCGGCGTCGCCATTGGCCTTGCGGACGTTGCTCTCGGAAAGACGCAGCTTGGCGTGCGTCAGGGTGGTGGACTGCATGATGGGGTCTCCCGCACTTGGGTCGAGAGGCCTGGATCATGGAGACGCTTTCGCCTCCAGGGGGCCTCGCCCCCATGGTTTCCCCTTTTCTCCAATCCAAGATTGACGCGACATTTCCATCGACAGGAGGCGCCAGATGCTTGAAGCAACCAATCATGACCCAGTGGAGACCACAATTTGAAGCAGCGCTTGAAAAGTTGGCCGAGATCAGTTCGGCTATGGATGAATTGGATCTGAAGCCGCCTATCCTTGTCGGCGGAGGTGCGGTCGAACTCTACACCCAAGGCGCGGTGAACACTGGTGACTTTGATCTGGTTTCTACGCAACAGGCTGCGCTCGAGACCATCATGATGAAACATGGCTTCATAAGGCCCAGTGGTCCGGGCGTTTCCACGCGGGGCTGGATTCATCCCGATCTCAAATTGGGCTTCGAGGTGGTCGGCAGCCGGTTGCTTGATGGCTATGCCGATACAAGCCTTCTTCAGATGATCGAAGTCGAAGCGCACGGCACAGTGGCCGTGATTTCCGTTGAGGATCTGATTGCCGACCGTATGGGCCAATACGCTTCTGGCGCGGCCCGGGACATGCTTGGACAGGCCAAAGCGCTATTCACCCTTTCTGAAGGCCTTGATCTCCATTATATGGAACGGCGAATTCGCGAAGAAACGGCGCAGACCTATGGCGTTCAAGACCTTGAAGACGACGCGTGAGGCCATCAGCCTCTCCACGCTTGGCAAGCGCATAGCCGAGCGTCGTATCGTCGTGGGCGCGGTTGATGTGCCCCGCAATGAGGGCAAGCGGCGCACGCCATCCAAGCAGACTCTCTTGGATGAGATCGCCAAGGCCGGCGGCCAGTGGTGACCAGCCACCGACCTTTTTGATCCCATACTAAGCCGCCAGCGTCTCCACGATCTTTCGAGCATGGTTCACCGGCACGAACAGCCGGGTCTGATAGGCGATGATCTCGGTGAAGCAGCCCTTGGCCTTCCACGATGGCAGAGCGCGTGGATCAAAGCCGACAACTTCAAGCCGCTGCTCACCATTTACACGGGAACGCTTAAGGCTGGTGCCGGACAAAGCGTCGATAGGCACCACTTTGCCGGCCATCGCCGCCTCCACCAGTTGGTCGGGTGAGAGCGCAATCCGATCGCCGATCCCCAGCTTGTCGAGCAGCATGTTGACCGCTTCGGCGGGCACAATGCGTCCCAGCAAAGACCGGCCATCCTGGGTGACGAGGCGGCGGACTTGCGCCTCGTCGCCCAGCAAGTTCCAGATCGGCAGCAGGCGGCCGGTCGCGAGGTAGAAGCGCTCGGTATAGGGTTTGGCCGCCAGATCGTCAGCCTCAGCCTGCCAGGCCTGCTCGAAACCCTCCCGCTCGCAATCATCCCAATGGCTTTCGGCAAGTTCGTCGGCGGTGAGCCAGCTTCGCCCACCAGGCCGATGCAGCGTAAAACTGGCCACCGGCGTGCCATCGTCCATCAGGCGCGTGCGATCGGGCATCAACAGCGCCACGCGCGAGGAACGGCCATTGCGCAGTAGCCGAGACTTGGGGCCGATGCGCTTCACGATCTCAGCGAGCGGGGTGAATTTAGGCGCCCACTGCGCTTCGAGGGTCAGAAGCTGAGTCAAGGCGCCATTGGCATCCTCGCGCAGGGTGCGCTCCTCGATGATGGTCAGCTTGTCGGCCACCAGCGTCTCGACACCGGCATCGAAGGTGCCAGCCTTGCGCGCCGCATCGATCCGCGCTTCGACCAGCCCGAGGAATTCATCGAAGACGGCGTTCTGCAGGGCGATGGGCAGCGCCAGAATGCGGTTGAGCCAACGCTGAATTGGCGGGAGGTTGTCGGTGAGGCAGCCCTCGTGCTCAAGCTGCAGGCCGGTGCGCTCGCAGAAGTCGCCAAAGCCGATGCTGGTGAGCTTGCCTTGGTGCAGCAGGTAATACCAGCGCGTCAGGGCCTCGCGGGCGTAATCGCTCTCGAGGTTGTCGGCAGGATCGAACAGGTTCTGCCCACCCGTCTGCCGCTGGCCGCGTGTCAGCGCGCCAAGCGCATCGAGCCGGCGGGCGATGGTAGAAATGAAGCGCCGCTCGCCGCGGCAATCGGTGGTGACGGGACGAAACACCGGTGCCGACGCCTGATGCGTTCGGTTGGTCCGGCCAAGCCCTTGGATGGCACGGTCCGCGCGCCAACCCGGTTCCAGCAGGAAGTGCATCCGGCGCTGCTGGTTCTTGGCATCGAGGCTGGCGTGGTAGGAACGCCCCGTGCCACCGGCATCCGAGAACACCAGGATGCGCTTGGCACCGCCCATGAAGGCATTGGCATCGGCAAGCGACTGGTTGGCGGTGCGCGATTCAAGGCGCTGGCTGCCGTCAGGCAAGGTCACAAGGCGGCGCGTCCGGCCAGTGATTTCGGCCACCGCCTCGGTGCCGAAGCGAGCGATGATCGAATCGAGCGCGGGGACGATCGGCGGCAGCGCGCCCAGCAGTTCCAGAGTTTCGGCCTTGATCCGCAGAGCCTCCTGCGAGTGGACCGGATTGCCCGCGTCATCGACCATCGGGCGCGAGCGTTCATTGCCATCCTCATCCCAATAGCTTTCCATGGCGCGGGTCGGGAAGGCATTGTCGAGGTAGTCCGCCACGATCTCACGGGGCGAGAGGTCGAGTTGGATCTCGGCGCGGTCCTCGGCTGAGAGATCGGCGAGGCGCCGGTCCAGCAAGGCCTCCGCTGTCGAAACCAATTGGATTACGACGCTGTGGTCGGTGGCCAGCGCATCCTCGATGGCGGGAAACAGCGAGGGCAGTTTCATCGACAACAGAAGCTGGCCGAAGAAGCGTTGCTTCGAGCTTTCGAAGCGTGAACGCGCCGCCGACAGGGCCTGCCCGTTAAGGGTCTTGCCCTCCAAGGGGTCAACCACGCCCGATGCACCGAGGGCGGCCTCAAGGTTGCGATGGATGATCGCCCAGGCATCGGCATAGGCGTCGAAATCCGCGATCTGGCGCGGGGTTAGCGCATGTTCGAGGATGTCATATTCGACGCCAGCGTAGGACAATGCCCGTGCCGTATAGACGCCCATCGCCTTCAATTCGCGGGCGACCAGCTCCATTGCCGCGATGCCACCCTCGCGGATACGGGCGATGAAGGAGGTGCGGTCCGGAAAGGCCGTGCCTTCACCCCACAGCCCAAGCCGCGTGGCATAAGCCAGATTGTTCACGTCCGAAGCGCCAGTGGCCGACGCATAGATCACCCGGGCGCGCGGAAGGCGGTTCTGCAATTCAACACCGACGATGCCCTGCTGCGAGCCTTTGGTGGCGCCGAACCGGCCTTCGCCACCGGCGACACCGCCCATCGCGTGCGCCTCGTCGAACAGGATCACACCATCGAAATCTGGCGTCAGCCATTCCAGCAATTGCTGGAGGCGGGTTTTGTCGCCGGTGCCGCTGCGCAAGGTGGAATAGGAAGCAAAGAGGATACCATCGGCCTGACGAATTTTTGCCTCGGGCTTGATCTTGGATAGCGGCTGTATGTCGAGCGCGATCCCGCCAAGTGCTTGCCAATCACGACGAGCATCCTCAACCAGGGCATTGCTCTCGCTGACCCAGAGGTGCCGACGGTTGCCGCGCAGCCATTGATCCATCAGGATCGAGGCGAGCTGACGGCCTTTGCCAGCTCCGGTGCCATCGCCGAGGAAGAAACCGCGCCGATAGCTGGCCCCATCAGCATCGGGCACCAGTTCGAGGCCGCGTTCTGGCACGCGATAGCGGCCCGGAAGATCGGATGAGGTCGCATCGAGCGCATGGACCAGTGTTTCCAACTGGGCGCGGCTCAGCACCCGGTCGCGGATTACCTTGGCTGGCAGTTGGGGCACGTAACTGGGCGGCGGCAATGCGACAGAAGCCATCGCCGATGATTCCACCAACGGCGTCGGGTGATCGACGGCATCGGCGAAGATAAGCCTTTGCGGTCGATAGGCGACATAAACGCCGACCGCCTGTTCAGCATCGGCAATGGTGTCGCGCAAGCTGTAGTCCAGCGGCGTAGCGTCATTGGCCCCTGAAGCTGGCGACATTGGCCTTGTCGATATTGGACGCGTTGCCGCGAAACCGCCCAGCAGCACACTGGATTTTGGAACCGCATTGGCCTTGGACGAGGGGATAGTCTGTCGTTCCTCCCCAAAGGCAAGGCGCGGCGGGACCTTTGCGAGGAACGGCAACAGGTCCGCCACATTGGCGCGATTGATCACGGTGGTGGAAATCGCGCCCGGTCGCTTATCGATAACCAGCATTCGGATTGGAATCGAAGTCCCGTGGCGGGCGAAGGCCTTCTCAAGCCGGGCGTTGAACACCACGCTTGCCCTCTGGAGCACCCGCTTGAACACATCCGATTGGCGACCTTGGGACTGGAAGCCATCCGGCATGATGGCGACGAGGCGACCGCCCGGCCGCAGGGCACCGAGCGCCGCGGCCAAATGGCGTGCAGCAGCAACAGCGTCCTCCTGTCCGGCCGCATTGCGGGCGAAAGGCGGGTTCATCAGCACCACACTTGGACGCACTTCCAGATGGGCGCCGATGCGGGTCCCGTCGAAGCCGGTCACGGTAGCTTTCGGAAATAGATACCGCAGGATCGACTGGCGCAGGGGATCGATTTCGTTGAGGTGGACGCCGGTGGTCAGCTGGGCCCAGATCGCAAGCATGCCGGTCCCAGCGCTGGGTTCCAGAACATGATCATCGGGCTGCAAAGCCGCAAATTGCGCCACCAACCATGCCAGCCCTAGCGGGGTCGAGAAATGCTGATGGCTGATCTGCTCTTCGCTGCGGACCGTCTGGGTCGGCAATCGGGCTTCCAGCGCCGCCAGAGTGTCCAGCGCCTCAACTGGATTTCGCGGCAGTTCCAATTGTGGCAGAGCCAGCATCACCGCCGATTCCACCATCTGGAAACTGTCTCGCTGCGACCAGACCCCCTCGGACGATGTGGTGCCGAAGGCGTCTGCCATCACCGCATTCATCATGCGCCGAGTGATCTTTTCGCCCTCCTTCAATGCTGGGACCAGCATCTGGGCAGCGGCAACAAGCTGATCAGCACCAGGCAAGGCATCAGAGCTTCGGGTGGTCATGGGCGCGGTCCTTTCGAGTCAGGTCAACTTCGAAAGCACTGCTCCCCCTCTCACTCTTTCACCTGTGCACAGGTGGACCTTTGCACATCTGAGATTGTTCACGCTCAGGCGGGACGCGACCGTCCGCAAGATCGGTCAAGCTTGCTACCGTCGTGACGGAAAGCGGCGGCTAGTGCGTCGCGTTATTCGAACATACTCATCCCAGCGTTTGATCACGCGCCTCATCGAAGCAACAGACCATCTGCTCGAGCTGAATGCCGATGCTTATTCAAAATGCTGGGTCTCTAATCCGCGGGAATGTCAGTCATTCAAGTTCACGGCGACCGCCATCTGGCTTTGACTTAGCATTCCATAGTCAGTGCAAGATTCAGTCGAGCAGGAATGCGCAAACCGGCAGTTCGCCTCCACTGTTCGGGATTTCGGGTGCCAGCCTTTTCAAGAGGCACCGCAGCGAAGTTGAACCAGAGGCGTTTGTTTCTGGCGCCCTTCAAGGAAGCATCGGTCGAGTTCGGTTCGCCGCCGGTGCGGTCCCTTCAGGATCAAGTGCGGCAAATGCAATTCAGCAAGTTTGGCCATTGGGCTCTAATCGAGCGGAGACAAGCCAAGGCGCAGCAAATCGATAACCTCCGTGACGATATGCACCCGGTTTTCAGTCTCAATGGTCATCAGTCCCTTGGCCAGCCAGTTGATCGAACCGACATGGATCGATCCCATCACGTCCGCGTCAAGTGCGCGCAGATGGCCAGTGGCTTCGAGGGCGGCATGCGTTTGCTGCCAACGGGCCCCAACGCACCGCACGAATTCCTCATATGCGGCCCGCTCGTTTTCCTGAAGATCCGGAAGTCCGACAGCAAGTCTAAGAGGTTCCAGTTGCGGATCAGACACCGCAAGCGCCGAACTTCGCAAATGATTGACATGGGCGTCGAAGGGATCGTCGCCCATCGAGAGCCGTTTGGCATATTGATCGAACAGGAAGTTGGTGATCTCTCGGGAGCGCGCATGGCAGGCCGAGAGGATCTCCTGCTTGTCGCCGACATGATGGTAAAGTGTACGCTTGGTCGCATGCAGTTCGGCGGCGATATCGTCGAGCGTGGTAGAACTCACTCCGCGACGGTTGAACATGCGTGAGGCCGTGGTCAGGATTTCCGTTCGCTTTGCCCGTGCCAGACCCTCCCGATCGAAGGCACTGTCCGGGAGATCATTCAACGGGGCAAGGTCGATCAGGTCGAGCGGCACCGCGCGTGCACGATCGCCGGCCCAACCATTGACGACGAGATCGATCGCGACCTCGACCAGACGTTCCATGTCCAAATGGACATCGACCAACGGAGACAGATTTCCGGTGATGCCTTCCCAACCTTTGATCATGCACAATTGCTGGACAATACTGACGATACCATGGGCAGCAATCCGGGCATCGCATCGGCGCAATTCCCTGCGCGCTGTGCCGGCCGTTATCAGAGCCGCAAGGGCCCCCACTGCATCCTCATAGCGCGCAAGAACCTCGCTTTGCTGATCAGGTGCCAGCATGCCGACTTCATTGAGCGCAATGACATCGGTCTGCGGCCGCGATGTTACTTCGGCGATGAATGCCGCAATCTGGCCCGGTACCGGCACTGGCAAGCGTGCCGAAGCTTCGGCAGTCTTGACCAGGATGTCGCACGATCGCTTGTAGACCTGGTAGACAAGGTCCTCCTTGGACTTCGCATAATAGTAGATCGCTGACCGGGTAATGCCGATGCAAGTCGCGATTTCGGGCAGGGTCGCGTTGCCCACACCATAGTTCGCGAGCTGAAACGCGGCCGAATCGAGAATCGACTCGTGGCGGCTGCGCTTGGGTTCGGTTTGTGGCTGGATCGGCAACTTCGGCTACTTCCAACTGCGAGGTTGATGTCGTGCCCGTCATTCGACGCAAAACGGCAGGCGGGAACTGGTTTGTCAAAAACGCTAGGGCAAGCGTGGTTGCTCTTCAATTCCAAACTCGATCAATTTCGAAGGCTTCGCACTTCGGAGCCGTCTGACACTCATATGTCAAATTGCTCTTGAGGCGTCACCTCGATGGTGTATTACGATACTCATGTGTCAAATCCGACCAACGAGTCGGACCCAGGGGGAGGGGATATGAAGCGACTTCGCAAGGCCACATTCGGTTCTGTTTCGACGATCGCGGTGCTGTTCGGCATGGCCGGTCCGGCGTACGCCGAGGCGCCCGCTGCGGAAGCGGCAACCAGCCAGGATATCGTTGTCACCGCGCGCCACCGTGACGAACGCGCGCAGGACATTCCCGTAGCCCTGTCGGTAGTCGGTGCAGATCTCTTAACCAAGACCAATACAACCAGCGTGGCTGACCTTTCCAAGCTTGCCCCGAGCCTGAGCTTCCAGGCCTATAACCCGCGCAACACCAACCTCAACATTCGCGGGCTCGGCAACAACATCGCCATCGCCAGCGATGGGCTCGATCCCGGCGTCGGCTTCTACATCGACCAAGTCTACTACAACCGGCCCGGAACAAGTGCGTTCGATCTGATCGACATCGAACGGATCGAGGTCCTTCGCGGACCACAAGGCACGCTTTACGGCAAGAACACCACTGCTGGCGCGATCAGCGTCACCACCGCCAAGCCCAAATTCACGCCTGAAGCAAATGCCGAGTTGAGCGCCGGCAATCTTGGCTTCCTGCAAGGCAAGGCCGCGATCAACATTCCGCTGGTCGACAACCTCCTCGCTGTCCGCTTGTCCGGCTCGGTGACAACGCGCGAGGGCAACCTGACCAATCAGTTCACCGGCACGAAGCAGAACAACCGCAACAGCTATCTGGTGCGCGGGCAGATCCTTCTTACCCCGAGCTCGACCGTCTCGGTCAGGCTGATCGGTGATTATTCGAAGCAGAACCAGGACTGCTGCGCGCAGGTCCTGGCGGGCATCGTGGCCCCTGCCAACGGCAAGAACTTCCGGACCATCGCAGGTCTTTTCGGCTATACCCCGGTCATCGACCCGTTCGCGCGTATGACCGTCAACGACCGGCCGATTTCGATCAGCAATGAAAGCGGCGGCGCTTCGGCGCAGATTGATGTCGATCTGATCGGAGCCACGCTAACCTCGGTTTCGGCCTGGCGGTTCTGGAACTGGTCGCCCGTTAACGATCTTGATTTCACACCGCTAAGTACTTTTGCCGCGGCCGACAACGTCGACCGGCAAAATCAGTACAGCCAGGAGCTGCGGATATCTTCGTCCGGAAGCCACAAGCTCGACTATGCCGCCGGCTTGTTCTTCTACGACGAGACCATCGATCAGCAATTGACGGTCAGCTATGGCCCCGCTGCAACCCCACTGCTGGTCAGCCAGGCTCTGCCCGGGCTGGTCCTCAACGGTGTCACGAAAGTTGACAACAACCGCTACCGCACCACCAGCCTTGCCGCATACGGCCAGGCGACTTTTCACCTGACCGATGCGCTGAGCCTGACTGGCGGCCTGCGCTATTCGCACGATGACAAGCGCGGCCATTATTCGAGTGTCGCGTCAGGTGGCCTGCCGCTGGCCGGACCACTCGCGGCCTTTGCGCCGCTCAGGGCGGCTTTTGCATCGAGCGGGACGTTCGATGTGCAGAGCAAGACCGGCAAGGTGTCGGGGTCGGCAAACCTCTCGTATCGTTTCGGCAAGGATGTCCTGATCTACGCGGGCTATTCGCGCGGTAACCGTTCGGGGGGTCTCAATCTTACCCAGCTTGCCAGCGGCATCAGCCCGGTTGTTGCGCCCGAATCCATCGATGCCTACGAAATCGGGTTCAAGAGCACACTGTTCGACAACCACCTCATTTTCAATGTCGCTGGCTTCCTCGAGAATGACCGCAACTATCAGGCAACCGTGGCAGATCCTACACGCCTGTCGGTTAGCTACCTTGCCAATGTTCCCAAGGTGCGGTCGAAAGGCGTCGAAATCGACACACGGGGAACGCTGTCGGACAATATTTCGTTTTACGGCGCCCTTGCTTACACCGATGCGAAGTTCGTTGACTACCCCGCTGGCCCTTGCCCGCTCGAACTGACCAATCAGAACACCTGCAACCTTGCCGGCTATCGGGTTGCTGGCATACCAAAATGGAGCGCGTCGTTCGGTGGCGAGTTGAAGCAGCCGGTCACGGTGTTTCGAGCGCCGTCCGAGGCCTACCTCGGTTTCGACTACAGCTACCGGTCGAGTGTGAACAACGGCGGCTTGTCGGCGGCTACCCTGCTCAGCCCGCTGCACCTCGTCAACGCCCGGCTGGGTGCCCGGGCCCTTAACCGCCGAATGGACGTATCGGTCTGGGTTAAGAACCTGTTCGACAAGCGATACCTCTCGGACATTGCGGTCGGCGTCGGCAACACTGGCCTCCTGACGGGCCAGCTTGGCGACCAGCGCACCTTCGGAGCGACGTTGCGGTTCCACTTCTGATGCGCAGGGAGAATGCAGCCATGATACCAGTCAAACCAATGCTGCTCCTGTCGGCCCTGCTTGCAGCAACCGCCCCGTTGACGGCCAACGGAGAAACGCGCGATCCAGGACCGGCCGCGCCTGTCGCGGCCCCCGAACGCATCGGCTTCGATCGTGCAGCCCTGCACGAACTCGATCGAGGGCTCTCGCAAGCGGTCGTCAAGGGCGAAGTGCCTGGGTTGACCTACCTGCTGGTACGCCACGGCAAGGTCGTGGCCTTCAACTCGTTCGGGCAGGCTTCGCCCGCCCGCAACATCGCCCAGACCAACGAGACGATCTTCCGCATCTTCTCGATGACCAAGCCCATCACTGGCGCGGCCATGATGGTCCTTTACGAAGAGGGTAAGTGGAAGCTGAACGACCCGATCAGCAAGTTCCTTCCCGAATTTGCAAACTTGCGCGTTTTGACTGGTGTCGATGCGGCGGGCCATCCGATCACTGAGCCGGCCAAGAGACCGCCGACCATGCGCGAACTGATGAGCCACACTGCCGGGTTCGGCTACGGACTGCTGCCAGGCGGCCCTGTCGATGACATGTTCCGTGCCAAAGATGTCACGGGATCGAAGAACCTGGCTGACGTGGCCGCGAAGGTGGCCAGCATCCCGCTGAAATTCCAGCCCGGCGAAGGCTGGTCCTACTCGATCGGGGTCGATCTGCAGGCGCGGATCGTAGAAGTGATCACCGGCAAGGCGTTCGGCGCATTCCTGCAGGAGCGCATCCTGGGGCCGCTGAAAATGACGGACACGGCCTTCTATGTTCATCCAGATAAAGTCGCGCGCTTCGCGGACTTCTTTGCGCTCGATCCCCGGTCGGGCAAGGTAGTACCGATACCACCCGGTTTCGCCCCTCAACTGAGCAATTTCACGGATCCTGACCGCCTGGAATCCGGCGGTGCAGGGCTCGTTTCAACCGCAGGCGATTATCGCCGGTTTTGCCAGATGATCCTCAATGGCGGCCAGCTGGATGGCGTGCGAATCCTGCAGCCCCGGACAATCTCGCTGATGGGGCAGAATGTCGTCCGGCCCGGCGTGAAGTTCGACAACGGGCTGGTCGCGACCATGGGAACTTCGGCGTTCCATTTCGGTGAGGGCGTCGGCTTCGGGCTCGACTTCCTGGTGATCACCGACCCGACCGCCGCGAAAGTCCCGGTGGGCAAGGGGACCATCAGCTGGGGTGGAGCGGCCGGAACCTGGTTCTGGATCGATCCGAAAAACGACTTGTTCTTCATCGGCATGATCCAGCGATGGCGCGGATCGAGCGGGATGGAAGACCTGCCGGACTTGTCGCAGCGGCTGGTTTATCAGGCGCTGAAGCAGCCCGAAAAATAGGAGTGGGGACCATGGACCGACGCGATTTTCTGGCGGCAACGGCGGCGACACTGCTGCTTCCCGCGGCGCGCGCGCTTGCTGCGACAGGTGACTTGAAAGGCGCCGCGCGCGAGGCCTGGCTCTATGCCTTGCCACTGATCGAAATGGCGAATACCCGCCAGGCGCAGTTTGCGGATCGAGCGGCCAACAAGATCAGCCATGTCCGCACCCTGGCCGATCCCTCGAAGCGACAGGTCACTGCGCCCAACAACGATACGCTCTATTCCAGCGCCTGGTTCGACCTGACGCAGGGTCCGGTGACGTTGAACGTGCCCGATGCCGGTAACCGCTATTGCGCGGTGCAGTTGATGGACATGTACACCAACACCAATGCCTGCATCTCGAAGCGGACCTTCGATGCACAGATTGGGCCTTCGGGCGGCACATTTACCCTGATCGGGCCAGGGCAACCGGCCAGGGGGCCAAATCCGATCCACCTGGCGACGCCGCACGGCTGGCTGCTGGCGCGAATCCTGACCGACGGTGACGATGACCTGCCCGCAACCCATGCGCTACAGGACCGGCTCACGCTGACGGGGCCGGCGATCCCGATTCCCGGCGGCTTTGCCCGGCGCAGCGCGGCGGCAACCGACTATTTCGCCAGCGCCGCGCGGCTGCTGCGAAGCGATCCGCCACCGGCCGCCGACCATGCCGAACTGGCCCGGTTCGCGGTGCTTGGGCTGCAGCCAGGCAAGCCGTTCGAGCCCGGAAGGCTGTCCACCGCCACCATGGCGGAAATCGAGGCGGGGATCACCGAGGCACGGGGCCAGTTGGTCGCCCTGGCCAAGTCTGCGAGCTTTGTTGGCGGGTGGAGCTATCCCAAAGCCGACCTTGGCAATTTCGGACAGGACCACCTTTATCGTGCAATCGTCGCACTGGTTGGCCTCGCCGCCAACACGCCGGACGAAGCGATGTACCTGGCCCCGCAAGGTGACAATGGTCGACTGTTCACCGGCGATGGCCTCTATCGCATGCATCTGCCAGCGCCGCCGCCGGTCGATGCCTTTTGGTCACTCACCATGTACGAAGCAACCAGCGAAGGGCAGCTATACCTGACGGCCAATCCACTTGGCCGCTACTCGATCGGCAATCGCACCAAGGGCCTGACCTACGGCGCCGATGGCAGTCTCGACATCTGGATTTCGCGCACCGACCCCGTTGGTGACCGCAGTGCCAACTGGCTCCCCGCTCCAGCCAGCGGGCCGTTCAGCCTGAGCTTCCGGGCCTATTGGCCGAGGCCGGAATTCCGCGACGGGCGTTACCGCCTGCCACCAATTGAACGGCATTAATGGAGGAGCGGCCATGCCTGGGATAGTTCTCGGTCGTCGTGAGTTTGGCATCGGGATTACAGCATTTGGGGTCACTGCCGGGCTGCTGAGCAAGCCGGATTCAGCCGCTGCGCTTGGTGGGATGGCCGATGATCACTTTGCTCTGGTCGATCCCGAACTGATCGAGGCCGTGAAGGCTCTACCTGACTTTACCGTCACCGCGCAAAGCTTGCCATTGGTGCGCAAGCGTCCGCCCTTTCCAACCGCGCCCGCACCTGCACTACAGCCGCAGTTTCGCACCATCCCAGGGTCCAGGGGCGCTCCGGATGTCCGTGTCATGGTAATCGATGGCACCGACGGAAAGTCAGCCAGCCCGGCCTACCTTCACATGCACGGCGGCGGGTTCGTGGGCGGACGGGTCGATCAGTACCCGGCAGCCTACCAGGCGCTGGCTGCGGCCTGCGGCTGCCTAATCGTATCGGTCGACTACCGTCTCGCGCCTGAAGTTCGGTTTCCGGGCGCGCTGGAGGACAATTACGCGGCGCTGCGCTGGTTGCATGGCCATGCCGCAGAGCTGGGTATCGATCCGTCGCGAATCGCAATCGGTGGAGAGAGTGCTGGCGGTGGCCATGCCGCCATGCTTGCAATAGCCGCACGCGACCGAGGGGAGTTTCCGATCTCGTTTCAGATGCTGATCTATCCGATGCTTGATGATCGGACCGGGTCCACCCTCAGCGTTCCGCCGCATGTCGGCCGCTTCATCTGGAACACAGCATCCAATCGATTTGGTTGGGGCGCCTTGCTGGGGCAGTCGCCCGGACTGAACAAAGTACCGAATGGCTCGGTTCCTGCGCGGCTAGAGGATCTCGCCGGCCTGCCTCCTACATTCATCTCAGTTGGCGGGCTTGACCTGTTTGCTGGCGAAGACATTACCTATGCTTCGCGCCTTAATGCGGCCGGTGTGCCAGTTGAACTGCTGGTGGTTCCCGGCGCTTACCATGCCTTCGATGCTCTGGCCCCGACTGCTCGAGTGTCCAAGCAGTTCCGCGCGGCGTGCATCGCTGCGCTAAAACGTGGATTGGGCTTGGCGTGACGCCATTGTGGAAGGGGAAGACGAGGAAAATGCCGCACGCAGAATGCGTGATTCGTCTAACTGCGGTCGGGGCACTTGCATTAGCTTTTGGCCTTGCCATCAACGCTTTCCGAGGGAGGTTCCTAGTCCGGGCAGTGACGTAGAGAGCCAGGTGATCAGCAATACGTCCAGTCATTTAGCAGACCGGGTAACGGCCGATGCGTTGGTGCGTGGCAAGAGGGCGCTAGTTGCCTTGCTGCCCTCCCTCGGCCGGAGAGCAACCGATATCGACGACCTGGCAGCGCGAATTGTCGGTGCAGGCCATCTTTCCGCCGCGATCAATCCGCGCGGAATCAGAAAGAGCAAGGTGCCCCCGCCGCGCTCGCTGTCAGCTATGCCCGCGATGTCTTCGAATCCATCAAGGCGCTGCAGTCTGAGCAAGCAGGGGCACAGTTCAAGCCGGTCGTGCTGATCGGCCCTGCCTATGGTAGTCGGCTTGCCAGTGCTGTCCCCGAGGCGGACTCGAGCCTGATGCTGATCGATGCCGGGGGCGAGGTTGCCATGGAGACCTGCGTCGCTAAGGCGCGGCACGTTGTTTTCGGCCCCGCGCTTTCTCCCTCGGCGCCGCGAACCTGTACAAGGTCCAGTACGGTGCGCGCGGCAATGCCGAGAACCTGGCCAAGTTGCACAGGTGCCAGCTTTCCAGCAATTGCACCTATTGCCGGTCAGCCAATCGCAATCAAATCCGCCTGATCCTTCACACCGCCGCTCACTGACTGATGTGGCGTGTGCAGCGAGTAATCCCAAGGGATACAGCGCCTTACCACCGTCCAGTTCGACACGGTGCGCCTGCGACTTCTCAGGGTCGCGGCACGCGTCATAGAATCTAGCTTGCGTATGCGGGTCGCCTTCGCTTCCGCCTTTCCCGATGCTGATCTGTTCCCCAGCACCGCCAACGCGCTCAAGTCCACGCCAATATAGTGGATGCAGCAGCGCCGCAGAAAGTACGAACCCTGTCCGTCATACCTGCAAGCCTCGCGATCCGCTGCGAAGAAATAAGACACAACTGCGGCGCTCAGCCTGCTTGGAGCTTGGTCCCTGCCGAAAGCCGGGTCGAACCCGCCAACGCACCCTCTCGAATAAGTGAGGCGAAAAATCAAAAGTTCATAGATGGATAGAAGCGCCAATTTCAGCGATGCGCGCTTCGCCCAAAGCCAAATTTTCAGCGGACGAATGCACCGAGTAATTGCCAAGCGACAGCGATTGGGACAACCGGGTCGCCGATGCGACCAGAAACGTGCATGGCCCCTCTGCGTGAAAATGTAATGCCCCGTTGCCATCTGCGAACACAGCTAATTCCCGTTCAAGCGAGACGCCATTTGCGCAAAGCGTACCTGACTGAACAAATACCCACGCGATGTCGTGCTTATGGTGAGGTTGATATATCCAGCGTTCACCCGTTGGGAGCTCCACCCATAAATAGCACAAGGCGAATGGCGCGCTGATTTTGCTGCGCATCCCGCTATATTCGCCCAGCAAGACGGTAACCGGTCCGGACCGGGGAACATCATCAGGCAGCAGAAACTGGGTGCAAGGCTCAGCCAATTCATGCGACGGCGGCAAGGCAAACCAAGTTTGGAACGCCAACAACCGAGTCCCGTTTAGTGCCTGCGCCTTGTGCCATATGCCACTGCCCGCCATCACCCATTCAATTCCACCTTTGGTCACCTGGTCTACCTGCCCATTGGACGCCGTGTGTTCAAAATCAAACGTCAGCGGGAAAGTCAGCGTGGCTATGCCGGAATGGGGATGATAGCCGAATTGCGGCGCGTTCCCTGCTGATTCAACATAATCCAGGAAGATAAACGGCTTAAGTATTTGACCAAGATCACCCGGACTCATTAGTCGGGTGATCGGTCCATGGCGGGTGCCAAAAGTGCGCTGAATGACCACTCTTTCAACGCTCAAAACGAGATCCTTTCCAAGCCACAAGGACGCCCACACCACCAAAGCCAATACCGAATTAGCGATCGCAACGACTGAGGACCTGCATGGTACATACAAAGCGGCTCCGGGCCCTACCGCTCAAAATGCGACGTTATCGCCGCCTTTCAGCATAAGAATTTCCCTGGCTTCATCGGCGGTCGCAACTTCCAACCCCAACCCCTCGATAATTTGCCTGACACGGACGACCTGCTCAGCGTTCGAAATCGCCAGCCGCCCCTTCGCGAGCCAGAGCGAATCTTCAAGCCCGATCCGTACATGGCCTCCCATGGCCGCCGCCATTGCCGCCACTCGCATTTGCGCTTGCCCTGCCGCCAGAACCGACCAACGATAGTTGTTGCCGAAAAGCCGATCAGCCGTCCGCTTCATATGAATTACTTCATCAGGATGTGATCCAATACCGCCTAAGAGACCAAAACACGTCTGGATGAAAAGCGGAGCTTTAACTATCCCTTCTTTCCAGAAATAATGTAAATTGTGCAGATGAGACGTGTCATAACATTCGAATTCATAACGTGTTCCCGATGATTTTAATTCATCAAAAATATATTGAATGTCCTTGTAGCTATTGCGGAAAACGAGATCGCGAGAACCTTCAAGCATTTCGTGTTCCCACGAAAACTTGAATTCGCTGTAACGCTTAAGCATCGGAAACAGCCCAAAATTCATCGAGCCCATGTTGAGACTAGCCACCTCTGGCTGCCAAGTTGCTGCGGGGCGCACGCGTTCTTCGATCGTCATATGCGGCGCGCCACCTGTGGTGATATTGACCACAACATTCGACGCCTGCTTTATGCGGCGCAAAATGGGCTCAAAGGCCTCTGGCGATTGATCAGGCCGACCATCGTGCGGATCGCGTGCATGAAGATGGACAATAGCCGCGCCTGCTTCAGCCGCTTCAAGTGCAGAAAATGCGATCTCTGCAGCAGTGACAGGAAGGTGAGGTGACATTGAGGGCGTGTGGATCGAGCCAGTTACAGCGCAACTGATAATAATTTTGCCAGCGCTCACGGAAAATTCCTTCAAATACTATGCAAACTCGCCTGCTTATTATTTTAGCAGGCGAGCGCACCTCAACTCAGAGCCGTGACAAGGCCCCTTCCCACACTTCTATTTAAAACTGCCCCAACCCGGCGCCACTCCAATTCCGGAGTGCCCACGCTCAGAACTTAGCGCCAAGCGTAACTCCAAAGGTTCGACCTTCCGCGTAGTAGACGACATCAGCTACCGGAACCTGATTGAAAAGTTGGCTGGCATAGGCGACGTTGCCCAGATTGCGACCCCATACCATCAGGCTAAACTTGTCATTTGCAAACGACAGTTTGGCGGACCCGTTTACCAGTGAATAGGCCGGCTGCCGAGTACGGTTCTCGGGAGCGGCAAACCACTCACTCGAATGGAAATAGTCACCTGAAAGAAGCAGGTTCGTACTGCCAATCGGCACATTGTATTCGATCCCGAGATTGACCGTCCAATCAGGCGTATTCGGAAGCCGTTTACCTTTTGCGCTAATGTTGCCAACTTGCGCGATCCCTCCCGTTGCAAGGGCCGCTGTTTGTGCTACCTGGAAATCATCAAACCGGCCGTGCACATAAGCCACGCCTGCTGTGAGCGTCAAACCAGCAACAGGGACTGCCGCAACGTCAAAGTCGAAGCCATAGTTCTTGGCCGATTTTCCGTTGTAAATCGCGGGCAAGCCATTAACGTAGGTATTGAGCTGAATATCCTTGAAATCGTAGTAATAAGCCGCCCCATTTACGCGCAGATGCCGATCCAGGAATTCACTCTTCAATCCCGCCTCAAATGCATCGAGTACTTCAGGCCTGAAGTAGGAAGCTACTGCCACAGATGGCGCATCATAACCTCCGCTTTTAAAACCGCGATTATATGATGCATAGACCATGACATCTTGATTAAAGTGATGATCAACTGACGCCCGCCATGTCAACTTTGTGACTTTTTGACTATCGGCGGTCGGACCGAGCGGGGCGTTGAAAGCTGGCGAGAGCGAATGAAAAACTCCAACCCCCGCAAATGACTTCGTTTCTGTCGTGAGGCGAAGGCCGGCTGTGATTGAGGTGTCAGCGGTGATCTTGTAGGTTGCTTGACCAAAACCAGCGAAGGACTCCGTATTCTGGTGCGATGTCAGATCCTCGATAAAGCCAAGGGCAGGAGCGACCAACTGTCCGGGAGTATATCCGCTCTTCCGGTTGAAATAGTAAAGCCCTGCAACCCACCCGAATGGCCCCTTGGCCGTCGACAGTAGCTGAAGCTCCTGACTGAACATTCGATCAGGTACAGTACCGTTTGCGCTGAGGATAGGTGCCGGCAACGAATCTGAGTCGAAATTGAATTTCCAGTCGCCATGGCGATAAGCAGAAATACTCACCAATTTTACAGACGAAAATTCATGTGTTAAATTAAGACTTACACCATAGTCTTCACTGTCGGTCATTGGCTGAATATCTGAATTTACATCAAATTTTCCACCAGTGAATGTCGTGCCAAGCAAAGACACCTGATTTGGAACAGGTCGATATCCGGGAAAGCTACCCTTATTGCGACTATAGTCCGCTATGATTGTCGCCGTTGTCGCATCACCCAATTTAGCTTTCCATTTGGTGCGTGCTGAAAATGATTCAGATGTTCCGACATCTTTGCCATTGAACAGGTTCTTCCCAAACCCGTCTTGCTGGTTTTTGTAATTTATCGCGATATCGGCGGCAAGGGCGCTAGAAATACCACCCGCCAGATATGCGCTCCCGCTGACTGTATTATGGTTTCCATACCCAACCTTGGCATTTCCTTCAAACTGCTGCCCTGGATCACGGGTCGTTATCTGGATCAGACCACCCGTTGCATTGCGTCCAAAGAGCGTTCCCTGCGGACCTTTGAGAACAGCAACTTGCTGGATGTTGTTAAATGTCAGCACATTGCCGCCCGCTGCGGGATAATAAACCCCATCAACATAAGTGGCGACCGAGTTCTCATTGCCGCCATTTGAAATCTGCGTGCCAATACCGCGAATGCGCGGCGATCCACCAATACCGACGGAGGGGAAGACAAGACCAGGCGTCACCATGGCCAAGTCCGAGACGGTATCGACACCCTTTGACGTAAGCGAAGCAGCTGAGAGCGCCGTCACGGCGACAGGTACATCCTGCAATCGTTCCGTGCGCTTTTGCGCGGTCACGATGATTTCCCCTAGGCCGTCGTTCGCGCTCTTCGCAGCGACCTCGGTCGGTGCCTCCGCACGAGCGGGTTGGGCAATGCAAACAGCGAGAGCCAGCACGCCAACAGTAGCTTGCGACGATAAATTCATTTCAGGTCCTCCCGTTGGCCCCTGTCGGGCCTTGTACTGAAATGTTGTAGGAAGGGCCGCGCAGATGCGAAAATTCTTTATGATTATTTGAGCAATAGCGGTTGCTTATCCGCAGTCGCCACGACGCTGTGCCACTTGAAATTTCCTCGCTAAAATTCGGGACGTCCGACCGCGGCGAGCACTAACCACCGACCTCGATCATGGCCGGTCATGGCCGAATAAGCCTTGGCGGGCAGCGCCGCCCGCGAAGACCTCAATTTGCCAAGGCTCCGCCATCAACTGGTAAGGCAACACCGTTCACAAAAGATGCTTCGTTCGAAAGAAGCCACTTGGCCGCTTCGCCAATTTCAGACGGTTCAGCAAACCGCTGCATCAAGTGACGCATCCTCATTCGTTCGATTTGCTCGTTGAAATGGGGCTCTTTAATCAGTCGGTCGATCATCGGCGTTCGAACGATACCGGGCAGGATTGCGTTTACCCGTATGCCCTTCGCACCATAGTCGGCAGCGGCAGCGCGCGTTAAGCCGATGACGCCGTGCTTTGCAGCCACATATTCTGCCGCGTTGGACATTGCAACCTGACCGAGGCTCGAGGCAGTGTTGACGATCGCGCCACCGCTGCTCTCCAGCATCGCACGCACCTGGTATTTGATGCAGAGGAAAACCGCCGTGAGATCGATTTGCATGACGCCATTCCATTGTGACAGTGTCAGTCGATCCAACGGGACATTGTGCTGTTCCATACCGGCATTGTTGAAGGCCCCGTCCAAGCGACCATAGTGCGCTACGCTTTGATCGATGAGGCCTTGGATCGCGTCTTCCGACGATAGGTCGGCGGCGATAAAGATCGCCTCGCCGCCACGTGCGCAGATGGAATCGGTGACCCCCTTCGCGGCTACCTCGGCAATGTCGCTTATGACCAGACGCGCTCCGGCATCGGCAAGCACCTTGCACGTGGCGGCACCAATACCACCAGCGCCTCCCGTTATGAGGATCACCTTTCCGTCGAGAATTGGCATGTTGGCGTTCCCCACCTAAAATTGCTGTGTCAGCTTAGGGCTTCGCCCCCAATCGGGACAATTGATCCGAATTATGCGGGACATGAAAATACATTATTTGTGCGCGTCTGTGCATCACCAGTACGACGGCGCAGGCCGTTGTGTCTCGCCTATCGCTCTTCGCACAGGCGCCTTTGGCGGTGGCCAGCCATCTGGCCCATGCTGAATTTTATCGCACTTACAAGGAATTGACATGACAAAGGCATTGGCAGGCAAGGTTGCTTTGATCACCGGCGGCTCACGCGGGCTAGGCGCCGCCATCGCGGAAGCGTTGGCTGAAAAAGGCGCTGATGTCGCATTCAGCTACCTATCTTCGCCGGCAAAGGCTGCGGTTGTCGTCGAGAAGCTGGAGGCGAAGGGTGTGCGTGCGCTGGCAATCCAAAGCGATCAGGCCGATCTGACTGCTGCTACCCCTCTGGTCGAGCATGTGATTGCCCACTTTGGCAAGCTTGACATTCTGGTCAACAACGCTGCGATTGGCGTGCAAGGGCAACTGATTGATGACCCGGAACTCAACACCGCGGCACTTGACCGCATGTGGCACATCAATGTCCTTGGCACGGTCGCAGTAACGCGCGCAGCGGCGCAGAGGCTTACCGATGGAGGGCGCATAATCTTCATCGGCTCAATGGGTGCTACACGTGTGCCATATCCCGGTTACACCGACTATTCCGGCACGAAGGCTGCCCTGCTCGGCTATTCAAAAGGCGTTGGACGCGATTTAGGCCACCGCAATATTACGTCGAATGTCGTGCAACCCGGCATGATGCTAACCGATATGATGGCCGGTATCGTCAATCTGCCAGACTCGGTGCTGGATCTCCATGCAATCCGGCGTGCTGCGACGGTAGAGGAAGTAGCGGCCACAGTGACATTCCTGGCCGGGCCAGACGGCAGCTACATCACGGGGGCGGTTATCGACGTTAGCGGCGGTTTCCAGATCTGAAAATCGGCCCGAAGCGCCTGAGTTGGCTTAAAACTCAGGCGCTTCGGGCTCCAATGAATAGTGCCTAAACTGTCTCGGTCACCTTCGCCATATAGGTCTGCATCGCGTTCTCCTTGACCGGACCAAACCCCCGCACGGCATCAATCCGACCGAGGGTGGCCGTTGCATGTTCGATCGTTTCTGCCGTCAACTCAGCGGTGACTTGTGCGACCAGCGCCTCATAATGGGCCAGTAACCTGCGTTCCGCTCGGCGCTCCGCATGCCAGCCAAACAGATCGAAGGGCGTGCCGCGTAGCCACTTCATTTTCGCGAGCAAGCGCAGCACCGGCATCATCAACTGTGCTGGAAACTCGCGCTTGCGCGGGCGACCGTTGGGCGTGCGGCCTCCCAGGAATGGTGGCGCCAGATTAAACGACAGTACCGCGCCTTCCGAAAATTCATTGCGTATTTGCGCATGGAGCGCCGGATCGGTGAGAAGGCGCGCTACCTCATATTCATCCTTCACCGCGAGCAGTCTCGCATAATTTCGGGCAACCACTTTGGTCAGGGTGCTCGAGCCTGGCCGTACGGCAGCTTCAGCCTCAGCGACCCGGTCAATGAATTCGCGGTAGCGCTGAGCGAGAGCCTCGTCTTGATAGGAGCAAAGATGCGCTGACCAATGTGCGACAACTGCTTCGATCGAGTCCAATTCGGGTGATGATGCAATCGGCACTTTTTGCATCGCGGACACCCGACCAGGATCGTCGACGAATAGCCGACCAAGGCGGAACGCGGCCAGGTTGAGTGTTACCGCCACACGGTTAAGCCGGATCGCTGCCTCAATGGCGTGAGTGCTGACCGGCAACATCCCGCGTTGGTGCGCGATCCCCACCAACATAAGATTGGCAGCTATCGTGTCGCCCAGCAACTCTTTGGCGAGTGTGGTCGCCTCAACCGATGTTACTGCGTCCAATCCGATCTGCCTGGCAAGTTGCTCCAACAGCAGGTTGGGTTCGATCGTTGCATCACGGTCGAACTGAAAGGCGGCCGTTGGCGCGACATTTATGTTGGCGATGGCGCGGGTCCGCCCTTCTGCACAGCTGTTCGCAGCTTCGGGTGCAAGCGCAGCTACCAGATCAAAGGCAAGGAGTACGTCGGCCTCGCCGTGACCGAGACGCTGGGTGTGCAGCTCGGCCGGCTTGTCGGCGATCCGGATATGGCTGAATACCGCGCCGTTCTTTTGCGCCAGACCTGTCATGTCGAACAGCGAAGCCGCATAGCCGTCAATATGCGCCGCCATGCCGATCAGTGCGCCGACGGTGATGACCCCGGTGCCGCCAATGCCGGCAACCATCAAGTTGCAAGGCCCGGGCCTGATCGGTGCCGCTGGCAATTCCGCAAAGATGCTTTCATCAATTGCGACTGCCTCGGGCTTGCGTGGCTCGGCACCGCGCACGGTTATGAACGATGGGCAAAAGCCTTCATTGCACGAATAGTCTTTGTTGCAGCTCGACTGATCGATCATTCGCTTGGTACCGAAGGCAGTCGGCTTGGGCATGATGCTGACACAGGTCGATTGCACCGAACAGTCACCACAACCCTCGCAGACTTTATCTGCGATAAACATGCGCATCGCGGGGTCGGGGAAGCGCCCCTGCTTTCGCCGCCGCCGCTTCTCGGCTGCGCAGGTCTGCTCATAGATGAGCACCGAGCAGCCAGGAATTTCGCGCAGCTCGCGCTGTATGCGATCGAGCTCGTCGCGGTGACCGATGGTCACGCCGGGCGGGAACGACGGGTCGCTGCGATGATGGTCCGGGTTGTCGCTAAGGATGACAATGCGAGATACCCCCTCATGGCGGACCTGCTGAGCCATTTCCGAGACAGAAATCGGGCCATCGACCGGTTGGCCGCCGGTCATTGCGACCGCGTCATTGTAAAGGATCTTATAGGTAATGTTGACCCGTGCGGAGACCGCAGCGCGAATAGCCAGCAACCCCGAATGGTAATAGGTGCCGTCGCCCATATTCTGGAACATGTGCGGCGTGGTTGTGAATGGTGCGAGGCCAAGCCAATTCCCGCCCTCGCCGCCCATCTGCGCCGGTAGCAGCGCCTCTTCCGGACGGACGAAGTTGGCCATCGTGTGGCATCCGATCCCCGTCATTGAAAGACTGCCGTCGGGTATCCGCGTCGAACGATTGTGTGGGCAACCCGAGCAAAAGAATGGGCTGCGCTTTATCGCGTTGTTTGCAACGGCCGTGAGTTGTTTGCGCTGCGAAAGGCCGTCGCGCAATATGCCGAGTTCGACACAGAGAAGCCCCAGATGTTCAAGCCGATTGGCAATCGCAACCGCAATATCTGCAGGCTCGAGTTGAAGCGTGGACGACAGCAAGGTACGCCCCTCCTCGTCCACCTTACCGATCAGGCGCGGTGCTGCACGGTCATTGATGAGCGCCGATGCAGCCTGAGCCTCGAGAAAGCTTTTCTTTTCCTCAACGACAAGCAGCGTCGCGTGGCCGCGGGCGAATTCAGCCAAGCTTTCACCGTCAAGCGGCCAGATGCAACCGACTTTATACAGCGAGATGCCTATGGCCGATGCACTCACCGCATCCAGTCTCAACAGCGACAGTGCCTGCAGGACATCACCATAGCTTTTGCCCGCGCTGACAATCGCCAACTGTGGTGCTGTAGCGCGGAATATCGCGCGATCGATGCGGTTGGCACGGACGAAGGGGGCGATCAGCGGCAGTCGAAAGTCGTTGACGATCTGTTCGGTCTGAAGCGGATTAAAGGGCCGAACCGTGGCATGGAGGCCGCCAGTCGGCATGGCGGTGATCGCCGGCAGCACCGGCTTGAAGTTGTCGAGGTCAATATCGACCGTCGCTGTTTGCTCGACCACCTCGTTGACGCATTTCACGGCGACCCATGAGCCAGAATGGCGGGACAAAGCGAGTGCCATCAGACCATAATGGAGTATCTCGCCAACATTCGCGGGATAGAAGGACGGGATCGCACTCGCCGCAATTGCTTGTTCGCTCTGATACGCCACTGTTGACGACTTGCCGGCATGATCATCGCCATAGAACACCACGACCCCGCCTTTCGGGTGTGCGCCAGCATAGTTTCCATGTTTGAATGCGTCACCAGAGCGGTCCACGCCCGGACCCTTGCCATACCAGGCAGCAAAGACTCCATCGTGCTTGGCCCCCGGGATCTGATCGATCTGCTGGGTTCCCGCAATCGCGGTCGCTGCCAGGTCCTCGTTGACGCCCGGCTGGAACTTGATGTCGGCGGACCGAAGTCGATCTCCGATCGACCATAGCGTCGTATCCACATTGCCAAGAGGTGAGCCGCGATAGCCGCTGATATAGCCGGCACTATGGATGCCTTCAGCGCAATCGAGCTGCCGCTGGGCGAGCAACACACGGGCAAGCGCCTGGGTGCCGTTGAGCAATATCCGGCCCCGCGTTATATTCCATTTATCGTTGAGCGACACCACCCTTGGTGCCTGCGCTTGGCTGTCCATGCCCGTCTCCAAAGCTTTTCAGACCAGCCATACGCTGATTCCCCGCATGCAACTGTCAACTAGCTGACAGCGAACGAAGAACGCCAACCCGCTCGGCCCTCTGACCGGATCGACTAGGCAGCGAAGGAGCGGAGACGCGATCCATCGCGGGCGATATCCCGAAGACGGCTAAGGTCTCGCACGACAATTCCGTTGTGTTGTACCACGACCAGCCCCGCGAGCTGAAAGTCGTGAAGCGCCTTGTTCACCGATTGCCGAGTGGAGCCGACCATCAACGCAAGTTCGGATTGCGGCAGCCGGGTACCAAGCCGGAAACCGTCTGCGATTTCCACCCCGAATGCATCGACGGTGTCGATCAGACGCTGCGCAACCCGGCAAGCGAGCTCATCGAGGCTCGACCCGGCGAAATGGTCACTCAGCAACCGCATGTGTCGGGAGAGCAGGCGAAGCAGCGCGTCGTTCATGTCGGCGCAGGCATGCCGCAGCTGGTCGAGGGCCGCCCGATCGATACGCTGCAGGTCGACATCTTCGAAGGCTTCGGCGGTTTGGGGACGCGGTTCATCATCGACGAGGCTGCTCGTCCCAAAGCAGTCGCCCGGCTCGAACAACTGATAGATCAATTCACGTCCATCGGTCCGCATGACCGACAACCGCACCGAGCCCGACACCAACCGGTACATTGCGTCGCCCGGTTCCGCCTGCTGATAGATCATTGCCCGCGCCGGCAACTTGCGAGATCTACTGGCAGCCACAAATGTTCTCTGGCTCTGAGGCGACAGCCATTGCAGTATATCAAACGGGGAATAGGGTTCGGACATTGCTATGTGATCTTTCAACCGCTTGATGGCCTCATGGTTTGATCGGCCGATGGGAAATCATCGATCTGGATAGCGCAGCCTGCCCCGAGGCGCCCATGAGCACCAAAGTACGCTCATATTCTTCGCGCAAAATGTTGAGCGCACACGAGACACCTCGTTCGCCTCCTGCTGCCAACCCATACAGATACGGCCTGCCTATCGAACAAGCATCGGCGCCCAGTGCCAGTGCTTTTGCGATGTGCTCGCCGCGGCGGATGCCCCCATCGCAGATAATAGTGAGGCGCCCGGATACCGCATCAGCAATGGGGCCGATCTGATCGATCGGGCTTGCAGCACCGTCCAACTGACGACCGCCATGGTTCGAGACCATGACAGTGTCTGCTCCGGATTCCCCAGCGAGACGGGCATCATCGGCAGTCAGGATACCTTTGACTGCAAGCGGCCCGTCCCACTGTCGTGCCAGCCATTCAACATCCTTCCAGGTAAGGGAGCGGTCGAACTGGCTGTCGGCATATTGGTAGAGCGATGTCGGCGCCGCCGACAGCGCTTCAACGCGGTGAGCGAGGTTGACGAAATCGAACTTGCGACCGAACAACGCTGGTATCGACCAAGCGGGTCGTAGCGCGAAATCGACGAAACTGCGGGGTGTAAGACGGGGTGGAAGGCTCAATCCGTTTCTGCGATCACGTTCCCTTTTTCCGGACATCAGCGTGTCTATAGTCAGGACAAGGCCGCTATAGCCTGCCTCGCGGGCCCGGTCCACGAACTCGACGGTCAGGCCACGATCCTTGAAAATGTAGATTTGAAAGAGCTTTGGTCCGGGTGCGCTTTGCGCAACCTCTTCTATCGTCGTCGTGCCGAGGGTCGACAAACAATAGGGTAACCCGGCTTGTCCAGCTGCACGGGCAACCGCAAGCTCTGCATTCCGGTGGAACAGCCGTGTCAACCCGGTGGGTCCGAGCATCAGCGGCCAGGCGACTTCGCAGCCGAACAGTCTCGTTCCAAGCTCAAGATTGGAAACGTCCTGTAGCGCGCGCGGCAGCAACTGGTATTGATCGTAGGCGCCAGTCGAGCGTCGCAAGGCCGACTCGTCCTCGGCCCCTCCTTCGATGTAGTCGAAAATGGGGCGCGGTAACTTGCGCGCAGCCGACTTGCGCAGCATCTCGATATTATAGGGGTGTGCCACGCCCATATCTCCTCATAGGTATCGCTGTGACCTACTCAGGGCCTTGGCATTGCTGTCGCTCCCACGACAACTTACCTCCCGGCTGACCAGCTTCGGCTAAGCTTTGTGCCGTCTGACGCGACCGAATGAACGTTGCTTAGATAAGGTTTTTTGCCTTCGCCCAGCGGGTTATGGCATCTCGCGCAGTCGGAGCCGGCCCAAAGTAGCGCTCATGCCGGGTAATGTCGGAGACGAAGCTACCTCGGCCGAAAAAGAGAAACATGCGCATCAAATCAAAGCCCAATTCCGAAAAGAGCCTGACCGGCCGGACGAGCACTCGGAAGAGGACCCACGGCACGACCCACATCTTAAGGCGCTTGTGCGTCAATTGCGAAATAATGGTCGCGATTTCCTGCTGGCTTTTCGGTCCGTCGCGCCAGCCGACGTCAATCGCCTGATTGACGATCTCATCGCCCGGCCAGGAGGCTGCCTTGGCCAGATACACAGCCAAGTCATCGGTTAGAACATAGGACCAGCGCGTGGTCTTGTCACCCACCGCATAAAATTTACCGGCCTTCACAGCATCAGCGATATAGTCCGAACTTTGATCGAGAAAGGCGGGAGCACGGATAAAAACATAAGGCACGCCAGAAGCCTTAATCATGTCTTCGGCGACCTTTTTGGCATGAAAATGCGGAACATCTGACGCGTCCTCGCAGCGGACGATGCTCAGAAAAACGAACCGCTTCACACCGGCCCTGGCAGCAGCTTCAACAAGGTTGCTGTTGCCCTGAAAATCAACCTTGATGCTTTCCTTCATGTATCCGTTTGCCGAACTGACGACCACGTCCACACCCTGCAAAGCACGGTCCAGAGAAGCTGGGTCCATCATGTCCCCTTGCACCCATTCCGTGCCTAGCTTTGCATCGGCTGGCGCGCCTTTGCGCGACATGCCTAGCACCGAAACGCCAGGATCTTGCGACAGATTTTCGAGTATCTTCCGTCCCAGAAAGCCGGTCGCACCGACGACAAGGACACGCTTTAAAGTGCTCGATGATGCGGATGATGTTTGGTTCACTTGGATTCCTAACTCAGGTTTTCGAAGACATTCCGGACGCTATTGCCTGCCATCGGGTCCAGGCTTCGACTAGTTGGTTTGGCTCGCCAGTACCGAAAACGTACCGATCCGGGCGGACCAGGACCGATGATGCGTTATGGAGCGACAGCCACGCTTCTAGCTCGTCGCGGGCAAAGGCCACTGCGGGGTCAGCAAGGTCAAAAACCGGCAGACCGCTCTGATCGACGACTGGTGCGCCGCTGCGCACGAATAGCACAGGGCCTGAACCGGTTACGTCATCAAGCTTTGTGTCCAACCCATCTTGCGACCATGGCTGGGGGAAATAGGTTCCCGCTCCGGCGCTCTCGACTAGGATCTTGCCTGCACTAATCGGCGGGTAGCTGGTCTCTCCATCCGGGCTCTTGCCTGCCGCACGATCAGCCAACATCGCCGTATCGCGGGCTGCGGCAGCCTGTGGATCGGTAACACAAACGGTACGCCCCATGAGGATCGCCATGTCGATGATACCGCGGACATTCGGCTCACGTTCGGGCTGATAGGCGTCCAAAACCGCGTCATCCGCTCCATTTTTGATGACATCAGCCAACTTCCACCACAGGTTGGCAGCATCGCGCAGGCCCGAGCACAAGCCTTGCCCCGCGAACGGCGGCATCTGATGGGCCGCATCGCCAGCCAGCAAAACTGGCCCGACTCGCCACTGCTTAGCCACCCTTGCGTAAAAACGATAAAAGGCCTTCCTTTCGATGCTGACAGCGCCTTCTACGTTCCAGGGTTTCAAGAGGTTGGCGATGAACTGGTCGTCAAGTACCTCGTCGGCCGTTTCGCCGGGCTTGATCATGAATTCCCAACGGTGGCGGCCTTCGCCCATCATGACGCACGTGGTCGGACGATTGGGGTCGCAAAGCTGCAAATTGCGATCTGGCAATCGCGATTGATCATGTACGATGGTATCGACAACCAGCCATGGCTCGTCAAAGCCGAGATCGTCGACCTCGATCCCGGCGGCATCGCGGACAGGACTGCGGGCCCCATCGGCGCCCACGATATAGCGTGCCCGTACTGATCTTGGACCGTCGGGCGTCGCAAAGTTGGCGGTGACACCGTCGTTGCCAAACTGCATGGACACGAATGTCCATTCGACGTGAAGGGTTGTCCCGCTTGCAGCAGCCAGCCGTGTACGAAGGGCGGCTTCGAGTGACGGTTGGTGGATCATATTGGAAATTGGCCAGCCCGACGCACCCGGTGCTGTCCATTCGAATCTGAGCAGCACCTGCCTTTCGGCGTTTATAAAATCGTATCGACCACCTGGCTTGCTGGTAGCCATGACCTGATCAGCTACACCGACGTTTTGCAGGATACGCACGGTTTCGTGGTCGATATGCGCGCCGCGAGGGAGCGGATAAATATCCTGTTCCTTTTCGGCGATAATCGTCGAAAGGCCGGCAGATGCCAGAAACAGTCCAAGCGTGATGCCGGTCGGACCTCCACCAACAATCAAGACATCGCAATCGTGTCTGGACATTATCGCTGGTCCTCATCCTTGAGAACTGCCTCGATCGCACCAAGCCGTTCAATTTCGCAACGAACCACATCCCCCTGCTTCAGAAAGCGCGGGGGCTTCATCGCCGCACCCACGCCGCCCGGAGTTCCCGAAAAGATCAAGTCGCCCGCCTCAAGTGTCATGGCGTGAGACAAATGCTCGATTTGTTCCCACAGATTGAAAACCAGGTTGCGGGTATTGGACGACTGGCGCACCTCTCCGTTGACAACACAGCGCAAATCAAGCGTATGGGGGTCCCCGACCTCATCGGCTGTCGTGATCCAGGGGCCGATCGGTCCGTGGGTGTCAAACGATTTACCCAGCGACCACTGCGACGTCGCGTGCTGCCATGCCCGCTCGGTCACGTCATTACCCACGCAATAACCGAACACATGGGCTGGCGCATCTTGCCGGGAAATATACTTACCACGCTTGCCGATGATAGCAACGAGTTCGACTTCATAATCGACCTTGGGCGCGCCAGTCGCGATCAACACAGGGGCGTAAGGGCCGTTGATCGAAGTTACGGCCTTGGTGAACCAGACCTGCTGTTCCGGTGTTCCCATCGCGCTTTCCGCAATGTGGTCTGCATAGTTCAGTCCTATTGCGAATATTTTGCCAGGCCGTTCGACTGGCGCGAGCAGGCGTATTTCGTCTAGTGCGAGGCCTGGATCACGCAGGCTATTGGCTGCTACGGCCTCCTTGATCTGAGCCCATTGTTCGATGAGGTCGATCATTGAACCGGCAATTCCGGTGGAATGAATACGATCACCGATGACCACTCCGGTTTCGGGACCGTCACCAGCGTCAAATGAGGCAATCTTCATAATTGAACTCCTGAAGGCTTATATTTATTGCGCCGTAGTCGGCTTCTAATAAGCACCGGCTGAGGGTGGCGCCTTTTGGGGACCGACACCGAGAACGTCTCGATCGGGTGTCCGATCGGCAGCGCAGGTCACGCTGGTTCTTCAACCTGATAATTGTGGACGAAATCAGCGGGGACCGGCGGAGCCCAACTGGCCAGAGCATCCTCCATCGCGTAGTTGGTCGGTTGCCACAGGGAGTAGTCGTCTATGAAATCCATATCCGAATAATATTCGAACCATGACCCCCAAGGATCTTGAATATATTGAAAAAAATTTGAACCGATGGTGTGTCGACCAAAGCCCCAATGCCCCTTGCCCGCCTTTTCGGCCAATGCCTGCCCTGCCCTGCCGACTTCGTCCGGGTCCGCGACCTGAAAGCTTGTGTGATGCAGGCCGGTTCCGGGCGATTTTGCAAAGGCCAGGACATGGTGATCGCTGTCGCGGCGCGCACAGCAAAAGGCGATAATGTCGTCGACATGATCCGCCAGGCCCATGCCAAACGCTTTTGTAACGAATTCGAGGCTGGCCATCACATCGGGCGAGAACAACGCAACATGCCCGAGGCGCCGTGGCCGTGCTGGCGGGGTGCGGCTCACCGGCAAGACTGCCGCGCGTCGGATTCTGACGATATGCCCAGGTGCGTTAATCGCAAACGGTGGCTCAACAGGCTTTTCCAACGGCTTTTCGACATCGACGAGATGGAACAAAACCCCGTGGGGATCCTCAACCCACAGTCCATCCGCGTTGAAACCGGCCGGCGCCCCGACCAACCTGCCGCCATGGAGCGGCACCAACATTCCAACCTCGTCCAGCGCGTCGGCCCGCAGCACGACATGATGGAGTCGCATCGGTCCTTGCGACTGCGACAACGTCACGCTGGGGACGATGCTTCCCGAACACGTCAGGTTTACCCGTTCAGTTTCTGCATGAGCCTCCAGCCCGGCATCAATGTAAAATTGTGTGCCTGCATCAATATCCGGAACCTGAAGTGCAATTCCGACAATGCCCAATACCGCCATTTTCATTCCCCCACGGATAGATTTTTACCAGGCTGTGGTGCCGCCATCGATGCGGATATCGGCGGCCGTCATGAAGCTACTCTCGTCCGAAGCGAGAAAAAGCGCCGCAGCTGCGACTTCTTCGGGTTGGCCTGGTCGCCCCAACATGATCTTGTCGATCATCACTTCGGCAAATTCGGGCATCGCCAAAAGCGCCTTGGTCGCTCCAGTCTCGATCAGCCCGGGTGACAGCGAGTTGGCCCGGATGCGGTGATGCCGGCCTTCCAGCGCCAGGTGCCGGGTCATCGAGAGGACTGCGCCCTTGCCTGCCGAATGCGCGAGGCCGGGCAGCACCTTGTAGGTCATCCACGCCGAGACCGATGCCATGTTGATGATCGATCCACCGTTGATTTTCAACGCCGGCCAAGCGGCCTTGGTGAGGTTGAAAACGATGTTGACTTCGGCGTCGATCGTCGCGGTAAAGGCGTCGTGCGTAAGGTCTTCTATCCAGCCGACATTGGCATCGGCAGCATTGTTGAAAAGCACATCGATTTTGCCAAAGCTTTCCAGAGCCAAGGCCACGAGTGCCTCACATGAAGACGGTTCCCGAAGGTCGCAAGGCTCCAAAGACACCATCGCGCCTCCGGCTGCATGCACTCGATCGACGCAAGCGCGTGCGGTATCCGGATTGACGTCGCAACCAACAATCTGCGCGCCCTCGCGCGCAAACATCAGCGCAGCGGCGCCGCCCATGCTGCCACCAGTTCCGGTGATCACACAGACCTTGCCGGCGAGCCGGTCGCTCACGATGAAGCCATCACGTGGATCGGAGTGAGAACGTACTCGTCCAGATCCGGCTCGGCGGTCATTTCGGCTTCAAAAACCTGATTGGGAAAGGGGTATAGTGTCGGAACCCCTTCAGCATCCTGATACCAGCTGGCACAGCCACCAGTCGCCCAAATCGTCTTTCGGGCGCCATCACGATAGGTATCCAGCAGGGCAAGCGCAGCGTCCTCACGCGGTGCAAGAGCAACGCCCTGATCGATAGCGATGTTGATCAGCTTGATGATATGCGCGACCTGCAATTCGGCGGTCAGAATGGCACAGACATTACCGATCGGGCTGAACGGACCTTCGACCATGAAGAAATTGGGCATGTGCGGAACCGTCATGGTGCGGAACGCGACCGGCCGCTCGCTCCAGATGTCCTCGATCTTGTGACCATTTTCACCGGTCAACCGAAGCGGTCTGAAAAACGCCTGGGTGTCGTACCCTGTCGCCAGAACCAGAACATCGAGTTCATGCAGCGCATCGTTCACCGTGCGCACGCCACCAGGTTCAACTCTCACGATCCCTTCCGCCACCAATTCTCAAGTTGGATGCTGAATGGCTTCATAGAAGTTAGGCGACATCGCTAGGCGCTTGCACCCTGGCTCGTAATCCGGTGTCAGCTTCCTGCGAAGTTCAGGATCTTTAACCCGTGCCAGATTCTCCTCGGCATTCGCTACCAAAAATGCGCGCGCCTCCGCGTTACCGCCCAAGACTGCGCCATCAGCAAGAAGAACCATTTCGGCCTTCATTTCTTCGTACAGTGCATCGAGCAGCGAAGGATCGCTGGCGAAAGCCCGCCGTTCTTCATCTGAATAGGCCGGGTTGTCCTGCTGTAAAACCCATTGAGCGGTGCGCTGAAACACCGTGAGTTTCTTGACCTTGCCCGCGAGTTCGGAAACAAGCTGGACTGAGGTCGAACCTGTACCAATTATCCCGATCCTCTTGTCTTCGAGTGCAAGCGAATGGTCCCATTGTGTCGTATGGAACTTGGCACCAGAGAAGCTTTCGACCCCCTCGATGTCCGGGAATTTGGGGACATGCAGATAGCCAGTCGCAGCGATCAGCATATCGACGGCAAAGGTTTCCCCCCCTTCCAGCGTAACTGTCCAGCGATCCTGTTCCCAGCGTCCATCGACCACTTTGCTGTTGAAGCGGATAGAATCGTGAACATCGAACGCGTGGGCAGCGCTTTCGAAATAGTCCCTGATTTCTGGCCCACACGAAAAGCGATGCGACCAGTTCGGGTTATGAAAGAAAGAATAACTGTAGAAGTGCGATGGGAAATCGCAATGCAGGCCTGGATACGTATTTTCCCGCCATGTCCCGCCTACGCGATCGCCCTTTTCAAGAATGACAAAGTTGTGAAAACCGGCCTCTTTCAGCTTTATGGCCATCAGTATGCCGCCCATGCCTGCGCCAATAATGGCCAAGCTGATGTCCTTTTTGTGCCGTTTTTCAGGTTTTGCGGTCGTCATTTTGTAAATTCCTCAATTCGAATTTTCTCAGGGCAGGCCACGCTCTGCTCCCCTGGCCACGGCATCCGATCGATTGCCCAGCTGTCGATAATTTGAGGCGCAGCGTCGATCAGAGACATGGGGCCCGCTACGATATGGTGAGCGGCAACAGCGACATCTGAAAGACATTTGCCCAGCATGCTGGGGTTGCGGAGCGCAGACGATACCGAACCAAAGGCATAGTTCACGATGTCTTTGCAAACCTGATGCGTCCAGGTCGTCACCTGACGAACTCGCTGGATTTGTAGCTCAGACAGGGCTTCTCCGGTTTCTGCCAACCGATCGGCTTCGGCAAAGACATCGAGCGTAAGCGCACGCGCAGCCTGAAACAGCGCCTCGTGCTGCAGAAAATCATTCTGAAACACCGGAGTACTAGCGATGCAGTCGGCTGAATGGAGGCGCTTTTTCTTTGATGCCGTCACGGCCGCCTCGTGCAACGCACGCCGCGCGATACCGAGCACAACTGCGGTATGTCCTGCGCAAACGACAACCATGGTGCCAAGGTTGGCCGACTTCGAAGGGCGCTGCGGCTCGGTCCAGTACTGATTGAAAGTCCAGTCGGCCGGAATGTCTTGCTCGGGCACCTCATAGTCGAAGCTGCCGGTCGCCTGTAGTCCGACGACATCCCAGTTGCCCGCAAGCCTGATCTGATCCTTGTGCAGGAAGGCACCAACCACTTTGGGTTTGCCATTGGCCTGCACGACCGGTTCGCCGTTTTCAAACACCACATTTGCGCCCGAAACCCAGTCGGCATGGCCGATACCGGTTCCCCAACTGTGCGTGCCAGAACAGCGATAGAACCCGTCGGCAAACGTTGTTTTGCCTGTAGGTGCATAGGTCGACGTCATGATCGGAAGCCGATCACCGCCAAACATGCGCTTGACATGGGCATCACTGCTGTAGGTCGCCGCCACCATCGTTGCCACCGAATTGGCCATCAACGACCACGACGTTGCCGCGTCGGAACTCGCCAATTCCTCGACCATTTCGATGAAAGTCACTGTGGAGACATCGCTGCCCCCAAGCGATTCCGGCACCAGCAACCAGAACAAACCTTGTTCGCGCAATGCATCGCCGACAACCGGGGACATCGTCATGGCGTTCTCTGGCTTTGCAGCCTCGCTCTCGATCAGACCCCGCAAAGAGCGGGCACGTTGCGCGTATTGATTGGTCATCACCAACCATCCCATGAGATGCTGTTTCCCGCGGCTGGTGCGCTCGCGCCGACGATGCGGCCAGCCCCACTGCCACCGGACATATATGTGCCGATTCGGTTTCCACCTGTTACTGGCACATTCAGCACCGATGGATGCTCAGCATCGTGATGGACCGTAACCCATGACGGCTGCTGCTGCAGCAAGTGGCCCTGCCCGACAATGTCAAACAGGCTACCCGCAGGATCCTGGTCAGCGGAACTGATGCGCAGGCCAATCCGGTGCCCCTTCTGGAACACATTGGCAGTTGGCACCAGATTGATATCGAACCGTTGCGGTCTGGTCGTATCGACCGGTTGGGGATCCGTGAAATCATAATGCCACAACCATGGCCGGGACAGTTCCGGATTGGTCTTGCGCATCGATCCCTTCAGCCAGCCCCGCGTCAGCAGGCGGCGAACCCCGTCAGGATCGATATCCCAAAGTGTGGCAAACAGCAGCACTTCAGGCTGATTGGTCGAAAGATAAATCGTTGCTGTCAGCGGTCCGATCACCTCGGTGCGTTCGACCAACGGCGGCGTCGCGAAACTTACGCCGGTGCGGGCGTTGTAATTGTTGTCCTCGTAACTCGATCCGCCCTCGCAGGGCCAATGCTCGTGTTCGCTCAACAGGCCGCCGCCATGCAGATAGAACGGGTGCCAGACGGTTTCGGGCAGGGGCCAGGCGGTGCTGGTCTTCCATGACCCGTCGCCGCCAACAACAAATACGCGCACGTCAGGCTCATCCATATAGCCCGTGTCGTTGCCCTTCAGCCAATGATCAAACCAGCGCAAAGATTCAAAAGCATATTGGTACACCGGTCGATCAAGATAGACGGGGGGGCCAACGATCAGCTTTTTGGGTGCCGTGATCTTTTCCCACGCCCGGAATTCACCGGGAAGATGCAGGAAGTACATATCCCACGATGATCCGATCAGGATCGGCACCCGAATATCTTCGAGACAGGGATTGCGCTCATGCCAGTAGGGACCGTCTTGCGGGTTCAGTAGGACATCAAGAATCAGGGGATTGGCGCCACTGTCGGGTGCCTTGACCGCCGCAGCGAGCTCCGGAACGGCCATTATATCTGGGTTCGTACGCAATGCCGCCAAGCGGATATTGTACTCGTCGTCGCCCAAGCCCTCTTTTGACCAACTGCGGACCCGCACCCCGGCAAGGTGTTTGGACCAGTTAGTCAAAAAGCTGTGGGCGAGTATCCCTCCATGATAGAATTTGTCGCGATAGAAATCCGTGTAGCCATATGGAGCAAACACCGCCTTGAGAGCCGGTGGATTTCGCGCAGCAACCTGTTTCGCACAGACTGCGAAATAGGAGACACCGAACATGCCGACATTCCCGTCACACCAGTCCTGCTCAGCCATCCAGGCGATGACCTCTACAACATCCTGGACCTCCCTGGGGCTGTAGTGGGCATATTCACCCTCGGATTGGCCCGTGCCACGGGCGTTCAGAATGACATGGGCATAACCGCGGCGGACATAGAACTGCGGGTCGCCGGCTTCGGCCTGCGCATTGCGACCTTGGACCGCCTGCGGCCGCGACGGTGTGTACTGCATTGCCGCGTCGTAGGCATGGACACCAAGGAGCGCCGGAAATCGACCCGCTCCAGCCGGTCGGAAGATCTGCGCCGCAACTCGAACGCCGTCCGACATGATGATCTTGACGTCGAGCTCTGATCGAACGTCATGGACGCGCGGCGAAACCTGCCAGTTTTCAGCAAACATGCGCGTCAAGCCACCAAGGTAGAGACAGCGGCTTCGGCAACCGTCAAATCAAGATCAGCCGTAGCGCCGCTTACTCCAACAGCTCCGACACAGGCGCCATCAACCATGACCGGAACGCCACCCGCAATCACCGAAAAATTGGCGAGGTGCGGCATCGAAATTGCCGAGCCCTGATCGCTAGATACGAAGTTCAGAATGTACGCCGTCGGAGCGGACGCCATAGCTGATGTCCAGGCCTTTTTGAAGGCGATGTCCAAGGTCATCGCGCTTGCGCCATTCATCCGTGACGAAGCAACAATGTGCCCAGCCCGGTCAACTGCGACCAGCCCCATTGGGACACCTATCTTCTTTGCAGCAGCCACCCCAGCGGTAAGCGCGGCCTGCGCCGCCTCAAATGTAAGGCAGGCATAAGCGGCGGTAATCGGGTGTTCAGAACTCACGCCTTCATCCTCTCATCCACTAACCAGTCAAGTGTTCCGAGGTTCACAACCTACGGAATTAACTGGAATTTATTTTGAGCTAGCTGCGAAACGCCGCGCGCTAGCTAATTGGATGATCGTAGATGGGCGTCCGAGATGTCAGAAATGGTTTGTTTTTATGGGCAGTATTTTTGTAGTTTATTCCTAAGCTCCTGCCAAAGCTCAAGCGCGGAATCGCAGTCTATTCAGATATCATTTGAAATATTGGCCTTGGCAAACTCGGCAAAGAAATTCCGGAGCCACAAATGCCCGGGATCGTTATCGTATCGCTTGTGCCACATCATGCTCTGTTCAAGCTGACCAATGGCAAATGGAGGCTCAATGATCGTCAACTGATCTGCGAGCGCCGCGGACTTGGCGACTCTGCTAGGCACAATGGCGGTCATATCGCTACCAACTACAGCCTCAATTGCTAGATCATACGTTGGCACGACAATGGGCGAGTTCGGTCGCCGCGGCATGTTGCTGAGATGACGCTCCGGCAGGCTTACCAAATTACCGGAAAAACGGGTCTCTATGTGATCAATTTTGCAAAAATCGTCAAAACTCAGATTGCTATGCAATTGAAAATTTTTGCGATCGCCGATTAAGACGTAATGGTCAGAAATCAGCATTTCATGTGAGAACGACTGCAGATCTGCGCCACCATCCCACACGCCAGACTGAAATGTCTGGATACACAAATCGATTTCGCCATCCTGCAAACGACGCAGTAAATTTGGCGCGACAAAAATGTCGATCTGGCAATGGACATTGGGAGCCACTTTACGCAGGGCGCGTAGAGTTGGCACGCCAAAAACTTTTGCGATCGAATTGGACATCAACAACCGAAAATTACGTGTATCAGTTATTGGATCGAAGCCAGACCGGCTTTCGACGAGTGTTCTGACCTGATGCAGAAGACCTTTGAGCGGTAGGGCAAGATCTTGCGCGAACGGTGTAAGTTCCATCCGGCGCCCTACACGCTCGAGCAACTGATCCGAAAACTGAACCCGCAGCTTTTGGAGTGCGACGCTGACCGCGGGTTGGGTGACACACAGCCGCGATGCCGCGCGCGTAACGCTCTGTTCGCTCAACAACGCGTCGAGCGCTACCAGCAGATTGAGATCGAGGCCGTCAAAATGCATGACGCTCCTGGCCGCACCGGCCCCTGCTTTGTCGCAACTTTGCCCCTCCGCAAGTGCGATTTAACCCCGCACATCTTGTAGAACGATAACCCCACCCGTTTGGAGAGTCGAGGCGTGCCTAAACGTTGCCTCCGCAGGGCGTGCAACGATTTTGTCGTGAACTAAGCTGCCGATTGCTTGTCCTGGAGTGCTGCGTAAAGCGGCGAAAAATCGGCATAAATGGCCATCCTGCGAAACAGCCCCTGTTTGCGTGTGACCATGGTCATGCCGCGTACCGCATATTGCGCGCCGTCGTGCGCGGTAAAGGTGATCACTGCTTCGCCTGCTGCATGGTTCTCATTGCCCGTCAAAACCACATGGCTGTGGTGAAGCTGGCTGAAATTATGCGTGAATTCCCGCAGAAACACCAAAACCGAAGCTTTCCCGTTTATCGCCGGGGCATTGTTGAACTGCAATTCGATGTCTTCGGCGAACCAGCGGCCATAGCGATCGCCCTGCATCGTATCGACGTCATCGAAATAGTCTGACCACCACTGCATGACCAAGCTTCCTGCGATACGATCATCGGTGTTCAATTCGCCAGTGCGCCGCCATCCACGGCTAGCGCCACGCCGTTCACGAAAGATGCCCCGTCAGATAATAACCATTTGGCGGCCTCGCCAATTTCGTGCGGTTCAGCAAAGCGCTGCATCATGTGTCGCATTTTCATCTTTTCGATGAGCGGACTGAACGAGGCGTCATTGCTGAGTCGCTCCAGCATAGGCGTTCGCACAATTCCTGGAAGGAGTGCGTTAACCCGAACGCCCATCGCTCCATAATCAGCAGCAGCAGCGCGAGTGATGCCGATAACTCCGTGCTTTGCCGCAACGTATTCAGCCGCATTGGGAATGGCTATCTGCCCGAGTCCAGAAGCGGTATTAACAATCGAGCCGCCCCCATTTTGCAACATCGCTGGAACTTGGTATTTTATACAAAGAAAAACTGCTGTGAGGTCTATCTGAATAACTCTATCCCATTGTGAAAGCGTGATTTTATCAAGTGGCGTATTGCCCTGTTCCATTCCGGCGTTGTTGAAGGCTCCGTCAAGCCTACCAAAGCGTGACATGGTCTCCGCCACTAGCCGTTCGATCGCGACTTCCGACGATAAATCAGCTGGCACGAAGATCGCCTCATGCCCTTGATCACAGAGTGCATTGGCGATGTTATGCCCAGTTTCCTGGGCAATATCGCTGATAACAAGACGCGCACCGGCTTGCGCTAGCACAGTGCAAGCAGCAGTGCCAATTCCGCCGGCACCTCCGGTTACGAGGACAACCTTACCATCCAAAATTGGCCTCATCGCATCAAACTCCAAAATGGTCTTGAGCCTTTAGGAATGTGCCAAGGATTTCAAAAATATTTTGCATTTATGCAATGAATAATGCCAGCTTATCGCATTCTACTGACTGGAGAGCCTGCCCCCCGTGTCATTCTCCGATCGGGCTTTCACCATATTTCCGCAAGACATCATTGAAGGCCTCGGCCATCAACTCCTGCAGAGTGACGCAATTTTTTCGAGCGCAAAGGTGCATGGCGAGGGACATTTCTGGTGTGAAGTAGGCCGCGATCGCTTTGCGACCTATACGGCTGGCAGGTCTTTGCGAAGGCTTCATCGCCGCCGCCGTCGCATAGTCCGGGAAACCGGTTGAGTCCTTCTCCGAAGCCATAGCTTCCTGATTTGGACCGGCTTTGGGCTTATCAGCCAAATTTGCAAAGCGGCTCATGGCTTTACACCCCCTCAATCGCGACAGTGGACATGTCCACATGTGCGATAGCCCACATGTGGATGGCAGTGATTTCAGCCGCCGCCTTGCCCTCAGGCTCGAATTCGAGAACCGAGGCGCCCGCCGCGCTGGCATGGCGATAGACGGCGCGATCGGGCAGTATGTGCGGGCAAGGCGCGATGCCGAAGCCTCGGACCAATTCGGACACTTCCTCGTACATCCTCGGTGCATGCGGCGGCCCGGCGGTGAACACAACGACGGCCGGTTTGCCGTAAAGCCGAACCAGACTGATTGTCGTTTTGATCGCGGCCAGATCAAAGGCACTTGGACGGCAGGGGATCAATACAAGGTCGGCGACTTCCACCGCCCTGCTGGCCGCGCTGTCTGCATGGGGTGGCGTGTCGATGACAATGAAAGTGGCACCTTGGCTTTCTGCAGCATCAACCTTTGCCTGAATGCGCGGCGGGGCACTGTCGATCACCTCGGGTGCCTTGTCGGCGCGCCATGCGCCCCATTGGGTTGCCGTAGCTTGCGGATCGGTATCGATGATAAGTGCAACCGCCCCCGATGCTTCAGCAGCGGCCGCAAGGTTCACCGAGAGTGTGGTTTTTCCAGAGCCGCCTTTCTGGCTCACAATGGCGATGATGGTCATGCTTGATCCTTCACATGTTCACATGTGTGCGAGTGGGAATGTGCGATTGTGGATGCGTGAAGCCGGAGACCGGCTTACCCGTCTGTGTGCCTGCGGTGCTGCTCAGCGATCACGCGCTTTTCAAACGACGCCATCAGCTTTGCCGTGAGATCTGTCATTGGTCCGAGGGGCAACTCGGGCGGCGGCGAAGTTTCCAGAGGCATTTCGCCACACCGCGTCTCTCGCTGAGCCTCCCGCTCGGCGGCAACAAACAAGCCGGCAAGATTGATGCTCGCTGCCTTCGCCCGCCGCATCATCCCTGCCAAACATCGACCGGGCGAGAGCACGCGATAGCGATGGCCGGTCGGCAATTCGAAGTTTCGGTCGATTAGCAGCACACTGAGCGCAGCACGCTCCCGCCCGAACTGCTGGCAAGCCCGGCCCCACGTGACCTGGGAAATACCGAGCCGCCCGCGACTTCGCCACGATGCCTCGACAAGATTGGGCCAGGTCGGCCCGCCCAGAGCCTCGACCAAGCTGCGATATCCGTCCGTTGCCACGCTCAGCGCCGTCGCAGGTCTGATCCGCTCCAGCGGATCGCGCTCGGGCGTGGTACGTTTTCGTGATGATTTTTTGTTCTGTATATTGGGTGCGCAGTTTTCTTCCGGCGCGCCGGAAGTTTTCAGTGCACGGGGCTCAGGGTCGGGCGCAGTTTCGATTGCGTCGAGAGTGGCGGACAAGGCCTCGCGAATAGCAATCAAACGGTCGATGCTGTTGATCCGCGCGGTCCGCCCATCAGGCAGAATGATCTCCGCCCTTTCGCGCAGATCATCGTCGTCCGCTTCGCGGATGCGCTGCCCCAGTTGGCGGATCTCGGCCCGGCATTGCTGGATGGCTCGGGCCTGAAGTTCCAACGCGTCTGCCTTTGTCTGCATTTCGGCGAACCGGTCGACTAGCGGTGCAAGGTTGATTCCCGCGGCCCAGACAATTGCGCCATCTTTGCGGTCGCCCGCGCGCTCGCCATTGATTCCCGCATTGCGGACAATGAAGCCCGCCTGCTCCAATTCACGCTCGGCGGAATTGATCGAGCGAGGCGTCAGCCCCAGGGCTTCTGCAAAGCGACAGGCCTGAGTCCAGACGGCGCAAATGTGGCCCGACAGATAGTCGCCGTCCATGGTCTTGAGCACATAGTGCCGGACCAGCGCCACCGCCGTGGACGACAGGCCAAAGCCCGGTCGCGCCACCTGCTCGAAAATTCGCAGCAGGTCGAACCGGCCCACGCCCGGCGGCAAACCACTATGGGAAAGGGTGGTGCTCATGGCAGCCCTCCGACGAAAAGTACGCTTGCACGCAAGTCCGTGAAACGATAGGATTCCGCCATAGACGCACAGCTATCGAATGAGCCGCTGCGAAGGGTTGCCGCCCTTCCAGCGGTTTTTTGTGTGGGAGTTGGTGGCCAAGGCCGACCATCCGACCCGCCGCAAATCGGCAAGACACGGTCGGAAATCTTGGCTATGATCGGGACGAGCAAAGTAGTTCGGCGTACAAAAAACCAGTACGTCAAAGGTCTTCGTACAAAGCTCGTACACGGCGAATGTGTAGGTCTGAAATTATTGCGTAAAAACAGTATACTTACACGAAATCGCAATTCCCCTTCACACGGGTGGGGTCGCAGGTTCAATCCCTGCCGCGCCCACCATACCCCATTGATAATGCGTCATTTTTTCTTCGGAATGACGCAGAATGGATCTCCGCGTTGGCCAGTGGTCAGCGTATGGTCAGCGCCGAACTTCCGCGCGGCCCGGCTGACCTTCAACCAAAGCTTTGAAATAGAGCGTACGAGATTCTTCAACCTCCCAGGATCGTACTTCGCGTAGATTTTTGTTGTCCGGGCGAGGTTGCCCTCATGCCCAAGCATTTCGACAATCTCTCGTTCGGGCACTGTATCGTCACCATAGAGCAGCGTCGCCATCGTGTGCCGGATGGTTTTGGGGTGGACATCGCTCGATAGGCCAAGCGCCCGACGCATGACACGCCAAGCAGTCTTATGACTGGCGACCGGCACCGGCCCTTCCCGAGCCCAGGCCAAGAGAATCGGGCGCAACGGCGGCACCACCGGAATGACCGCGTTACGCTTCTTTGTCTGCTGAGCCTGGTCGGGCTGAAGATCGATCAGCCCATCCCGATACTGCTTACGTGGATCGAACTTCAGCGCAGCAGCCGGCCTGACGGCTGTCGCGAATTGCAGAGCGACAAACCTGAACAGCGCCGGATTATGGGAGCAGTACCAGGCAATTCTCGCCATCTCGTCGATCGTCAGCACACGCTCACGCGGTACGGAACGATATCGTTGATCGATATCCTTGATTTTTGGACTAAACGGCAGACGCATGTTGTCCCGCGCATGACCGAACGCAGCGCGAATGTCGTTGAGGTTACGCTGGACCGTTGCCCCTGATACGCCCCTGCTTGCGTACTGAACTGACTTACCAGCCCAAGGAATCGTGAACTCGTGCGGCCCCATTCGCCATTCGCGGAAGCGTTCGAATAACGCTGGATTGAGATCGGTCATGACAGCCTTCGGGCCAACGTGATCGACCAATAGAAACCCGATGAACGTTCGGATCGAACGGGAGGTCTGATCGCTATTCACTGCCTTGTTCCCATGCTCCTTCCAGTAGGTCATGAGAATCGGCACCACAGCGGCATGGGTTGGGTTCTGGACTTTTTGTGCTTTGATCTCAGCGACGTGGGCTTCCAGTACTTCCTTGGCTTCGGCTAGGCTCCTGCAGTGAGTGCTGCGATATAGGATTGATCGTTTGACGGCTGTGGCGATCTGCCAAACTTGTGGACTCTTCCCGTCTCGACGCTTGTCGAGCCAATAGTCACCGATGATGTAGGGGGAGTTCTGACGGGACAAAGGTCCTCCGCTTCTGCGAGCGTGATGAGTTCAAGTACGCCCCGCTGCGCCATTTCCCGAAGCTGCTCTATCGAGAAGTTGGCACCTGTTTGGTTGCGGAGCGCACGACGATATTTTGAGACAGCTGTAGAAAGGATATACTCAGCCGCCCCAATCGGTACTGGGGTTGGTTCGCATTTTCGGACTCGCACGCGGGGCTTACTTTTTTGGAGCAATGTTGGGTTCGGTTACGGGGGGGAGGGTAATGCAGGCCTGCCTTCCCTCGCCCACCCTTTGCGCCCTTGCCCCTCTTCTCCGCAACCAAGAGAGAAGCCTTTACCGGGTGTTTGATGCCGAAGATTGCCACGTCGGCGATCTGCGGCATCACAGCAACTACCTCGGGAGATTCACCGTCCTGACGTATCGAGGCAGTCCATACAGGGAGGCTGGAAAGTCGCCCACACGTTGACCGGCTGTCAGCTCAGCTCGTTGCTCAGCAACCGCAGGTTGCCCAAGATCGATCGCAGGTCGTCCATGTCAGGGTCGTCTTGGTCGAACAGCTTCTCGCCCCAGGTGAGGATGATGCGTTCGCATACCCCGTCCAACGTCGGTGCGTTCAGCTCGAGGAAGTCCCGTCGGGCCAGCTCAAGGGCACACTCGGCGTCCTCAGATTCATCTAGGGGTGTGTTGGGGCCCATTGCCGCGACGGCAAGGTCACACTGTTGATAATATAAACGCGCTGCATTCCAGGCGCGCGCCTGCCTGCTAGTGATCGTGTCAGCCATTTGATTCGTCCTCATACGACGGTTGGTGGTCAGAGTCGGGGCGAGGGTGCAACCTCGCTTCGGCTCGCCTTGCACATAGGAATCCGCGGAATCCGGCGCAAGAGTCAGAGGAAGAATACTTCAGTATATTTGACTGACTACCTGGTATTGATGAGCTGCCTGGAACAATGTCGGCACCACTAGCGGTGACATGCGAACCAATCCCACTTGCCGACGTGACCTTTGGATTGCGATCAAAGGGTGATCAGAGGCGCGGTTTACTGAGGAGAAGATCAATGGCGTGCTCAAGGGAGCGGAGACCGCTTGCCCGCCCCCAGCGATGGCGCACGAGCGAAATTGTCCGGCCTGTGGGTACGAAATTCGGGAAAACTAATGGTCGCGACATTGGGTCGATTCTAGTTGTGCGACGCGGTCCAGGGCTTTGCCCTCGCTAAGCCCACTGGCCTTGTTGGGTGTAAGGGGGGGGGCAGAAGGGTACCACCCACTTCTGCCAGCCAAAATGGGCGATCACCCGGCATAGTGGATCACGAACACCGGTGAATTTTTTCACATTTCCCTAACCCGCCAACGGATTCGAGTTCGAAAGTAGTCAACCAAGTTTGACAAATCCGAGACCGTGTCGATGGCCGGTATCGGGCAGGCTGAAGGACCGGGTCTGGGACAAAGCGGTCGTTCCCTACGCACTCCTTCAAAGGCGGCTTTGGGCGGAAGCAGGCGTCCCAGCCTTGAATGGTTGGGCTCGTCGATTGACCGAGGTTAGGCCAGAGCCGCAAAAAGAACGATGGCCGCAAGCAAAGTTAGCAACGATCGGAATGGCATTACCGTGTGCTAACCCCGGTCACGCGCAGGTCTCAGGCGGCCCCTCCCGCTTATCGCCCGGCACGACGTGGCGGCCGTTCTATCGGCCGCCTCCGGCCGAGGCCGGGCACCGCCCAAACCCGAGGCCATTGGGTCCCGACAATCCCTTGAGCGTAAGGATATTGTCGCCCCTCAAGCCCAGAACACTGATGTGATCGTCCTCCGCGTTGGATACGTAGATCAGGTTGTCCGGACCGCGTCGGACCAGAATCGGCGATTTACCCGTCGCGACAAACTGTGGAGGCCCGCCGTTCGCCGGGAAGAGAGCGATCCCCCCGTCGCTAGGCGATGGCGCGACAATCATCCCGTCGGGCCACTGTTCAGCATAGATGTACTGGCCGGGACGGGGCGCCTCAAGCCGCTGCACAACCCCGAGATCGCCCGGATCGAGCGTGAAGAGCGCACCCTTCGCACTGGCCAAGATGGCGCCGGCCTTTGTCAGAAACAGTCCGCGGATGGGTGATCCGACATCACGTTGCGCCAGCACGCTGCCGTCATCCGGATCAATCCGGCTGGCGCCGTTGGCACCGGCAAAGCTGTAGAGCGATTTGCCGTCCGCCGAGAAAACGAAATTGTGCGTCGCGTTCGGCAGCGGGAAGCTGCGGAGCAGCCGACGCGTGCGTGTATCAAATACGAACATCACATACCCGCCGGCCTCGGCGTTGACGAACAGTTCGCTGGTTGCGGGGCGCAACTTTACCCCATGCGGACCACGCGCCGATGGCGGGAGAATGAAATCGGCGACACGCCGGGCGCTAAGCAGATCGATCTCGGCAACACGATCCCCCGGCGTTCCGAGGCGGCTGTCATAATCGGTGATGCCGAACTGCGAGACATAGGCGGTCTTGCCGTTTAGCGTGACAGCAATCTCGTGGGGCCGCTCGCTGATCGGTATCGTTGCCATCATTGCACCGCCCGACGAGACAATGCCCAGTTGACCCGACGTTTCCTGAACGGACAGCACGCAGGCTGTAGCCCTCGGCAGTTGCGCTTTAGCTCCGGTGGAATGGCTGAACAGCGCCACCCCCGACGCCAGCGCGATGGCAAACCTGTTGATCATGACCCTCGTCCCTTTCTCCCAGCACGATCCGCGCACCCACCGGTCAAGTGTTGGCGCCGCGCATTGAGCGCCCCCTGCCCTTGCTTGGCGACGCTCATGCTCCCACTGCCCTGACCCGGGTGAGGCTGCGGTGTATCCACCACCAGGCAATCGTGATCGGGACAACAACGGCATAAGCAATCACGCCGTGAAGGCCTCCGCCTGGAATGGTCCAGAACAGCCAGGTGTCGGTCCCGCCGGGCACTATCTGCGCCCCGGTCTGCATAATGTAACCGCCCAACAGGCATCTGACGACGCCGCTCAGTCCAGGCAGTTCCAGTCGCCACTGTCCAGACGTCACACTGGCGATGATCGCCCCAAGGAACAGCGTCACGCCGGCGAGTTGTGGGAGACCGAGATCAAGCACGCCCGAACGGGCGAGACCGGCGATCGTGGCGCCGTAGCTCCAGCCGGGCAGGATCGAGAACATCAACAACGCCGACACGCTCGCAATGATCACGCCCCACATTCGCCGGCTGCCGCCCCCATTCGCCTTCGGGCCTAGAGCGACCCATGCGAGGACTGCGAACACGGCAGCCGCGGTGGCCAAGGGTGGAATCGACATCTGCGGGACCAGGCTCTCCCGTTCGATGAACATCAGCCGCCGTGGGACCGAAATCAACTCGGCCAGGTAAATGCCGATCAGGGTGAAGAGGTATCGAAGCTTGCCCTGGCCAAGAAAGCTGACGCTGCCAAGATAGCAGCCATCGTTGAGGATGAACCCAATGGCGAGAAGCGCTGCGCCCACCGGGACCAGGCCAACGCCCGCGCCCGCCATTGGCAGGGGTAGCCGGTGCATTCCTAGCATCAGTTCGCTGCCGAACAGGAATGCCATGGCGGCGATGACCAGTGCTTGGAGACGCAATCCGCCGGGATCAGCCGCGACGACAAAGTCATGGGTCGCGGTGACCAGACACAGCCGCGCGCGGCCCATGCCAAAGCCCAGGCCGCAGGCGAACAGGAGGGTAAGTGCAGCGGCAATCAAACTGGCACCATAAATCGTCAGTTTCCGGCTTTGTATTGACCTTGCCGCGTCGCGGTCAGGGCGAGGCCTTGGTCTGTCAAGGTCGGGGCGTGTCCGCGACGGTCGGCGCCCGCACGATCTGGCCGCCCTTCATGACGAAGACGGGATGGGCCACCGCACTGATGTCGACTGTCGGGTCCCCGGACACCGCCACCAGGTCGGCGATGAAGCCGGGCTGCACTTTGCCCAGACGCTTACCTTCTCCCAAGACGGCGGCATCGGTCGCCGTGGCGGCTATAAGCGCTTCGGCTGGCGCCATGCCATAGCGCACCATCCAGACAAGTTCGCGGGCGTTTTCGTCATGCGGATACACGCCCACATCGGAACCTGACGCGATGGTTACGCCAAGCGATCGCGCGGCGCGGAACGCCCGTTCACTGTTCGCCATGTCTGCGGTCGGAGGCGTTTTGCCGGGTATATACCCGTGGAAGTAGATTCCGTAGTACTCCACCTCGGTCAGGGTCGGGACATAAGCGACGCCGGCCTTGGCCATCAGGCGAAAGGTCGCCTCCGATCCGCCCTTGCCATGCTCGATGGTGTCAACCCCCGCCACAACCGCCCGGCGCATGCCCTCGTCCGATTCCGCATGGGCGGCGACTTTGCGGCCAAGGTCGTGAGCTTTGGTAACAGCGGCGGTCAGTTCTTCCTGCGAAAAGGCGGGCAGGGTCTCGCCGTTTGGTCCAATCTGGTAGTCGGCATAGAGTTTGATCCAATCAGCGCCGGCTGCGGCCTGGTGACGCACGGCGGTGACAATGCCATCGGTCCCGGAGGCTTCTTCTGCGCCCTGCGGAAGGTCGCTGATGGTGTAGTCCCGGCGAGCCGGGCCATAAGCGCCGGTCGCGACGATGGCCCGGGTCACCACTTGCAGCCGCGGGCCCTGCACAAGGCCGGCCTCAATCGCCTGTTTCAGCACTACGTCGGAATTGCCGGCGCCCTCGGTGCCCAGATCCCGCAACGTGGTGAAGCCGGCATTCAGGGTGTCCCGGGCATGGTTTGCGGCGGCCAGGACACGGTAAGGCAGTTGCTCCTTGAGGACCTGATCATCCCACAAGGTCTCGCTGTAGGGATGGAGGAACAGATGCGAGTGAAGATCAATCAAGCCTGGCAGTAGGGTTGTGCCGGGCAACTCCAGCGTCCGCGTTCCCGGAGGCGCGACGATGTCCGGGCCGACCGCCTGGATGATCTCGCCGTTGACGAGCACTTTCCAGCCTGCATGCGCGGTCCTGTCCTGAGCGGTGAAAACACGATCGGGGGCGATGAGCAGCGTTTCACATCTGGCACCCGACGAGGCCAGCGCCAAAAAAATAATGCCACATGCTAGTCGTGAGCGCATGAATCGGTCCCCTCCCGTGGGCCATCTTCGTCTTATGTGCGGAGCGCCGTTAGCGGGGACGCGCGCGTCGCGAAAGGGGTGGCGATGCCAGTTGGTATCTGGCCCACCGGCGGAAGAGAATGCGCAGCTCAAACCGTTGGCCCGACGCGGATAGCGCGTCGCGCTAGAATCGCTGCGCGATGGCTTTGCCAAGGAAGCCAGACCGGGATCCGGCAAATAACAGGATATGCAGATGAGGGCAGCTGGCCTGGCGGCATTGGAAGCAGCATTCGGCGCTGCGTACTCGAACGCAGAGGCCGTTCGGCTCAACCACGCTGCGAGCGAGGGATTGTTCATTGCCGACAAAACCGGACGTTTATCATGATTGAGCCGGACGACTGACTCTGGTCGGATGCGGCCAGAGGCTGAACGCCGTATCGTGGGACTTACCTGCCGTTCCCAAACTGCACGTCGAAGGCCGGTTTTACCAGAAGCCAACGCTACGATGGTCAGGTCGTCAATGACTGTTATAAAAAAGTTCTCTTCCTGCAACCCGATATGAAGGAAGCGACCCCTGAGCTGATTTTCCCTAACTTCGGCGCTCTACCGGCTCACCGATCCTGTTCCCAGGGCAGCGGACCATTGTTGTTTCAGGTCGTTCGCTGCACCTGTTCCGAAGACATAGCGGTCCGGTCGCACCAGCACCGCTTCTGCCTGATGGCGGTCTAGCCAGTGGCGCAAATTTTCGGCAAAGGGTGCGAAAGCGCTCGCCTCCAGTGCTCGGCGGCTGATGAGCCACATATCCGGGCCCAGAACATCGTCGAGGCGAGCGCCGTTGCTTGCTACCGCTTGCGGGAAATAGCTTCCCGCTGCCGGTGAACCGATCATGATAAGCCCCGTTGCCAGCGGCGGATAGGCGGGCGGGCCATCAGGGAGCTTGCCGAGCATCCGGGCAAGGCCAAGTTTGGCATCACGCAACGCGGCGCCGATCCGGCTGGTCGTGCACACCATGCGGCCCATCATGATCGCCATGTCGATGGTCGCGCGCAGGTTCGGCGCGCGTTCGGGTTGATAAGTGTCGAGCAGCGCGGCATCGGCCTCGTCCTTCACCGACATGGCCAGCTTCCAAGCGAGGTTGGCTGCATCCCGCAGCCCCGAACACAGGCCCTGCCCCGCGAAAGGCGGGGTCTGGTGCGCGGCGTCTCCGGCCAGGAGCACGCGCCCTTTGCGCCATTGCTCTGCAATGCGGGCCCGGAAAGTATAGACGGCGGTTCGCTCGATTCTGACCGCGTCCATTACGTTCCACGGCGCGAGCAGCCGCTTCACCGAGGCGGGAGCGCTGATGGCCTCAGGGGTCTCACCGGGCAGGATCATGAACTCCCAGCGGTGGCGGCCTTCGCCCATGAGGACGCAGGTCGTGGGACGCGCGGGGTCACAGATCTGCAGGTTGGCGGTGGGCAAGCGCGCTGGATCATCGACGAGCACGTCAACGACGAGCCATGGTTCCTCGAAGCCGAGATCCTCGAACGTGATGGCGCTGGCCTTCCGGACTGAACTGCGGGCGCCGTCAGCCCCGACAACCCAGCGGGCCCGCAGGGAGCGCTCGCCTTGCGGCGTTGAGAAACGGGCGGTGACGCCCCGGTTATCCTGCGTGAACGCAATCATATCCCACCCGCCGCGCAGCGCTTCGGGCGCGCGTTCGGCGAGCGATGCCCTGAGTGCGGCTTCAACCGAAGGCTGGTGGATCATGTTGGCGACCGGCCATCCGCCCGGGCCGATCCCTTCGGCCCCGTCGAAACACAGCAGCACTCTGCCCTTGGCGTTGCGGAACTCGTAGCGATCGGCGCGGCGGCTGGATGCCATCACCGTTTTGGCTGCACCTGCGTCCTGCAGGATCCGCATCCCTTCGTGGTCTATATGCGCCGCACGGGGGAGAGGGAAGATGCCTGCCTCCTTCTCCGCGACGATGGCGCTAACCCCGCGTTTCGCCAGCAGGCTTGCCAGCGTCACCCCTGTCGGCCCTCCGCCGATGATCAGGACATCGCAATCAAACCCGCTCATCGTTGCCCCCAACACCATAGGATCAGAACGCCAGCACCATGCCGTCTTCAGCTACGGTGATATCGCCATGGAAGTGATCGCTCATCCCATCGGTGTACATCGCCCGGACCACAGCATTTTCGGGGTAGGGGATGAGGTGGGTGAGGACGAGCTGCTTCACCCCGGCCGCCTGCGCCTGCTTGGCCAAAGCGATATTGTCGGCGTGGTAGGGAATGGTGCGCTCCGCCACGCGGGCGTGAAACTCCATCCCGAGCCGCCGCATCTCTGGGATCGCACGGCGCACCATGTGCACTGCGTAGGATTCATGGATGACCATATCGGCCCCCTGCATGGCGGGTAAGTTGGCAGGGCTTACCTCGGTATCGCCGCTGATGAACAGCTTGCGGCCCTTGTATCGCAGCACATAACCCAGCGCCGGGCGCACCGGATCATGCGCAACCAGTGCCGCATCTATTGTCAGCCCGTCCTTGTCGAAGACCCGCACACTGCGGGCACCTTCCGCAAAGGCGATCTCCAGCGGCACGGCCCGGGCCACCGCGCGGCGTTCTGCAAGGTGGGGCATGTTGGCACTACGATAGCCCTCATCAAGCGCATAGGCCTGTTCGTAACCCGCGATAAGGCCGGCCATGCCAACTGGCCCTTGCACCTCCAATGGGGTCTTGCGCCCCCAGATCCACCCCGCGTTGATCAGCACGCCCAGGTCGCCGAAATGGTCGGAGTGGAAATGGGTGACGAACACCCTCTCCAGATCATTGACCGGAATGCGCGAGGCGGCGAGCGAGCGCACGCTGCCGTCGCCAACGTCAAACAGAAACAGCTTGCCGCCTGCCGCGACCAGCGTGCAGGCCTGCGCGCGGGCCGAGCTTACTTCCGGCGATCCGGTGCCGCAGATCAGCACCTTGATGCCATCATGATCTTGGGCGAAAGCCTTGTCCGGGCCCTGCTGCACGCGGTGGCCTATCGCCATGCCGAGCAGTGCATCACGCTGGGTATAGGCAACGCCCGCAACCGTCATAAGCAGCCCCGCAAGGCCGATCAGGAGCTTGCGGAGCATCGGTCAGTCTTCCGCCACCATCGTGCCTTCGATAGCCCCAAGGCGATCGATCTCGGTGCGCACCACATCGCCCGCTTTGAGGAACTGGCGCGGGTCCATCGCTGCGCCGACCCCGCCGGGCGTGCCAGTGAACAGGCAATCGCCGGGCTCCAGCGTCATGCCAACCGAAAGGTGCTCAACCTGCTCCCAGACATTGTAGACGAGGTGCTGCGTGTTCGAGTTCTGGCGCTCTTCGCCGTTGACGAAGCAGCGGATGCCGAGATCATGCGGGTCGCCCAACTCGTCGGCGGTGACGATCCAAGGGCCCATCGGCGCGTGGGTGTCGAAGCTTTTGCCCAGCGCCCACTGCGGCACGGCATGCTGCCACATCCGTTCGGTCACATCGTTGCCGACGCAATAGCCAAATACCGCATCGGGCGCATCGGCGGCTGAAATGTGCTTGCCGCCCTTGCCGATCACCGCGACCAGTTCGGCCTCGTAGTCTGGCGTCATCGTGCCGCGCGCGATCAGGATCGGATCATAAGGCGCGTTGACACTGGTCGGCGCCTTGGTGAACCAAACTTGCCGTTCCGGCGTGCCAAGACCGCTTTCGGCGATGTGATCGGCATAGTTGAGTCCGATCGCAAAGATCTTGCCCGGGCGCGGCACGGGCGCTTCCAGTCTGACTTCTGAAATTGCAATCCCTGCACCGGTCGCTGCCTTGGCTTCGAGACCGGGCTTCAGCGCCTCCCAATCACGGATCAGGTCGATCATCGTCCCCGGCACGCCGGTTTCAACCACGGTGTCGCCGACGACGATCCCGGTGCGGGTCTTGCCGTCATGGGTGAAAGTGCAGAGTTTCATCGGTCAGGCTTCCTTGGGTTTGCGCGAGAACAGGCGCTTTAAGCGCAGCTGAAGCGCGGTGACGAAGGCGACGAGGCCGGGCGGCGGGGCCATCTTGCCGGCGAACATCGGGTGCGGTGCCCCCCATTGGACTGCGAGCAGCGCCTGCAGGGTCTGCTTCGCGGGAGGATCGGCGGCAGTGAACAGGTCTCCGTCGGTCCAGTGCTCCAGCTCGTTGCCGAAGGGGTCCTTCCAGTAATCGAAGATCTGGCTGCCCATGATGTGCCGCCCCACGCCCCAGGCCGATTTGCGCTCGCGGGCCTTGAGATATTCGTGGCCGAGCATCAGGTCATCGAGGCTTTCGACCTCGAAGGCTGCATGCAGCAACCCGAGCGCACCGGGCAGCTGAGCAAGGAAGATGGTATGGTGATCGGACGGCGCGTCCCCCCGATTGCAGCGCATGAAGGCACCCAGCGGCACGCCCGGCGCGGCCTCGATCTCGTCGGAGGTGAGCAAGCCGAAGCGCTCCTTCCACCAACGTTCCGAGGCGCGGAAGTCGCTCACCTTCAACACCGCATGGCCGATTCGGCGCACATGGGCCGGGGCGGGTTCGAGCCGGATCGTCTCGCGCTGGCGGGGCTTGCTGGCGGCGGAGTTGAACTGCGGCGCGGCGCAGGGGGCGGGCGCCTCGCAGTGCTGGCCCGCAACCACCTCGATGCAGTAGCCATCTGGATCGATGAGGCGCACCACGCTGCCGCCTCCGGGTGCGTTCAGCGGTTCGGCTGCGACGCCCTCATGGGCCGCTAGCCTTTCCAGATCGGCGACGCTGGAGGCGCGCAGCCCGACCGCAAGAAACTTTGCCGGCCCAAGCTCTGTCACATGGACAAAAGGCCGCCCGTCGCGGCCTTTGCCATAAAGTCGCCCACCCTCCTCGAAGCAGGAGAGGCCGAAATCCCCGAGGAAGCCGCGCATCAGCGCAAGGTCAGGTGCGGCAAAGCGGACGTGCGCAATGTCTTCGACCTTGATAATGGCCATGACGTCCTCCCCGAGGCTGCTCGGCTTGATGCACCGAATCGCTTCTGACTATTTGGTCAACCTGATTGAATTTGACTATCTGGTCAAGTATGCCTTGTGCATGGCCATACAAGCGCTCCAGGAAACCAAGTCCTCCCGCTCCGGACGAACCCGCATGGTTTTAATTGCGGCGGGGCTAGATCTGCTGGTCGACCGTCCGATCGACGCGATACCGATAGACGATTTCGTCGCCAGCGCTGGCGTGGCCAAGGGAAGCTTCTTCAACCACTTCAAAGACAAGCATGATTTTGCCGCCGCCGTTGCCACCGAGGTGCGGCTTGGGGTGGAAGCGGAGGTGGCACGCGCCAATGCGGGGGTGAGCGATCCTGTTGCGCGCATAGCTGGAGGGATGGCGGTCGCCGCGCGCTTCGCGATCGAACAGCCGCGCCGGACGATGGTGCTGCTGCGCAGTCAGATGCCCGCCACAAGCCAGTCCCACCCGTTCAACCGTGGCCTCATGGACGATATCGAAGCAGGACTGGAACAGGGCCTGCTGCGGTCGGAGGCGCGCCTTTCCGGGGTTCCTTACTGGCTTGGCCTTTGCCAGGTGCTGATGATGCACCTAATCGACACGCGTCCGTCACGCCAACTCGCCGCAGACCTGCTGGGCGACATGCTGCTGATGGGGCTCACCGGACTGGGTGCCCATCCTGCACAGGCAGAAGAACTCTCGCGTGCAGCCCGGAACATGCAGGCTGGCGAGGCATGAAACGACGCTGTCATTCAATCGCGTGTGTCAACGGCACTGTAAAAATCCCCGGAAGTGGCAAAGTAAAATTCCCCACTTTGCGGTTTGGGTAATCAGGTGGTCATTGGTGCGCCTCCATTTTTCGGAGGACGTCCGCGGCGGCGAGGCTCGACGGGCGCAGGTGGCGTAATTCGCGCGTTGGACCTGATGTGCTCGGGCAGCAGATCGGCATGGCGGCGCAGGCGATAACTCGAGCCATCGATCTGGATGACGATGGCATGATGCAGCAACCGGTCGAGCAGCGCCGTTGCGACCACGGGGCTGCCGAAGATGTCGCCCCATTCCGCAAAGCCGCGGTTCGAGGTGAGGATCATCGAGCCCTTTTCGTAGCGCGCATTGACCAGCTGGAAGAACAGGTTGCCGCCACCGGGTATGACCGGGAGGTATCCGATCTCATCGACGATCAGGAGTGATGGCCGGCAGTAGAACCGGAGCCGTTCGCGCAAGGTGCCTTCCCGCTCTGCCTTCGCCAGGGCGCCGATCAGGTCGGCAAGCGTAATGAACGACACGCTCTTGCCCGCCTTGACCGCCTCAAGCCCCAGAGCGCTGGCCAGATGGCTTTTGCCCGTGCCCGGCGGGCCCAGCAGGTGCACGACCTCGGCCCGTGCCACGAAGTTAAGCTCGGCCAGTGCCATGATCCTGGCCTTGTCGAGCGAGGGTTGGAACGAGAAGTCGTAGCCACTCAGCGTCTTCACCGTGTTGACCCGGCCCATGCGCAGCGCGGTGCGGATGCGGCGCTCCTCCCGGAACGTGAGTTCCTCGAGCAAGAGCTGTTCCACGGCCTCCAGAGCCGTAATCTCGCCGCGGTCAAGGCGGGAGACGCAGTCATCGACGACCTCGATCGCACGCGGCATCTTGAGGCCCACCATGCTGGATTTGATCCGGTCAAGCAGTGATGCGCTGGGATCAGGAAGGAGCGAGTTCATGCGCGTGCTCCTGCCAGCTGCTGGCCGATGGCAGCATAAATGTCCAACGAACGGCGAGCGACCTGCTGGCCGGTAAACCCATGCGGCAAGGGTAGATCGTCATTTCGGCGCCGATGACGCCGGTGCCCGTCAAGAAGCGAACGCTGCCGCCGTCCCTCAAGCAGAGGATGGCGGGCGATCAGGCGGTCATCTTCGAAGATCCGGATCTCGTCAGCAAGGCTGTGGACCTCCACGACACGCCGACGGGTCGCATCCGGGACCGAGTAGTAATTGCCGCCAACACTGACCATCCCCTCATGGCTGATCCGGCGCTCAAGCTTGAGAACCGCACCGAACGGGACCAGCGGCAAGGGCTGCAACGCCGACATTTCCTCAGCAAAGGCTTCGTTCACGATCCGCCCCGTCGTTGCATGCAGGCGCGGATTGGCCACCGTGCTCAGCCAGCGATTGAACTGGGCATTCAGGTCGTCCAGGTCGCGGAACATGCCGCCCAGGAAAAAGTCTTCCCGGATGTAGCGGAACGGGCGCTCAACCTTGCCCTTGGTCTCCGGCCGATAGGCACGGCAGGCCTTGGGCAGATAGCCGTAGTGTTTCGCAAATTCGCCAAGCGTCCGATTATAGACGACGCGGCCGTCCTCATCCTCACCGATCACTGCGGTTTTCATGCGGTCGTAAAGGATCTCGCGCGGCACGCCGCCGATCGCCTCGAACGCTGCCCGGTGGCAAGCCAGCACGCTCGGCATCGTTTGGCGCAGAACGAACCGCCCCCAGATCAGGCGGGAGAAGCCCAGCACCATGGAGAACAGCCACACCACCTGCACACGATCCGGCGCATCAGCAAAACGGACCCGGAACTGCGCAAAGTCAACCTGAGCCTGATGACCCGGCGGGGTCTCTAACCGTACAGCATAGGGCTTGCCGCCCCCGGCCGGACGCATCGAACGCACCGTGTCACGCACCGTGCTGTAACCGCCTGTATAGCCCCGCTCGCCAAGCTCACGGGCCAGGCGCTGGGCGCTCAGCCCGGGATAGGCCTCCAGTCGCGCCCGCAGGTAATCAATATGTGGGTCCAACAGGCGTTCGCGCGGCTGCCGCGGGCCATATGTCGGCACATCAACCCCGCGTGCAATGTATTTGCGGACCGTCTTACGGTCGACGCCCACCTGCCGGGCGATCACGGCGAGCTTCACGCCTTGGCGATGCAAATCCAGGATCATCATCAATTCTCCAAGCTTCTTCATCGCAGCATCGCCTCCCACCAGGAGGACTATGCCGGATGTTTCGAATTTGACCCTGTCCGGGGCGCGCCCCGGACAGGGTCAAACAAACGAAGTGGGGAATTTTCAAATGTCACTTCTGGGGCATTTTACTCCGCCAACGACACGCGTGCAGCGCCAGCCTCGAAATGCCAAAGCGAACCAACCGCAATCCACCCGGTCTCGGTCGGGAGCGGGTCCGTTGCGCGATCCCGAAAGCGGCATGGCGGCTGCTGGGGAATCAGACGTTCATCTCGGCGGACATGAACGACAGACTTTGGTAGCAGGCCGATGCCTTCTCCAAGCATGCAAGCTGCACCATGCGATAACACAATACCAGACCGCGGGGCATTGAGGCAGTGATTCCTCCGGGCCCCTTGGAGGAGGAGGCAATTGGAGGGCGCAGCGCTAGGGTTCAGACTCATTCACATCCAGAATGCCACGGCGGCAGCGAGGCTTACGGCTGATAGGAAGTTCCTGGCGAGCTTGTCGTAGCGGGTGGCAATGCGACGGAAATCCTTGAGTCGGCAGAACATGGCCTCGACCCGCCAACGGTCCTTGTAACGGCGTTCGTCATACTGGATCGGGCGTTTGCGGTTGCGCCATCCGGGGATCACCGGGATCGTGCCCTGCTCGCGCAAGGCAGCCCTGATGCGGTTGGCGTCGTAGCCACGGTCGGCGATCACCCGCTTCATACCGATGGTTTCGCCGATCAGCAGGTCTGCGCCCTTCACGTCAGATGTATTGCCGGGTGTCAGGACGAGGCGGAGTGGTCGCCCAAGGACATCGACAAGGGCGTGGATCTTCGTTGTCCGGCCACCACGCGAGACCCCAATGGCATTGGCCCGCGCCCCCCCTTTTGCGCCACTAGCTGAGCGGTTAGCTTTGATATAGCTGCTGTCGATCTGACCGGTTTCCGCGATCCAACCTTCCTCGGTCAGAGCCGCCAGAATGCGCGTCCAGATGCCCGGCGGCTCCACCTGTTCCAGCGATTATAGACGGTCGTCGATGGGCCGTATTCGGTGGGGCAGTCCGCCCATCGTCCGCCGCATTTGAGCATGTGAATGATGCCGGAGATCACCCTGCGATCATCTACCCGACGCGCTCAAGGCTGTTTCTTCGGCAAGTGCGGCTCGATGGTAGCCCAAGCTTCATGCGATAACCAGAACAACGAACGCGACATCCTCAAAGCCTCCTGCCTCAGCGGAGACTCCCTGAATCAATGTGCACTCCAATTTTCAAGAGGCTGATTGAGTTTGGATTCTAATCTGGCGCGGCGGCCAGTTCGAGGGTGATCAGCATCTCGTCGAGCACGGCATGCTCTAAACCTAGGGCCCAGTTGCGACATAAACCTCCTTGTTGCTAGCCAATGGCCTTCAAGGGCAGCCTCCTCAAGGGTTTACCCTACCATCAAGGTTAATCTGCCGTTAAATGCATACTGCTAAAGCACTCTGTGGGTTAGCTTTTATCATGAAGGAAACCGTTCCATTGGAAAGCAAGGCTACAATGATGTCAATCGTGCGGAACGTCATTCCTGAGATTGAAGAAGTTCTCGCGAATATCGACAAGCTGAAAGACGAGAATCCATCTTTTCAGATGGCAGCGATATACATAGATCAGGCTCTGCACATTCTGAAGAATGAGATGCCAGGATATGAGCAGGCTGAATAATATTATATCGAAAAATAGCGATTAATTAGATCGCGACTTAAATTAGTTAGGTTGAGCCATTGTCGCCTTTTGTCAGTATGATCTGGTTTTCTTTGAACGAAGTTCATACGCTCGAGCAAAGAGAGCCATCGAACTATCGTAGTTTGCGGGACTCGAGCCTCGATACATATGCTTGACGCTGTTAATTTTGTTCCTTCGGCATCAGCAATGTAGAGCTCCAACAAAATTTCCCATGCAGGATCATTGAAAATCTCGGCTGGCAAGAAAATCTTGTCCCGAAGCCTGCGACGATGCAGTTCGCCCTTCGCAAGCGCAACTCGACCAAGCGGGGAGATCTGCTGGCGCGCCATTGCGGCTTCCGCCGAAATGTCACCCACCAGAGATTGAAGCGCCTTCAGCTTATCCACGCTGATCCGGTCCATCTTACCTCCGATCAACTCTCCACAACGCGCCAGCGCAGCTTTTCCCGCACTTTTTCATTAAGCAATTGCACTTAACCAGCGTTAACGTGCCCACTGCAAGTTCACCATATCCCAATGGTGCAGAATTGCCTCCAATTTGGCGCTTGATCCCCGCAGTAAACGGTTTCGCAGGGTCTTGGCCCAAGGGCCATAATCCAACAGGGCCGACGGAAAGCTTGAGTATGGATCGGAATCGTGAACGATAAAATCATTACGTAAATATATGATATTTTATCAATTATTGAAAAATCGGCTTTTCCCGAAGCAGCGGCACATGCCTTGATGGCTGCCGAACTCATGGCGCCACAAATCGCGCGCACCGGCAAGGTGACAGCACGCGTTTGCTGCATAAGCTAAAGTTATATTTTTCACTAAAACTTACGATCAAGAGAGCGGCTTCGGGGCGGATTTTAGTGTGATTACCATACTTTATGCCTGAGATTAAAGTTGTTTCAGACATGGATCAGGCATCTGCACTTGTGCCTGCGGTTAGGATCTAGGCCTCGCAGAACTAAATTTTCGCTTCACTCCCCCCTCTCGCTGCATTCCACCTCATATAATCGCAGCAAGCGACCTATCGACTTTCGCTGAGGCTTGTTTGACGCTTGAAGCGAAAAATCAGACGACTGATGATTAGAGCAAATCAGACCGCGCAGACGCATGGGTAAATCTGGCGTTCACCGGTTCCTTTCGGGATACGGAAATTTCTCTCGTTCAAAACGGTCGGCATGGATGTCGCTCGTTCCGCATTGGCTATTGCACTGGCAGGAGCCGCTAGTCTGCATGGCAATCTGTCGGCACGAACGCCGCCACGCACCTGGCTCGATGCGAATGGATATTCCTGGACGGAAGATCACCGCTCCGCCGAGCAATCCGGGCTTGCCGACCGCACGGCACGAAAGGGGCGGACCACGGCGAGAGGATCATTGCGATTTGGCCCCTTTGTAGTGCTCAATCCTAGCCGTGCATTATTGACGGGTGCAACGGATGGCGCGAGCCCCTCGCACTTTGCAGCGATGCGGGCGGAGTTTCCACGGATAGCCATTTTGGAAATGCGCGATTGCCCAGGGACACACGATGATGTCGCCAATCTCAGGCTCGGCCGCATGATCAGGGCTAGCGGGATTTCGACTGTGGTGCCGAGACACGGATCCGTCCGATCGGGCGCTGTTGATCTTTTCATCGCTGGCCGAACCCGCAAGGCGGCAAACGACGCCGACTTCGGGGTCCACGCCTGGCAGGATCAGCGGGGCCTGGGGCCCCACGATTTCCTGACCAACGATCGCTCAAACCAGATGTATCTGGACTACTACGCGCAAATGGGCATGAGCCATGGAGGTGCGACCGCCTTCTACAATCTTACGAATGCCGCGTCGAATGACAGCGTGATTTGGCTGGCCCGCGAAGATCTCGGCAGGTTCATAAGGGTAGAAAGTCAATGAAGCGCGGCGAGCTGCATCTCGCGGGCTTACGACCCCCGTTTTTCGGTGCTACCCATACCGCAGGTCTGAAACGTCTTCCCGAGTGCTGCTGACGAACCTGCCGCTGGAAAACCCACGGTGCTGTTTGCACTGGAAACCACGAGGTCATCAGCCTCCATCAGGCTGGCAACTTCGCTACCGGACAATAGGTGCCCCAACCCGGCCATTTCTTGCTGACTGATGCCAATCGTCGTCGTACGTTGCCCTTTGTTGTAAACTTCCAGACGCTTGTGGGATTCACCGTACTTCGCGATGTATCTCGCAGACTTTTCGAAATTTTCGTCATCCCGGAACGAAGGGCTCAAACCCGCTTCGACCCTTGCATACAATTTGCTGCCAAGACAGGCGACACCCAGCCTGTAGGTTGTCCCATCGTCAAGATATCTGGCGGTTGCGCTGACAGAAGCTTCGATACTTCCCTTAATCAATGCTGCTGCGCCGCTGTGGTAGCTGACACGCCAGGCGCTCGCAGGCGTTCGGGCCTCCTGCTTTCGATCGCTCTCGATCAGACGGCTCGCGATATGGACACGCTGACTCTTGCAGGTCATGGAATCGAGTGCGAGATTAGAGCCGTAGCCAGTGAACGTGTAGGTCTTTTGCCCCACTTTCACCGCCAGGACGTTTGCGCTGGCAATGGCCTCGAGTTGCGCAGGAGAGAGATAGGCTGCGACGTAGTCAGCGCTGCCAGCATAGTTGGTGCGCCCACGATCCTCAGGCAAGGCATCGAACGCCGAGCGAACTGTCTGGCCGCGCGTGCTGATCTGGATTTTTGGCGCGGCGCTGTGGAGCAACGCGCGAAGTTCCGGCGCGTTCGCGCCTTGTTGAACACCCATGATCATGCGTCGAGCGATTGGATCGAACGGGTCACACTGAATGCCAAGAAATATCCCTGCCTCACCTCCTCCTGCGGCCACAGCGGCCAACTGCGCTTCGGAATGCAGGATCCAACGATCAGTGCGAGGACTATCGCCCTTCGCGGTGAAGTCGGATCTCGGATTGCCGGGCAGTTCGACCATTGTCGAAGTTCGGCCAAAAACATGATCGCATGGCATGGCGCACGCAAATGCAACTGTGACCAGTCCGTATACGCGACTGCTACCCCAGAAAAAGGTTGTCATCACCAGACTCCAGATTTTTACACGCCATCCCTTAGGATAATTGCGGTTAAAATTGATAAGACCCAATTATTCGTAAATCTGCGAATGATTTTTTTGGATTTAAACAAGAATTGATCTTGTAGCGATGCACCAAATTTTTACGGCCTCCGCACAACTCTTGGTATTGAGCTTGCACATCATGTGCATCCGGTGGATTTCAACCGTTCGTGGGCTCAATTCTAATTTGCGAGCAACATCCTTGTTGCTGCAACCCTGAACGATAAGTTCCAAGACCTGGCGCTCCCGCATGGAAAGGAGCCCGATCCTGCGGATGCTGGCCTCAATCGCGCCGATCCGTTCGCGATGCTTGGCGGAGTGTTGCATTGCCTCGTCAAGTGCCGACACGAGGCACGTATCATCGCTTGTCATGTCGAAATAGTTGAGCGCGTGAGCCTTCATCGCTGCAACGGCGTTTTCGACTGATGGAATCATGGAGTAGACTATCACCGGCAGACCGCGCAGTGGAGAAGTGATGCTTTCCACGAGATAGGAGACCCCAATCGCAGGGGTCACTTCGTTGATCAAGACAATCCCGGCCTGAGGCGAAAATTCGATGAGTTCGGCTGGGCTTGAGTATATTTCGACATGGCGATCAAGATCGAGAAGCCGGCGAGCCAATTTCGCACGCAAATGCGAATCGGGATCGATCAAGTGTACCGCCAAGAGATCCCGGTCACCGCCTTTACCACCCTTGATCACCGGCCCATGGTTTTTTTCAAAATCATCAGAATTAGAGCCAAATAATTGAGAAGTCTTTCCAACAATATGGAATGCATCCATGTTTGACATGTAGGCCATTTCGATATCTCTTTTTGCCGATACGATGGCCTAATTATTAATGCCTACGGTTAACTACTTGCCGCCTCCCATTATCAGCAGAATTACTTAGGGCAAATACGTAATCAGTAGCGAGCCGAGACCTTGTGGGCTGCGCTTTACGCCGCCTCCCTGAAGCTCGCTGCATCGATACAAACCCGCACAGCTTCGGCGGCGTGCCGTGCACCCAATTTGCCCATCATCTTGGTGCGATGGATCTCGACAGTCCGAGGGCTGATTTCCAATTCGCGCGCAATGGTTTTGTTGCTGCAACCCTCCACGAGGCGGTTTAACACCTCTAGCTCACGTCGGGACAAGCGAGCTACACGCTGCCTTGCTGCAGCAGCGCGAGCTCGTTGGGCACGCTGTTCGTGGGCCACCCTTTCCACCTGCGCAATTGCTTCGGCAAAAGGCGCAAATTCAAGCGGAAGGCGAATATAGTCCAGAGCACCGGCCCTCACGGCCCGGACGACCATATCGGTCGCAGGGCTCTCCGAAACAGCAATGACTGGCAGCCATTGGCCGGCACGAGCCATTGCTTGGATAAGGCTGGAGATGCTGCCGCACGACGGTTCATCGTATGCAACGACGACGCCTTCCGCAGGAGCGTGCGCAAGAAGTTCTGCAAGTTCGGCGTAAATTTCGGCGTGGTGACCGCCTGCAAATACAATGCGAGCCAACTGCGCCCGACGACTAGATATGCCATCAACGATATGTATTATCGAGCGATTTTTCATAATAAAATCCCCAAAAATCATGATAATATCAAAAAATACAATACATATTTTTGAAAAATTATCGCTTTTTGAAAAAACGAGAAATTTTATCACATTTAATATATAAAATTGAGAAATTTTCTCGGACATAACCTGAGTTTACGTACTACGCAGGGATGCTTACAAGAATTCAATGATTCATTCTGGTGGAATGAGATTGGCGGCGCGGCGCTAATTAATGAAAAATAAAGAAAAATCACATCCGATCTGGTTTCTTCGATCGGTTCGCGGCGATCTTCCTGGTTCGTCAGGCGGTTTTCATGGGTGATTTGCGCTCATGCTCCCGCAGTGCTGCAGGAGCGTCGCCTCGGGCTGAGGCACGAAATGGCGGGTGCCAGAGAGCTAATCTCGAGCCGCCGGAATATCCCGAACCGAGAAAGTGATGTTGGAGAGCTTAGGGCAAAATGAACCGCCCCTTGGTTGCCGTAGGCCATTTGGTGCAAATCATGCGGCTATGGGTGTGTCGTCCCGCATTGTATAATAACGCTCCTCGAATTTAGGGCTTGTTATGTTGTTGATGGGAGCGATTAATCGCTGATTTTTGAGCCAGTCGCCCCATTACATGCGCTGAAATTCGTTCCGAGTGTTGCGTATTCGACGGCTTCAAATGATCGCCATGCTCACGCCGGTGGATGACCTCGGCCTTGTAAAGACCGTATGATCGTCTCGGCCAAGGCGTTGTCATGGCTGTCGCCGGCGGTTGCCCACCGAGGGCTCGATCACGGCCTCGGCAAGGCGCATAGCATAAATGATCGAAACGTACTGGCTGCCGCGATCGCTGTGGTGGATCAGGCCACCACAGTGGACAGGCCGCCGATCATGGATCGTCTGCTCCAGGGCATCCAGCACGAAGCTGGCATGCGCTGTCCTGCTTACCCGCCAGCCCACAATGTAGCGGGCGTAAACGTCGATCACGTAGGCCACGCAGACGAACCCTGCCCAGGTTGCACAGTAAGTGAAGTCCGACACGCAAAGCATGTTCGGCGTCGGGACATGGCCCTGGCGATTCACCTGATCGAGCGGACACGATGCGGCCTTGCCGCTGATCGTTGTCTTCACCGGCTACCCCAGATGACGCTCTGCAAGCCCAGATCGCGCATGAGCTGTTCTACCATGCATCGGGCAGTATCGAAGCCCACGTGCTGCATCTGCCGCCACACCTTGCATATGCCGTACAACTTGAAGTTGGAATCGAACACTCTCCAAACCTCAGGCGTCATGGCCTCGTCACGCTGGGCATGTGGTGACAGGTGCGAGGGATCGCTGCGCTGTGCCACGCGTTCATGGTAGGTGGATGGAGCGATGGGCAGAACCCGGCAGATCGCCTAACTCACCTTACATCTTGGCCCACACTAAACGCGATGCTCATCAGTGAAGCTGGTCATCGCTTGAACGGACGGTCGAGCTCCGGCTGGGCAAAATATGCAGAAGCCTTGCGCAGAATCTCGCTGGCCTGCCGCAGCTCGCGTTTCTTGTGCTCCAGCGCCTTAAGGCGTTCTGCCAGGTCGCTCGGAACGCCGGCCAGCTTGCCACTGTTAACCTCGGTCTTCTTCACCCGCTCCAGCAGTGTGTGTCCCAAGCAGCCGATCATGGCCGCTATTGCGCTTCACTGGTCGCGGATGGTGCGAACGTAAATCGAATTAGGGCTGAGGGTTGATAAGACGAGAAGCGGTTAGATGGTCAGTGTAGAACCCGAGAATTCCAAGCAGCTACTGGTCACTTCCTAGAGAAACGGCAGTTCCACCAACGTCCCCGCCGTCATGCCGCTTGGGCGCATGATCACGACCGCATCACCGGCCTGCGCTTCCAACGAGATCAGGGCATAGCCGATATTCGCCTTCATGCGCAGCGACCAAACGCAATTGGTCATCACGCCCGCTTTAGCACCGCGCAGCAGGATATCCTCATGCGTGAAGCCTAGCGGGGCGGGCACATCGCCTTCAAGGATCAGGCCGAGTTGATGGCGGCGGGGGCCTTCCCGAGCGATCTGGCGAAGCGCGGCGATACCCAACGTGTCATCCGGCACATCGAGGTTCACGTACTTTTCCAACCGCACTTCGAACGGGTTGGTATCCGCGTCGGTATCACCGCCGACCGAGAGCAGGCCACTCTCGGTACGCTCGGCAGAGGTGGGTGCGCCAGGGCCGATGCCATGGGGGCGGCCCGCTTCCTTGAAGATGTTCCACAGCCGGGTGCCATGGCGCCCGTCGCGCAAATAGATCTCGAACCCGCCCTGTTTCGACCAGCCCGAGCGCTGGACGGTGACCGGAATGCCCTCGACCTCGGCATCGCGGAACCAGAAGTATTTGAGATCCCGCACCCAGTCTCCCATGACCGATGCGACCACCGCTTCGGCCTTGGGCCCTTGCAAGGCCATGGGCGAGACATCTGGCTCGCTGACTTCGACATTCAGGCCGCGCTCGGCGATGACGGCATTGGCCCAGAGCCAGATGTCGCTGTCGGCAATCGAGAACCAGTAGAGATCATCGGCGTGCTTCAGCAGGATGGGATCGTTGATCACCGTGGCGCGATGATTGCAGAGCGGCGCGTACTTGCCCTGGCCCGGCTTGCAGTTCGATAGATCGCGCAAGGTAAGGATCTGTGCGAGCCGTCCCGCGTCGGGTCCTTTCAGCTGGACCTGACGCTCCACGCCGACATCCCATTGCGACACGCCTTCAATCAGGCGCCAGTACTCGGCTTCGGGATCGCCGTAAGTCGTGGGCATGATCATGCGGTTGTAGATGGTGGCGGACGTCATGCCTTCCGCGATTGTGGCTTCGTGGAACGGTGACGTGCGCAGACGCGCGGTCGGGAACACGGCAACCATGGCGCTCTCCATTGACAGATCGGAACCATGTCCGGCTGGCATCGCAGAGCATCGTCAGGCAATAGACTTGTCGTTCAGAATGCGTGAGATATTCTCATACCTCGAAGGTGCGCAAAGCAGCCAGTTCGGGATCTGCTTCGACCTGCTCAAGCACCCATTTGCGAAATGCGCGGACATGCGGTGCCTGCGCGCGGGTTTCTGGGCTCGCCATATACCAGTAAAAGTCGGGCTTCACCTCACGGTCGGTGAAAGAGCGGACAAGCACCCCGGCGGCCAACTCTTCGGCAGCGTATGGCTCCATTGTCATGGCAACGCCGTGGCCACGCGCCGCCATCCGCAAGGCGTGGTCATAGCTGTCGAAGCGCAAGCCTTGGTCCGGATCGACCTTTTCAAGCCCTTGGGCATCGAGCCAGACCTGCCAGTCCGTACGCGAAGGGTAGACCTGGAGAATGGGCTGGCCGACAAGATCCTCTGGTTCGCGCAGGGATTCGGCAATCCGCGGCGTGCAGACGGGGTAGAGGCGCGGCGTGAAGAGATAGGTCGAGTGGAACTTATGCGGCACCGGTTTGCCGATCAGCAGCGCAACGTCGCACGTGTCCTCGCCTAGATCCGGGTCATCCTGCGCAGTTGTCAGCCGGATCACGAGCTTGGGGTAGCGCTTCTGGAAGCTCTCGATCCGAGGCATCAGCCAGCGCACGGCTACCGTGGAATAGGTCTGAATCGTCAGTTCATCGGGCCGGGCAAGCCGGTGCAGCGCGCGCATGCCGTGCTCGATCTCGGCAAAGGCGGCCTGCACATGGCGGTGGAACAGTCGTCCGGCCTGCGAGAGTTCGATGCCCCGCGCAGTGCGGGTGAAGAGGTGGACGCCGAGGCTTTCCTCCAGGAACTTGATCTGGTGTGAAACGGCCGACTGGGTGACATGAAGCGCCTCTGCCGCGCCCCGAAAGCTGCCGGTGCGTGCGGCAGCATCGAAAGTGCGCAAGGCGTTCAGCGGTGGCGGACGGATGCGCATCAGCAGGGCTTCGCATGAGTTTTGCTCATCAGCAACCGACCAATTACCTGCTTGCATGCGGCGACCCGGGGAAGGATGCTGGGTCGTGTGATGGACCTCGGGTTGCGAAAGGGCATGAATTTGCGGGTTGCTGTTATCTCTGCCGCAGCCAGCGGTCTCGGCCTCGCAATTGCCGAGGCGCTTCGCGGCGACGGCTGGCTGGTCTACATCTGCGATGTCGATGCCGCCGCTATTGCCGCGCTGGACGATGGCTTTGTGACGCGGCCGTGCGACGTGAGCGATGCTGTGGGGGTCGGCGCCTTCTTTGCCTGGCTGGAGGCAGACCTTGCCGCCCGGGGCCTTTCAGGGATCGACCTGCTGGTCAACAACGCTGGAATTCCGGGGCCGACGGCGCGGGTGGAGGATCAGCCCCGCGATGCCTGGGTTGCGACCGTGAACGTCAATCTCAACGGCACATTCTTCATGACCAAAGCCGGCATCCCGCTGCTGCGCCGCCGCGCTCCGGGTTCTGCCATCATCACGATGAGTTCGACTGCGGGACTGTTCGGCTGCCCGCTGCGGGGGCCCTATGTGGCGACCAAGTGGGCGCTAATTGGCCTTACCAAGACGCTGGCGATGGAGCTCGGCCCGGAAGGCATCCGGGTCAACGCGATCTGCCCCGGCAGCGTGGAAGGACCGCGCATCGACCGGGTGATTGCCGCAGACGCAGCCGCACGCGGGCTGACCACCGATGAGGTCGAGCGCGAATACAAGCGGCAGACCTCGCTGCGCACCTTTGTGACCAAGGAAGATGTGGCGGCGATGGTGCAATACCTCATGTCGCCTGCAGGAGCGCGCATTTCCGGGCAAGCGCTCGTTATCGACGGGCACACGGAAAGCCTGTCGCTGGATATGGAGCCCGCGCGATGATGGACGAGGCAGAATGGCAGGCGCGGGTGGATCTTGCCGCTGCGCATCGGCTGGCGGTTCATTTCGGCTATCACGAGGGCATCGACAACCACTTCACGCTGCTCGTCCCGGGCCGTGCGGACCGTTTCCTGCTCGCCCCGTTCGGGCTGCACTGGTCCGAAATCCGCGCGTCCGATTTCCTCGTGGTCGACTTTGCCGGGAACAAGCTGGCGGGCGAGGGGCCGGTGGAGGACACCGCGTTCCACATCCATGCGCCGCTCCATGCCGCCCGGCCCGATGTGCGCTGCGTGATGCACACGCACATGCCCTATGCGACCGCGCTCAGCATGGTCGAGGAGCCCGAGCTCCTGATGGCGAGCCAGAACGCGATCGGCTTTTCCGGCCTTGTCGCGCTGTGCGACTACGAAGGGCTGGCGCTCGACAGCAGCGAGGGCCAGCGCATGGCGGCAGCGCTGGGTGACAAGGCCGTGCTTCTGCTGCGCAACCACGGCGTGGTGACGACGGGCACCAGCGTCGCCGAAGCCTTCAACACGCTCTATTTCTTCGAGCGCGCGGCGATGACGCAAATCCTCGCGCAATCGAGCGGCCAGAAACTGCGGCTTGTTGGTGAACCCGCGCTGGGGCGGACGGGCCATCAGTATACCACGTCCGCCGAGGTCGAGGGACTGGACCGCATCGAACTCCATTTCGCGGCGTTGAAGCGCATGCTCGGTCGGCAGGGTTCCGATTATGACCAGTGAGGCTCGCCCGCTGCGCACGACCGCCCCGCTGGTGCTGGTCGGCCTGATGGCGACGAGCCTGTTCATCAACTACATCGACCGGGGCAACCTGGCGACCGGCGCGACGCAGATCCGCGCCGACCTGGGCCTCAGCGCGACGGCCTACGGTGCGCTCGCGGCCGGGTTCTACTTTGCCTATGCGTTCTGCCAGCTGCCGGCCGGCGCGCTATCTGATCGATGGGGCGGAAAGGTGGTTCTGGCGATCGGCGCGGCACTGTGGTCGGTATCAACGCTGCTGACCGGTTTCGTGCAGGGCTTCCTCGGCCTGTTCGTGCTGCGGCTGATGCTGGGCATGGGGGAAAGCGTCGCCTTCACCACCACGTCGAAGATCATCGCCAGCAATGTGCCCAAGGCGCAGATGGGGCTCGCCAATGGAGTGATCGGCTTCGGCTATCTCGTGGGACCAGCAGCCGGGACGTTCATCGGCGGTCTGCTGATGATCCAATGGGGGTGGCGCGCCACGTTCGTGCTGTTCGGCGCGGCTTCTATGCTGTGGTTGCTTCCGTGGAGCCGGGTCCGGATTAGTTCACCGCTTGCCGACGACGTTGCCAGCGCAGAGGGGGCAAGCTCAGAGGGGGCAGGCGCAGAGCGGGCAGGCGCGGGGCCGGAGGTGACCCTGCGCCAGATCCTCTCCCGCCGCGCGCTGTGGGGGGCATCGCTTGGGCACTTTGCAGGCAACTGGAACTGGTACTTCATCCTCGGCTACCTGCCGATGTACCTCGAGATGCAGCGCGGTTTTTCGAAGGCGCACATGGCGACGGTGGTTTCCAGCGCCTATCTGGTGAACGCGCTCGCGGCCCTGTTCGCCGGCTGGGCGATCGACAAGGCGATGGCCCGGGGCTGGTCGCCTTCCCTGACGCTCAAGGTGCCGCTGGCCCTCGCGCATGTAGCCGGACTGGTGTGCATGCTGGCGATGCCGGGAATGCCGGTGGGCTGGTGCATCGCGCTGCTGTTCGTCTACGAAATCGCGCTCGGGCTTTCGTGCCCAGCCTACTTCATCATCCCCCAGATCATGGCCGGGCCTTCAGCTGCTGCGCGCTGGGTGGGGATGCAGAACATGATGGGCAATATGCCGGGGATCATCGGTGTGTTCTTTGCCGGTGTGTTGATTGATGCAGGCGGCGGCTCTTACGGCACTGCGTTTCTGCTGGCTGGCCTTGTCAACGTGCTGGGGCTTATCGGCTGGCTGGCGATCCTGCCAAGGGTCGCCCCGGTCGACTGGCATGCCGACTAGCGGCCTTTCCAAGTCGGCATGCAGTTTCCGGCGAGCACGCGGGTGCCTTGCAGCACCTCCTCTGATTGCAGCATCGCCTTGGTAAGGGGCAAGGATCCGCCGCGCATGTGCCCGCCTCCGATCGACGCTCATCGACCGAAGGCTTTCGCTGACGGCCTTATCGGTCACAATAGCCACGACAAGCCCGATTGCTCGGCATGAATGAGGCCATTCGTCTTCGATATCACCAAATCCGCCGCGACAACCGATCCAAGGGCTCGTCAACAATCATGTAATTGGAAACCAGCCTCGCTTTCAGCCGCTCGGGCGTCGGCTTGCGGGCATACTTGGACAGCCCCCGCAGGCGGCTGGTACCCTTATCGATGGAGCAGTAGGCCCCGGTTGCAGCACAAACTCCCGCTGCGAGCCGCAGGCAATGCCCCAGCCGCACACAGACGCGAAGTGCGCCTTGCCCGGCGGCAGCACCAGCGTGATGCAGAGCCCGCCCGTGTGGGAGCACAGCGCGTGCCAGCGCTCACCGCCGAAGCGCATAGAGACCCTAGCGAGCAAGACAAGGCAGTCTACGCAACGCTTCGGGCCGCCCCAACGACAGCTTCTGTCGGGATCGGACGCTCACGTGCCAGAAACGAACGTCGTAGTCTGGTCGCCTTCGGCCGGTGCCCGCGTCCGTTCATGTGGCTGAACGCAGGGCTTCGTAGAGCTGCCCCGGACCTAGCAAGATGTCCTTCAGGCCGTCCCGCACCCGCTGGCTGTTCAGCGCCTGCGAGCTCATGGTCTCGTGAGCTGTGAGCGCGTCCATGACAGCGTTGAGGATCTCGTTGGCCAAGGTCGGTGACGCCGCGAATTGTGCCTTTGAGTTGTTCTGCGCCTGCATGCGCAATGCCGGGGACTCGAGTAGTTTCCCCTTGAGAACGTTGTTCACATAGATGAGCTGGTCGTCATCGGTCAGCTCACCCTCGAACAGGTCGTTCACCTTGGAGATGATCTCGGCGAGCAATGCCTTTTCTTTGTCTTGAACACTGCCTGTTGATTTCCACTGAGAGCTGACCCGGGAGGCGCATAATTTCCACTGAGAAGTGACCCATGTTCTGACCTTCCCCCTGGCTGCCTGGTCGGGGGACATTGGAGTGATCGACATGGCTTTATT
>NZ_NKIS01000038.1:0-1955 GCF_002278815.1 Novosphingobium sp. PASSN1 | reverse complement strand
ATCGGCAAGAGCGGTGAGGCCAAGCGCCCCGGCCTGCATTTTGAACTGCGCAAGGGCACTGCCCCGCGCAATCCGGCGCTCTATCTGCCGATCAGGCTTTGAACAGCCAGAACACCGTGCCCATCACCAGATAGCTCACGATCCAGAACGCCGCCCCGCGCAGCACCTTCACCGCCGAAGCTCCGCCGCGCGCCTCGCCCATCGCCAGCGCGGGCGCCACGAACGCCAGCGCCAGCCCGCCCGACATCATGAAATAGAGCCACGGCTTCACCGCCAGAGTCGCCGCACCGACGCGGGCGAACATGTGCCCCATCATCGCCGATGTGAGCAGCAGGAGCGCGCCTGCCAACACCAGCTGACGGGCCGTGCGCGCCGCCGCGCCCTGCACGCCCGCTCCAAACGCCAGCGCCGCCAGGGCCGCCGCCACCACCGCCAACCAGTTCACCGGACCCATCACACACTCCCTAGCCGCAACCCTGCGGAACTAGGCCCCCGTTGCCCTCAAGGCAAACCGCCACAAGGTGCCGTGACGCGCGGGCAATTATCGCGTAAGCGCCCCGCCCATGGCAACGACACCCATCATCCTTCCGGACGCTCCCAAAGTCGGCATGGTCAGCCTTGGCTGCCCCAAGGCGCTGGTCGATAGCGAACGCATCCTCACCCGCCTGCGCGCCGATGGCTATGCCATGAGCGCGGACTATGCGGGCGCAGACGTCGTCCTCGTCAACACGTGCGGCTTTCTCGATTCCGCCAAGGAAGAAAGCCTCGCCGCCATCGGTGAAGCCATCGCCGAAAACGGCCGCGTGATCGTGACCGGGTGCATGGGCAATGAAGCGGACGCGATCCGCGCGAAGTTCCCCAGCGTCCTCGCCGTGACGGGCGCGCATCAATATGAAGCCGTGGTCGAAGCCGTCCACGAAGCCGCGCCGCCCTCGATCAGCCCCTATGTGGACCTCATCCCGCAGGCCGATCCGGGCGACGTGAAGCTCACCCCGCGGCACTACAGCTACCTCAAGATTTCCGAAGGCTGCAACCACGCCTGTTCGTTCTGCATCATCCCCGATCTGCGCGGCAAACTCGCCAGCCGCCGCATCGATGCGGTGCTGCGCGAGGCCGAAAAGCTGGTCGCGGCGGGCACGCGCGAACTCCTCGTCATCAGCCAGGACACCTCGGCCTACGGCGTGGATGTGCGCCACGAAACGCGGCAGTGGAAAGGCCGCGAGGTCCGCACTCACATGACCGACCTCGCCCGCGAACTCGGCCAGCTGCGCACGCCCGATGGAGAGACGCCGTGGGTGCGGCTGCACTACGTCTACCCCTACCCCCACGTCGATGCCGTCATCCCGCTGATGGCCGAAGGGCTGCTCACGCCCTACCTCGATATCCCGTTCCAGCACGCCAGCCCCAGCGTCCTCAAGCGCATGAAGCGCCCCGCCAACGAGGCCAAAGTGCTCGAACGCCTGAAAGCATGGCGCGAAGTGTGCCCGGACATCGCGGTGCGCTCCAGCTTCGTCGTCGGCTTCCCCGGTGAGACCGAGGCCGATTTCCAGTACCTCCTCGACTGGCTCGATGAAGCCCAGCTCGACCGCGTCGGCGCGTTCCGCTTCGAACCCGTTGCGGGCGCGGCGGCCAACGACCTGCCCGATCCGGTGCCCGAAGCGATCAAGGAAGAACGCTACGCCCGGATCATGGCGAAAACCGAAGCCATCAGCGCCGCCAAACTCGCCGCCAAAGTCGGCCGCACCGTCCGCGTCATCATCGACGAAGTGGGCGAACCCGACCAAGACGGCGATGTGGGTGCCACCGCCCGCAGCCAGGCCGACGCCCCCGAAATCGACGGTGCCGTCTACTTGCGCAACGTGCCCGAGGGCCTGAAGGCCGGAGACTTCGCCGAAGTGCTGGTGGAAGACGCCGACGCGCATGACCTGTTCGGGGTCATCACAAAGGCCTGAGCC
>NZ_NKIS01000037.1:0-2111 GCF_002278815.1 Novosphingobium sp. PASSN1 | reverse complement strand
CCGCTGGGACATGGCCGCCGATGGCGGGCGCGGCGCACCGGTCGATACCTTCACTGTCAGCCGCAAGCGCCTGCTGCTCGAAGTGGCCAAATGCGCCGTCGCGCTGGAAGCGCTGGGGCTGAAGGCGGGCGACCGCATCGCGCTCAACATGCCGAGCATCGTGCCGCAGATCTTCTGGACCGAAGCGGCCAAGCGGCTCGGCATTGTTTACACCGCCGTGTTCGGCGGGTTCAGCGACAAGACCCTCTCTGACCGCATCGCAGACGCCGGCGCGCGCGTGATCGTGACGTCAGACGGCAGCTACCGCAACGCGCAAGTGGCCGCCTTCAAGACCGCCTACACCGATCCCGCGCTCGACAACTACGTCCCCGTCAGCACCGCGCTGGCCGTCCTCGCCGCGACCGACTTCGGCCTCCCGGCGCAGGACGCAGCCGTCATTACCGATACCGTTGCCGAAACGCTCGCCGGTGAAGTCACTGTCGAACGCTCCGACGTCATGCGCGGGGTGGGCCGCGCGCTGATCAAGCTGGGCGAGGCAGGCCGCATCACCGCCAGCGATGCCGCGCGCGTGCGCCTTGCCATTGCCTCCAGCCTCGTCACGCTGCCGCCGCGCGTTGATACGGTGATCGTGGTGCGCCACACCGCGCAGCCCGATATCGTCTGGCGGGCCGAGCGTGACCGCTGGAGCCACGAGCTGACCGACGCCGCGCTGGAGACGATCCTCAAGACCGCGAATGTCGCGAGCGAAGACGCGCTGATTGCGCTGCCCGATGCCGATTTCGTCCGCGCGATCTGGGCCTCGTCGAAGCCGCTGGCGGTGGATGCGGACTATCCGCTGTTCTTCATCTACACCTCCGGCTCCACCGGCAAGCCCAAGGGCATTGTCCACGTTCACGGCGGCTACACCGCTGGCATCACGCATTCGATGCAGGTTGCGTTCGATGCGCGGCCCGGCGATACGATCTTTGTCGTCGCCGATCCGGGCTGGATCACCGGGCAGAGCTACCAGATTTCCGCAGCGCTGCTCAGCCGTGTCACCACGGTCGTCTCCGAAGGCTCGCCCGTGTTCCCCCACGCGGGCCGCTTCGCCTCGATGATCGAGCGCCACAAGATCACGATCTTCAAGGCAGGCGTCACCTTCCTCAAGTCGATCATGTCCGATCCCTCCAATCTGGCGGACGTGCAGCGCTATTCGATGGCCAGCTTGCGCGTCGCGACATTCTGCGCCGAGCCGACCAGCCCCTCCGTGCAGGCCTTCGGCATGGAGCATGTCACCCCGCAGTACATCAACAGCTACTGGGCAACCGAGCACGGCGGCATTGCCTGGACGCATTTTTACGGCAACGCCGATTTCCCGCTCAAGGCCGATGCCCATGCCTTCCCGCTGCCGTGGATCATTGGCGAAGTGTGGGTCGAGGACGAGGATGCCAGCCCTGGCACAGCACCATTCTCTCGTGCGGGCAGCGAAGGCGTCACCTGGCGCCGCGCAGCCCCGGGCGAAAAGGGCGAAGTCGTCATTGCCGCGCCTTATCCCTATCTGGCGCGCACGATCTGGGGCGATGTGGAGAATTTTCGCGTCGAGAACGGCAGCGTTGTCGGCGGCTGGACGGGCGATGCCGGACGCTGGGAAAGCGGCTACTGGGCACGCTGGCAGGGCGCATGGGCCTATACGCAGGGCGATTTCGCCATTGCGCATGATGATGGCTCGTTCTCGTTCCACGGCCGCAGCGATGACGTCATCAACGTCTCGGGCCACCGCATGGGCACCGAGGAAATCGAAGGCGCAGTGCTGCGCGACAAGACGCTAGATCCGGATTCGCCGGTCGGCAATGTCCTCGTCGTCGGCGCACCGCACCGCGAAAAGGGGCTGACCCCGCTCGCCTTCGTCGTCCCCGTCGCGGGCCGCAAGCTGACCGAGGAAGACCGCCAGCGCCTGTTCAACCTCGTCCGCACCGAAAAGGGCGCGGTCGCGGTTCCGGCAGACTTCATCGAAGTCAGCCAGTTCCCTGAAACCCGCTCGGGCAAGTACATGCGCCGCATGGTCCGTGCGCTGGTAGAGGGCGGCGAGCTGGGTGACGTCACCACCTTGCGCAACCCGGAAAGCCTGACCG
>NZ_NKIS01000021.1:0-34645 GCF_002278815.1 Novosphingobium sp. PASSN1 | reverse complement strand
CGAAATCGACGGTGCCGTCTACTTGCGCAACGTGCCCGAGGGCCTGAAGGCCGGAGACTTCGCCGAAGTGCTGGTGGAAGACGCCGACGCGCATGACCTGTTCGGGGTCATCACAAAGGCCTGAGCCTCCAACGATCCTCAGTCTGAAACAGGGAAATAGGCCTTCGCCGCACGGGGGGGAATAGCGGCTCAAGCAATGCGCGAAGGACACAGCCTTCGGTGGGCATGCAAGCTATGCGACCACCACTGCCCACACTTCAAGGCCAGCTTTATCTGGGCGGAAGGGGGCTTGGCAGAGCCACACGAGAGGGAGCTAACTAACTCCAATCAATGAAATAATTGCAGATCCTTGAAGTCACGCTTTTCAGTGATCATTTCCGCAAAGTGCAGGAGATCATCGAATTTTGAATGGCGCAGATCGAGAACGCTATCATGGATCATGCCCATTTCTTCGGAATCTTCGCCAAATGCCTCCTCGGCATCGCGGATGATTTCAGACAGCTGCACGAGAATCTGCGAGAATGATTCATTCAAGGCATTGATTTTGTTGGAATGAATCAAAACCTCATCCCATTTTTCCGCGATCGACATTGCACCCCCCACAAAATCATCTGCATCCTTCGGAAACCTGCCGACCTTCACGAACCCCCGGAGGATCAGCGCGATGTCATGCCACCAGGCATCGGCCCCGCACCAAGCCATTGCAGCCAATGGCGCCCATGCTCAGACGCCGAGCGCGTGACAGCCGAACGGGTGCCAAACGGCCTGCATTTCTCGATTTCAAACACGTGCGCGGCGCATAGGTCTGCCCAGATTTCCTGTCGTCAGGATCATCAACGAGCGGGGCAGGAATTTATTCTGAAAAAAATCACTTCCGGGTACTTAAGTACCCCGAAATACCTGCATACAAGGCAAACAAGCCAGCTGATCGCTGGCGCGGACAGCTCCTCGACCTTCTGGTTGGAGTATCGGCCACAGGTGCAAGAGCCCCCTGATCCCTCCCCAGAAAACCTCGTCATTCCAGCGAAGTGTGGGGGAAATGACGTAGGGTAGCGGGGATGACGAAGCGTGGGGAAGACGCCGAAAGCGTGAGGGCACGCACAGGCACGACGAAGGGTTGCAAGGGCGATGGCCCTTGCCCGCCGGAGGCATTCTTCTGCTGAGGAATTACCCCTCCGTCAGCGCTTCGCGCTGACACCTCCCCATTTGTGCTTCGCAAAAATGGGGAGGAGCTGGTGGGGTGAGTGGGGCGTGCCCCTTCACCACTTTCAGTGGCCCCGCTCCCCGATCCGGGGAGGAACTTAGCGCGGGAGTTCGCTCACGCCCATCAGGGCTTCGTCCACGGCGCGGGCGCATTGGCGGCCTTCGCGGATGGCCCAGACGACGAGGCTTTGGCCGCGGCGCATGTCGCCGCAGGCGAAGACGCGGTCGTTGCTGGTGTGGTAGTCAGCCGTGTTGGCCTTCACGTTGCCGCGTGCATCGAGTTCGACGCCGGCTTGTTCGAGCATGCCTTGCTTGCGCGGGCCGACGAAGCCCATGGCGAGGAAGATCAGGTCTGCGGGGATGACGAAGGTGCTGTCTGGCACTTCCTCCATCTTGCTGCCGTTCCATTCGACGCGGACGCATTCGAGGCCGGTCACGTCGTTTTCGCCAAGGACGCGCTTGGTGAGGACGGCGAATTCGCGTTCGACGCCTTCTTCGTGGCTGGAGGAGGTGCGCAGCTTGAGCGGCCAGTTGGGCCAGGTCAGCGCCTTGTCTTCCTTTTCGGGCGGACGCGGCATGATTTCGAGCTGGGTGACCGAGAGCGCGCCCTGGCGGTTGGAGGTGCCAACGCAGTCCGACCCGGTATCGCCGCCGCCGATGACGACGACATGCTTGCCGGTGGCGGTGAGCGTGCCGCGCGGGGCGGCGCGGATTTCATCGTCGCCTGCAACGCGCTTGTTCTGCTGGGTGAGGAATTCCATGGCGAAGCGCACGCCGGGGAGTTCGAAGCCGGGGATGCCGATGGGGCGCGGATCTTCCGCGCCGCCCGCGAGGACGACCTTGTCGAAGTTTTCAAGCAGGCTGGCGACCGAGACGGTGACGCCGACTTCGACCGAGGTGCGGAATTCCACGCCTTCGGCCATCATCTGGACGAGGCGGCGGTTGATGAGGTGCTTTTCGAGCTTGAAATCGGGGATGCCGTAGCGAAGCAGGCCTCCGACACGGTCCGACTTTTCGAAGACGGTGACCGAGTGACCGGCGCGCGCCAGCTGCTGCGCGCAGGCAAGGCCCGCGGGGCCGGAGCCGACGACAGCGACCGACTTGCCGGTCTTCTGCGCGGGAACCTGCGGTTCGACCCAGCCTTCCTTCCACCCCTTGTCGACGATGGCGCATTCGATCGACTTGATGGTGACGGGCTGGTCAACGAGGTTGAGCGTGCACGCCGCCTCGCACGGGGCGGGGCAGATGCGGCCGGTGAATTCCGGGAAGTTGTTCGTCGAGTGGAGATTATCGAGCGCGGTGCGCCAGTCGTTCTCGTAAACGAGGTGGTTCCAGTCCGGGATCTGGTTGTTCACCGGGCAGCCGTTGTGACAATACGGAATGCCGCAGTTCATGCAGCGCGCCGCCTGGCCCTTCAGCGTGGTGTCGTCATGCGGAATGACGAACTCACGGTAGTGCTTCAGACGCTCCTGCGGCGCGTCATACGTGCGATCCTTGCGATCGATTTCGAGGAAGCCGGTTGCCTTGCCCATGTTCTTGATACCCTGACTTATTCTGCAGCGACGCTGGCGGCTTCGGCGCGCTCGGCTTCGAGCTGACGAAGCGCGCGGGCGTAATCGCGCGGCATGACCTTGACGAAGCGGGGCAGCGCCTCCGCCCAGTTATCGAGCAGCGCACGGGCGTGCTTGCTGCCGGTGTGGAGGTGGTGGCGCTCGACGAGCACGCGCAGGCGTTCGGCATCGTGGCGCAGCATATCGCCCATGCCGAAGTCGGTCACGTCCACACCGCGCTGCTGCGGCCTTCCGGTGCCGTCGTCCTCGTCGCGCTCGGCCGAGACGGGGAGGATGTCCACCATCGCGGCGTTGCACAGCGCGGGGAAGCGGCCATCAGGATCGTAGACGTAGGCCACGCCGCCCGACATGCCCGCCGCGAAGTTGCGCCCGGTCTTGCCGAGCACGACGACGACGCCGCCGGTCATGTATTCGCAGCCATGATCGCCGGTGCCTTCGACCACCGCGACGGCGCCCGAATTGCGCACCGCGAAGCGTTCGCCCGCGACACCGTTGAAATAGGCCTCACCCGCAATCGCGCCGTAGAGCACGGTGTTGCCGACGATGATGTTGTCCTCGGCCACGCGCTCGACGTGGGCGGGCGGGCGGACGATGACGCGGCCGCCGGAGAGGCCCTTGCCGACATAGTCGTTGGCATCGCCCGTGAGATCGAGCGTGACGCCATGGGCGAGGAACGCGCCGAACGACTGGCCCGCAACGCCGGTGAGCGTGACGTGGATCGTGCCCGAAGGCAGGCCGCGGTGGCCGTGGCGCTTGGCCACTTCGCCCGAGAGCATCGCGCCGACGGTGCGGTTGACGTTGCGCACCTTGCTTTCGATGCGTACCGGCTCGCCGCGTTCCAGCGCAGGCTGGGCAGCGGCGATCAGCGTGTTGTCCAGCGCGGCGTCAAGGCCGTGATCCTGGGTGCCGCTCCAGCCGAGCGTGGTGCCCGGCGCGGGTTCGACGCGGTGGAGGAGGCGCGAAAGATCGATGCCGCGCGCCTTCCAGTGCGTGATCGCGGCGCGGGTATCGAGGCAATCGACGCGGCCGACCATCTCGCCGATGGTGCGGAAGCCGAGTTCGGCCATGATCGCGCGCAGTTCTTCGGCGACGAAGAAGAAGTAGTTGATCACATGCTCGGGCTGGCCGGTGAAACGCGCGCGCAGGACGGGATCCTGCGTGGCGACGCCGACGGGGCAGGTGTTGAGGTGGCACTTGCGCATCATGATGCAGCCCGCCGCGATGAGCGGAGCCGTGGCAAAGCCGAACTCGTCCGCGCCGAGCAGCGCGGCCACCGCAACATCGCGCCCGGTGCGCAGGCCGCCATCGGCCTGCACCGCGATGCGGCTGCGCAGGTTGTTGAGCAGCAGGGTCTGCTGGGTTTCGGCAAGGCCGATTTCCCAGGGCGAACCGGCGTGGGTCAGCGAGGTCAGCGGCGAAGCGCCGGTGCCGCCTTCGTAGCCCGAGATCGTGACATGGTCCGCGCGCGCCTTGGAGACGCCCGCAGCGACCGTGCCGACGCCGACTTCGGAGACGAGCTTGACCGAAATGCGCGCCTTGCCGTTCACGTTCTTGAGGTCGTGGATCAGCTGGGCCAGATCCTCGATCGAATAGATATCGTGGTGCGGCGGCGGCGAGATTAGGCCGACACCGGGCGTTGAATGGCGGGTCTTGCCGATGACCTTGTCGACCTTGTCACCCGGCAGCTGGCCGCCTTCACCGGGCTTCGCGCCCTGGGCCATCTTGATCTGGATGTCGTCGGCGTTGACGAGGTATTCGGTGGTGACGCCGAAGCGGCCCGAGGCGACCTGCTTGATCGCCGAGCGCATCGAATCGCCATTGGGCAGCGGCACGAAGCGATCCGGCTCCTCGCCGCCCTCACCCGTGTTCGACTTGCCGCCGATGCGGTTCATCGCGACAGCGAGCGTGGTGTGCGCCTCGCGGCTGATCGAACCGAACGACATCGCGCCGGTGGCGAAACGCTTGACGATGTCGCTGGCGGATTCGACTTCATCGAGCGGCACGGGATCGTTCGCCGGCTTGAAATCGAGCAGGCCGCGAATGGTCAGCATGCGCGCAGACTGGTCGTTGATCGACTGCGCGAAATCGCGGTACTTTTCGGGGACGTTGCCGCGCACCGCGTGCTGGAGCGCAGCGACGTTCTCCGCCGTCCACGCGTGTTCCTCGCCGCGCAGGCGCAGCTGGTACATGCCGCCGACGTCGAGCATCTTGCGGTAGACCGGGCTGTCACCATAGGCGACCGCGTGACGACGGACGGTTTCTTCCGCGATTTCGGTCAGCCCGACGCCTTCGATGGTGGTGGCGGTGCCGGTGAAGTACTTCTCGATGAAGGCCGACGACAGGCCAACCGCATCGAAGATCTGCGCGCCGCAATAGGACTGGTAGGTCGAGATGCCCATCTTGGACATGACCTTGAGGATGCCCTTGCCGACCGCCTTGGTGTAGTTCTTCTCCACATCGTAGGTCGAGAGCGGCATTTCGCGCGACACGCGGATCGATTCCAGCGTTTCGAACGCAAGGTAGGGGTTGATCGCTTCTGCGCCATAGCCCGCAAGCGCGCAGAAGTGGTGCACTTCGCGCGCTTCACCGGTTTCCACGACGAGGCCGGTCTGCATGCGCAGGCCCTGGCGGACGAGGTGGTGGTGGACAGCGGCGGTGGCAAGCAGCGCCGGCATCGCGATGCGGTTTTCGTCCTGCGCGCGATCGGACAGGATCAGGATGTTCTTGTCCGCGAGCACCGCTTCGGTGGCGGCCCAGCACATTTCCTTGATCGCCATTTCGAGGCCCGCAGCGCCCGTGCTGGCATCCCACGTGGTATCGATCGTGGCGGTGCGGAACGCGCCATCGAGCACGGCTTCGACCGAGCGGATCTTGGCGATATCGGCGTTGGTCAGGATCGGCTGATCGACTTCGAGCCGCTTGTGCGTGCCCGCATCGTGGCCGAGCAGGTTGGGGCGCGGGCCGATCATCGAGACGAGGCTCATCACGAGCTCCTCGCGGATCGGATCGATCGGCGGGTTGGTCACCTGCGCGAAGTTCTGCTTGAAGTAGTCGTAGAGCAGGCGCGAACGATCCGAGAGCACCGCGATGGGCGTATCGGTGCCCATCGAGCCGAGCGGATCATCGCCGGTCATCGCCATCGGTTCGAGGAACCGGGCGATATCTTCCTGCGTGTAGCCAAAGGCCTGCTGGCGATCGAGCAGTGCTTCGGTCGTGACCGGGAGCGCGGCTTCCTCCGGCTCGACCACGGCAAGCTCCTTGAGCTTGTACTGCGCGGAAGCGAGCCACTCCTCGTAGGGCTCCTCGCCCGCGAGCTGGGCCTTGATTTCCTCATCCTCGATGATGCGGCCCTGTTCGAGATCGATCAGCAGCATGCGGCCCGGCTGGAGCCGCCACTTGCGCACGATGTCTTCCTCGCGGAACGGCAGCACGCCGCTTTCGGACGCCATGCAGACGAGATCATCGCGCGTGATCGAGAAGCGCGCCGGGCGCAGGCCGTTGCGATCGAGCGTCGCGCCGATCTGGCGGCCATCGGTGAAGGCGACAGCGGCGGGGCCGTCCCACGGCTCCATCAGCGCGGCGTGGTATTCATAGAACGCGCGGCGCTTGGCATCCATCAGCGGATTGCCGGCCCAGGCTTCGGGGATGAGCATCATCACTGCATGGGCGAGGCTGTATCCACCCGCGAGCAGCAGTTCGAGCGCGTTGTCGAGGCTGGCGGTATCCGACTGACCGTGGGGGATCAGCGGCCACATCTTGTCCAGGTCGGGGCCGAGCAGCTCCGATTCCATGGTGCGGCGGCGCGCGTTCATCCAGTTGACGTTGCCGCGCACGGTGTTGATCTCGCCGTTGTGGGCGATGAACCGGTAGGGGTGCGCCAGCTTCCAGCTGGGGAAGGTGTTGGTCGAGAAGCGCTGGTGAACGAGGCCGAGCGCGGAGACGCATTCGGGATCGCGCAGATCATCGTAGAACGAGCCGACCTGATCGGCGAGCAGCAGGCCCTTGTAGACCACGGTGCGCGACGAGAAGCTCGGCATGTAAAGCTCGGTCACGCCCGGCAGCCCGTGCTTTTCGGCCATGGCGGCGAGCGGGTTCTGCGTCTGCTTGCGGATGGCGAGCAGCTTGCGCTCGAACGCATCCTGATCCGGGCAATTGTCACCGCGCCGGATCACGCACTGGCGCACGACCGGCATCTGTTCGATCACCGTCTTGCCGAGGCCATCGAGCGTGGTGGGCACATCGCGCCAGCCGACAAGGTGCTGGCCTTCCTTGGCAATGAACTTTTCGAAGAACGCGGTGACGAAATCGCGCGCGGCTTCGTCCTGCGGGAGGAAGCACATCGCCACGGCATAATCGCCGGGCGCAGGCAGATCCTTGCCCTCTGCCGCAGCCCAGCGGCGCAGCAGCGCATCGGGGATCTGGATCAGGATGCCCGCGCCATCGCCCAGCAGCGGATCGGCACCGACCGCGCCGCGATGATCGAGATTGCGCAGGATTTCGAGCGCCTGCTCGATAATTCCGTGGCTTTTGACGCCTTTGATATGCGCAACGAAGCCGACGCCACATGCGTCATGTTCGTTACGCGGATCGTAAAGGCCCTGAACCTGCGGAAAACCCATCACAATTTTTGCCCTGCACACGGCCGCCCAAAACCGGCCTGGTTGACACAGACGCGCGAATCACGTCGCCCGGAGGACAACGAAAATTGCGCGAGAGCCCCCCATGACTGCAGGAATGTTATTTTGCAACTGCGCGGCGCGAATTGCCCGAAGGGTCGCGCGGCAAACGGCCGGGAAATACGCATGCAGGCCGCCGGCACCCCATTGCGCGGGGTAGCCAGCGGCCTTGCCGTAGCGTCAGGCGCGCGCGGTCATGCGCTGAAGCGTGGCGAGTGCGGAGCGCAGCGCCTCGTCGGTTTCGAATGGCCCCGATGCCGCAAGGGACGCCCCGGCGGAAGCCGCCACCTGCGGTGCGGCGCTGTCGGCGATCTGGTCCGAACGCAGCGTGGCCGCAGCTTCAGCCGGGGCTTCAGCTGGCAACCTGGCAGCGGGCCGACTGAACGGCGGCGCGCCATCGCTGACAAGGCTGTGATCAGCCTTGGCGTCAGCAGGCGTATCGCCCGGAGCCATCGCGCCCAATCGGCGCAGGAGCATATCGCGCGCCGAACCTTGCTGCGGCGCTGAAGCCGGGCTGGCGGACGGCTGGGGTCCGGAGAACGGGCCGGGCACGTATTCCGGTGCGGCCAGAGCTTCGGTTTCCTGCACACCTGCATCCGCGTCGGTATCAGTCGGGGCACTGCGGGCAGCCATGGCGAGCGCCAGCCGCTCGATCAGTTGGACAAGGCCGAGATTTTCCAGCGGCGCGGCGGCGACGGGAGACCAGCTGCCATTCGGAAGCTCCGGGAGCTTTTCGGCGAAGCCGGTGGGCAGCTGCGGGGTGGCCGCAATCAGCGTTGGAGCCGCAGGATGCGGGAGGACTGCCGCTTCGGGCGCGGCTTCTGGGTGGGTTTCAGGTTGGGATTCCGAGGCAAGTTCCTGCGGCTCCGCATCCGCTTCCGGCACATCGCCATCAGCGTCGTCGAACTGCTCCGCCAGATCGAGCACGGCAAGATCGAGCGGCTGGATTGTGCCGGTACTGCCGGGCGTGAATTCCGGCATCCACGCAGCCGCTTTCGGCAGATCCGCAAAAGGCTTGCGGCGCAGCAGCGGGGCTTCTGGCTCGGCCAGGTCTTCTGCGCCGGTATCGGCCAGCGTATCGGCGAAGGCTTCCGTCAGCACCAGCGGGCGGCGCGGCGGCGCATCGGGGTGGGCATCGCGGGCGCGGACTTTGTAGGGATCGGCGACAGCCGGGGCCGGGGTCGGGGCCGTTGCCGGACTCACTTCGGGTTCGGCAACGGGCGGGGGCGCGGCAACGACGACCGCCGGAGCTTCGCTGCGCTGACGCAGACGCAGGCCCAGCACGAGGCCGAGCAAACCACCTACCACGGTCAGCGCAAAGGCTACCAGCACATGCGCGGTGAAGCCGAGCGGCGGGGCCGCGGCGGGAACCAGCGCGGGGAGGCCCAATTTCACAACCAGCGCGCCCAGCACTTCGCCGGAGATGGCAAGGCCGCCAAGGCCGAACAGCGCAGCAAACCAGATCGCCGCGAACGCCGGGAACAGGCGGTGCGCCGTGACGGGCGGCTGCGGGGCCTTGCGGCGGCGCTGTGCCAGTGCGGGGGCTGCATCGCTCGTATTGCGGCGGCGCTGGAAGATGGACGACTTCGGTGCCTCGACCAGATCCTCGGGATCGGGCATGGCCCAGCTTGTCGTGGCCTGAACCTTCTGACGGAAAGTACCCATGGCGCTACTCAGACCCCGGACTGCAAAGAAAACCTCATCCCCTTGGCGCAAGGCCCTGAATCAGGCCGCAGCGCCGGAGATTGCTTGCTTTCGGGTTAACAGGGTTTGGTAAACGGAATCATAACGTGCCGCGTTACGTGACCAATCGTGCGCACGTTCGACAAAGGCGCGGGCCACCGTGCGGCGCGCATCCCACAGGGCGCGCTGGTCCAGCAGCCCTGCCATCGCGGCGGCCAGCCCCGCCGGGTCATCGGGCGGGAAGAGCGTGCCCGTCATCCCGTCCTCGATCAGTTCGCGGTGGCCGCCGACACTGCTGGCCGCAACCAGCTTGCCCTGCGCCATGGCTTCGAGCGGCTTGAGCGGGGTGACGAGATCGGTGAGCCGCATAGCCTTGCGCGGATAGCAGACGACATCGACCAGCGAATAATAGCGATCGACTTCGTGGTGCGGGACGCGACCGATGAAGCGGATCGCGTGGGCGGCGCTGGATGCTTCGGCCTGTGCGCGCAGTGCCGCGTCCGCCGGGCCGCCGCCGACAAGGAGCAGCCGTGCATCAGGTTGGCTCTCCAGGATCAGCGGCATCGCGGCGATCAGATCGTCGAGGCCTTCATAGGGGTAGAAGCTGCCAAGGAAGCCGATCACCGGCCCATCGCCAAGGCGAAGGCTTTGCGCGAGTCCGGCATCGCGTGGCAACGGCTGGCCGAACAGCGCGAGATCGACACCGTTGGGCATGATCGTGATCTTGGCGGCGGGAACTCCGCGCGCGACCAGATCGCCGCGCAGCCCTTCGCAGATCGTGACGACGCCATCGGCGCCGCGCACCACGCGGTCTTCCAGCGCGCGGGTCAGCCGGTAACGCAGCGAACCTTCGCGGCCCGTGCCGTTGCCGACAGCCGCGTCTTCCCAGAAGGCGCGGATTTCATAGACGACGGGGAGGCCAAGACGGCGCCCGGCGCGCACCGCGGCCAGCCCACCAAGCGCAGGGGAATGGGCATGCAGCACATCGGGCCGCCATGCGCGCGCCACGTGTTCGATCTCGCGGGCAAGCGCGCCGATTTCCTGCCATTCACTGAGGCCCGGCGGGCCGGACGGCGTACCGGGCGTGCGGTGGAAGAGCAGGCCATCGTGGATTTCGGGGTCCGCGCCGGTCGTTGGCGCGGTGTGCCGCTGGCCGGTGAGGGCGCGCACTTCATGGCCCAGCCCTTCCTGCGCCTTGAGGATGGCGCGCGTACGGAAGGTGTAGCCGCTTTGCAGCGGCAACGAATGATCGAGGATATGGAGCACCCGGGTCATGATCACCGTCATGGCACGGCAGGACTTAACGCCGCGTCAACCGAGTTTGCCTTATGGGCCGATGGAGACGGTTCGATGGTGAGCCGAATGTTCAATCTGGGCCGGGCTGCATGATCGATATCTTCACCGTGGTGGTGCCGCATGTGCTGATGGCGATTGCCGTCTGGCGCCTGCTGGCCCGCGACGATCTGGACAACGATCCGATCCTGCCGGGGATCAAGAGCGCGCTGGCGCGGCGCGGCGGCAAGACCGCGCCGGGCGAAGGCAGCCCGGATGCTTAATCTCTTTCTCACCGCCTTCGTGACCGCGTTTCTGGCCGCCGGGGTGAGGCGGCCGTTCCTGTTCGTGCTGGCCTACGCCTATATCGATATCGTCGCGCCGCAGAAGGTGACCTGGGGGTTTCTGGCGCATGTCCCGGTCAGCCTGATCGCGTTCATCTGCGCGGTGACAGCATGGGTCGTGGCCGAGAACAAGAACGGCATCCGCTTCTCGCCGCGCCAGTTCCTTCTGCTGATGCTGCTGGTCTACTGCGGGCTCACCACGCGCACGGCCGATTTTCCGGAGGAAGCGCTCGAAAAGTGGGGATGGGTGTGGAAGGCGCTGATCTTTGCGCTGTTCCTGCCGCTGACCGTGCGCACACGCCTGCGGATCGAAGCTCTGGTGTTGATCATGGTGCTTTCGGTCGGGGTCATCGTTATCGGCGGCGGAATCAAGACACTGGCGGGCGGCGGCGGCTATGGCGAACTCAAGCTGCTGGTGAACGACAACACCGGCATTTACGAAGGCAGTACGCTGTCCACCGTGGCGGTCGCGACGATCCCATTGATTGTCTGGCTTGCGCGCTTTGGCACGATCTTTCCGCCGGGCCGACTGGTTGGCCTGTTTGCGCTAGGGCTGGCCTTTGCCTGCTGCCTGATCCCGGTCGGCACCCAGACCCGCACCGGGCTGATCTGCCTCGTCATCCTGGCGGCGCTGTCATTGCGTTCGGTGAAGCGGCCGCTGCTCTACATCGGGATCGTGGCCGGGCTTGCCACAGCGGCCATTCCGTTGCTGCCCGAAAGCTATGTCGCGCGGATGAACACGATCGAGAACCACAAGTCCGACCAATCGGCCTCCACGCGCGTGGCGGTGTGGATGTGGACGCTCGATTTCGTGAAGACTCATCCCTTTGGCGGCGGGTTCGATGCGTTCCGCCAGAACCGCGTCAGCTATGACAGGATCGAAGCAGACACCGCAGGCGACAACAACACCGCGATCAAGACCCAGCGGATCGAGGAAAAGGCCCGCGCCTACCACTCGGCCTATTTCGAAATGCTCGGCGAGCAAGGTTGGCCTGGTTTCGGCATGTGGCTGCTTCTGCACCTGTCGGGTCTGTTTCAACTGGAACTGATCCAGCGCCGTCTGCGTCGCGACACCGATGTGATCAGCCGGTCGGACAGGTCCTTGGCGCTGGCACTGCAATCGGGGCATTGTGTCTACATGTTCGGCGCACTGTTCGTGGGCATTGCCTTCCAGCCGTTCATCTTCATGCTGATCGGGCTGCAGATCGCGCTGGCCATGCAAGTGGCGCGCCGCCGCGCACCGCCCTCGCTATGGCAGCTTCGCGCTGCACAGGGCGCTAACGCGCGTTCCGGGAGCGGGGCAGTGGGTGAGGGCGTGCTGCGCGGCCCGTCCGCCCGATGACATCGCGGTCTCTGCGGCTTGAAGCTCTGACCGGGCTGCGCGGCCTCGCGGCGTGGCTGGTCGTGCTTTATCACATTCGCCTGTCGCTTGCGGGGCTTCTCCCCGCGCCCGTGATCGATGGGCTCGCCAAGGGCTACCTTGCGGTCGATCTGTTCTTCATGCTGTCCGGCTTCGTGCTGTGGCTTACCTACGGCACGCGGCTGGCCGGGGGCGAGCCCGCCGCACTAGGCCAGTTCTGGTGGCGCCGCGTGGCACGCATCTGGCCGCTCCACGCCGCCGTGCTCAGCGGGTTCATGCTGCTGGCGGCAGCCCTCGCATTCACTGGCCGCGATCATGCTGGCTATCCGCTGGGCGAACTTCCGCTCCATGTCCTGCTGGTCCAGAACTGGGGGTTCACGCAAACGCTGGCCTGGAACCACCCGGCCTGGTCCATCAGCACCGAAATGGCGGCCTATCTGATGTTCCCGCTGCTCGCCTTGTCAGGCCGCCGCAAATGGAGCACGGCGGTGCTGGCAGGTGCGACCGGTTTGCTGCTTGGCGGGCTCCATGTGGTCTATGCCGCCACTGGCCATTCCAGCCTGGGCGAAGCGATCACCTCGCTCGGGCTGTTGCGCTGCCTGATCGAGTTCACCGTAGGCACGCTCGCCGCGCGGCTGTGGCTGAAGTGGAACGACACGTCCTCCGCGCCGCGGATCAGCCGGCTCTGCGCTGCAGCCACTGCCGCCACGTTGGGCGCGGGTCTGTGGTTCGCGCTTCCCGAAACGATTTGGGTTCCGCTGGCGCTCCTGCTGGTGCTGCTTTCGCTGGCGCTGGCGCAAGGCCCCATTGCGCACTGGCTCGCGTCCGGCCCGGTGCATTGGCTGGGAGAAGTGAGCTATTCGACGTATTTGTGCCATTTCGGCCTGTTCATCGTGTTCAAGCTGCTGTTCGTTGGCCCCGATCTTCAGCTCGGTGGCTGGCAGTTGGCTGGCTTCATCGGCTTGCTCGCTGTGGTTTCAGGCCTCTCGCACGCCCTGATCGAACTACCCGCCCAGCGCGCGCTCAACGCGTTGCCATCTCGCCTCACCCGCCAGCGGCCCCTGCCCGGTTGATTGAGACCACTGAACGAGCCGCCTGAACGACAGCGTTGAACACGTCGCAACTTGCCGCCATGAACGGTCCACAAACAAGATCCAGCGGGAGAGGCACACATGAAGACAATGGCACCGGGCGCAATCAAGGAACTGGTCGGGCAGGTGGTCGGCACGTCGGCATGGGTCGAGGTGACGCAGGAGCGGATCAACAAGTTTGCCGAGGCGACCGGCGATTTCCAGTTCATCCACATTGACGCGGAGAAGGCCAAGCTGACCCCGTTCGGCGGGACGATCGCGCACGGGTTCCTCACGCTTTCGCTGATCCCTCTGCTGACGCAGGAAAGCGATTGCCCGCGCCCAGAAGGCGTGAAGATGGGCGTCAACTACGGCGGCAACAAGACGCGCTTCCTCGCCCCCGTCCGCTCCGGCAAGCGGGTGCGCGGCGTGTTCAAGCTGCTGGAACTGGAAGAAAAGCGCCCCGGCCAGTGGCAGCAGGTGATGGAAACCACAGTCGAGATCGAAGGCGAGGACAAGCCCGCGCTGATCACGGAATGGATTTCGCAGTTTTTCGTGTGATGTGTTTGCGGTGAAGCATCCTGCCCCTCCCCCAACCCCTCCCCACCGGGGAGGGGAGCAGGGAATAGCGCGGTGCGCTTACGCCACCACGCTCAGCTTGCGGGCCTTGCTGTTGCTCTTGATCCAGCCTTCGACCACCGGGGCGATGGTGCTCCGCCAGCGTGAGCCGTTGAAGATGCCGTAGTGGCCCACTTCGGGCGCGAGGTGGTACTTCTTGAGCTTTTCCGGAAGGTTCGGTGTCACCTTCAGCGCGGCCTTGGTCTGGCCGATACCGGAAATGTCGTCGCGCTCGCCCTCGATGCACAGGATCGCGGTGTCCTTGATCGCCGCCAGATCGACGAGGATGCCGCGGTGGACCAGCTCGCCCTTGGGCAGCGCATGGGTCTGGAACACGACATCGACGGTCTGGAGATAGAACTCGGCCGTCATGTCGCAGACCGCGCGGTATTCGTCATAGAACGCCTTGGCCGCATCCGCGCTCTCGCCGTCACCCTGGATGAGGTGCTTGAAGAGGCCGTAGTGGGCGTTCATGTGGCTGCCCAGGTTCATCGACATGAAGCTGGCGAGCTGGACGAAGCCCGGATAGACCTGCCGCCCCGCGCCCGGATAGTTGGCGGGCACGGTGGTGATCACGTTGTGCTTGAACCACACGAACGGCTTGGTGATCGCGTGATCGTTCACCGCCGTGGGGCTTTCGCGCGTGTCGATCGGGCCGCCCATCATGGTGAGTGTGACCGGGCGGCACGGGTTTTCACGCACCGCCATCACGCCCGTGGCTGCGAGCGCGGGCACCGAAGGCTGGCACACCGCCATCATGTGCGCGCCGGGGCCGATGTGTTCGAGGTAGCCGATGATATAGTCGATATACTCATCAAGATCGAAGCGGCCTTCGGCGAGCGGCACGTATTTCGCGTCCGCCCAATCGGTGATGTAGACCACGCAGCGTTCGAGCATCCGCTCCACCGTGCCGCGCAGCAGCGTGGCATAGTGCCCGCTCATCGGCGCGACGATCAGGAGGCGCGGCGCATCGGCGGGCAGGCCTTCATGCGTGAACTTGCGCAAGTTGCCGAAGGGCTGCTGGATCTCCACCGTCTCGTTCACCGCGTGCGGCGTGCCATCGACGGTGATGACCTTCAGCCCGAAGGCGGGCTTGCCGCGCGGGGCGGCGGCGTGGGCGAAGACCTCCAGCGCGGAGGCCAACATCTGCGTTCCGCCAAACGGCGCGAACGGGTTTTGCGGATGGCCGAGCATGTCTGCCGTCATCGACGCCATGGCGCTGCCCGCATTGAGCATCGAGCGCTGGATCTCGTAAGCCTTGTAGAGCACTGCGAACACCTTTTGATTGTTGCGGAGCCGTATACCGCTCCGATTGTTCCCAGTGTGCCGCACATCTGCACCTGTTGCAACGCACCATTAGCCCAATCGGGACAGGCCAACACCCCAATCGGGACAAGATTGCCCTGCTGCCCTCTTTCAGGCCCCGTCTGCATGGGCTAGGGCACGCGCAATGAACGCCCCGTCCGAGATTATCGAGGCTGCCGAGGCCGCCCCCCGCCCCGCGCGCACGCTCAGCCCCTTGCGGATGCTGCTGCGCGAAGGCGCGTCCTATCCCGGCGAAGTGGCCATTGCCCTCACCGCGCTGCTCATTACCTCGGGCGCGACCATCGCGATCCCGGCCAGCTTCAAGTCGATCATCGACAAGGCGTTCGGCCCCGGTGCCAATGCCGAGACGATCAACGGCGCGTTTCGCTGGCTGCTGCTGGTCGTCATTATCCTCGGCCTTGGCACATCGGTGCGGTTCTACTTCGTCTCGTGGCTGGGCGAGCGCGTGGTGGCGGACATCCGGCTCAAGGTGCAGGGCAACCTGCTGCGCATGCCGCCGAGCTTCTTCGAGACGAACAGTCCGAAGGAAATCTCCTCGCGCATGACATCGGATACCGCGATCATCGAGCAGGTGGTGGGGACCACCGCCTCGATCGCGCTCAGGAATTCGATCACCGCGCTGGGCGGCCTCATTTATCTGTTCACGCTGGCCCCGGCGCTGACCGCCGGGCTGCTGGTGGGCATTCCGGTCGTGGTCGGCCCCATCGTGTTCTTCGGCTCGCGCCTGCGCACGGCTTCACGCTCCAGCCAGGACCGCGTGGCCGATATCGGCGTGCAGATCAGCGAAGTGCTCGGCGCGATGAAGGTCGTGCAGGCGTTCGGGCAGGAAAGCCGCGAGGCAGCCCGCTTTGGCGAGGCGGTGGAGCGCACGTTCGGCGCGGCCAAGCGGCGCATCATGATCCGCTCGATCATGACCGCGATTGTCATCGTGCTGGTGTTCGGCGGGATTGCCACGCTGATGTGGCAGGGCGCGACGGCGGTGGCGAACGGTTCGATCAGCGGCGGCACGATTGCCGCCTTCGTGCTCACGGGCGGCATCGTGGCGGGCGCGGTGGGCGCGCTCACCGAAGTCTATGGCGACCTCTTGCGCGGCGCAGGCGCGGCCGGGCGGCTGAATGAGCTGCTGCTCGAACAGCCCGAGATCACGGCCCCGGCGCGGCCGCTGCACCTGCCGCAGCCGCCGCGCGGGCAGATCGCATTCCAGAATGTCTCGTTCCGCTATCCCAGCCGCCCGGAAGTGGCGGCGCTCGAAGATTTCTCGCTCAGCGTAGAGCCGGGCGAAACGGTGGCCATCGTCGGGCCTTCGGGCGCGGGCAAGTCCACGCTGTTTCTGCTGGCCGAGCGGTTCTACGATCCCCATGCCGGCATGGTGCGGATCGACGGTGTGCCGCTGCCGCAGGCCGATCCCGCCGAAGTGCGCGCCCGCATGGCGCTGGTGCCGCAGGAGGGCGTGCTGTTTGCCGCCTCCGCGCGTGACAACTTGCGCTATGGCAACTGGGGCGCGAGCGATGCGCAGATCTGGGAAGCGGCAGAAGCCGCCAATGCCGCCGCGTTCCTCAAGGAACTGCCGCAGGGGCTCGACACGTTCCTCGGCGAAGACGGCGCGCGGCTTTCGGGCGGGCAGCGCCAACGCATCGCGATTGCCCGCGCGCTGCTGCGCGATGCGCCGATCCTGCTGCTCGATGAAGCGACCAGCGCGCTCGACGCCGAGAGCGAGCGGCTGGTGCAGGACGCGCTCGACCGGCTGATGAAGGCGCGCACCACCTTGGTCATCGCCCACCGCCTCGCCACCGTGCGCGCGGCGGACCGGATCGTGGTGATGGAAAAGGGCCGGATCGTGGAGCAAGGCACCCATGCCGCGCTTTCCGCGCAGGACGGGCTCTATGCCCGTCTTGCCCGCCTTCAGTTCGATAGCGCCGAGGCCTGAGAGGGCCCACTGCCCAAAGCTGGCGGCTGGACAAGCGCACCCTTATGGTTAATGTTGCCGAAGCTTTCATCTGCAACCAAATGGACCAACCACCGCCATGCTGAAGCAAGCCCGGGGCGCATGGGCCGCAGCCGCCCTGTCTGCGCTCGCCCTCCCCTGCCCCGCACAGGCCGATCCTGCGCCGATGGTGGCAGCGGCGACGCCGGGGCAGATCGACGGCTACCGCGTGCCGAACTTCGGCGGGTGGGGCTTCAATCCCGCAGACCTTGATCCGGCGGTGAAGCCGGGCGACGACTTCTTTGCCTATGTGAACGGCAAGTGGGACCGCAGCGAAGTGATCCCGCCGCAATACTCCTTCAGCGGCAGCGCGCTGGGCCTGATCCTTGGGGCAGAGCAAGCCGTGAAGGGCATTGTCGAAGGCCTTGTCGCCGCACCGCAAGCCCCCGGAACGACCGGCCAACGCATTGCCGACAGCTACCGCGCGTTCCTCGATACTGCGGCGATCGATGCCGCCGGGTTGGCCCCTGCCCAGCCCTATCTCGATCGCATTCGCGCCGCCAAGACCCGCGCCGAGCTTGCCGCGCTGTTTGCCCAGCCGGGCTTCCCCTCGCCCGTAGCGTTTCAGGTAAGCATCGATCCGCAGCAGCCCACGGCCAATGCGGCCTTCACCGGAATCGGCGGGCTGGGCCTGCCCGACCGCGACTATTATCTGGTCGACAACGAGCGCAATCGCACGCTTCAGGCGAAATACCGCGAGTACCTTGCGTTCCTGCTGGCCCAGGCCGGCTATGCCGATGCCCCGGCGATGGCGGCGCGCGTCTACGACTTCGAACACAAGATCGCGGTGGCAGACTGGGACAAGGCGGTTTCGCGCGATCCGCTGCTGACGACCAATCGCGTGGCGCGCGCAGACCTGCTCGCGTTTGGCGGCGCTTTTCCGCTCGCCCCGCTGCTCGAAGGCACCGGCCTTGGGCAAGTGGACAGCCTGATCGTCGCCGAAATCCCGCCGAGCGCGCAGAAGATCGCGGCGCTGGGGCTGCGCAAGGACGACCTTGCCAAGCTGGGCGGCGGCTTTCCCGCGCTGATCCGGCTGCTGGGCGAGGAAGACATCGCCGTGCTGCAGGCCTGGGCGGCGGCGCGCTTCCTGTCGGACTATGCCGCCGTGCTGCCAAGCGCCATCGATGCCGCGCGCTTCGATTTCTATGGCAAGACCCTGCAAGGCAAGGAACGCGACCGGCAGCGCTGGCAGCGCGCGCTTTCCAACGTGCAGGCGCAGATGGGCGAGGCCATCGGCGAGGTCTATGTCCAGCAGCACTTCCCGCCTTCGAGCAAGACCGCGATGATGGGGCTGGTGGCGAACTTGCGCGCGGCGCTGGCGGCGAACCTCAAGGATCTGGCGTGGATGACCCCCGCGACGCGCAAAGCGGCGCAGGCCAAGCTCGATCAGTTCACGGTCAAGATCGGCTATCCGGACAAGTTCAAGTCCTACGAAGGCATGAATATCAAGCCCGGCCAGCCGCTCGCCAATGCGATCGAATCCGGGCGCTGGCATTGGCAGGACATGCTGGACGAGCTGAAGCAGCCGGTCGACAAGGCCAAGTGGCTGATGACCCCGCAGACGGTGAACGCCTACTACATGCCGCCGGCCAACGAGATCGTGTTTCCGGCCGCCTATCTCCAGCCGCCCTATTTCAACCCGCAGGCCGATGATGCGGTGAACTATGGCGCGGTGGGCGCGACCATCGGGCACGAGATCGGCCACGGTTTCGACGATGCCGGATCGCGCTACGACGGGACCGGCGCGCTCAAGGACTGGTGGACCGAGGCTGACCGCAAGACGTTCGACGCGCTCGGCGCGAAACTCGCCGCGCAGTATGACCAGCAGTGCCCGTTCGATGGCGGCAAGACCTGCCACAACGGCAAGCTGACACTGGGCGAGAACATCGGCGATCTGGGCGGGCTTTCGATGGCGTATCAGGCCTACCGGCTCTCGCTCGGCGACAAGCCCGCGCCGGTGATCGATGGGCTGACCGGCGACCAGCGCTTCTTCCTTTCCTATGCGCAGGCGTGGCGCTGGAAGTACCGCGAGGCCTTTGCCCGGCAATTGCTCAAGACCGATCCGCATTCGCTGGCCGAAGCGCGGGTCAACGCAGTCGTGCGCAATTTCGACCCGTGGTACGCCGCGTTCGGCGTGAAGCCGGGTGACAAGCTCTATCTCGCGCCGAAGGACCGCGTGCGGATCTGGTAAAAGCGCGCTTTGCCCACCCGTGTGCAACCGGCGATCTGCCTGAGGCTTATACCAACTTGCGTTGCAGTGAGCTCACCTGCCCCTCCCCCGCTCGGGGGAGGCTGGGTGGGGGTGCGGGGCGCTTGCCGGAGAGGCCGTACCCCCTCCCCCAGCCCCTCCCCACTTGGGAGGGGGGCAATGATTCAAACGCACCGCGGTTTGCGCACGCTTGACAGAGAAGGCTCCGGCGGCGAGTCCCTGCGGCCATGGATACAACGATCACCGCCATCCTTCTCGGCATTGTCGAGGGGCTTACCGAGTTCATTCCCGTCTCATCGACCGGTCACCTCATCCTTGCGTCCGAACTGTTCGGCTATGACGCGAAGACGTGGGAGGTGTTCAACGTGGTGATCCAGCTGCCTGCGGTGATGGCAGTGGTGGTGCTCTATTGGCGCACCTTTGCCGATGTGGCGCTGGGCGCGCTGCGCGGATCGCGCGAATCGCTGGCGTTCATTCGCAACGTGCTGGCGGCGTTCATTCCGGCGGCCATTGTGGGCGTGCTGTTCAAATCGAAGATCGATGGGCTGCTGGAAAACCCGGTGGTGGTCTGTTTCGCGCTGATCGTGGGCGGCTTCGTGATCCTGGCGGTGGAGCGGCTGGTTTCGCACCAGACCTACCGGCCCGTGGGGCAAATGCCGCTCTCCCAAGCGATCAAGATCGGCATGATGCAGTGCATCGCAGTGATCCCCGGCGTTTCGCGTTCGGGCGCGACGATCATGGGCGCGCTGACTTTGGGCGAGAACCGGCGCACGGCGGCGGAATTCAGCTTCTTCCTCGCTGTGCCGACAATGTTCGGCGCGACGGTGAAGCAATTGTGGGACCACCGGCATGAACTGGCGGCAGGCAGCGGGCAGGTTGGTTTCACCGAGATCGCGATTGGCTCGGTCGTCTCGTTCGTGGTCTCGCTGATCGTGATCCGCTTCTTCATCGGCTTTGTCAGCAAGAGCGGGTTTGCGCCGTTTGCGATTTACCGGATTGTGATTGGTGCGGTGGGGCTGGCGTGGCTGTTCTGGGTGTGAGTTTTGGGGCGTAGGCGCACGGGTGGGAACGGCGAGAACTGGTGGGAAGTGGACAGTCCGCTCTTAGCTCAGCGAAGTGATTGACTCCCGTCGCCGGGATGGAAGACGAACGCCTTGCCTCGGGATGACGGGTCCCATCCAGCAGCTATCGCCTGATGAATGGAAACCTCGACACCCTTCTGGGTTACATCGGGGCGCTGTGGGATAGGCAAAGGTCGACCGTCATGGCCGCGAGGGTAAGGATATTCGATTACCAGTTCGCGACGAGCTTCATTAGCGACTTTTACCGAGATACATAGGCCCTTGTAGCCGTCGCCGCTGTTGCTCCACTGCGGCTCGCTAACAAGCTCCCACCGAACGGAAATTCCATCGATCGAGGCTGTTCCCTCTATCGTGCGCTTTCGACGCTTCTTCAATCCCCCAGCCATAAGGCGATCATGGCTACGCTATCGGAACCCGTCAATGTCGGCTTTCGGGGGGGCCTGCTTGGAAAGCTTTATGGCGATCTTTGGGCGAATGCCAACCCCCACCGCAATACCTAAACCGGCAAAGCCCCGCTCCCTCGCCCGCCGCGCAAGTGGTATTCCAGCGTGCCCCGGTGCAGCACATTGTCGACATCGATCACCGCGCTGCCCGCATAGGTAAACCCCGCCCCCAGCCCGCGATAGAGCCGGTCGAAATCGCGCTCCACGGTCTGGCGGTAGAGATCGGCGAAGCTTTCGATCACGAAGTACGTCGGCTGGAGATCGTCGATCGCGTAATCGGTGCGCATCACCCGGTCGACATGGAGCATGATCCGGTTGGGTGATTGCGCCTCCAGCGCGAACACGGCTTCGGCGGGGCCGGAGAGAATGCCCGCGCCGTAGGCCCGGAGGCCATCAGGCTCCAGGATCAGGCCGAACTCAACCGTATACCAATAGAGCGCGCCGAGCGCCTTCAGCCGGTTGTGCCGCATCGCTTTCCACCCGGCGCGGCCATATTCCTGCATATAGTCTGCAAACACCGGATCGGTCAGCATGGGCACGTGGCCGAACACATCGTGGAACACGTCCGGCTCCTCGATATAGTCGAACGACGCGCGCGTGCGGATGAAGTTGCCCGCCGGAAAGCGGCGGTTCGCAAGGTGCCAGAAGAACACGTGATCGGGGATCAGCATCGGCACCGGCACCACGCTCCAGCCGGTCAGCGCGCCAAGCTCGGCCGAAAGCCGCGCAAATTCGGGCACGCCGCCGCGCCCGAGGTCCAGCCGATCCAGCCCGCGCAGGAACGCACTGGCGGCGCGGCCGGGCAGCACGTCCATCTGGCGGGCGAAGAGATCATCCCACACCCGGTGCGCATCGGCGGCGTAGTCCGTCTGGCGGGGTTCCAGCCAGTCTTCGCCCACGTGGCCGGGGCGCTGCAGCGGCGCGGTGAACACGCCGACGGGCAGATCGGGCAGGCGCGCGAAATCGGCGGCGAGTGGGGCAGGATCAGACATGGTTTCAATTGCAACTTTTAACAGAGCCGCTGCGCCTGCGCAATCGGCGGCGATTGCCAAAGCGGCGGGGGTGCGACACTCTACCGATCCCGAGCGAGAGGAAACCGTGTGAGCAAGGACGACGAGCTGGGCCGCAAAGACTATGAGGAAGCGCTCGACGCCATGCAGAGCGCGCTGACCGCGATGGCAGGCTGGGCCAGCCAGACCGGCGCGCGCATTCTGGTGATACTGGAGGGGCGCGATACGGCGGGCAAGACCGGGGCGATCAACGCCATCGCGCAGAAGCTCAATCCCCGGCAGGTGCGCACGGTGGCCTTGGGCGCGCCGACCGAGCGGGAAAAGACCCAGTGGTACTTCCAGCGCTATGTGCCGCACCTGCCCTCGGGCGGGGAAATCGTGCTGTTCGACCGCAGCTGGTACAACCGCGCGGGCGTGGAAAAGGTCATGGGTTACGCCACGGACGCACAGGTCGAGGCGTTTCTGGAAGCGGCCCCCACGTTCGAGCGGATGCTGGTCGATGATGGGCTGCTCTTGTTCAAATACTGGCTGACCTGCGATCAGGCGGAACAGGAAAAGCGCCTTGCCGAACGGCGCGACGATCCGGCCAAGCGCTGGAAGATTTCCCCCATAGATGTGGCCGCGCGCGGCAAGTACCGCGACTATACCGATGCGCGCGAGGCGATGCTGAAGGCGACCCACACCAAGCACGCGCCGTGGACGCTGGTCGATTTCAACGACCAGCGCCGGGGACGGCTCACGCTGGTGCGCGATCTGCTCGGCCGGCTGCCGGTAAAGCCGGTGGCGCAGGCCGTGCCGGAGCTGCCGCCATTGCCCGGCCCGCCCGCGAAGGAGCGTTTCGACATACTCAAACCGCTGAAGGGCTTTAGCGACACTTGACTTTTGTGCGATTCGCTCACAACGACCAGCCCCTGTCTGGCGGCGTGGCAACGCGCCGCCGCATTCTTTTTACGCGCGCATTCAAGGTTTCAGGATAAAGTCATGGCCAAGCCCACTACCGTCAAGATCCGCCTGGTCTCGACCGCCGACACCGGCTTCTTCTATGTGACGAAGAAGAACCCGCGCAACACCACCGAGAAGATGGTGTTCCGCAAGTATGACCCGGTGGTGCGCAAGCACGTCGAGTTCAAGGAAGCCAAGATCAAGTAAGCTGCGCATGGCCCGGCTCACAGCCCGCTATCGGGTTCACGCCGGGTTCAACGCGTTTGCGGCACAGGCTGGGGGATGACGATGATCCGCACCCCTTCGCCCCGTCCGCGCCCTTTCCGGCTCTCCGCCCCTCGCACCATTCTGGCCGCCGCGCTCGTTGCGCTGGCGGCTTCTTCCGTGGCCGTGCCGGTGATTGCTGCACCGGAAGCGCCGGCCGCTGCGGTCAATCCGCAAGTCGATGCCGCCGTCGCCGCCTTGCGCGCGATCTCCACCTTGCAGGCCGATTTCATCCAGACCGACCGCAACGGCCAGCGCCTTGCGGGCGTGCTGACGATGCAGCGTCCGGGCAAGATCCGTTTCCAGTACCAGCCCGGCGTGCCGCTGCTGATCGTATCGGATGGATCGGCGCTGACGATGATCGACTACGAAGTGCGCCAGGTGCAGCGCTGGCCGATCCGCAACAGCCCGCTGGGCGCCCTGCTCGATCCGAACAAGGACGTGGCGCGCTATGCCACGCTCAACCCCACCGGCCATCCCGATGTGGTGAGCATGGATGTGCATGATCCGCGCCATCCCGAATACGGTTCGATCACCATGATCATGCTGAAGAAGGCAGGCGCGCCGGGCGGGCTTGAACTCAACAGCTGGATCGCGCTCGATTCGCAGAACCGGCGCACCACGGTGCGGCTTTCGAATCATCGCTACGGCGTGGCGCTGCCTGCGAACACCTTCCGCTGGAACGATCCGCGCACCACTGGCCGCAAGTAAGGCCCGGTCTGGCGGGCTGCTGGCCATCCTGCGACAATTTGCGACCAGCCTGACACGAGCCTGACAGCCACGTTCATCCGCCAGCAAGCGGCAGGCTCCTAGAAGGAAGGGGTCAAGACGGAACTGACCGGGTTCGCCCCCCCCTGTATCCCGGTCCTCTACTCCCCCTCCGCCTTGGCAGCGTGACGAACGCACAAGGAACCCTCGGACCACGCCCCCGGTCCGAGGGTTTTCCTTTTGGGGCATGGCTTGCCGCCTATGCCCAAGCCCCGTAAAGCCCGCGCATGACTTCTCCCACGCTCTCTGTCGCGACCTGGAACATCAATTCCGTCCGCCTGCGCATCGATCAGGTGGAGCGGTTCCTTACCGAGCAGGCGCCGGATGTGCTGTGCCTGCAGGAGATCAAGACGGCGGAATCCCTGTTCCCCCACGATATGTTCGAGCGCCTGGGCTATACCCACCGCGCCGTGCACGGACAGAAGGGCTATCACGGCGTCGCCACTGTCAGCCGCGTGCCGATCCGCGAGGTGAGCCGCAATGACTGGCAGGCCAATGGCGAGGCGCGGCACGTGGGGGTGGAAGTGCTTGGCCCCGGCGGCGGGCTGGTGCTGGAGAACGTCTATATCCCGGCAGGCGGCGATATTCCCGATCCGGAGGCCAATCCCAAGTTCGGGCAGAAGCTGGCATTTCTGGAGCGGATGACGCGCTGGGCCGAAGGGCTGGACCGGCCGACGCTGATCGTGGGGGACTTCAACATCGCCCCGCTCGATTGCGACGTCTATGATCACAAGGCGCTGCTCAAGGTGGTCAGCCACACCCCGCAGGAAGTGGCAGCGCTGGGCACCTTCGGCGATGCGCATGGCTGGGTCGACCTTGGCCGCAAGCATATCCCCGCGCCGCAGCGCAACTATTCGTGGTGGTCGTACCGCTCGTTCTGGCGCGAGAAGGATCAGGGGCGGCGGCTGGACCATATGTGGGCCACGCCGCAGCTCGCCGCGCAGTCCGTGTCGCACCGCATTGTCGAGGAAACGCGGCGCTGGGACCAGCCTTCGGACCACGTGCCGCTGGTGACGGAGTTTGCGCTTTGAGCGGAGCGACGCGTCAGGTGGCGCTGGCGCTCGATGCGCTGCGCCATGGCTGGGCGATTCGCGTCGAAGGCGAGGACGGCGCGCTTGATCTACTCCCGGCGGAAACCGCGTTCGCGCAGCCCGGGCTCTATGCCGCGCGGCTGCTGATCAGCCATGCGCGCGCGGCCACGCTGAAGCTGGCCAACCAGCGCGATGCGGCAGAACCACACATGCCGGTGATGATCCACGGGGCGGAGCCGTTTTCGCTCCACGCCGCGCGCACATTGGCCGATCCCGCGCTCGATCTGGCAGAGCCGATGCGCGGGCCGTTTCGCGCCGATCCCTGCACCGCGCATTCCGCTGCGGTGGCGGCGATGGAACTGGCGCGGCTGGCGGGAATCCTGCCGGCTTTCATGGTGTCTGCCGGGGTCGAGCCTGCGGCCCATGTCAGCCCCGCCGATCTTGCCGCGTTCAAGGATCCGCTGGAGCTGACCATTCAGGCCCGCGCGCGCCTGCCGGTCAAGCCTTGCGAACATGCCGAGATCATTGCTTTTCGCGCGCGCGATGACTTGCGCGAGCATGTCGCGCTGGTGATCGGCGAACAGTCTGGCGACCATGTCCCGCTGGTGCGCCTGCACAGCGAATGCCTGACGGGCGATGTGCTGGGCAGCCTCAAGTGCGATTGCGGGCCGCAGCTCGATACGGCGCTGGCGCGCATGGCCGAGGAAGCGAACGCGGGCGGTGGGTGGGGCCTGCTGCTCTATCTTCGGCAGGAAGGGCGCGGGATCGGCCTCATCAACAAGCTGCGCGCCTATGAATTGCAGGATCAGGGCTTTGACACGGTGGACGCCAACGAGCGGCTGGGCCTGCCAAGCGAGGCGCGCGATTTTCCCGTGGCGGCGCGGATGCTCGATCTGCTCGGCGTTTCGTCCGTGCGGCTGCTCACCAACAACCCGGCCAAAGTCGCGGCGCTGGAGGCAGTGGGCGTGACCGTTACCGAGCGGGTGGCGCATCAGCTGCCCGCCAATCCGCATAATGCACGCTATCTCGATACCAAGCGCGACCGGACCGGGCACCTGCTGCGCTGAGGTTTCTCACCGGCATGACACAGCGGTCTGGCGATCAGAGATCGCTGCGTTCGAGTTCGAGAAGTTCGGGCGGCAACCGCAGCGCCCGCGCGGCGAGGCGGGTTTCGAGCAGCAGGAGCACCAATGCCGCCATCAGCAGCGCGATCGCCGCGACGAACGTGAGCGCCGTCACCACGCGCAAGTCGGTTCCCGCGAGTTCGCTGAGGAACAGCGCGGCGACCGTGGTGCCGACAGCCAGCCCGCTGATCACCAGACACAGCAGCGCACGGCCGATATGCGCGATGCGCTGATCGATGATGCGCATTTCGAGCACGACCACATCGTGCGCGCTGCCTTCGGTGCCGGGGTGAAGGGTCTGCAGCTGGCGCGAGCGATCGACCATGCGCGCGAGGCGCGTGGTCAGGATATTCATGATGTTGCCGATTGCGACGAGCACGAAGACCGGGGCCAGCGCGAGCTGGATGGTCTGCGCGATCATTGCGGGATGTTCAGGCTGCACGAACGAGGATGCTCTGGCTTTCCGGCGTGAACGTGATTGCAGCGGCCGAAGGCGCAGCACCGCATTCGCCCGGGCGCAGGACGTGCTCGGCCAGTTCCACCTCACCCCGGCGCGGCAGCACCAGCGTGGGGCCATCGTATTCAGCGAGCAGCGCCGCATCGGGCCCGCCTTCGACCCGATGCGCGGTGAAATAAGGCCCCCGCGCCAGTTCGACCGTGCCAGCGGGCGCAAGGTGGCGATGCAGCGAGGGCGGATAAGGCTCGCCCTTGGCTACAGCGATCCCCTTGTCGAGATGGAGCGGACGCGGACGGCCATAGTCGTAGAGGCGGTAGGTGATATCGGAGTTCTGCTGGATCTCGATCAGGCTCACGCCCGCGCCGATGGCGTGGACGGTGCCCGCTGGAATGTAGAAGAAATCGCCCGCCTGCACCGGATGCCACAGCAGCAGATCCTCGATGCTGCCATCAAGCGCGGCGGCGCGCATCGCCTCCGCCCCGAGCGGTTCACGAAAACCGACGCCGAGCGTGGCGCCAGGCTCGGCATCAATCACCAGCCAGCATTCTTCCTTGCCCCTATCGTATTCGCCCAGCGCCTTGGCCTCGGCGTCGTCCGGGTGGACCTGCACCGAGAGCTTTTCGCTGGTGAAGATATATTTGACGAGGAGAGAGAACACCGACTCGGTCGGTTCGAACCAGATCTCGCCGATGCGCTTGCCAAACGGCGCGGCAAACGGGGCAGGAAGCTGGCTGCGTCCCCACGGCTTTTCGACCGTGCGGACGGCCAGGGCTCCGAAGGTTGGCATGCTCACTGGTTCACCGCTCCCGCGAGCTTGCCCACCTTCTGCGCGCCATCCGCTGTGCAGACCAGCACTTCGCCCTTATCTACCACCACGATGAGATTGCTGGCGCCGATGACGGACACGCGCGGACCATCGCTGTCGACAAGAACGCCCGTGCAGTCGATCAGTTCCGCCGGGCCGCGCACCGCATTGCCATCCGCATCACGATCCAGCGCTTCGTGCAGCGCCTGCCAGTTGCCGATATCAGACCATGCCATCGCGGCCGGGACCATGGCGGCGCGGGTGGTGTTTTCCATCACCGCATAGTCCACCGATTCGCCTTCGATCCGGGCAAAAGCGGCAGGATCGGGATGGAACCGGGTGCCTTCTTCGCGCCCCTGCGCGGCTGCGGCGCGCACTGCTTCCGACAAGGCGGGACGGTGCGCGGCGAGTTCGGCCAGGAATGTGCCGGCGCGGAAGGCGAAGATGCCGCCGTTCCACGCATAGCCGCCATCGGCGAGGAACCCCATCGCGCGCTCAAGATCAGGCTTTTCGACAAACTGGGCGACCGCAAAGCCGCCGCTGCCGGGAATGGGATCACCCCGGCGCAGATAGCCGAAGCCGGTTTCGGGCGCGGTGGCGGCGATGCCGAACGAGACGAGCCAGCCATCGCGCGCCAGCGCCGCCGCTTCACGCGCGGCGGCCTGAAACGCCGCGACATCGCCGATATGATGATCGCTCGGGCAGACGAGCATGATCGCGTCTTCCGGCAGGCGCAGCGCCGCCAGCGCGATGGCGGCAGCGGTATTCTTGGCCTCAGGCTCCACGATCACGCGGCTGGCGGCGAGATCGGGCAGCTGCGCCTCGACATGATCCAGATGCAGCGCCCCGGTGACGACAATTGGCGCACCGAAGCCAGCCTCGGCCGGGCAGCGCAATACCGTCGCCTCGAATAGCGTGGTGTTCCCCACCAGCGGCAGAAACGGCTTTGGCATGGCCTTGCGCGAACGCGGCCAGAGACGTGTGCCGCTGCCACCGCACAGTACGACGGGAATGATCGGATCCATTGCTATCCTGTTATGAGCCTTGCTTGCCGTATTCTAGGGTGATTGCACTTACACGGCATTAAGCGTCGATTATGGTGCGAACCAGCGCTGTTGCCAGCCGAATTCGGAGGTAATCGGATTGCCGGCACGGTCGGTCGCAGGGCGGAAGCGGAAGCGCTGGACGGCGAGGCGGCAGGTGATCGTATCGGCTTCGGCATCGGGACTGGGCTGATGGATGCGGCAGGCCGAAACGCGGCCGTCCGTACCAACAGTCAGCACCACAATCACGCTCTTGCCGATGCGCTGCTCGCGGGTGCGCGCGGGGTAATCGCGCGTGGCGGTGATATCGCCCGCGATCTTCACCGCGCGGCTTGCCCCTGATCCTGCGCCGTCACCATTGCCGCCGCTGCCAGTGCCCGCGCCCGTTGTGCCCCCGCCGGTGCCAGTGCCCGCGCTGGTTGCGCCCGATTTCGTGGCATCGCCGGTTGAGGCGGCCGGGGCAGCGGTCATCGCCTTTGTGGGAATGCGCGCGGGCGCGGCGGCAACGGGCTTTGGCTTGGCTTGCTTCGCAGCGGAACCTTCGGCACCTGCCGGTTCGGGGGTCGGGACCGGGTTGGCGGGTGGCGGCGACGGGGGCGGCGGATCTAGCGGCACGGAATAGGCGGCGGTGGCGGCGTTCTGAATGAGCGTGATCGCGCTGCCGGCAAGGCCCGTCGCGATGGCGAAACCAAGGCCCAAATGCAGCACGCCCACCGCCAGCAGCAGCCACGCGCGGGTACGGGGGCTGAGCGCGGGGCTTTCGCTGAAGCGGCTTTTCGCCGGGACATCGGTCATCGCCGCGTACCTTAGAGGAGCGGCACACGAATCGTAAATGCGATCAATCAGTCAGGAAGCTGTCGCCCCGCGCCAGCGACACCAACCGCAGCCCATGCGCGGCAGCCTGCTGCATTGCGAGAGTTGAGGCGGCGGAAATCGTGACCAGCAGCGGGCAACCTGCCAGCACTGCCTTCTGCACCAGTTCGAAGCTGCACCGCGCGGTGAGGACGATGAAGCCATCCCCCGCCCCGAGGCCAGCCTGCGCCATCGCGCCGAGCAACTTGTCGAGCGCGTTGTGGCGGCCGACATCCTCGCGCACCAGCCGCACGGACCCATCAGGATCGCAAAACGCGGCGGCGTGGACGGCTCGGGTGGCGCGGCCCAGCGGCTGGAGATCGGGCAGCGCAGACACTGCACGGAAGATCGCGGCGTCATGCACATCGAGCCGCGCAGTGACCGGCGGGAGCGGGCGCATGACCTGCTCCAGGCTCTCGATCCCGCACAGGCCACAGCTGCCTTCAGACAGGCGCAGCCGCGCGCGTTCCATCAGCGGGGCGGCATCATCGGCCGCGAGCTGGATTCGCAGCATCCAGCCGCCTGCGGGGACTTCGCTGGCCTGCGCGAACAAGAGCTGCGCAGGCGAAGCAATCAGCTGTTCCGAGAGGCAGAAGCCCAAGGCATAGTCGCCAAGGTCTGCCGGGGTGGCCATCATCACCGCATAGCCGAGGCCGTTGATCTCGATGGCAACCGGGGCTTCGATCGCCAGCAGCCGCTCGCGCGGGGCAGACGGGCGGCCATCGGCGAAATGTTCGACGTACTGATGCGGGACCGCAGCCGTTTCTGGCGCCTCAGCCTGCATGCGCGGCGAGCCGTTCCAGCGCCGCGCGGGCCACCGGATCGAGCGCCGCGCCTGCCGGTCCGTCCAGCACGGCAAACACATCCGCCTTCATCCGCACCGACCAGAAGGCATGGATATGGTCCGCGATCATCGCGACGGGGTCGGCCTCATGCGTCACGTTCCTGGCGATCTGGTTCGCCATGTAGATCAGCTTTTCGGTGGTGTGCGCGCTCATTCTGCTGGCTCCATCGCACCTTCATGCCCCTTGATCCGGCGCGAGCGCGCGGCCTGCGCCTCGTATTCCTCCTGCCAGTCGGTTGGGCCATTGGACGGGGTGATCTGCACCGCCGTCACCTTGTATTCGGGGCAATTGGTCGCCCAGTCCGAAAAGTCGGTGGTGACCACGTTGGCCTGCGTCGCAGGGTGGTGGAAGGTGGTGTAGACCACGCCCGGCGCAACACGGTCGGTCACCGTGGCGCGCAAGGTCGTCTCGCCCGAACGGCTGACAAGGCGCACCCAGTCGCCCGACTTGATGCCGCGGTTTTCGGCATCGGTCGGGTGGATTTCGAGGAGGTCTTCCTCGTGCCACACGACATTGGCGGTGCGGCGGGTCTGCGCGCCAACGTTGTACTGGCTGAGGATGCGGCCCGTTGTGAGCAGCAGCGGGAAGCGCGGGCCGGTGCGCTCGTCGGTTGGCACGTAGTCCGTCACCACGAACTTGCCCTTGCCGCGCACGAAGCCATCGATGTGCATGATCGGCGAGCCATCAGGGGCGGCATCGTTCACCGGCCACTGCAGCGAGCCTTCGGCATCGAGCCGGGCAAAGCTGACGCCCGCGAACGTCGGCGTAAGGCGGGCGATCTCGTCCATGATCTCGCGCGGGTGGGTGTAGTTCCAGTCCAGCCCCATCGCCTGCGCCATGAGCTGGGTGATCTGCCAGTCCTCGTAGCCATTCTTGGGCTCCATCACCTTGCGCACCGGCTGGATGCGGCGTTCGGCGTTGGTGAAGGTGCCGTTCTTTTCGAGGAACGTGGAGCCGGGCAGGAACACGTGCGCGTAGTTGGCGGTCTCATTCAGGAACAGGTCCTGCACGATCACGCATTCCATCGCGGCAAGGCCCGCCGCCACGTGCTTGGTGTCCGGGTCGGACTGGAGGATATCCTCGCCCTGGATGTAAATCGCCTTGAACAGGCCATCGGTCGCGGCATCGAGCATGTTGGGGATGCGCAGGCCCGGTTCGGGATCAATGGCTACGCCCCATTCTGCTTCGAACAGCGCGCGGGCACCGGCATCCGAAACGTGGCGGTAGCCGGACAATTCATGCGGGAAGCTGCCCATGTCGCAGGCGCCCTGCACGTTGTTCTGGCCGCGCAGGGGGTTCACGCCGACACCGCGGCGGCCGATATTGCCCGTCGCCATCGCGAGGTTGGCAATGGCCATGACGGTGGACGAGCCCTGGCTGTGTTCGGTGACGCCAAGGCCGTAATAAATGGCCCCGTTCCCGCCCTTGGCGAACAGGCGGGCCGCGCCGCGCAGGTCAGCGGCGGGAACGCCGGTGACCGGTTCAAGGAATTCGGGGCTGTTGCGATCAAGGCTGACGAAATCGGCCCAGTGGCGGTATTCTTCCCAATCGCAGCGCTCGCGCACGAAGGCTTCATCGGCCAAGCCTTCGGTGACGATCACGTGCGCCAGCGCGGTCAGCACCGCGACATTGGTGCCCGGGCGCAGCGGCAGGTGGAAATCGGCGCTGATGTGCGGGCTGCGGACCAGATCGGTGCGGCGCGGATCGATGACGATGAGCTTCGCGCCCTGCCGCAAGCGGCGCTTCATCCGGCTGGCGAAGACGGGGTGGCCGTCAGTCGGGTTGGCGCCAATCACGAGGATCACATCGCTGTCTTCGACCGAATCGAAATCCTGCGTGCCCGCCGATGTGCCGAACGTGGTCTTGAGGCCGTAGCCCGTCGGCGAGTGGCACACGCGTGCGCAGGTATCCACGTTGTTGGTGCCGAACCCGGCGCGGACGAGCTTCTGGACGAGGAAGGTTTCCTCGTTGGTGCAGCGGCTGGAGGTGATGCCGCCCAGCGCGTTGCGGCCGTACTTGGCCGAGATGCGCTTCAGTTCGCTGGCGGTGTGGGCGATGGCTTCGTCCCAGCTGACTTCCTGCCAGGGTTCGTCGATCGAGGCGCGGATCATCGGCGAAAGCACGCGCTCCTGATGCTGGGCATAACCCCAGGCGAAGCGGCCCTTGACGCAGGAGTGGCCGCGATTGGCCTTGCCGTCCTTCCACGGCACCATGCGCACGACTTCTTCCCCGCGCGTTTCGGCGCGGAAGGTGCAGCCGACGCCGCAGTAGGCGCAAGTGGTGACCACGGCGCGCTCGGGCTTGCCGATTTCCTTGACGGCCTTTTCCTGCAACGTCGCGGTGGGGCAGGCCTGCACGCAGGCGCCGCACGAGACACATTCGGACGAAAGGAAGCTGTCGGACGCGAGGCCCGCGCTCACCTTGCTGTCAAAACCCCGGCCTTCGATGGTGAGCGCAAGAGTACCCTGCACTTCATCGCAGGCGCGCACGCAGCGTGAGCACATGATGCACTTCGACGGATCGAAATCGAAGTAGGGGTTCGAAATGTCCATCGGCTGGGCGAGGTTGTTTGCGCCCTCAAAGCCATAGCGCACATCGCGCAGACCCACGGCGGCGGCCTGATCCTGCAACTCGCAATCGTTGTTGGCGCTGCAAGTGAGGCAGTCGAGCGGGTGATCGGAGATGTAGAGTTCCATCACCCCGCGCCGCAGCTTTTCCAGCTTCTTGGTCTGGGTATGGACCTTCATGCCTTCGGACACGAGCGTAGTGCAGCTGGCAGGTGTGCCACGCATCCCGTCGATCTCGACAAGGCAGAGGCGGCACGAGCCAAACTGCTTCACGCTGTCCGTCGCGCAGAGCTTCGGAATCGAACCGCCAGAGACGGCGGCAGCGCGCATGACGGTAGTGCCCGGCGCGACGGAAACCTCGCGCCCGTCGATGTTGAGCGTGACCGTCGCGGCGCCGCGAACTTCGGGCGTGCCGAAATCGGGCTGGGGGCGATAGGTTTCGCGTTCAGTGTCCATCATGCTGCTCCTGCGCGGACACAAGGTCTTCGCGCGTGTTGATATTGGCGGTTTTCGCCGAGAGAGTCACCGGGCGCGCACCGATCATTTCGGCGAAAGCGCGCATCGAATGCTTGGTATCGGTGGCGAGGAAAGCGTCCAGCGCGGGGGCGGCGCTCACGGGCCAGAGGCCGATCACCGGCTGGTCGGCCACGTAGGCGGGCGCAGGAGTGAGTTCGGCCCGGGTTTCGGAGCCGAGACCGCCGCAATCGACCCCGCAGGTCAGCACACTGGCATAGCCCTGCGCCTGCGCCTGATGCAATGCGGCGTTGATCCCGCCGAGTGGTCCCATTCCGGCGCGCGGGCGATCAGGAACATCGCCGCGACCGACCACGATTACGTCGTCGCACTGCGCTTCGAGCGAGGCCACCGCACGTGCAAGCAACGTCTGTCCACCGAGCGCGGCCAACGCCTTGTCGCTGCCGAAGCGCGAGGACTGCCCGCCTGCGAGGACCGCGCCGAGGATCACTCGGCGGCTTCCTGATCGGGCACGGCAACCCCGAAATCCTCGGGCCAGTGCTTCAGCGCCGAAAGCACCGGATAAGGCGTGAAGCCGCCCAGCGCGCAGAGCGAGCCGAACTTCATCGTCTCGCACAAGTCTTCGAGCAGCTCGATCTCGTCACCCAAAGTGCGCGGGGCCTTGCGGGCGTTGTGCATCTGGGGGAGTGTTTCGACCTTGTCGGCAGCGCGGCCAATGTCAGTACCTCTGCGGGCGCGGATGCGGTCGATCAGTTCGACGCCGCGCGTGCTGCCGATGCGGCAGGGGGTGCACTTGCCGCACGATTCCGCCGCGCAGAAGCTCATCGCGAAGCGCGCCTGCGCGCTCATGTCCGCCGTATCGTCGAACACCGTCAGACCGGCGTGACCGATCAAGCCTTCGGCTTCGGCAAAGCACTCATAATCGAAGTGGAGCGCATAATCCGCAGGCGGGTGATAGGCCCCAAGCGGCCCGCCAACCTGCACGGCGCGCACCGGACGACCGGAGGCAGTGCCACCGCCGATGTCGTTCACCAGTTCACCCAGCGTGATGCCGAAACCGACTTCGAACAGCCCGCCGTGCTTCACGTTGCCCGCCAGCTGGATCGGCATCGTGCCGCGCGAACGTCCGAAACCGACGTCTGCGTAAGCTTGGCCGCCATTCGCCAGAATCCACGGAACGGCGGCGAGGGTCAGCACGTTGTTGACCACGGTAGGCTTGCCGAACAGGCCTTCGAGCGCCGGAAGCGGCGGCTTGGCGCGCACTTCGCCGCGCTTGCCTTCGAGGCTGTTGAGCAGCGAGGTTTCCTCGCCGCAGACATAAGCCCCCGCGCCGACGCGGACTTCGACCTCAAACGGCGCGATGTGCGGCACGGCGAGCGCGATGGCCGCGTTCAGCTTGGCAATCGCGTGCGGGTATTCGCTGCGGACGTAGATATAGCCCTTGCCCGCGCCGACCGCGTGGCCGGCGATGGCCATGCCCTCGATCAGCATGAAGGGATCGCCTTCCATCACCATCCGGTCCGCGAAAGTTGCACTGTCACCTTCGTCCGCATTGCAGACGATGTACTTCACCGGGCCAGCGGCCTTGGCGACGGTGGTCCACTTGATCCCTGCCGGAAAGC